>DASZME010000088.1:0-49358 GCA_035551995.1 Tepidisphaeraceae bacterium
ATGCGACGATGCGACCCCGTTTCGCTGCTCGCGTGGTGCCCCAGCCATCGCGCCAAATCCGGCGGCCAGGGCGATTCAAACCGCATCGTCTTTCCGGTCGTCGGATGCTCGAACTCCAACTCCGCCGAGTGCAGCGCCTGCCGAGGCGCCCCGCCGTGAAGCACGGTTATCTGCTCGTCGGTTTTTGCTCGCAAGTAGATCTTCTCGCCACACAGTGGATGTCCCATCTCGGCCATATGGATGCGAATCTGATGGGTTCGACCGGTCTCGAGTTTGCATTCCACAATCGTGAATTCCTTGCCGAGATGTTTCACCGGCCGCACATGCGTCACCGCGCGCTGCCCCGTCGGTGACGACTTTCCGCCGGGCACGCTTCCGCGGATTCCGTCGCCGCGATCGCGGACGATCCAGCTTTCAATCTTTTTCGCCTCGCGTAAAATCCCGATCGCAACGGCCAGGTACACGCGCTGGATCGAATGGCCCGCAAACCGGCGAACGAGTTCGGCCTCGGCCGCCGGGGAGATGGCGAACATCATCAGCCCGCTGGTATCGCGATCGAGGCGGTGGACCGGCCGCACGCGCGTTGGCGCCATCGGGGGCGCCTTAGGTCGAGGACGAGAGAGTTTCTTGTCGGCGCCGCGGCGTCTTCCGCCGGCGCCAGCGCGCTCGGCATCGACCATTCGCTGCACCAATTCCAGGAGAACAGGCTGACGTTGCTTTCGCTCATCGCTCCAGTTTCGTTCTTCGATCCGCCGTACGGTCTGAATGCCGGGCGGCTTCTCGACCACCACCAGATCGGCGTCGCGATGAACAATGCGAACGGCCATTTCCGCCGCCGGCCTTGCGGATGATGCGGCAAGTACGTCGATTTTTTCCGCAACCTTCAGACGTCGAGCATCGTCAAGACAAACGCTGGCGTCCACCCGTACCCGGCGAGCGGCGATGAGTTGTCGTGTCTGGTTCCACGTGAGCGAGCCGAAGGACCGGCGAACGACGGCCGCGAGGGTTTGGCCGGCCAGGGCGCTATCGACAACGATCGTCTTCTCGAGAGTCATAAAATTTCAGCATACCATCATCTTACGCCGTTGGCTCTTGCAGCCCGCCTTATCGGCCCTATAGTCTTTTCGGGATTGTCCCAGGGCCAGACGGTGCGAAGAAGCGATGAGCAGTTACAACCTTACCCATCTCAAACAACTCGAGGCGGAGAGCATCCAGATCATCCGTGAAGTGGCGGCGGAGTTCGCCAACCCGGTCATGCTCTACTCGATCGGCAAAGACTCGGCCTGCATGGTGCGACTGGCCATTAAGGCGTTTTATCCGGGCCGGCTTCCATTTCCGCTGCTGCACGTCGATACGACCTGGAAGTTCAAGGAGATGACCGCCTTCCGCGATCGCTTCTGCAAGGAAAACAACCTCGATCTTCTGATTCACACGAATTGGGACGCGGTGAAGGAAGGAATCAATCCCTTCGATTACGGCTCAAACAAATACACCTCCATCATGAAGACGCAGGCTCTAAAAGACGCCCTTCAGCGGCACGGCTTTGACGCGGCCTTCGGCGGCGCCCGGCGCGACGAGGAAAAGAGCCGGGCCAAGGAGCGGGTTTATTCCTTTCGCGACCGCAATCATCAATGGGACCCAAAAAACCAGCGCCCCGAACTATGGAACCTCTACAACGGCAAGGTGAACAAGGGCGAATCGATCCGCGTCTTCCCGCTCTCCAACTGGACGGAGCTGGACGTCTGGCAATACATTCATCTGGAGAATATTCCGATCGTGCCGCTCTATTTCGCCGCCCCGCGGCCGGTGGTGGAGCGCGACGGAAACCTCATCATGGTGGACGACGAGCGCATGCGGCTTGAGCCGGGGGAAAAACCCCAGATGAAAGTCGTCCGCTTTCGTACGCTGGGTTGCTATCCGTTAACCGGCGCGATCGAAAGCGACGCGACGACGCTGCCGCAGATTATCGAAGAGATGCTGGTCGCGAAAAATTCCGAAAGGCAGGGCCGGGTGATCGATCACGATGAGCAGGGATCGATGGAGCAGAAGAAGCGGGAAGGGTATTTTTGAATACCCATGGTGAACGTCGACGATGAACCGATCATTCGAACATCTTCTGAAGCGTCTCTCGAACGTCGGGCCTTGTGGCGCTATCGAGCGTTCCGATTCGCTTAATGAGACGAAGATGATCGACCCAGCGCATTTGATCCAACGCGATCTGGCCCTCGCGGCCTCCGAACCGGCACGCCACTCGCCACCGGTATCTTCGAATGGTGGACGTCAGCGGCGCAATTATAACCGTATGAACGTAATCGTTCATTTCGTTCGGACCAATAATCAAACAAGGCCGTGTTTTTTTAATTTAAGGACCGCGGGCCGGGTCGAGTTCGACAAGGTAAACTTCGAATTGTTCAACTACCACGTCCATTCCTTCTCATCGAATTCGCTGCTCAGTGGCGCGTCGAGCCATTCTCGATCTTCCTCCGTCAACTCATTGCCATGTTCTGCGTTCACCGCTTTGGCAGCCTCTACCCATCCCGCTCGCGGATTCGCTCGGCCCTCAATGATGATGCGACTCCCAACGGCGCGAAGGGTGATGTCCTCGCCCAGTCCTGTTTGCTCAATCAGAGCCTTGGGCAACCGAACGCCGCGAGAATTTCCAATTCGAACGAGTTTAGCCTTTAAGCATTTCGGTTCTGGGGCGAGCGCTCCCGGGCCGCGAATTTTTGAGGGCAATTTCTTGTTCGTACTTACATTGTAATTACGCGTTTATTTTTGGGGCAACGCTCTCGCAAAACGTGCCATGACTCAAACACTGCTTCACGAAGACATCAACGCCTACCTCGATCGGCATCAGAAGAAAGAGCTTCTGCGCTTTCTCACCTGCGGCTCGGTCGATGACGGCAAGTCCACGCTTATCGGCCGCCTCCTTCATGACACCAAGATGATCTATGAAGACCAGCTTGCCGCCGTGAAACGCGATTCGGTCAAATTCGGAACCACCGGCGAAGTGGGCGGCATCGATCTCGCCCTGCTCACCGACGGCCTCAAAGCCGAGCGCGAACAGGGGATTACCATCGACGTCGCCTATCGCTATTTCTCGACCGATAAACGCAAATTCATCATTGCCGACACGCCCGGCCACGAGCAGTACACCCGCAACATGGCCACGGGCGCCAGCACGTGCCAGCTCGCGATTATCTTGATCGACGCACGCCATGGCGTGGTCACGCAGACCCGCCGGCATTCGTTTATCGTCTCCTTGCTCGGCATCAAGCACGTCGTCGTCGCCATCAATAAAATGGATCTTGTCGGCTTCTCACAGGAGGCCTTCGAGAAAATTAAGGCCGACTACACCGGCTTCGTCGCCAAGCTCGATATTCCCGATGTTCAGTTCATTCCCCTGTCGGCGTTGAAGGGCGATAACGTCGTCGACAAGAGCGCCGCCATGCCCTGGTACCAGGGCGCGCCGCTCTTAAATCACCTGGAGACAACCCACATCGCCTCCGATCGCAATCTGACCGAAATGCGATTTCCCGTGCAATACGTCCTTCGGCCCAACCTCAACTTTCGTGGATTCTCCGGCTCCGTCGCCTCCGGCATCATCCGCAAGGGCGACGAAGTGATGGCCCTGCCGTCCGGCAAACGCAGCAAGGTGAAATCGATCGTCACCTACGACGGCGAACTTGAAGAAGCCTTCACCCCGATGGCGGTGACGCTCACGCTGGAAGATGAAATCGACGTGAGCCGGGGGGACATGCTCGTTCATCCCGAAGAGCAGCCGCACGTTTCGGCACAGGTGGAGGCGATGGTCGTCTGGATGGCCGAGAAACCATTCGCGCGCGGAAAAAATTACTGGATCAAGCAGACCACCCGCGTGGTCGGCGGGGAAATCGCCGACCTGCGATATGGCGTCGACGTCAACACGCTCGAAAAACGGCCCATCACGCAACTGGGCCTCAACGAGGTTGGCCACGTGCTGCTGAGCCTCAATCAGCCGATCGCGTATGATCCGTATAAAATCAACGCGTCGACCGGCGCCTTCATCATCATCGATCGATTAAGCAATTCGACCGTGGGCGCCGGGATGATCCTCGAGCCCCAAGCCAGTGGGGCGGCCGGTGATCACTGGAATCAGCAATCGTCCACGAAACAGCTCGGCGCCGTCATCAGTCATGTCACGGCACAAGAGCGCGAATCGCGCCTCGGTCAAAAGCCGATTACCATCCTTCTCACCGGCCTGACTGGTTCGGGCAAAGCGGAAATCGCGTATGCGTTGGAACGCGAGCTTTTCGACATGGGGCGCGCCGTGACGGTACTACATGGCCAGACCATGCGGCAAGGGCTCAGCCGGGATTTGGGCTTTACCGCCGACGATCGTTCTGAAAATCTGCGCCGCTCGGCGGAGGTGGCGAAAATTCTCAACGACGCCGGCTTGATCTGCATCTGCGCGTTCGTGGCGCCGCACCAAGCCGTCCGCGAAAAAGCGCGCCAGGCGATCGGGGCTGACCGCTTCGTCGAAATATATCTCTCAGCCCCCGCTGATTTCTGCAAGCGCCGCGACACGACCGGCGCCTACGAAATGGCCGAGGCTGGCAGCCTGTCCAGTTTCCCCGGCGTCAGCGCCGCGTTCGAGACGCCGACGAATCCTGATCTGACATTACCGACACATGAGATTTCCATCGCCGAGGCGGTGCGGCGCGTCTTGGAATTACTGAAGACGCGGAACGCCGCCGAATGACCGATGCCGCTGAAGATTCCTATCCCTTGGAGCTGATTCGCTTCGAGAGAGAATTTGTTTGGAACGCCCGGTCGCCGCGAAACCAAGAGAAGAAGAAGCGCAGACATTCGATAACGCGGTCTGCATCCTTTCCATCTCCCATGCGTATACGTTGCAGGAGACAAATCCATGGTCCGTTGTCGCTTCCACATCAATAACCCGGCCCATATTGCGACGACCTTGTTGATCATCTGCCTCTGTTCCATCCAGAACCCGGCGTTCGCCGCGGCGGTTGATAATCCACGTCCCAACTTCAACGACGACATTGCCGCGTTGGTCTACGCCAACTGCGCGATCTGTCATCGTGACGGCGAAGCCGCTCCGTTTTCGCTGCTCAGTTATCGCGACGTGAAGAAGCATGCGAAGCAGATCGTCGACATTACGTCTCGCAAGGTGATGCCGCCGTGGAAGCCTGACGCGCCTTTGCCTCATTTCATCGGCGAGAGAAGGCTCAGCGCCGCGCAGATCGAGCTACTGCGGCGTTGGGAAGCGCAAGGCTGTCCGGAAGGCGATTCGGCCTCCGAGCCTGCCGCGCCGAAATTTGTCGCGGGGTGGCAACTGGGTGAGCCGGACATGGTGGTCAGCATGAGCGACACGTACGCGCTGGCCGCCGAGGGGCGCGACGTCTATCGGTGTTTTGTGATTCCAGTGCGGATCCCGGCGGGCAAATATCTGAAAGCCGTGGAATATCGACCGCAGCTCCGCAAGATCGTGCATCACGCTGTTTTGACGACAATGTCTGCACGTGACGCTCGCGAGCGGCTCGACGCCGAGCCGGCCGGAACGGGACCCGGTTTTTCCAGCGGACTGGCGGCGCCTGGGGACCGGCTGCCTGGGCCGCTTGGCATATGGGCTCCTGGCAAAGACGTTTCGCCGTTGCCGCGGGGGTATGCTTACCGATGGCCTTCACAACAGGTACTGGTCTTGCAGTTGCATTTGCATCCCGACGGCAAATTGGAGGATGAGCGATCGACCGTCGGCTTTTATTTCACGGATGAAAAGCCGCGTGGAACGGTGCAGGTCGTGGTGCTTTTCAACAGGGACGTGAACATCGCGCCGGGTGAAAAGGAATTCACGCTCCGCGCTTCGCAGACGCTCAAATTCGACGCGGACGTGGTCGGCCTCTTCCCTCACATGCATCTGCTGGGTCGAACGGTGAAGCTCACGGCGACTTTGCCGGACGGGACGGCCGAGCCGCTTCTTTCCATTTCGGACTGGGACTTTAACTGGCAGGGTTACTACCAGCCGGCGGAACCTTTGCATCTGCCCGCCGGGACGCGGGTGGAATGCGTATGGACGTTCGATAATTCGTCGGACAATCTGTCGAATCCGAGTAATCCGCCCAAGCGGGTTCGATTCGGGGAGCAGACGACCAATGAGATGGGGGCGCTGATTATGGATGTAATTCAGACGCCGCCGGGAGTTTTGACCTCGCGAGGGAAGTAAGAAAGCGTCACTTCAGCTGCGTCAACAGATAGCCCATCAAGTCATCGAAATCTCCCACCTTTAATATTTCGCCGAAATTGCTTGGCATCAGCGACAGATTCGAGGGAACCACGCGCTTCACCTTTGACTTTTGTATTTGCACTTCCTTGCCGGTGGAATCGGCGACGGTAATGGTATCTCCCTCTTCTCGGCGCGGGATGCCGGCCAGGACGTCGCCGCTGAGAAGCTGGTAGGTGTTGTAGCGAAACGCCGCGTCTACGTTCCGGCTGGGGTCGAGGATGTCTTCGCTTAAGCGCGCGACGCCGCGGATGCCGATGCCGTCGAGTTGTGGGCCGACGTGGGCGCCGACGCCCGCGACGCTGTGGCAGACGGCGCAGTTTTGCGTGAAGACTTGCTGGCCGTGCTGTGGATTGGACTTTGCGCGACTGAAGTTACGCGTTCTGTCGTTGATAAGGGCTTGGATCGCCAGGTCGGAGGCCGGAAGATTTGCGGTCAGCTTCGCGATGCGTTCGGACAGATTCGCCGGTTTGGAAACGCCAAGCCGTTCGCGAACGTTCGCGTCTTGAAGAAGGCGAGGAGACGCCTTGCCGGCGGCGATGCCGTCGAGCAGCGCCTCGGCGCCGCCGGGGCTGGCGGCAAGCGATTTGGCCAGCGCAAGCTGAAGCTTTTGCGGCGCGGCGCTGATCGCCATGATGAACGCGGAAACCGCCGTCGGCGACGTATCCTGCTGAAGGGCGGCGGCCACGGCTTCGCGAAGGGCATCGGGAGCGGTCGTGTCGATGAGAACCGACGCCAACTCCTTTTCGTGAACGGCGGACTTGTCGCTCAGCAGCGGTAGCGCCTTGGCGGCGGCGATGCGTGTCTCGGTGTCGATATCGCGATCGGCCAGCACGTCGGCGACCCGCGATTGCAATTCGCTGATTTTCAGCGGAGCGGCGATCTCGATCGCCGTCTGCAGGCGGTGATGCTCCGCCGCCGCCGGAACCGATGCCACCGGCGGATCGAATCGACCGAACGCCATCCACGCGTATGAAGCGCCGTCGTCGCCGTCGGTCGCTTCAAAGAAACCCTTTTGGCCGGCGAATTTTTTTAGGTCCCAGGTGATCTTTCGCGCGACGTCATTCCGCGGCACGGGGGTCTCGATCATCGTCTGGCCCGTATCGGACGCCTTCAATCGTGCGACATTCCTCGGCGCCTGCCTGGTCGAGGGCGCTCCGTCGTGACCCGCCAGAAAAAAGCTGAGCTGCGGCGGGATGACGAAATCCTTCGATCGCACCGTCCCCACGCCACTTTCGCCCAGCGGAAGAGACGAGATAAACGGCGCCAGCACCCCGTCGGCGCCGCGGCGCATCTCGACCGACCAGACTTCCTTCTTCGGCGCGGAATCGTTCAGTGTCCCGCGTACCCAACCGCCAAATGGATCGCCCGGCTTTTCCAGCAAGCGCAGAGCCAGTCCATGACCCCAGGCCTGTCCCACCGCGCCCAGGTGGCCGTCGCGCTGCAGCACGCCCTCTTGAAGCGCCTTGAACACAGTCACCTGCGCCGAATCGTCGTCGGCCAATTTCGTACTGGCGATTTTCGCGAGTGTTTCCGCCTGTTCGTCAGTCCCATACCGGCCCACATGACGAAAGGCGCCGGTTAATTTCTCCGGGTCGATCGGCCCCACGCCAACCTCCCTCACCACCAGCAACGTCGATCCCGGCGAAGTCGCTCCCGCGGCGACATCCACCAACTCCTGCGCGTCCTGCTCGCTCCACCCCGGCAACGGCAATTTGTCCGCGATCGCCGAATCGTTAAGCTGATTCCGAACCGCCATGCGAATCGTGTGAATCAGATGCTTGTCGGTCAGTGGCGCCTGTTGCCAGGCGTCCAGCAGCGGACGAACATTCTCAAGCTGAACATGCTGGCCGACCGCGTCGGCGGCACATCGCCGCACAACCGCGTCGATGTCCTTCAAGCCCGCCAGCGCCAGATTCCGTTCGTCGGCACTCCAATTCGCGGTCTCCGATAAAACACGCATCGCATGAACGCGAACCAGCCGATCGCTATCCGTCGCAAACGCTTTAAGCATCGAATCATCTAGGGCCCCAATCCGCTTCAACACCCACATTCCATGTGCTTTCAGAAACGGTGAAGGCGATTTTGACATCGCCTCCTCGATCGGAGCGGCGGCGGCGGGACCGGTCACGTCGGCCAGGTAATTCGTGGCCAGCATGCGACTCGCGAAATTCGAATCCGAGAGATACGCGATCACCTCGGCTGTCGACGCCTTGGTGAGATCGAACGGCTTGGTGGGCGCCGGCTTAGCGTCTTTGCCGGTGTAAACGATTCGCCAGATTCGGCCACGTTGTTTGTCGCGGCCGGGGTGGTGTAGGTCGACTTCGTAGTGGCCGATGATGCGATTGTAAAAATCGGCGACGTAAATGGCGCCGTCGGGTCCGAGCTTGATGCAGACGGGGCGAAACCAATGATCGTCGGAGACCAGAAAATCGGGTTCGTCGTCGCCATGAAACGCCGAGCCTTTGGGAACAAGCTGGGCGCGATTGATTTTGTTGGTGACCACGTTGCCGACCAGCATCATGTTCTGATATTCGGCCGGGTATTGCTCGGCGCTGTAGTCGAGCAGGCCGGCGATGGCGCTCGACCCGTACATGTGATCGGTCATGTCCGGACCGAAGCCCAGGCCGTCGTGCGGGCGCCCAAAACTTGAATAGTATGCGCCGCGAAGCGTGAGCAGAATCGGCATCGTTTCGCAGTCGCTGGTGAACAGATCGCCCAGCGGGTCGAAGCACATGCCAAAAGGGTTGACCTGGCCGGAGGTGTTTATCTGCAGATGGCCGCCGGCGGTGTCGAAGCGGTAGGTGTGGCCGGAGGTCATGGAGATTTTGGAGCCATCCGTTCCGGTAAGCGTCGAGTTGTTTTTGAAGCCATGGACGGCATAGATCCAGCCGTCAAAACCTTCGTTGAAGGAACCGGTCATGCCGTGGGTGTCTTCGTGAGCTTGCCCCGTGATCAGGAGCGTGCGCTGATCGGCTTTGCCTTGATTTTTCGTATCGGTGAACCGCCAGATTCCGGGGATAGAGTAGACGATGGCGCTATCGTGGCCGTCGCGGTTCCGCTGCGGCAAAACGCCGATGGGAATATTCAAATTGTCGGCGAACGTCGATATTTTTCGCGCGTGGCCGTCAGCGCCGAAATCTTCGAGGATTTTCACCGTATCGCGCGTCGGCTTTCCTTCGGCGACCGGGAATGGATACTCGACCGTGTCGGTCACCCATAGCCGGCCTCTGTCGTCGAACGCGATGTTGATCGGCTTATGAATATCCGGTTCGCTGGCGACAAGCTGAGCCTCAAACCCGGGCGGAAGATGAAATGATTTGCCTTCGTCGGCGGCATCGCGCGGATCGGCCTTGACGATCGTCTCGGCGGCGCGGACCGCGGAGTTTCCCAAGCAACAATAGACGCCAAATCCAAAAGCGAGCGAGTAGATCGCGACCGTCTTGCAATGCATGAAAAGGCTCCGAGTAAGCTGTAGAATCGCGTGCATGAATACCCCCTCCGCGCCGCGATAACCAATAACCACACACGCCGACCGCGGCGGCATTCTAATTACCGTCGCGGAGTCACGGTGTTCAAAATACTGGTTTTGGAACGGAAGCATTCCGGCTCCCTCTTCCTTCACGGGGCCCTGCGAGGCAGAGGGCGCCGAAGTTGTTTCTTATATCGCTCGTTTTTCGATCCACTTCAGCAGCGTGCGAACGCCCCATCCGGTGGCGCCTTTGCCGTAATATCCGAGCTCTTTTTCCGTGTCGGCCACGCCCGCGATATCAAGATGCGCCCACGGGATCGACCCGTCCGCCGGCACAAAAAAGCTCAGGAAAGCGCCCCCTTGCAATGGATGGCCCTCGCGGCCGGCGGCGTTGACGATGTCGGCGTGATCGCCGCGAATCTGATCGCGCTGCTCCTCGCCCAGCGGCAACCGCCAGATTTTTTCGCCGGCCGACTCCGCCGCTTCATTCAACTCACCGACAAGCAAATCGCTGTTGCTCATCACGCCGGCGATGTTGCGGCCCAGCGCGGTGATGACGCCGCCGGTCAGCGTCGCCAGATCGACGACGGCGGCGGGCTCGTATGTCTCGATTCCCCACGCGAGGGCATCGCCGAGGACAAGGCGGCCTTCGGCGTCGGTATTGGTGACGTCAACGGTGACGCCGTTGTACATCCGCAAAATATCGCCGGGACGATAAGCCATCGAACTGAGCGAATTTTCGGCGCTTGAAAGGATGCCGACCACATGGACCGGCGACTTGAGTTTGGCCAGCACGTACATCAATCCCAGCACGGCCATCCCGCCGCACTTATCGTAAATCATCTTCCCCATTTTTTCGGCGGGCTTGATGGAGATGCCGCCGCTGTCGAACGTGATCGATTTGCCGACGATCAGGAGCGGCTTGGAAGCGTTCTTGTTTTTCTTCCCTTTGCCGCCGACCGGCGCGCCATGTTCCAGCACGATCAATCGTGGTGGCGTGGCGATGCTTCCCGCGCCGACGGCGAGAATGCCGCCCATGCCGAGTTTGGCCAATTCCTTCTCGTCCATGACCCGGCAACGCAGCCCGACTTCCCCCGCCATCTCGCGCGCGACCCTGGCCAGTTCCGGCGGGTTGATGTTGTTGCCCGGCCGCGAAGCGATGCTGCGGGCGAAGTTTTGGCCGTCGGCGATTACGCGCGCCCGATCCACGCCCGACCGAATCGCCGCCGAATCCCGCCCCGCGGCCATTACGGTCACGTCGGCGCGCTTGAACGCCGGCTCATCGTCTTTTTTTTGCCCCGCGCCCTTATATTCCTCGTAGTCGAACGCCGACAGCAACAGCCCGGTGGCGATCGCTTCGGCGGCGAGGGCGGGCGCGATGTTCGCGATCACCGGAATCGCGACCGCCGCCTTGCCTAATCGATGTTTTCGCAGCGCCCGAAACGCCTGCGCCCCGGCCTGCCGCAATGTCTCAAGGGTGATTTTCTCGCCTTTGCCCAGGCCGATCGAAAAAATACGCCGATGTTTTCCCGGCGCCGTCTGTACGACATCGAAGATGACTTCCTTGGCCTTCCCGCGCGCCGCGCCCGCGGCGGCAAGCCGCTGAAGCGCCTGATGCTCGGCCGCGCCGATGCTCTCGGCGCCAACCTCTCCTTCAATCGAAAATACGACGACGGCCTCGGCGTTTGCCGGTACTGATTCCTTAATGTTGACGTTCACGTCCGTGTTGGTCGGGATCATTGTGCTCCTAGTCGTGAGGAGGAGAGTATAGAGACGCCGTGACTGCTCACAACATAATGGGCGCCTTCGACGTTTCTCGTTTGGCTCAAGCGTCTCGTTCGTTTACCGATAGCGGCCCGCTTTCGCATTGTGTTTCGCGATCGGCTTTCGCTACGCCGACGGAAGAAATGCGATCTGGGCGGCATCGCGAATACCGCGATGCCCGACGGAGCGCGAAGCGGATTTCGGTCGGAAAACCGGGCGCCGAAGCGCCTACGGAATCCCGGCGACGCAAATACTTTCGATCCGGAGTTCCTGCGCCGTGGCGGACGTAAAAACAGGTTCGATTTCCAAAACGTGTTCCACCGCCGGATCCAGTCCCTCCGCCACCACTTGCACCAAATGGACATTTCCGTTTGCCCGCCGGGCGAAGTCGCCCGCGTCGAAATCAGCCGTTACCGTCTTCACTCGCGGCGGCTTTTGTTCAATGGGCTTGCCATCCAGATAGAGACGATATTTCCCGGAGATCGGCGTCGATTCGCCAAACAACAGCGCCATTCGCCCGCGGAAGCGATACTGGAGTTTAGACACGTCCTGAGCCGTCGCGGTCGGTTTTCCGTACGGGCCCGGCGCCGGGACGCGGTTGCTCGCGATCAATTCGTCGTCGAGCCAGCGCGACATGAGCATATCGAAATATGCCGACGTGAGGTTGGCCCTCCCCGCGTGCCAACCGGCCGGGATCGGGGAGATCGACGTAAGCCGAGCGCGCGAGCTGGTCATATACGTATCGGCATACAACATTTTTGGCGGGACGACGCACGCGCGCCCGGTTCGCACGGCCTCCTGAAATGCATTCCACGCCGCGTCGGCGAACAGCGAATACCCAACGTCGCCCGGATGCACGCCATCGGCCGGCCAGATCGCATCGAGAGACGCCTCCCTTTTTTCCACGCGATCGACCGTCAGCGCGATGGCGTCCCCGACGGCGGTGTTGTAAGCGGCGGCGATGGCCAGATGGGCGTCGCGGCGTTTCATCTTCGCGAGTTCTTCGCGCTTCGCGTTCCACTTAAACGGGAAAATCACCTGAACCAAAGGACAGCGCGCTTCCAGCAGAATCCGCCGAACGATCGCCTCATAACTGGCCAGTATTTCGGGCGTATCCGAATAAATATCGTCATTGGCGGAAAAGTCGAGAAAGACCAGATCGGGATGATGGCTCAACACGTCGCGATCGAGCCGAAAGACGCCGAGTTGCGATCCGGTGCCGCCGATGGCCGAATCGCGGCAGGCGAAATGCGCCTGCGGGTAGGCCGTTTCCAGCCGTCGCTGAACGTCGGCGCGGTAAGACGTGTGCTGCGGATCGGTCGAGTTGGCGCCCCAAGTCAGCGAGGCGCCGAAGAAGACGACGCTTAGATGCTCGCCCGCCCGCGCCCGCCGATCAAATTCGCCGAAGTTGGGCTCGGCCGACGCGAGAAGGATCGACGGAACCAGAAGAATCGCCAGAAGAAAAATAGGCCGATAGCTGTTCATCAAGTATCCTTCGCGTGCGTCGTATAACCGTTCATCGCTTGAGTCGGAGATGGTCGCTGATGGCCGCCAGGAATTCAATCTCGCGGGCAACGGCTCATCGTATATCATGTACGAATTCACTCGCGAAGTTTTGATTTCGCGGGTAGGACCGAGGCGGAGAAAATGATCAAAATAAAATTAATCATCGTCATGGCGGCGATAGTGGCCGCGAGCGGCGCGGCATGGGCGACCGAAACCGAAAATCAGCGATTGCACGTTCTCCCCGCATCCGGCGCCATTGCGCTGGACGGCCGAACCGACGGATGGGATTTGTCCGGCGGATTGTTCGCGTGCGGCGATCTCGAACACCTGCGCGACCAATTTTCCGTCTGGGTTTACGCCAATTACGATCAGGATAATTTGTACGTGCTGGCGAAATGGAAAGACCCCACGCCGCTCAATAATCCCGAAGGAGCGGGCGGCCATGCGTTCAACGGCGACTGTTTGCAATTGCGCTTTGTTTTCTTTCCGGATACGCCGGACCAGACGGCGACATGGTGGGATTGCTGGCGCGACAAGACGGGAAAATCGGTGATCAAGCGCGCGTCGCCGGGCGCGACCAACGGGTTTAAACTGAATGTTTTGGAAACCCTCGAACATGCCGGCGAGCATGGGGCGAAGCAGAGTTTTCTTGTCGATCCGGACGGCAAGGGGTATGCGCAGACGGTCGTTATTCCGTGGAAGCTTTTGAGCGCGTCGGGCCGTGCGCTTAAAGCGGGCGACCGGATGCGGATGACCGTCGAGCCGAACTTCACGGCCGGCGCTTTTGGGCGCATTACGATCAAGGATCTGTTCGACGAAAAGATCGCCAAGCCCGATCGCATTTTTACGTTTCGCGCCTTTACGCACTGGGGCTGGGCGACGCTGGAGCCCAATGGAAGCATCGCGCCGCCGCCGGTCCGCGTCGCCGATGGCCGCACGTTTAACGTGTCGATGACCGGCGGGACGCCGACCGTGGATTGGACCGGACTGGTTCGCAAATTCGAGTGGCCGGGGTTTAAGCCGATCGCGTTTACGATGCCGCTTGACGGGTATGTTTCGCTCAACGTGCTCAATCGCGACGGGCAGATCGTTCGGCATTTGCTGAACTGGGATCAGCGGCAAAAGGGTGAACAGACAATTCAATGGGATGGCCTGACCGACGCGACGTATCGCACGCCCGGCGAGCCTGTCCCGGCTGGCGATTACACATGGAAAGCCATCGCCCATCCCGGCGCCAAGCTCACCTTTCGCGGCTATGCGGACTATGGCGGGAAAGCACCGTGGGAATCGGACGTGACGACGATGTGGCTCGGCGATCATGGCATGCCGACGGCGGTCGTCACTGACGGCCAGCGGATGTACCTCGCGTGCGACGGCGCCGAGGGCGGACGTCATCTGCTGGCGACCGATCTCGAAGGCAACGTCATCTGGGCCTTGCAGAACACGACCGGCGCCGCCGACCCGGAATCGATCGCGACCGACAACGGCAAGATCTATCTCCTGCATCCCAAGGTGGGATGGATGAACAGCTCGACGATCATCAGCCTCGCCGACGCCAAGGCCGGGACGTATGGCGTTTGGAAGGGAAAAACGGATCATCTTCTGACACTGAAGGATATTTATGGGGATGGGCCGCAGGGGCCGGATCATTTTAATTTCATCGACGCGCATGATGGAAAGATTTATCTGACCTCGGGCGATCCGACGTTTTTTCTGGATCAGGTGACGGATTGGAAAGCCGTCGCGACGCAATTGAAAGTCGGCAGCGATTTGGCGTCGCGCGTTCTGAAGTTAATGGGCCCATCGACGCCGAAACGGCTGGATGAAATCCTTCGAGGAACGCCGCTGGAGCGGGCGTTTACGGTCGGTGGCGGGCATCCATTCGGAGTCGAGTTCGCCGCGGCACTTAACGATTTGATTTATCGCCGAAATGATCCAGCCTTCAACAGTCGATTGATCGAGAACGAAGCCCGTGGGGCAAGGTTAAGGCGGGAGCAAGTTGATGCGATCTTCGGCGGCGCGATTCATTCGCCGGCGCCGGGGGAAATTGTGGTGCTGGACGGCGGGAGTGGGCGGCTCATCAAGCGCTGGCCATTTGCAGACGGCGGGGCGATTAAAGCGATTAACGAGCATTTGATCTACGTCGTTCAGGACGGCGGGAAGATCGTGGCTTTCGATCCGACGAATGGCCAAGGCAAGCCGTTCGCCGACGCCCCGAACGCGGCTGGATTAAACACTGACAGCGCCGGAAATCTATATGTAAGTCTTGGCGCCGGGGAAATGCAGGTCGCCATCTTCGACGCCGGCGGAAAAGAAGTCCGCCGCATCGGCCGGCGCGGGGGCCGCGCGGAGATCGGACCATGGCAGCCGGACGGCATGCTTTATCCCGCGGGCATCGCCGTCGATAAGGAGGACAAACTCTGGGTGATGGAGCGCGATCGTCATCCCAAGCGCGTGAGCGTCTGGTCGGTGGCGGACGGTAAGTTCGTGAAAGATTTCTTCGGCCCGCCGCATTATGGAAATTCCGGCGCCGCCATCAATCCGCGCGATCCCGATCTCATGGTGTCAGTCGGGTGCGAATGGCGTCTCGATCCGAAGACCGGCAAATCCGTCTGCGTCGGCACGTTCGATCGTGAGTATCACGATTTTGCGGCATTCCGCGAAGGGTCCAACGGCAAACTCTACCTCTTCGCCCACAGCGGCGACCATGGAATGGGCAGCCTGAAAATCTTCGAGCGACTCGGCGACGCAAATTACGTCGTGCGAACCGAACTCCGAAACGAAGGAACCGAGCCTGAATTTCGTTCCGGCGGCGGCAACACCGTCCTCTGGGTCGATCGCGGCGGCGCCAATCACCAAGCGCGGCAAGCTCAAACCCGCCCCGGCACGTTGCGCGTCACCGGATCAAACGGGTGGTCGCTCAACCTCGGCCCCGACATGGGGCTTTATGTTTATGACAATGTGGACCAGAAACTCAAACTATTGCCGATGGACGGCTTCACTACCGTCGGCGCTCCGAGCTACGATTTCACGAAGCTTAAAGACTTGCCGCCAGCGATGAGCGACGGTTATGAGCCGGGCATGAGCTGCGCGCTTCCCAGCGCCGACAACACAAAAATTCTCATCAACCTTCGCAAGAAAAATCATCCGGCTCTCTATCTCTGGACCTGCTTCGATCTTGCCGGCGGCAAGGAACTCTGGACGTATCCGAATCCGTTTTTTCAGGTGCATGGCTCGCACAACGCCCCCGCCGCCGATCCGGGGCTTTTCCGCGGAGCCTACGGCGCGGTGGGAACGGCAAACGCCTCCGGCGTCGGCGACTTTTGGATCATCAACGGAAACGTCGGGGAATGGGGCGTGCTTTCTTCGGACGGGTTCTATTTAACCCGGCTCTTTAACGGCAACGTCTTCGACTGGAAATGGCCGGCCGCGGCGACGCCTGGCGTCGACATGACCAACCTTCCCCCCGGTTCCGGCGGCGAAGATTTCGGCGGGTCGGCAACGCAGGGCGACGACGGAAAAATTTATGTTCAAGCCGGCAAATGCGCCACCTGGAATCTTGTGCTTACGGGCCTTGAAAAAACCGTCGCCATCCCCGGCAGCCGGATTACGCTGAGCGAGCAAGACACCCACACCGCGCTGGCCTTCCGCGAGAAGGCGCTACAGGCTTCCGCCGGCGCCCGCCAACTTACGGTCAAACGCATGGCCGTTCATTTCACCGGCCAGTTCGCCAATGATTTCAAGGGGTGTGAAATCGTCTCCTATCGCAAGACCGAAGAATCGGCCATCCGCACCGCCATGGCCCACGACGACACTATGCTCTATGTCGGCTGGGAAGTGAAAGACGCGACGCCGTGGGTCAATGGCGCCAGCGATATTTCGCAGATCTATGTCGGCGGCGATACCGTCGATCTTCAACTTGGCGTCGATCCTGCCGCCGCTCCCAAACGCACCGCCGCCGGAAAAGGAGACATTCGCCTGGCCATCGGCAACTTTCAGGGAAAGCCGACGGCGGTTCTTTATCGATTCGTCTCCGACGTCAAAAAGCCGCGCAGCTTTAGTTCCGGCGTTCTTAAGGGCTACCAGGTTGACTTTGTCGATGTGGTGGCCGACGCTCAAATCAAGGTGAAAATCGACAAGGGGCAATATGTGGTCGAGGCGGCGATCCCGATGGTTGCTATCGGCTTGAGCGCGTCGCCGGGCCTCACGATTCCCGGCGACGTCGGCGCAACCTTCAATGACGCCTCGGGCACGCGAACCCGGCTCCGAAGCTACTGGTCCAACCAACACACCGGCCTGGTTGACGACGTCGTTTTCGAACTCCAGCTTTCCCCGCAATATTGGGGATCATTTATTTTCGAATAGCGAGAATTCATGCGATTATTTGCTTCCCGAACCGGCGTCGTCGAATTGCGCGTAGCACAGGCGTCTTGCCCTTGCCCGACGCTGGAACATTTTTCCGCTCGCCGTAGCGTTCTTGAGTTTAGCGGCCCCGCTTGCGGGGCGTGTTTCGCGACTGAAGCTCGCGCCGCCCACACAAAAAATGTCTCAGGACGATACCGCCGGGACGGCTGCGCTACGAAAGATTCTAAACGCTCAGGTCCGATTCACTTTCGTTTCGCGGGCATGATGTGCGCCGTCGTCGCGATCATGATCTTCTGCCATCGCGTCGATGCCGCGCCGAAAGCGGACGCATTCCAGACGCCCCTGGAATCGGCGGCGCTCGACGCTGATGCCTTTTCGCAATGGGTCGATGGCGCCACCAGCCCCGTCGCGCTTCGCGAGGGACCCAACTGGGTTATCTGGACGCGAACGACGCAGCCCGGACATAACGGCGTCACATTTGGCGATTCAAAAACGCCGGGGGTTCGGCATCTGCGAATCGGTTTTAAGTCGGCCATTCCCGTAGGTTCGGTCTTGGTGAAAAGCGGCGGCAGCTTGAGCGTTTTGAAAGCCAACGCCGCTTATCCGGGTGATCTTGCCGACGAATCGATTTGGATTCCCGCGACGCGCCTGGTGGACGCGCGCCCGGGCGCGGAAGAAGTTTCGGCGCGCGGGGAATTTGCGGTGTGGGTGCTGCCGCCGGGAACGGTGACGCGGGCGCTGCGATTCACGCACGTCGCCGCCCTGTCGGACACGGATTACTCCGGCTGGCTCGGCGGGGCGGAAGTGCTCGCCGATCGCGTGGCCAACATCGCCCCGCAGGCGATCGCCGGCGCCGGCAGCAGAAATGAGGCTGCGCCGCTCATCAACAATCTCACCGACGACGGCACATGGAAAACGTGGGATAACGGCCGCGACGGCGCGGCGCAAATCGTTTCGGCGGATCACCCGGAATATGTCATGCTGGTTTGGGCACAGGATGTTCCCATTCGCGCGCTAAACGCCCTCTGGGCGGGATTCGGCGCCGTCGATGTTCAAGTCTACACGGGTCCGAAGGATCGGCATCCGCGCGAAGCCGCCGCCACCGATTGGAAAACCGTCGGCACGTTCGACAAAATCGAAAATCAATATCCGCGCACGCTCGGCGTCGACTGGCTCGACCTCGGACAAGCCATCACGACCCGCGCCGTGCGCCTACGGATTACCAGGCCGATCCCCAGAGCCGAAGGGCATCTCAAGGGTAAGACGTTCGACGGCAAACGCATCTGGCTCGGCGAACTGATGGCCTTCGAGGAACTTGGCGACGGCAATCTAAAAACCGCGATTCTTCCGGCGCAAAAAGAGCAGCTTCCGGCGCCTCCCATCGCCGTGAGATTTACGTTAAAGGAGCCCGGTTACGTCACGCTGGTCATCGAGAAGCCCGACGGCACGCGCGTGCGCAACCTGGTCAGCGAAACCCATTTCCCGGCGGGCGAAAATACCGTCGCGTGGGACGGCTCCAACGATCTGCTGCGCGATAAAGACGCGGCCGCTCACGGCATCTACTACGTCCCCGCGCAGTTCGTCGATCCCGGCGAATATCGCGTGCGCGGACTGGTCCGCAAGGAGGTCGATCTTCACTATGAGTTTCCGGTCTACAACGCCGGCGCCCCCGCCTGGAATACCGCCGACCATACCGGCGGATGGCTCGCCAACCACACGCCGCCGAGCAGCGCGCTGTACGTTCCCGGCGATCGCGCGCCCGGGGGCAAACCGGTCGTTCTTCTCGGCAGCTATGTGACCGAAGGGGGCGATGGATTGGCGTATGTCGATCTCGACGGCCGCAAGCTTGGCGGCCAGGGATGGGTAGGCGGCAACTGGACCGGCGCCCCGTTTCTCGCGCGCGACGCCGGCCCGCAAACCGGCGACGTTTTTGCCTACGCCGCCGCCGCCTGGACCGATGACGCCGCCCCGAAAAACGCCCAGAACAAGCACGGCGAAATCCGCATCACCGCGCTCACCACATTCACCGCGCAAGGAAATCGGCCGATCCTTAAATATTCGTTCCTCCCCGAGAAAGAGAGCGGCGCCGAACGGCGCGAAGATGCCTGGGGAACCCATCTTGGCGGCATCGCGGTTCGCGACGGCGTGCTGGTGTTCAGCCTCGCGCGCCTCAACCAGCTTGTCTTTGTCGACGTCGCGAAGAAGGCCGTCGTCGGCAAGGCGCCGCTGCATAATCCGCGCGGGTTGGCGTTTGATGCACAGGGGCGATTGCTGGTGTTGTCGGGCACGCAATTGCTTCGTTATCCGTCGATGACCTTCAAACAAGATCCGACGCTGCCGACGCCGGAGGTGTTGGTTCACGCGGGTCTTGAAGACCCGCAGCAGATCGCGCTGGCCGACGACGGGAGCATTTTGATCAGTGATCGCGGCAACAGCGATCAGGTGAAAATCTTCACCGCCGCGGGGCGGTTCGTTCGCGCCATAGGAGATCCCGGCAAGCCCGCCGCCGGCAAATATGATCCTTCCCATTTGAACGATCCGAATGGCCTGACGATCGACGGCCGCGGCTGCCTGTGGGTGGCGGAAACCAATTTCCAGCCCAAGCGCGTCAGCGTCTGGACGCTTGACGGCAAACTCGCCAACGCTTTTTACGGCCCGTCGGAATACGGCGGCGGAGGCAAGCTCGATCCGCAAGATAAAAATCGTTTCTACTATCACGGCATGGAATTCGCGCTGGATTGGCGGCGCGGAACATCGCAGCTTTCGCGCGTTTTTTTCCGAGCCGAGTCGCAGCCGCTGGCGATGCCGCAACGCTCGGGCGTGCCGGAAACGCCGGTCTACGTGCAAGGCCGCCGCTACTTCTCCAACTGCGACGATAGCAACCCGACCGGCGGCGCCGCCGTCTGTCTGGTCTGGCTTGATCGCGGCGAAATCGCCGTCCCCGTGGCGGCGATGGGACGCGCCAACGATTGGGATATCTTGAAAGCCGACGAATTCAAATCGCTCTGGCCCGCGGGCCTCGATCGGCACGGCGATGCCTATCGCAACCCGGCGATGTTCCTCTGGTCCGATCTCAACGGTGACGGGCTCGTACAGCCAAACGAAGTGAAGATCGTCAAGGCCAGGACCGGCGCCGTCACGGTGATGCCTGATTTATCGTTGGTCGAATCGCGCGTGAATGATTTGGCCGTTCGATATGCGCCCAGGAGTTTCACCGCGGTGGGCGTGCCGGTCTACGATCTGGCCGCGGGCGAGACGATTATCGCCGGCGCACAATCTCCCACCAGTTCCGGCGGCGATCAGGTGCTGATCGCCGACAACGGCTGGAGCGTGCTGACGATCGCGCCGGCGCCGTTCGCCCCGCAGTCGATGGGCGGCGTGTTCAAAGGCCAGTCGAAGTGGTCTTACCCCAGCCTGTGGCCAGGGCTTCATGCATCGCACGAATCGCCGCCGCCCGAGATGCCCGGTGAATTGATCGGCACTACCCGTCTTCTTGGCGGATTTGTCACGCCGGCGAAAAGCGACGCGGGGCCGATCTGGGCGATCAACGGCAACATGGGCAACGCCTATCTCTTCACCGCCGACGGGTTGTTCGTCGCCACGCTTTTTCAGGACGAGCGCCGCGGCAATTCCTGGGCGATGCCCGCGGCGCCGCGCGGGATGCTCCTCAACGACGTCACCATGCACGGCGAAAATTTCTGGCCCACCATCACTCAAACGCCGGACGGGGAAATCTATCTTGTCGACGGCGGGCGAACGAGCCTAGTGCGCGTCGACGGCCTTGAAACCATTCGGCGTCTTCCCGAATCGACCCTGACCCTCTCCGCAAAAGACCTGCAAAACGCCCAAGCCGCTTTCGTCGAGCGCGAAGCCGCACGGCAACAGCTCCACGGCCAGGACACGTTGATTGTGCCGATCGTCGCCAGCGCCCCCGTCGTCGACGGAAAACTCGAGGATTGGGCGTCGGCGCATTGGGTTGATATCGATAAGAGCGGCGTGGCGGCATGGTTCAACAGCGACAGCAAGCCACACAATGTGTCCGCCGCCGTGGCGGTCTCCGGCGACCGTCTTTACGCCGCCTTCCGCACCGATGACGCCAACCTCCTGCTCAATTCCGGCGAGATGCCCGCCGCGCCGTTCAAAACGGGCGGCGCCCTTGATTTAATGATCGGCGCGAACCCTGCCGCCGATCCGAAGCGCACTCGCGCGGTGGAAGGCGATCAGCGGCTTTTGGTCACGCAGATCAAAGGCAAGACGTTCGCCGTTTTGTATCGCGCCGTCGTGCCGGGCACGAAGGAGGCGGTTCCTTTCAGTTCACCCTGGCGAACAATCACGCTTGACCGCGTCGACGACGTCAGCGCGCAGGTGACGCTGGCGAGCAGCGTTATCAAGAGCGCTAAAGGAAAAATGGACTCGGCATTTTATGAATTTTCGATCCCACTCTCGACCTTGGGCCTCAACCCCCGATCCGGCGAGACAATCCGGGGCGATCTCGGCATTCTTAGAGGCGACGGCACGCGCACCATGCAACGTGTTTACTGGAGCAACAAAGCCACCGGCATCACCGCCGACGTCCCCAGCGAAGCAGAGTTGACGCCAAAGCTCTGGAGCCGATGGCATTTTCTGGCGCAGCAATAAAACTACGGGATCGATTTAGCGTATGTCCGGGTCGAAGCCGCGAAAGGCCGACAACAGGCGCCGCGCGTGGCCGCTAAACCCAGAGACGCTGCAACGCGCCTAAAAATGTAATAGCGCAAAGCGGCGTTTTAGCGGCTGCCCGCGCTTTGGGGTTGGGATTGGCCGCTGATTTCGCGCTCCATGGAACCGCGCATTCCCTGGTTCATTTGGCCCCGCCCGCGATTAACGGAGGAACTCGATCCGCTCATCAGGCCGTTGTAAAACTCGTACATGCAGTAACCGAGCAACGCATAAGCCGCCAATTTGATTAATCCCAACATTGCAAATACTCCAAAAAAAAACTGAAACGCGCCATGGGGCAGCACACCAGATGAACCTTCGCAGAGCAAATTCTGTGCTACCGCGTCCGTCGAAGCGGGAATCGGATTAAAATGAAATACCGGCTGCCCCGAAACGTGGCGGCAAGGCGATCCGACGCTACTATATCCGCGATGCGTGATATTCGACTTGCCAAGCTCGCCGGCGTTCTGGTCAATTACAGCGTCGGCGTTCAGCCCGGACAAATTGTGCGTATCTCGGGCGCCGCCGTGGCACAGCCGCTGATCGTCGAGTTGTACCGCAAGGTGATCGAGGCGGGCGGTCATCCTTTGGTGCGAATGAATCCGGAGGAACTGACCGAGATATTTCTAAAAAACGCCGGCCACGAACAGCTCACCTACGTCAATCCGATCGCCAAATATGAGATCGAGAAAATTGATTGTTCGATCGGTATCTGGGCGGACGAAAATACCAAGGCCTTGAGCAATGTGGACCCCAAGCGCATCGGAGTCCAACAAGCCGCCAGGAAACCGATTTCGGAAATATTCATGAATCGCGCGGCAGAGGGGAAGCTGAGGTGGTCGGGCACGCAGTATCCAACGCAGGCTTCCGCGCAGGACGCGGACATGAGCCTGGAGGAGTACGAGGATTTCGTCTTCGGCGCCGGGCTTTTGAACGAGGCCGACCCGGTCGCGGGATGGCGGCGGATCAGCCAAACGCAGCAGCGGCTTGCGGATTTTCTCAACGGGAAAAGTGATTACCGCGTCACCGCCGCCAATGGTACCGACGTGCGCATGAGCGTCGCGAATCATCGCTGGATCAACTGCGACGGTCACGAAAACTTCCCCGACGGCGAAGTCTTTACCGGTCCAATCATCGATAGCGTGAACGGCGTGATCCATTTCAGCTTTCCCGCCGTCCACCATGGCCGGGAGGTTCAGGACATCAAGCTGACGTTTCGCGACGGCAAGGTGGTCGATGCGTCGGCGTCGAAGGGGCAGGATTTTCTTTTTTCGATGCTGGATACCGACGCGGGCAGCCGATTCCTCGGCGAATGCGCGATCGGGACCAATTACAATATCCGCCAGTACACGCGCAACACGTTGTTCGACGAAAAGATCGGCGGGACGGTCCATTTCGCCATCGGGGCGGGCTATCCCGAAACCGGCAACAAGAATCAATCCGGCGTGCACTGGGACATGGTGGTCGATCTGCGAAACGGCGGACGAATCGAAATCGACGGCGTCACGTTCAGCGAAAACGGGCGCTTTACCCGCGAGGGTTTCCCGGCCGGGAAATAGCGTTTGTCGGCAGGAGCCAAGTTTGCATTCACCCGCAACGGCATATATCGCGCTCGGCGCCAATCTCGGCGATCGCCGCAAGAATCTGGAAGATGCGCTGGCGATGCTGGGCGCGACGCCGGACGTGCGCGTGACGGCCGTTTCTTCTTTTTTGGATAATCCGGCCGTCGGAGGCCCCGCGGATTCGCCGCCGTTTCTGAATGCCGCCGCGGAATTGGAGACATCACTGGCGCCGATCGATCTGCTTCATCGGCTGTTGGAGATCGAACGCCGATTGGGACGCGTTCGCCGCGAAAAATGGGGACCTCGAAAAATCGATCTCGATCTGCTGACGTACGGCGAGCAAATCATCACGACCGACGAATTAGTTCTTCCCCACCCCCGGCTTGGCGAGCGCCGTTTTGTTCTGCAACCCCTCGCTCAAATTGCCGCGGACTTGCCCATTCCCGGGCTGGACGCAAGCGTAATCGAACTGCTGAGGAATGAAATGAGAAAGGGCTGAAGCGAAACAAATCGTTGTTTCGTTTCAGCCCATGACTCATTTGGTCGGCGACAGATGCATCGCGACAATCGAGTTACGGCGTTGTCTTATGTTCGGTATCGGTCTTCGTATTGCCGTTGGCGTCGGTGGTGCTCTTGCTCTTGTCAACGGTGGTTGAACCATCGCTGTGCGTGGTTTCGACCTCTTTTTTCGTCGATTCTTTTCCGCTGTCGCAGCCGACCAACATGGGCATGCCAAGCAGGCTGGTTCCGAGAAGCGCCGCAAAAAGGTAATTCTTCATAAGTGGTTCCTTGCTATGGCTGTGGACAATTCCCCAGCCATAGGGTTGTGAGCAAACGCGGGGCCAGATGACATCGCTACAATGCGCGATAAAATGTGCGCCGTCCGTGCGTCTAAGGGTAGAGTCACTTGGAAACGCGAATTTTCAGCGTAAAGTGGACGCTCTTGATTGGTCGGTTTCCATACAGCGGCTCGTGGAGCGCTGCGGCGGCCAGTGCTTTCGGAGGACATTATGTCGGAGACGACAACCGCTCTTATTAAATACGACGATTTCGCGAAACTTGAATTGCGTGTCGCGACGGTGCTTGAGTGCAAGCCGCACGCGAACGCCGATAAGCTACTGGTTCTTCAAATCGATCTCGGCGGCGAGAAACGCCAGATTTGTGCGGGGCTGCGGCAATATTATCCGCCGGAGCAACTTGTCGGAAAACAGATTATCGTGGTCGCCAACCTCGAACCGCGAACGATGCGCGGGGAAATCAGCCAGGGGATGCTGCTTGCGGCGACCGACGCGGCCCTCAATAAGGTAATCATCATCACCCCATCGGAAGCGGCGCCCGCGGGGAGTAAGGTGAGTTAATGGCTGGATATTGGGAAGGCGCTAGCGGAGCGAAGACCTTAATTTCGTTGGGCGACGAAACATTGACGGGTGGAATGAGATGGAACGTCATGCGCGTTGTATTTGAACTCCGCCAATGACGTTCGACCGGGGCGGCCACGTTGTCCGGCGGAAAATGCGTGATCTCAAATTATCGATCTCGTTTTTACGATTGGCGCCCAGATGTTTGGATATCGAATAATCTCATTGTGCATTTTGCCGTGGGTGTTCGCGGGAATTCAAAGCGACGCCGCCGCTCCGGCGACGCAGTCTTCTTCGGCGACATTGTTCAACGGCCGGATTGAGTACGCGCCGCCGGCAGGTTGGCGGTTGCAGGAGAGCAATTTGCCGGGCAATATGGCGGCGGTGTATATCGCGGCGGACGAAGACGGGTATTTCGCGCTTCAGGTCTTGCCCGAAAACGCATCGACCAACGCGGACGCGGCGAAGAAGATCGTGGCTCAGCTTCGCATCAATCACAAGAAAAACGGGCAGGCGCTCGACTTGGCGCCGGTGATCGAAAAAGACCCGCGCTTCGCGATCAAGATTCATGAGCGATACAAGACCAAGGACGGCAAGATCGCCGATGAAACGCACATGTATCGCCTGGTCGCAGGGCGGGCGCTGGAGTTGGATGTACAGTCGCTCTCGGAGAATGCGGATCACGTCGACGGCGTGCGCAAGACGGCCGAAGATGTTTTGATTTCTGCACGGTGGAAGGGTCGGGCCCCGCGGGATGGAAAAACATCATCCCTGCAGGACGGGCATTAGTATTTACTGGTCATCCAGACTCTCGACCGCTTTCACCTCGACCTGCTCGTTTCGCGACAGGTCCGCCAGCACGCGCTTGCCCATCACGGCTTTCATGATGATTTTTGAATCCAGGAATTGCCGGTCGTGAATATGGCTGTGCTTTTCGATAAATGAAATCAGCCGGCCGTTTTCCACGTCCGCCTCGAGCGTCACGTCTACTTGCGTGCCGCGGACGGCTTTCAAAACCGCTTCGGTCAGCTCCTTCAACCCCGTCGCGTTTTTGGCGCTGATCGGGATGGCGCTGGGATGCAGCGTGCGCCACACCGGGTAGGCGGCTTCGCCTTCTTCGGTATCGATCTTGTTCAGGAGCAACAGCTCGGGCTTGCCGGTCGCGCCCACCTCCTTCAACACTTCATGCACCGTCTTAAACTGCTGCTCGGCATGCGGATGCCCCACGTCCAGAACGTGCAAAAGCAGGTCGGCGTGAATCGCCTCTTCCAGCGTCGCCTTAAAACTGGCCACCAGGCCGTGCGGCAAATCGCGAACAAAGCCGACCGTATCGCTCAATAAAACTTCCGATCCTTTTTCCAGCTTCCATGCGCGCGTCTTGGTATCGAGCGTGGCGAAGAGCTTGTCGTCGGCGTAGGTATGGGCGTCGGTGATGGAATTAAAGAGCGTGCTTTTCCCGGCGTTGGTGTAGCCGACGATGCAGACGGTAAAGTTTTCGAGCGTGCGCTGCTCGACCATCCGAGCCTTGCGGCCGTGGACTTTTTCGATTTCCGCCTTGAGGATCGAGACCCGTTTTTTGACCAGCCGTCTGTCGGTTTCGAGCTGCGTTTCGCCGGGCCCGCGGGCCCCGATGCCCATGCCGCCGCCGCTGCCCGATGCGATGCGCTCCAGATGGTTCCACATCTTCACCAGTCGCGCCGACGTATATTGCATCTGCGCCAACTCGACTTGCAGCTTGGCCTCATGGCTCTGAGCGCGGGTGGCGAAGATGTCGAGAATGAGCTCGGATCGATCGATGATCTTCACGCCTTCAAGGCGTTGCGAATTGATCGTCTCGTTAATAAGTCTTTCAAGGCCGCCGATCTGGCCGGGCGACAGATCGTTGTCGAAAATGATGACGTCGGCTTTTTGCTCCTTCGCCAACTCGGCGATTTCGATCGCCTTGCCGCTGCCGATGTAAGTACCGGCATCGATCTTATGGCGGTTCTGCAAAACCTTACCGACGACCTTGGCGCCGGCCGTTTTGGCGAGCGACGCCAGTTCGCCCAGCGGGTCGCGCGGGTCGGCGTTGGAATCGGGCAGGATAACGCCGACTAAAATAGCCCGTTCCTGGCGGACGGAGAGTTCTTTTCGTTTCAGCTCTGACAAATGGACGATCTCCTTTGCGAAAAATCCGCGTTGCGGCCGCTGATATGAGTATACCCGTTTAGCGTCGTCGAATCGCCATCCGGATTGCCGATTCGGATTTGGTTTAGATTTGACTTAGGTTTGAAGAAGATAAATTTTGGCTTCAGACGCAAAGCGGCTATTCGTGGTGAACAGCGACCGCTCGACGTACAATCGCCGGCTTATGCCCAAGAAGGAGCAGGATCGATTTCCGTTGCTTGACTATATCGACGAGCTCGTCGAATCGCTTCGCGGGCACGTTCCCAGGGCGATGAAGCAGTGGGAAACCGATTCAATTCATCAATCGCGGGTGGCGACGCGACGGCTGAAGGCCGCGCTGGAATTGCTTGAGCCGACGCTGTGCGACGAACATCTCAAACCCTTTTCCAAGGCGCTTCGCAAGCTTCGTCGTCGCCTGGGTCCGATGCGCGATCTGGACGTCATGATCGAGCACCTCGCCGATTTGAAATCCAAGCCGCACGCGCAGGCGATCGAATGGCTGCTTGGCCGGCTTACGCTCCGGCGCGAGCAGGTCAGGGAGGAATCGACCGGCAAGGGAACGCCGGCCCGCGTGCTGTCGCGGCTGGGAACGTGGTGGGGATTGCGCGAAGAAGTGGACGAGGCGCGCGAGGCGGGGGATTCGCTGCTGGCCGAGTCGCTGCATGCGCAGTTGGATTCCTTCGCCGAGCAGGCGGATCGTTTGACCGCGGGCCCGGTGGCGGGCGACGCCGGCATTCGACAAGATCCGCACGCGGTTCGAATCGCGGGAAAAAGTTTCCGCTACACGCTGGAAATGGCCGCGGTTCAGGGTCATAAACTGCCGGCGGGCGTCATGGGCAATTTCAAGAAGATGCAGGAGGCGCTGGGCCTTTGGCACGATTATGTGGTGCTGACGGAACGGGCGATGCAGATGTCCCTGGAAGAATTATTGCCGCACCATGATGCCATGCTGCAAGCGAAGGTTCTCGATCTCGCTCGCGCGACGCTGAAGCGATCGTCGCATTACATGGATCAGTTTTCGGCGCTTTGGGCCAAAGGGGGCGCCGACGTGGCCAGGGGCGTGCGCGAGGCATTTCCGTTGACGCGCGCGGTCACCGAATCGAAAACGGATCTCGATCCGCCCGGCTCAGATGAAACGCCGGCCCCGGCAACTGTTCCTCCAGACGCGATTTCAGGCGCTTGAGCGCTACGCGCTCGCTGTTGGAATGGAGCGTGCAAACAACCGTCAATCCCGCGGCGGCGGCCTTGATCGCCTCATGGTGGCGCATTTCGCCGGTAACGTAGAATTCGGCTTGTTGCGATATCGCTTCGTCGAGCAGATCGCCGCAGGCGCCGGCGCAGACCGCGGCTTTTTTCACCGTACCCGATTCCGGGCCGGCGATCAGCAGGTGGTCCAGCGACAACGCCGCCTTCAATTTTGCGATCAATGCCCCGCGTTCCGCCGGCTTTGAAAATGTGCCCACCCGGCCGATGCCCCGCCCCTCGGGCGGCGCCGATAGTTCGTTCAGGTCGAAGGCCGGCTCTTCATACGGATGCGCTTTTTTCAATGCCGATACCACCGCCCGAACCCGATCGAGCGCCACCACCGTTTCAAGCCGGACTTCCGGCGTTTGTTCCAGTCGCCCGCTTTCCCCGACGGCGGGATGCGTTCCGTCTTCCCCGAAGAAGGTTCCCGTTCCCGGCGAACGAAAACTGCACGACGAATAGTCTCCGATTCGCCCCGCGCCCGCGCTGAACAACGCCTCGCTCACGCGCTGCACCGCCGATTCCGGCACGAACGTCGCCAGCTTGCATTGCGTCGCCTTGCTCTGCGCGAACTTCAGCGGCGAGCGATCCTCAAGCCCAAGCACGTCGCATAACACGTCGTTCGTGCCGCCATCAGCCACGTCCAGCGCCGTATGCGGCGAATAGATCGCCACCCCCCGGCGGATGGCGTCGAACACCGTGCTTCCGGCGACAAGCCTCTTCAACGCGTGAAATATCGGCGGGTGATATGCGATGACCGTGCGGCAATCGAGCCGGCGACCCTCGTCGGCCACCTCGCGCGTGTAATCGATCGCCAGCAAGACGTCGCCGACTTCTTGCGCGGGATCACCGGCCAACAGTCCGACGTTGTCCCATGACTCGGCGAACCGCGTGGGAGCGATTTCCTCCATGACGTCCATCAAACGCTGAAGTTGCATGTCGTGAATTGTAAGGCCGACCGGGCGAGCGCGAAACCCATAGACTCGATTTCGCACGCGGCATGGTCCACGTTACCTAATCGAGATACAATCTGGCCATGGGCCTCTTCAAGAGTAAAGACGAGCGGCGCGTCGATCGGGAGATGAAGATCCGATCCGGCTTGCGGGCGATCGAAAAATCGATCCGCCAGCAGGAAAAATTTTCCGAAGACTTCATCAAGAACGCCCAACACGCCCGCAAGATCGGCGACGAACAACAATACCAATTCATTCGCGGCAATCTCAAGCGAACAGCCGCCGTTAAAAAGATGCTCGAACGCCAACTGCTGACGATGAAAAATGCCATGCTTATCCAGGCGCAGGCGCAAGCGAATTCGCAGTTCGCCGAGTCGATGAATCTGATGGCGCGCGAAATCGGCCGGGTTTTCGGCGAGCTGGATTTGACCAAGACGCAGGCCCAGTGGGAACGCGCCGTCGCACAATCCGGCAGCATGGAGGAACGGATGGAGGTCTTCCTCGATTCGATGGAGCAAAGCGCCATCTCCGGCTCAACGCCCAGCGCCAAGGAGGGGCTCGTCAGCGACGACGAAATCGACCGGATGATCCAGGCGGATGTCCTGGCCCAGGAAAAGCAGGAGCTTGGAAAACTTGATGAACTGGAAAGCGAAATCGCCAAGGAACTCGGCGCCACCAAGCAGAAGGATTAGGGCGTCGTTTTTTCCTTCTCCCCCAATTCAAGCCGGCAACATCCGAAATCCAGGACGTTCAACGGCGATTGACTCGCCTGGCGAAGGAATTTCGGCGCCAGCGTATAGAGCACGAACCGGCCCTTCTTGCTGGCGTTGACGATGCCGGCGTTTTTCAGCAGGCCCAAATGATGCGAGACATTGGCGATCGGCTTGTTCAGTTCGCGCGTTAAATCGCCCACATGCCTCGGACCGGCGCCGAGACACTGAATCAGCTTCAGCCGATCCGGATCGGCGATCGCCTTCAGGTACCTGGAGCATTCGGTGGATTTAAGCCGGTCACGCATATTGAAACTTCCGCGGCGATCTTAGTATACCCAATCACCGCGCCGTTGGTATTCGCGCTTTTATTTGACGATATCCGTCGAGTCGGCGGCCGGGCGGCTTACGCGCCCGTGGCGATCGCGCTGGCGGTCGCATGGGTTTGGATATGGCTGATGCTGATGTGCCACCGGGTGATTCCCATTTCGTCGGCGATCCGAAGGGTTTCGCCGGTGAGGACGATGCCCGGCTGGCCGCTGATATCCTTAACGATTTCCACGTCGGTCCATGCGATCCCGCCGCGCCATCCGGTGCCGAGCGCTTTCAGCACCGCCTCCTTGGCGGCGAAACGAGCGGCCAGGTGTTCGTACCGGCGCTTCTGGCTGAGCGCGCAATACGCTTGCTCGGCCGGCGTGAAGACGCGGTCGAGAAAATGTTGCCCGTGATCGTCGGCGAGTTTGGCGATGCGGACTGTTTCCACGATGTCAATGCCGTGACCGATGATGCGCATGGGATGAAGCGTAAGGGCGATCGAGGCGCAGGAAAAGAAATTGCCGCCAATCGCAAACTAAATGCATTCCCGTTTTCGGCCATTTGCCTTTCGACTTCCACTCGATTTCGGATTTTCGGATGTCGGGCCGGGACCTCTCCGGCGTCGGCGGTTTGACGCTTGGTCAACTCCCGCTCACAATCCCCGCCAATGAAGTGGGTTTATTTATTGGGCTATCTCGCGATGCCGGCGGCATTCGTCGTTCACTACTGGCTGGGGCGGGAGACGGGCGCGGGGCGGCGAGCGTGGGAGCCGACGGCGACGTTTATCCTCGCCGGCCTTTCGATCGTTCCGCTGGCCCGGCTCATGGGACAGGCCACCGAACACTTGGCCGTCCGCACCGGGCCGACGTGGGGAGGTTTGCTCAACGCGACGTTCGGAAACGCGGCGGAATTAATCATCGGCATCGTGGCCGTATCGCGCGGACTTGTGGGCGTGGCCAAAGCCTCCCTGGCCGGATCGATCCTGGGAAATCTGCTGCTGGTGGCCGGCGCGGCGATGCTTGCCGGCGGGTGGAAGCGCGAACGCCAGATGTTTTCCAAGGCCGGCGCCGAGACCAACGGCGGGCTGCTCACTGTCGCCGTCAGCGCGATGTTGCTGCCGGCGATATTTCATTTCAGCTTTCTGGGCCGAGCCGACCATCTCGTCCAGCGCGAACAGGGGCTTTCGATCGGCACAAGCGTCGTATTGTTGATCGTATACGGGCTGGGCCTGATTTTTACGCTCAGCGCGAATCGGCCCGTTTTCACGCCGGCCCCGCAGTTGACGGATGAAGACCCGGCCGGCCTGTCCGGAGTCGCCGGAAAATGGACGGTGCGAAAAAGTATGATCGTGCTTTTTCTGGCGTCGGCGCTTGTCGCGGTTTTTTCCGAACTGCTGGTCGGATCGGTGAAGCAGGCGGCCGAATCGCTGCACTGGAACTACGTCTTTGTCGGCGTGATCCTGGTGGCGATCATCGGCAACGCCGCCGAGCATTCCACGGCCGTGGTGCTCGCCGTCCGCAACGACATGGATACGGCGATGACCATCGCGTTTCAAAGCAGCCTGCAGATCGCGTTGTTCGTCACGCCGATCCTGGTGTTGCTGAGCTGGGCGTTTACGGCCGGCGGGATGCACGAAGCCCGGCGGATGGACATGATTTTCACGCCGCTGGAAGTGGCGGGCGTGTTTTTGTCGGTGGTGATCGTGGTCACGATCAGCCGAAACGGGGAGAGCAATTGGTTCGAGGGGGTATTGCTGCTGGCCGTTTATGCGATTCTGGGGATCACGTTCTTTTATATCCCCGCGGGCGATTCCGATGGGTATGATGATGGGGTCGCGCCCGACGTTCCGCGCCGCGTGCGGGATGATCGGCTGGACGGCCGGGTGTCTTTTGAGGGACTGTCACATGCCGCTTCGCGAGAACGAACTGGCACGCCGGGATAACGCCGGCATCGAATTGCGCGTGCCGCCGTTGCGGATCCGCTGGGAATTTCCCGATCTGGTGACGCGCGACGGGCACGAATTGCGCTGCGTCTTCACCGCCGGCGTGCGCGCCGTTCCGGATCGCGCCGAACGGCGGATGCTGGAAGAACTCCTGCTGGACGGCCGGCCCGCGGTCTTCGCCGAAGACGTGGCCCGTCATTTCATGCCCGCCCTGCGCGGCGCCGCGACCCGAATCGCACAGGCTCACGACGCCCGGCAATGGGTCGAAATCGATCAGCCTCGCCTGGAGTTGATCGACGCGCTGAAGGCGGCGGCGCTGCCGGTGGCTTTCGCGTGCGGCGTGGAAATGCTGCCGCCCTATTCGGCCGATTTTCAGAGCCCGACGTTCGAGCGCGAGCGCGTGCGCGCTCTGCAGCAGGCGCAAGCGGAAAAACAGGCGGCCGGGCAGGTTGAAAATCTGCATCGTGCGTCGGAACTGCTCAAGCAGTTTCAAGCCTTGCGCGCGCAGGCGCCGGAATTGTCGGCGGGGCAGATCCTCGAGCAGATTAACCCGGCGGATCGTGGATCACTCATGCAATCGCTGCTGCTGGCCGAGGCTCGCCGACAGACGGGGGGAACGCTCTGGGCGGTGGCCGGTCCGTATCTGGTGCGCGTTGACGTGAGTCGTCCGATCGACGGGCGTCAGCCGCCCACGCCCGAGTTGTTTCCGATGCCGCCGACGCTGGGGCCTTTACGAAGCGTGCAGGCCGAAGAAATCGACGGGCGCCCGATGTTGCTGATCGGCGCCCAACGCGGATTTCTGCTGGTCGACGCGCGTGATTTTTCGCGCGTTACTGCATTTGCCGATCCTGGGTCTGATTCGCCGCTGGGATTCAATCGCGTGATCTATTGGCCGCGGCGCGAGCAGTTCGTGGCGACGCACAGCGAAGCGGGAATCGTCTCCTGGGATCGCCGTTCGCCTGATGCGCCGGTGTCGGCAATACGATCGGCCGCCCTGGGCGTGGCGCCGGCGGCGATCCCCGAGCTGCCGCCGTCGAACTCCATCGGCGCGAGCATGCGCGTCGGCGGCGGGCCGATGGGGCCGCGAAATTTACGCGTGCTCGATGCCGACGCGCTGGTGTTCAGCGCCGGTGGCAGGATCATGCTTTGGGACGGCGGCGCCGCCCAGACGCTCGCCCATGCAAATGATTCGGAAGCGATCGGAATTTGGCCGCTAGACGATCGGCTTGAAACGCTGCACGAAGACGGCACGTTTTGTGAAATCGATTATCGCTCGAGAAAAGTAGTGGCATGCAACAGGCGTTTTGGACGCATCCGCGCGGCGGCGGCGCTGCCGTGGCTGGGGAGTTGGCGATTGCTGCTGGCGGGCGACGACGGACCGGTGCAATGCGTGGGGTTGTCCGATCCGCTGATTACGCAGTATTACAGTTCACATCGCGGACTGCGCGTTTTGGCCGGTTCGGCGAGCCTGATCGGCGCAATTTCGCCGGATCGGCAGCGGGTGGTTTTGTGGAACAGCTGGGATGGACGACAACCGGCGGCCGAATTATTTATCTCCGCCTTAGCGCGTCACAGGATTGCGCAAATATTTTTTGCTTGATTCCTTGCGAATTCTATTGACAATGGGTGGGCAGGCCGATTGGGAAGATCGGCCGCAAAAAGGGGACAGTTCGCCGGAATGCGGCGGGGATCAGGCAGCCTCGCCTTGGGAGACGGACTAGAAATACGCCTGGAAAGACGAGATCACCATGACCGGGGGCTCCAAACTGGAGTGGCCGTCAGGGTTGAAACACACCGCGACACGCGATCGCTGGTTCGAGAAATTCTCTCGACTGCGGCCCGAGATGAATTTGCAGACGATCGCCGCCGAATTGAAAGAGGCTTACGCCTCGGTTTATCGGTGGGCGGACCTGTTCAATTATTCGTTTCCGGATCTTCGCCGCGAAGGCCGCGTTTCAAGCGACGACTGGGACAGCGTGGATTGGTGTAAACGCGACGCGGAAATCGCTCGATCGCTCAACATCTCGCGCGAGCGCGTCCGCCAGGTTCGGGCGGCGCGCGGCATCGGCCCCAGCGCGCAGCGGGCGCTGGTTCATCGCTTCAGCAAATGGGTCATGGGCAATCGGGAAAAATTGCATGGCCTGCCCGTATACGAAGTGCTGAAAATGTTCGACTGCAACCTTTCGCAACAGGTCGCGCGCCGAATCTTGCGCGCTCATGACGTCCGTCCCCACGATCCTGCCTCGCGCTGGCGCGGCATCGATTGGCGCCTGCCCAATCGTGACCTGGCCCGCATCTGGGGAACCAGCGCCAAATACATCGCCAATATCCGCGCCCGCTTGAGCGTCGGGCCGGCCGAGTGGGACGCCAAGAGTTCCAAGATCGGCGAGAGCCTCCAATATCAACAGTCATTGGCGCAGGAAATGATCAAATCGCGCGTCATGCGCAAAGCGCCCCGTCCGTCGAAAAATACGCTGGCCGCCGCACTTTGACCTCGGGGCGCCTCGCGGAAGTTCAACGAAAGCCGCATGGCTGAGGCCGCAGGCTGGGATTGGCCTGGTCGGCGGTCAATTGCTTTCTTGGGAGGCGGACTCCTTGTTTGTGCGATCGTCGGCGACGAAGATAGTTTGATCTATGACCCAATCGATCGATCGGACTACCGACGGCACGGGATTAATCGATCACGATCCCTGGCTCGAACCCTACGCCGATAAACTCCGCGCGCGATTCAACCACTATAAGACCGCCGCCGCCCGCATTCAGGCCACCGGCGGTCTGACGGGCCAGATCAGCCAGGGACATCACTATTTCGGTCTTAACCGCGGCGAATTTGAATGCAAACCGGGCGTCTGGTATCGCGAATGGGCGCCGGAAGCGCTGCAGCTTCGCGTCATCGGAGATTTCAATCATTGGGAGCGCTATGCCAATCCAATGGTGCGCGATCAATACGGCGTGTGGAGCGTTTTCCTGCCCGACGAGATTTATGGAAAAAGGCTCGTTCATGGCAGCCGGGTCAAAGTCCTGGTGATCACGGAAAAGCAGGGGCAAATGGATCGCCTGCCGGCATACATTCGCCGGGTGGTTCAGGAGCCGGGGAGCCCGGCGTTTACCGGACTATATTGGAACCCGCCGGCGCCCTACGAATTCAAAAACAAAACGCCCGCCCTCGTCGGCGGCCTGCGGATCTACGAAGCCCATATCGGCATGGCCCAGGAAGAGGGTAAGGTCGGCACGTTCGACGAGTTCACCGCGAAGATTTTGCCGCGCGTCGCGTCGCTCGGGTACAACGCCCTTCAACTGATGGCGATTCAAGAGCATCCGTATTACGGGTCGTTCGGTTATCACGTCAGCAATTTTTTTGCCGTTTCATCACGGTTCGGAACGCCCGAACAGCTCAAGCATCTGATCGACGTCGCCCACGGCATGGGCGTGCGCGTCCTGATGGATATCGTGCATAGCCATGCCGTCAGGAACACGCAGGAGGGGCTGAATCTCTTCGACGGCACCGATCATCTCTACTTCCACGCCGGCCCGCGGGGTCAGCATGTCGCCTGGGATTCGCTGCTTTTCGATTACGCCAAATATGAAGTTCAACGCTTTCTCCTCAGCAACGTGCGCTATTGGCTCGATGAGTTTCATTTCGACGGCTTTCGCTTCGACGGCGTGACCAGCATGCTCTATCTCGATCATGGCCTGGGAAAATCTTTCGGCAGCTACGACGATTACCTCGGCGACAACGTCGATCCCGACGCGCTAACCTACCTGCAACTGGCCAACCAGCTCGCCCACACGCTCAGGCCCGATTGCATCACCATCGCCGAAGACATGTCCGGCATGGTCGGTACCGCGCGTCCGGTCCCCGAGGGCGGCCTTGGGTTTGACTATCGCCTGGCGATGGGCGTTCCGGACAACTGGATTAAGCTCCTGAAAGAAAAAAGCGACGAACAGTGGAATCTCGGCCAACTCTATCACACCCTCATGAATCGCCGGTACAGCGAGAAGCATATCGGCTACGCCGAGAGTCACGATCAGGCACTCGTCGGCGACAAGACGCTGGCGTTCTGGCTGATGGACAAGGAAATGTATTGGCACATGGACAAGGCCAGTCAGAGCCTTATCATCGATCGCGGCATCGCCCTTCATAAGATGATCCGGCTCATCACCTTCAGCCTGGCCGGCGAAGGGTACCTTAACTTCATCGGCAACGAGTTCGGCCATCCCGAATGGGTCGATTTTCCGCGCGAGGGAAATCGCGATTCATATCATCATGCCCGCCGCCAATGGTCTTTGGTGGACGATCCGAACCTGCGCTACAAAGGCCTGAATAACTTCGATTCGGCGATGATGCGGCTCGATGAAAAATGGAATCTGCTCAACGACAAATTCATCGAGCAGTTGATGGTTCACGAAGAGATGAAGCTGCTCGAGTTCCGCCGAGGCCCGCTGGTCTTCATTTTCAATTTCCACCCGACCCACTCTTACACCGACCTTCGGATCGCCGTTCCCGATCCAAAGGACTATCTGCTGGAGTTGGACACGGACGCCAAGCCGTTTGAAGGCCAGGGCCGGATCGCGCCCGGCATGTCGTATCCATGGCAGCATGTGCCGTGCTGGGGCAGAAATCAGAGCGTGCAAATTTATCTGCCCAGCCGTTCGGCGCAGGTGTTGGCGCCGGTGTAAACCTGGAGCGGCCCGCGGTGGTGGGAAGACCCGACGAACGCAGAGCGTCAAGCCGCCGAGCCGGGAATCGTTCGCTCTAATGGCCGCTCGGCGGAACGTACTTCGCCAGCGTCACCTCATACGCATCGCGATAATAAATCAGGTGGTCAAATTCTCCAAGAACTTTCAAATGCAGTTCCGGCGGCGGTTTGGCGTGCCCGTCGGCGATCCAATACGGCGGCAAGAGAAAGATCGCGTCGCGTTTGCATCGGGCTTGAAAATCGATCATGGGCGAGAATGGATCGAATCGCGCCGGCCGCCGCGAATCCCAGATAAGGTATGTTCCGTAGGCTTGCCTCGACGCGAAATAGACCGGCCGGCCGAGGTATCCGCTGAGGGCCGTGGCGGCCATGTCGTCTCCGGCGACGACAGGAATATCCGGCGGAAAATTTCGCTTGATAAAGTTGGCGACGGCCAGGCTCTCGGAAAACGGAAGCGTCCCTTCGACATAAAACGCCCACGCCGCCGGGATCAATTGCACGATCAGGATGAACGTTAGAAACGCGCGGCGCGCCGACGCCCTTTTTTTTGCCGGCGTGGCCGTATCCTCGGCTATCCAATAGGACGCGATCAGCAGAATGAATAGATGGCCCGCATGGCGGAAAACCGTCTGGCGGCTCAGGCATAACTCGACGATGATTCCGATGCAGCCGAGCACAAAAAGAACGACCGCCTCGGCCGAGTCGGAAAAAAGCAGAATCGCAAGCACGAACAAGACCGCGGAATAGACGGCCTGGAGCGTCTGGCTGTCCACCATCAGACTATCGAGCGTGCCGTCGAGAATATTGGTGTTCCAGAAGTGAGGCGTGAACTGGGGGATCGGCGCCCATACGCAGAAAAGACTCCCGGCCGCGGCAAGGGGATTAATGGGCAACCCATGCGTGTTTGCATAGGTGCAGTCCGGCGCCGGCATGATCCGCAGATATGCCGTCACGCAGGAGCCGGCGAACACGATCATGCCGAGCGTCCAGACGCCTAATCGCGCCCGCGTCGGCGGCGATCCCGTGATGATCCCGCGGACCGTTCGCGACACGTCGGCTGCGGCCAGCGCCAGCGCCAGCGCCATGCTGAACGCGTCCACCTGCGCAAGCGCCGCCAGCACCAGATAAAATCCGAGTCTCCCCGGCCCCCGCCGAAACAGGCCTGCCGCCACCAGCGTCAAAATCAATCCTAACACATAACACCGGCTGATCACGCAGTATTCATATATGACAAAATAACCAAATGCATAGAGAACCGCTTGGCGCCTGGTCAACGGCGACCACGCCGCCACGATAAAAACCCCCGTCGCCGCCAGCGCCAGATGGAACGCCTGCATCGCGCGGACATCGCCGGTGATCCGCGTGATGGCGTAAAGGCACAGGTGCCAAAGGGGCGGGTGGGTCTCGTAATGAAGATTTCGGAACAGCCCGCGAATCGAACCGGCGTCTTTGGCGATGAGCCAGGATTGCCATTCGTCAAACCACATGACATGGCGGGAAATCTGAAAGCCCGCCACGATCAGAAACGCGACGGTCAGGAACCCGGCGAATCGCCGCCTCGAAGCGGAGCTTCGAAAAACAGTCGCGGTTGCCGGCGGAGCGAACGCCGACGATTTTTGCCGCGCCGGCGGATCGCGCTCTTCCGTCGCGGTTTGCCGTCTGAGAGAATGCAGGCTTTCGGATTTCATCGCGACTTTTGATTTCCTGAATCCAGTTCACGTTGACGGCGGTTTCGATTCCCCCCATCGTAGCCTATGATTGCCGAAGGTTATTTGATGTCAAACATGGTCATCATCGGCGCCGGCCCGGCAGGCTTAACCGCCGCTTACGAGCTGTCCAAACACAATCTCACCGGCGTCATTCTCGAATCCGATTCAGTCGTCGGCGGAATCGCGCGCACCGTCGAACGCGACGGCTACCGCTTCGATATCGGCGGCCATCGCTTTTTCACCAAGGTCGCCGAAATCGAAAATCTCTGGGATGAAATTCTCGATGAGCCGATGCTCGTGCGGCCAAGACTTTCGCGCATCTTCTACGACGGCAAATTTTACGATTATCCGCTGAAAGCCTCCAACGCACTGAAAAACATGGGCCTGCTAAACGCCGGCGCCTGCATGCTCAGCTATTTCGCCGCCCGCGTCAGGCCGATCGCGAACCCCGTCAATTTTGAACAATGGGTGACCAACCAATTCGGCGGCCGCCTGTTCAATATGTTTTTCAAATCCTACACCGAAAAAGTGTGGGGAACGCCTTGCACGCAAATCGGCGCCGACTGGGCGGCCCAAAGGATCAAGGGGCTCAGCCTTGGCGAAGCCGTTCGAAATTCAATCCTCGGCCAGCGCGAGGGAGGCAAAATCGTCAAAACACTGATCGACGAATTTCGATATCCGCGCCTTGGACCGGGCCAACTTTGGGAAGCCTGCGCGCGCAAGGTTCAAAAGAGCGGGTGGCGCCTTCGCCTGCAAACCCGCGTCACCCATGTCGAATTGCGCGACGGCGCCGTCGTTTCCGTTCGCGCGGTCAACGGCGCCGGGGTCGAAGAACGATTCCAGGCGGATCAGGTCTTTTCGACGATGCCATTGCGGCATCTGCTCGGCGGAATGAATCCCTCGCCGCCGGCGTCCGTGCTCAACGCGGCGGCGGCATTGACGTACCGTGATTTTCTAACCGTGGCTCTGGTGCTCGATCGCCCCGGCGTATTCCCCGACAATTGGATTTACATTCACTCGCCGGAGGTTCGCGTCGCCCGGATTCAAAACTTCGGCAACTGGAGTCCCGCGATGCTCGCCGATCCGGCCACCAGTTGCGTCGGCATGGAATATTTCGTCAACGACACCGAAAAACTCTGGTCGGCGACCGACGATGCACTAGTAAAATTCGCCTATGCCGAATTGCGGCGCATCGGCCTTTCCCGCGGCGGCGGCCTTGTAAAAGGCTTTGTCGTCAGAATGCCCAAGGCCTATCCCGTTTACGACCCTGGCTATCGAGAGCGCCTTGACCTGATTCGCCAATGGCTCAGCGCCATTCCGAACCTTCACTGCATGGGCCGTAACGGCCAGCATCGTTACAATAATCAAGACCATTCGATGGCCACCGCGCTGATCGCGGCACGGAATGTGGCAATGTCGCAGTCGCGCGATCCGTGGGCGGTAAACGAAGACGCGATGTATCACGAAATTGCCAGGACCGAACGCGCGGCGCCCATCACGCCCGCCGTTGGAGGCGCCGGCGCGCTCGGAGAACGCGCCGCGACGAATCCTCTGGAGGTTGCGGGTTAGAGCGCTTTTCAGATTGAGCGGCGGCGAGCTTCGATCGCGAACAACGCCCCGCAAGCGGGGCCGCCATTAATAAACGTAGAAAAACCATGGCGTTGATAATGCTTGAAGTGGGCGTCAAACGAATGTTCACTTTTTCTGACGCAGTGAAGAACGGGTCGGGTCGTTGACTCACGCAAAGGGAGCCGACGGGAAGATTCTTGCTTACCTCGGACGGCGCGGAATGGCTTGCGACGGAGAAAAGAACATAGACGCCGCGAACGTGATGCGTTCGCGGCGTCTTTGTTCTTTGATGGCGCGGGAAGAAGAATCCCACGATCATTTATCGCGGACTCACCGGAGCGGCGGTCGGCGCGGGAATCCAATACGTCCGCCCGGCGACCACGCGATCCGGGTCGCGCTTCAAGGATGGGTTGTTGTTGATGATGGCGTCACGCGTTTCCTGGGTGTCGCCGCCGAGAAGCTGAATCGCGAGAGTCGTGACGGAGTCGCCGGGGCGGGCCGTGTAGCGCAACGAGCGCGGCGCGCCGGCCAACAACACCTGATCCGAATCCGGCTGAGTCGTCGGCCGCGGCGATGCCGGGGCGGGCGCGGGTGCGGCCGAAAGACCGTCCGGCGCCGGGATCAGGTACGCCTTGCCGACGACGACGTGATCCGGGTCGGCCTTCAGCGACGCGTTGGCGTTGATGATCGCGTCTTGTTGGGTTTTGTCGTCACTGCCCAAAAAAGCCTGGGCCATCTTTGTGACGGTGTCGCCGGGAGCGGCGGTGTATTTCAGTTCGGGCGTGGGCGCCGCGGAAGCGCCCTGCTTCGCCGGCGTCGCGATCGACGCAGCTTCCGGCGCTATCGCCGACGGCGCGACCTTCGCGTCGCGAACCTCGGCGGCGGACGGAATGCGATAGGCGCTCCCGGCCAACAACTTGTCGGGATCCGCTTTCAGCGAAGAATTGGCGTTGATGATCGCGTCGCGGTTGGTCTTGGTGTCTTTGCCGAGGAGGTCGGTCGCCAGGCTCGTGACGGTTTCGCCGGGCTGGGCGATATGGCTCGTGGCGCCATCGGCCATCGGCGCGGATGCCGTGGCGGTGACCGGCCGCTGGACGACCGACGGCGTTGCGCGGTCCGGCTGGGGCGCGGGCACGATCAGCACTTCGATCTTCGGCGCTTGCGGCGCCTGGATCGAAGCGAGCGGGATGGAAACGGCGGCCTTTGGGCTGTTCACATTCTTCGTCATATTCCAGACCAACCCGGCCAGGATGACCAAAACCGCCGCCAAAACGATGTTCATGCGATATTTCATTGCGACCTCGATGGTGTCGTTGACCGATCGATTCGAGGCCGATCACAGGATAAGCCAGCGTCCGAGAAGATCGTCAGTCGTACTGCTGAAAGCATCGTCGGGATGGACGCCGCCGCATCACTCTAAGTGAAAATCGTCGCCCGATTCCCGCGAATCGCGCCGATGGGGCGCGATTGCGGCCGTGAAAATCGATTCGGCCGTTCGGCGCGACGCCGGCCCTGGCGACGCGCGATCGTCGTTGCGTCTATACTTTCAAAAAGGAGTATCGCATATGCGTGTTGGCGTACCGAAGGAAATCAAATCGGATGAATACCGAGTCGGCATGATGCCGGTCGGAGCGGCCGCGCTTGTTAAAGGAGGCCACGCCGTTTTCGTCGAGACCAGCGCCGGAGTGGCCAGCGGGTTCGCCGACGCCGATTATATCGCGGCGGGCGCGGTGATCGTCCCGGCGGCCGCGGAGGTGTTTAGCCGGGCGGAAATGATCTTAAAGGTGAAGGAGCCGCAGCCGGACGAAATCGCGATGTTTCGGCCGGGCCAGATTATTTTCACCTATTTTCATTTCGCGGCCGGGCCGGCGTTGGCCAGAGGATGCCTGGAGGCGGGGATTGTCGCGATCGCATATGAAACGATCAAAGACAAGGCCGGCCGGCTGCCCCTGTTGACGCCGATGAGCGAAATCGCCGGCAAGATGAGCATTCAGGAAGGGGCGAAATATCTCGAGAAGCCGATGATGGGGCGAGGGATTCTTCTGGGTGGCGTGCCGGGGGTGGCGCCGGCCCATGTGGTGGTGCTTGGCGGCGGAATTGTCGGCGCCAACGCCGCCAAACTCGCCGCCGGTCTTGGGGCCGACGTGGTCATCATGGACGTCAATCTCGAACGCCTGCGCTATCTCGACGACGTGATGCCGGCCAACGTGAAGACGATTTTCAGCGATGCCTTCACCGTGCGGGATCATCTTTTGCAGGCGGACCTGGTTATCGGCGCGGTGTTAATCCCCGGCGCCAAGGCGCCGCGGCTGGTAACGCAGTCGGATCTGATATCGATGAAGAACGGCAGCGTGATCGTGGACGTTGCCATCGACCAGGGCGGCTGCGTCGAAACCAGCCGTCCGACGACGCATCAGTCTCCGACGTATGTCGTCGACGGCGTCGTGCATTATTGCGTGACGAACATGCCGGGCGCGGTCGGGCGAACCAGTACGATCGCGTTGTGCAATGCGACGTTGCCGTACGCGTTGAAGATCGCCGGCAAGGGCTACCAAGCCGCGGCGGCGGAGGATGCGGGATTGGGCGAAGGGATCAACATGGTGGCCGCAAGAGTGACCAATGCCGCGGTGGCCGAGGCTTTGCAGATGCCGTATCAGCCGGGGTGGGAATAGGAGCGAATCGCGCTATGATCAGCGGCGAAATTCTATTCGACGAGGCGCGCATCCGCGTAAAGGTAAAACACCTGCAGCATCGCAAGTTCAATCGAAGCCGTCATCGATACCGGCTACACCGCGTCACTGACATTGCCTCCGGCCTTGGTCGTCGAATTGAGTCTGAACGCCGCGTTTCCTCCGGCGAAGTATGCGGGAGCCATCTTCGTGAGCAGTTCTTCCACGATCTCATAGCGGCCGGTCACCCATTGGCGCTCGATTTCAGGGTGGTCAAGGTCGCCGGCGGACCATCCGGTGGCGCCGGGTCGAAAGGGCGGGATTCTGTGGGACTCGGTGGCATTGAATGATTGTATGATCATATCGACCGGAGAATATCGTGATATGTCACGAACAACACCAGCGCCGCGAGAAATGCGAGACCAACATATTGCGCGATGGCCATCGATCGGGGAGATAGTGGCTTGCCTTTGATCTTCTCGAAGATCAGGAACATAAATTGGCCGCCGTCCACGACGGGAATGGGAAGGAAGTTCACGACGGCCAGGTTGGCGCTGATCATGCAGAGAAACCAGAGCAGCCAGTCGATGCCTTTGTAGGCGAAGCGTTTTCCGCCGATGAAGATGCCGACGGGTCCCATCATGTTGGCGGGACTGACGGAACGATCGACCATTCGTCGAAGGGTGAGATAAAATTGGAGGATGAAATCGCGCGTCTCGGTAACCCCCCACTTGGCGGCCTGGGCCAGATTTTTCGCCTTGCGAACCTCGATGTATTCTTCCATCAAGCCGCCTTCCTGGATATCGGCCAGGTAGCGGATGTTTTTGACCGACGCGAGCTGATCGGGCGTCAGATTCAGCGTCGCCTGTTTTTTCTCCGCGACGTTTTCGCGGGCGTATTCCACCTTGACGGGTTTGTCGCCGGCGTGCCGCGCCAGGATCCGATGCACGTCGAACCAGGTTTTCACCGGCTGATCGTCGAGGGAAGTAATTCGGTCGCCGTTGAGAAGCCCTGCCGCCTTGAACGGGCTGCTGTCGCGCAGGCCGGCGATGACCGCCTCGCGTTCATCGTTGATCAGGTTGGCGCCGATGCCATAACGATCTTCCTTCTTGTCCACCTTGATGGAGGCTTTAATGTCGCTGACCGTCACAAGCTGGCCATCGCGAAGCACCGTCATATCCAGCGGCTTCTCTTGATGCCCGGCGGTGTTGAGCTGCTGGAGCAGTTGTTCCCGCGTCGGATTGGGGAAGGTGTCGCCGTTCAGTTTAATTGAGACGATCACGTCGCCAATATGCAGTCGGTCATCGGCGTGAACCACCGAATTGTCGCTGAAGGCAATGACCTGCGTTCGCGGGACGATGCCGAGAATGTCGAAGGTTCCGTAAAAATCCTCGGCGAAATGGACGTCGTTTTCCGCGTGTCGTTGTACATGGGATGAATCTTCGATCGTGAGATCCAGCGGCTTGCCGAACGAACTTTGGACAATGTGATCGAAAAGTACGTAGTCCTTCGGAACGACGGGCTGGCCGTTGACGGCGGTGACCGTATCTCCCGGCTGAAGCGCGAGGACGCCCTTCGATAGATTCGCCTCTTCCTTTTTCAAATCCGCCAGCTCGTCGGCCTCGACCCTGGCGGCCCTCAGCTCGCGCGGCGCCTCAAATCCGATGGCGAGAAATCCGCTCTCCTGCGGCCGCCGCGCCGGCGTTACCGTCAGCGTGACCTTGTGAAACGTGGTGTTGACGGCGAGCGTATCGGGCCTGTTGACCACCATCGTCAGCGGCGCCGACTCTTCGACCAGGGCCGTGTTGAGCGTGATCTTGGTGAAATCTTCCTGCGGTTTCCCGTCAAACGAGAGGATATGGTCGCCCACCTGCAGGCCGGCCTTCTGCGCGGGGGAATCGCTGATGATGTTTCCCACCCACGCCGGCGGCACCTTGAAGCCGTAACTGAATAAAACCATGAACCCGATGGCGGCGAGAATCACGTTCATGATCACGCCGGCCGAGATCACAAGCATTCGCGCGGGTATCGATTTCTTGTTATAGGCGCGCGGGTCTTCAACGACGGCGTCGGGCTTCAGATCGTCCTGGCCCATCATCTTGACGTACCCGCCCAGGGGAATCCAATTCAAACGGTATTCGGTTTCGCCCAGGCCCATCGCGTCGGCGGCGGAGGCGATTTGCTCGTCGGAAAATTCCGGCTGTTCCAGCGCCTGCGATGGCCCGCGCTGGTCGAGCAGATACTTTTCCGCTTGCTCGCGATAATCCTTTTGCGTGTTGCCAAAGCGAAAGCCGATGCCCTTGCGCCACGCGAACATCGCTTGCCCGAATCCCACGGCGAATTGCTCGACGCGAATTCCCACCCACTTGGCGGCGAGAAAATGGCCGAGTTCGTGCCAGAAGATGACAAACCCAAAACCGAATACCAGCAGGGCAAGCATTCCGACGTGCTGGAGGGTCATGGCAAGAGGAAGGAGCATGCAGTGGGTCCAATATTAAATTACAATCGTCACGGCGGACTTCAGCTTTAAACCGCGGGGGTTTCGCTCGGCTGCAAGCGCTGGCCGGCGCGCTCGATCCGCTGGGCCGTCACCGACGCCCGCACATGATTTCGAGCCCATCGATCCGCCGCCAGCAGGTCGTCAAGGGTCGGCGCCGCCTGTAGCTGATGCGCGTCCATTGTAAGCCGAACAAGGCGGGAAATCTCGCCGAACGATACATTCCCCTCGATAAACGCGTCGACGGCGGCCTCTTTCGCCGCGTTGAGCACCGCCCCCGCCGTCCCGCCCTTTCGCGCCACCTGATAAGCAAGCTGAAGCGCCGGGAATTTCTCGAAGTCCGGAGGCTCAAAGTTCAACGAAAACGCCTTGCTCAGATCCAACCTTCCGCTGATCCCTTGCGTTCGCTCCGGGTAGGTCAGGGCATACTGGATCGGCGTACGCATATCCGGCGGCCCCAGCTGCGCGATCACCGAATTATCGACAAATTCAACCATCGAATGCACGACCGATTCCGGATGAATCACCACATCGACTTTCTCCGGCGGCACATCGAACAACCAGCAGGCTTCAATGATCTCCAGCGCCTTGTTGAACATCGTGGCCGAATCGATCGTGATCTTGTTGCCCATCCGCCAGGTGGGATGATTCAGCGCGTCGGCCAAGGTCGCGTTTTCGATTTGCTGGCGCGTCGCCTTGCGGAACGGCCCGCCGCTGGCGGTGAGAATCAGCCGGCGGATTTCTTTTGGCCGCCCGCAGTGGATGGCCTGGAAAATCGCCGAATGCTCGGAGTCGATCGGAAGAATTTCGATGCCGTGTTTGCGAGCCTCGGGAACCAGCAGGGAACCGGCGACGACAAGCGATTCCTTATTGGCCAGGGCCAGTTTTTTTCCCGCCCTCACCGCCGCCAGAACAGGCGGCAACCCCGCCGCTCCGACCACCGCCGCCAGGACGACGTCGACGTCGTCGCGCTCCACGAGTTGGATCAGCGCCGCCGGGCCCCGGTAAAGTCTGACGCCGAGTTTTCGGATCTGGTCGATGTTGGCGTCTTCGAGCGTCTCGTCGGCGATGGCCACGGCGGCGGGCCGATGACGGCGAACCTGCTCGAGAAGCTTATCGGTTTGCCGATGCCCGGAAAGGGCGACGGCGCGATACGGGTCGCCGAGGGATTCGATGACATCGAGGGCGTTGCAGCCGATCGAACCGGTCGCGCCGAGAATGGCAATATTTTTTCGCAAGGACGTGAGAGTAAGACAGATGACTGGAAAAGTAAAAAGGAGAAGTCTTATCGTTTTCGCCTGGATTCGATTTTGACGTGCGTTTTTCGTTAAGATATGCTAAGTACGGGGTCCGCAAATCAGGCGACTAAAATCAGGAAACGCTTATGAATCGCAACGTCTATCGGTCTCAGTCACGCCGGCGTTTTGGATGGGCCGCGGCGGTGGTCGCGGTTGGGCTTGCCGCGCTGGCGCCCGACCGAGCGGTAGCCGTGCTCGATCCGCACCAGGTTGACGACGCGATCGACAAAGCCGTTACATTCCTCAAAGGCAAACAGCAAAAGGACGGAAGCTGGGAGGTCGCCGACAAGAAGACGGCCGGCCATGCCTGGGGCGGGGAAACGGCCATCGTGACATACGCGTTATTGGCCGCGGGAGAGAATCCGCAGGACCCGGCGATCAAGAAAGCGGTCGAATGGCTTGAAGCGGAAGATTTGCATGGAACCTATGCCGTTGGCCTGCGCGCCCAGGTTTGGAATCTCATGCCGGTCGCGGCACGGACCAAGCCGGTCGTCGAAGGGCGGGAACGCGACAAGGATTTTGTTCTCTGGAGTCGCGGGCTCAAGAGCGTGGGCAAGGGATTTTACGGGTATACCTATGGGACGGAAAGCGCGATGTCGCTGGGGATGCTCAAGACACCGCTCAGCCATGCCGGATCGAACGGCGGCGACCGGTCCAACAGCCAGTACGGCGTGCTGGGCGCCTGGGCGCTGGAACAGGCGGGAGCGGAAATCCCGACATCCTTCTGGGCCGAAGAGGACGAAGCGTGGAAGAAAGATCAAAACCTTGACGGCGGCTGGAGCTACGGCGGCAAGGGCGGCCCTTCAACCGCGACCATGACCGCCGCCGGCGTCGCCACGCTCTTCATCACGCAAGATTACGTGATGCGGGCCAACTCCCATCAATTCGACGTCTGCAAGGGGGGGGTGACGAATAAGAACATCGAAGACGGCCTCACCTGGATGGACAAGCACGCCATCGCCGCCCTCGCCGGCGGGCCTTACGGGTTATACGGCATCGAGCGCATCGGCGTCGCCAGCGGGCGAAAATATTTCGGCCCCATCGATTGGTACAAGCTTGGCGCCGAGCGCCTCGTCAAAACTCAGGCCGCCGGGTCGTGGGGCGCGCTGCACGACACCTGCTTTTGTCTTCTGTTCCTCGTTCGCGGCCGCGCGCCGGTCATGATGAACAAGCTGATGTATGAACCGGCTTCCAAGACGCAAGTAGACCCGTGGAACGAACGCCCGCGCGACACCGCCAATCTCACCAAGTGGATGGCTCACCACTCCCTGGAAGGCTTTCTCAACTGGCAGATCGTCAACATGAAGGTGCCTGTCGATGAGCTGCACGACGCGCCAATTCTTTACATCAGCGGCAGCGAAGAAGTGCTCTTGAGCAATCAGGACATCGATAAATTGCGGCAATTCGTCGAGCAAGGGGGCATGATTTACGGGAACGCCGACTGCGGAAGCGTCTCTTTCACCCAAAGTTTTCATAAGCTCGGGCAACGGCTGTTTTCACGATACGAGTTTCGAAAGTTGCCGCTCACGCACCTGATTTACGACGAGCAATACAGGGCCGCCAAATGGAAGAATCATCCTGTCGTCGAAGGGATGTCCAACGGGATTCGCGAGTTGATGATCCTGATCCCCAACGCCGACCCCGGCCACGCCTGGCAGCTTGAATCGACAAAAATCAAGGAAGAGCTTTTCCAGCTGGCGGGAAATATTTTTCTGTATGCCACGGGGCGCGAGAATCTCACGCATAAGGGCGATACTTATATCGTTCATTCAGAAGGGCCGGTCTCAAAACACAACATCAAAGTCGCCCGGCTCGAGGTGGGCGACAATTGGGATCCGGAGCCGGGTGCGTGGCGGCGACTGGCGGCGGTGATGCACAACAAGCGCCATGTGGAAATTTCGCCGGAGCCGGTCAAGCTCGGCGCGGGATTGCTCGCCGGGTATAAGATCGCGCACCTGACAGGCACCACCAAGCTCAGTCTCTCGGCTCCCGCGGCCGCGGAGGTCAAGGATTTCGTGGACAAGGGGGGCACGCTCATCGTAGACGCCGCCGGCGGGTCCACTGAATTCGCGGAGAGCGCCGAGGCCGTCCTCGGCCAGATATTCGGCGGCACGGCCACCACCGACCTTCAGACGCCGTTGCCTCCAGGGCATATTCTTTTCTCGACCGTCGGCGCGCAGGTCGATCCGGTGAGTTACCGTCTTTTCGCCCGCAAAACGCTTGTAGGACATCTACGCGACCCGCGTATTCGGGCGGTGACGGTCGCAAAAGGCCGGATCGGCGTCTTCTTCAGCCGGGAGGACCTGGTTGAAGGCCTTGTCGGCGAGCCGGTGGACGGCATCGTCGGATACAGTCCAAATGTCGCCACGCAGTTGATGTCGAACATGGTGATGTATGCCGAGCAAGGCGGCATCGTGGTGATTCCGCCTCCGCCCCCGACAACCAAACCGTCCACCCGCCCGACCACAACGCCAGTGAAGGCGCCCGCCGGTCCCGTAGCGGCGCCGGCGACTCCTCCTGCGCCACCGGCCATTCCCGGAGCGGCGCCCGCCGCCCCGCCCCCCGCTCCGGCCCCGG
>DASZME010000089.1:0-5685 GCA_035551995.1 Tepidisphaeraceae bacterium
GGGGCCGGGGCATCAGCGGCGGGCGCCGGGGTCGCGGCGGGCGCCGGGGCGTCGGCCGCGGGGGCGGGCGTGGCCGGGGCGGGGGCATCGGTCTTGGGCGCGTCGGCGGGTTTGGCCGCATCTTGTGCGTATAAGCCGGACATCTTCGCCGTCAGCGCTGGAACAGCCATCGCCGCGGCCAGGCCGATCACGGCCAATCGACGTCGTTTCACTCGGACGCTGGTTGCTTCGGTTTTATTCATGGGTGCGAGGGAGTGAGAGTTGGACGACGGGGCCTGGGACCCTGGATTGCGCTCGAAGAACACGATGTTCCTCCTACGGCGGAACGTGCGTTCCGCACTGTTGATCGACCGCCGCGAAGTTTCGGGTCGCCATCGCCCGTCGCTCCGCACGCCACTGCGGCCGATTAAAACCAGCGCTACGCTCTATCCATCCGTAACATCCCCCACCCGCCACGCTGGCGGATCGAGAGACGAACGTAGGTAGAGCGTTGGGGCATGCGCGGGAGAACCGGTATGGATGTCGCTTCCTGGTGTTTTCTCTGTTCGCCCGACAGGGAACCTGTCGGAAATCCGGCCGGCCCCGTTACCTTCCACACAAGGGCTTAACCGGACAAGGCGGGAGTGTAAGGGATGCGAACCCCGGTTGCAAATAAAATTGCCCGTTATGATTTCGTTGAAGTGATTTTTTTCGCACGACGTGATTTTCACGGCCGAGATACCGCGAATGACGGCTCCCCACGGACAAATGAGATCGAGGACTTTTTGCACCACAGACGTGTCGCCGGTGTACCGCGTCGAAAGGAACGGGCCATACGTGCTGCAAAAAATCAGGCTCGCCACTTGCGGAAGACGATCAATCAATTCGTCTTTCCCGCGATTATCCGCGAAAATCAGCGGTCACCCATCCGCGATCCCCGATTCAAACCCCCGGCGGGATCGTTCCCCGCCGAGCGGTTTTACCGCTCCTTGACCCGCTCGATATCCGCCCCCACCGCCTTCAGTTTCTGTTCGATCTTCTCGTATCCGCGATCGATGTGATACACGCGATCGATTTTCGTCGTCCCCTTGGCGACCAATCCGGCGAGCACCAACGCCGCCGAGGCGCGCAGGTCGCTCGCCATGACGCTGGCGCCCTGCAATTCCTTGACGCCTTGAATGACGGCGGTCGGGCCTTCCTTGCGGATGCGGGCGCCCATGCGATTCAATTCGCCGACGTGGAGGAATCGGTCGGGGAAAATCCGTTCGGTGATGACGCTCATGCCGTCGCCGAGACAAAGCAGCGCCATGAGCTGGGCCTGAATGTCGGTGGGGAAGCCGGGGTAGGGCTGCGTGGTCATCTCCACCGGATTAATTCGCCGACTGGAGGTGACGAAGATCGTCCCGTTTTGCCGTTCGATTTTAACGCCCACTTCTTCAAGGCGATCGACGACGGCGACCAGGTGATCGAGATTACAATGTTTGAGTTCCAATTCGCCGTTGGTGATGGCGGCGGCGATCATGAAAGTTCCGCACTCGATGCGGTCGGGAATGACGCGATGCTCGCAGCCGATCAATTTGTCGACGCCTTCGATGCGAATCTCCGGGGTGCCGTGACCTTTGATGTTGGCGCCCATCTTATTGAGGAATTCGGCGCAGTCCACGACTTCCGGTTCGCAAGCCGCCCCGACCAAGACGGTTTCGCCGTCGGCCAGCGCCGCGGCGCACATGACGTTGATGGTTCCCAGGACCGTTGGGCCCTGGGCTCCGCCGAGATACATTCGGCAGCCTTTGAGTCTTCCGCCGTTGTTGGGGACCGCGCCGATAATATTGCCGTTGTCGGTGCTGAACTCGGCGCCGAGTTTTTGCAACCCGCGCACATGAAGATCGACGGGGCGGTCCCCGATGGCGCACCCGCCGGGGATGGAGACGATCGCTTTGCCGCGCTTGGCCAGCAGGGGGCCGAGCACGCAGATGCTGGCGCGCATGGTTTTCACGATGTCGTAGCGCGCTTCGCAATTTTTTTCGTCGGTGACGGTGATATCGAGGGGGCCGTCGAGACTGGGCAGATCGCTTGCGGTGGCCGGCGGCGCGTGGCGATAGACGTGGCAGCCGAGCTCGCCGATGAGTTTATTCATCGAGTCGATGTCGCTGAGCCTTGGGACGCCTTTGAGCGTGGTTGTAGACGTGGCCATCAAGCTGGCCGCGATGAGCGGCAAGGCGCTGTTTTTGCTGCCGCTGATTTCGATCTTGCCTTTAAGACGCCTGCCGCCCCGAATCAGAAAGCTATCCATAAATATGCCCGTCCTTGGGCCGCGGCCGAATTATGCCGCCGAGGTTGGAGAAACCTTGCCCGGCATCAAGCCCGCGTCGCCCGAAATGTGACTTGCCGGCGCGTTTAAAGCGCCAACCGCGGTGGAAATACGTCTCCACCGCTCTATTTCGGTTCTATCGGCCGCTCCGTCGGCCGACGATCAATGTTCCCGCAAATGTCTGAATTCCGGTCCCCGAAGATCGACAACTGAGAACGATCCTATTGTGATATCCGCGCCCGCCAAATTCAAGAGCGTTCGAGAATTAACAGGTGAATTCTTCTCGACGGCTGAGTACGCTTTTAGCGCGACCGCCTGCCATGGCTAAGGAATTTCGGAAGGGCTGCCGATGAAAACAGGGCCGTGCCATATAGTTATATCGCGACAGTCATCGCTTACGCAGCGGTTCGTTTACTCGGCCACGCACAAACGCCGTGAAATTCACCGAAGCCCCTGTTACAAACGCGCGTCGCCTCTAAGCGAAACCTTATGAAAACTGGCGGTCTCATGAAATTCTCATTCGCCGTGGTTGCGGCCGTTCTTGTCGCGAGCACGCTGGTGATGTATTGGATGGGTGCGGTGACGCTCCAAAAAAATCAGGCCGTCTCGCAGCAACAGCAATGTATCGACCAGTTGAATAATTTCCTCTCCACGATGAAAGACGCCGAGACCGGGCAGCGCGGCTTTCTCCTGACCGGCGACGAAAGCTACCTGCGCCCCTACCTTGACGCGACGGGCCAAATTTCCTCCAACATCGCCGCCTTGAACACCTGCGCAAGTCGCGGCGAAATCAGACAGAGCGACGTCGCCGAACTGCACCGCTTCGCCGACGAGAAACTGGCCGAGCTCACGCGGGTGATCGACATCAAGCGCAGCGGTCGCGGCGACGCGGTCGCGATCGTGCGATTGGGGCACGGCAAGAGCGTGATGGACGCCATTCGCGACCGCGTGGCCGGACTCGTGATCGACGAAAAGAACGACCTGGCGGCCGCAAGCCGCACCGCGCGCCGATACACCATTTTCCGCACGACGGTCTTCGCGACCACGGCCCTGATCAACCTGGCGTTTTTATACTGGGCATATCGGCGAATCCTGGCAGAACGTGATCGCCGCGAGACCGCCGCGCTGGACCTTCAACGGCAGAAGGATCTTCTTGCCGTCACGCTTGCGAGCATCGGCGACGCGGTCATCGTCACCGACGTCAACGCACGCATCACATTTCTCAACGAAGTGGCGGAGAAACTCACCGGCTGGACGCTGCCCGAAGCCATGGGCCAGACGTGCGACCACATTTTTCACATCATCAACGAAGACTCGCGGCAACCCGTCGAAAGTCCCGTCAATAAGGTGCTGCGCCTTGGCGTTATCGTCGGGCTGGCCAATCACACCCTGCTGATCCGCAAGGACAAAAGCGAGGTTCCCATCGACGACAGCGGCGCCCCCATCCGCGAGCCGGACGGATCGGTGCGCGGCGTGGTGCTGGTGTTTCGGGATTTCTCGGATTACAAGACGTCGACCGCCGCCTTGCTCGCCGCCAAGGACGAAGCCGAGCGGGCAAGCCGGGCGAAGGATCAATTCCTCGCGATGCTTTCGCACGAGTTGCGAACCCCTCTGACGCCGGTGCTGGCGACCCTGACCGCGTGGGAAGCCAGCGAAGACCTTGCCCCCGCCTTTATCTCCGACGTCCAAATGGTTCGACGAAACGTGGAGCTTGAAGCCCGGCTGATCGACGATCTTCTGGACCTCACCCGCATCGCCAAGAGCAAATTGTCGCTCACCCTCGAAGTCTCCGACGTCAACGAATTGATACAGTCGGTGGCGGGGATGTACCAGAGCGACATCCACGCCAAGGGCATTCAGCTGACGATGGACCTCGGCGCCGAGCGCCATCACGTCGACGGTGATCCCGGCCGGCTGCAACAGGTCTTCTGGAACATTCTGAAAAACGCCACGAAATTCACGCCGATCGGCGGCTCCATCAAGATCAAGACGACCAACGAGCGGGAATCGGTGGTGATGACGTTCACCGACAGCGGCATCGGCATCGACAGCGAACTGCTCGGCCGGATCTTCCAGCCCTTCGAGCAGGGCGCCGGCGATTTCTTTCGCAAGAGCGGCGGACTGGGGCTGGGGATGGCGATTTCCAAATCGCTCGTGGATTGTCACGGAGGCCGAATCACCGCCACGAGCGACGGACGCGGGAAAGGGGCGACGTTTACGATCACGCTCCCGACCGTCCCTCCGCCGGCCGCGCGAAAGGCGGAAACCGTCGCCGCGTCAAAGGACGACAGCAGACGGCTTCGTATTCTTCTCGTGGAAGATCATGCCGACACCGCTAACGCCATGCGCCGGCTGCTTGCCGGGTTGGGCCACTCGGTCGAAGTCGGCCAGAACAAGGCGAGCGCCATCGAGAAGATGAATACGACGCCGTTTGATTTATTGCTCAGCGACATCGGATTGCCGGATGGAACGGGGATTGAATTGATCCGCGAAATTCGTCAACGCCATCGGATCGCCGCCATCGCGCTGACCGGGTTTGGGATGGACGAAGACATCGCCAAATGCAAGGAGGCCGGCTTCGACGCTCACATCACCAAGCCGGTGAATTTCCAGAAGCTCGATATAATCATTCGTCAGATCGCCGACGCTCGGGCGAACTAAAGGCGCCGGGCGTTCATCGCGCGAGTTCCGCTTGCAACGGCGCCAGATGGTTTTGATAGTGGCGCCATCGCCCGACCGAATTTGCATAAATCGGTTTACGAACTTGCCCGACGCTGGCGGTGGCGACGAATCGGCGGTTCTCGAAAAACGCCAGACAAGCCGCGTCCCACCGCAAGCCGAGAAACTCGATCATTCGCCGCGCCTCGCCGTCAACGTCGGACACCACGCGCTCATAGCTCACCTCAAGCGTCGGCGGCGCCAGGACCGATTTCCAGTGCGACATGAGCCGTTCGTATTGCCGATAAAAGTGGCCAAGCGAAATTTGATCGAAAGCAAACTCGTAGCCGCCGGCGAAGTCGGTCATAAAACATGACAAACACGTGTCCAGCGGATCCCGGCGGCAATGTATGATCCGCGCCCGCGGAAACAGCATCGCGATCAGGCCGAGGTAAATGAAATTGGTCGGCATTTTATCGGTGACGCGCCGCGCGCCGGGATTGAAAGCCGTCAGCGCGGTGACATAACCCGCCGCCAACCGGTTCAGGTCCGCGGGCGACAGATTCCACAACGCCTTCAACGTCGGCTGTCGTGCGGCCGACGCGACCCGCACGGCCTCCCCGCACAAATTCGCGATCCAGTTTAATTCCCCTCCGCCATGGACCGACGGATGCGACGCCAGGATCTGCTCGACAAGAGACGTCCCCGAACGCGGCATGCCGACGATAAAAACCGGC
>DASZME010000090.1:0-34761 GCA_035551995.1 Tepidisphaeraceae bacterium
AAATTCGTTTTTTTTGGGAATTCTGATTTTGTTCTTCCGAACGGAACGATATATCAAGGAAGAATCCACCCTCAACCCGGAATAAATAGCCGTGCGATACCGCTTTAGAGGACTCATCAGGGATACCGGCAAGCCCGTCGAAGGCCATGTGGACGCGGACAACGAAGAGTTCGCGTTTCACCTGCTGGCCAATAACGGCATTGTCACCGAATCGTTGCGCTCCGACCCGCGCCCGGAGGATATCCGTCCCCCCGCCGCGCCGAACAAGCCTAATCTGCTGCCGCCCCTGGCGCAGGCGATGATGATCAAGCGGCCGGGCCCGCAAGGCGCCTCCGCCCCGGCGATGGCGATTGAGTCCGCCGAGTCGTATACGCCGGCGCCGGTCAATTCGACCATTCAACAATATCAGCCTCCCGCGCCCGACAACTCGCCGATGCCCGGCGCGCCCGAAGTGCATGGCGCCATCGACAGCGCGCTCAATTCCAGCAGTTCTCAAATCGAATTCGACGCGCTCACCCAACATTTTCGCGGCAAGAAAGTTTGGGTCATCGACCGCGATAAAATCAAGCGCAACGTCGCCAGCGTGGTCGATCAGGCGATATCCAGCAGCCTCGAAAACGCCGAGGACGCGGCCGACACGCGCAAAAGCGTCGCCGAAGCGATCGAAAAACTCTTCAAAGACAACCGCAACATCACCAGCCCCCAGGGCGGCGGATCGGGCGGCGGCGGGAAAAATCTCGATGCGCAGATCGATCGTCTTTCGACGGTGATCAAAAACTTCGAGAACTCGTTGGCCTCGATGCAAATGGCCATTCGCAATCTCGGTTCCGGCGGCGGCGGCGGTTTTGTTCCACGCCGCAATATCGGTCAGGCCCAGGGTGGGCCCGCCCTTCGCGAAGAGCAAAACGCCGTTTTGATGGAGATCTTCAAGACCAATATGGATCTGATCCGCAACATGGAAGACGAGATGCGAAACGCCAATGTGCCGGAACCTGTCGGAGCCGGCGTGTAGGAATGAGTTGTGGTTGTTAGTTGCCAGTTGTTAGTTGTTGGTCGGTAGTTGCGAGTGAAGGGATCGTCTCACGAGTAACTCTTAGCTCGACTTTTGCCATTTTATGATCGTCACGCGGCTCGACTCAAATGGTCCAGCAGCATGAGTCGCAAGCTGCTTGGTAGTTTCAACACACCCGCATGTTTAGGCGACTGTTTCAAAACCTCCTCCCAGCACAGGCGACGCACGCACGTCATCGCGTCGCTGAAGGTCGTTTCGCTCTTGGCGTACCACGCGTAGGACAACGGTTGCACGTCCTTCCCACGCGTGTGCCGCCGGAAGATCAGAGCAACGACGCTGTACAATCCCAGCAGGCACGGCGCCGTCCGCAGCACGCTCTTGGCCGACCAATTCCGCGGGGTGTCGAATCCCAGGTGCGCGCGGACTTCCTGGAATGTCACCTCAATGCTCCATCGGCCGGTAAACAGGCTGACGATTTGTTTGGCGGTCAGCGCCGGGTCCGTGGTATAGAAATAATCGTCGCGGTGAGTCCCCTGCACGTCGTGAACGAAGACCCAGCGAAGCGGAATCAATCCTCCCCCGCCCTTGTACCAATGCGCTTCGTCCCAGGTCAGTTCGACGCGCCGGGTCTTGCCGCCATACCAGTTGACCGTGAATCGCCTGGCCTGGGATTTTTTCACGACTTCGCTGGGACTGGGGAGCTTGCGGCCCTTGCCTCGCGGCCGGCCTCCTTTGCGCGAACGCGTCGGCGGTTTAGGCGCTTCGTACAGATTCGCATCGGAATGGAAGCGGGCGACCAGCGTCACGTGCCGCCGATGCCGATGACAGAATCGCGCCAGCTCGTGGCTGGCATAGCCGCCGTCGCCCACCAGGATGAATTTTCTCTCGGGAAACCAGTGAATCAGCATGGCCATCAGTTGCATGGCCAGGCGGGTCGGAGTCTTGTGACGGCGACCTTCCTTCTCGTTCAACTCCTTGGACCGATACAACGCGCACAACACCGGCAGCGCCCAGGGCCGGTTGGCGAATGGGAACTTGACGTTGATTGCCAGCACGACCCATTTGTGACCAAAGACCCATGCCGCATGACTGTGAGTGGAGCGGCAGGCGTCGTGGTGCATGCCCTTGCCATAGACCTTCTTGCCCTTGTGCTGGGGGTTGGTGTCGTCCGCCGGGCAAACCGCTGGCTGGTCTGGCGGGATCAGTTCCAGAACCATCGCCGCAAGAATGCGGGCCAGGGGAAAGCAGGACCAGGACGCTCGGCAGAACACGCGGTGAAAACTGCTCCAATGTCCCTTTGCCAGCGGACCCACCGCTCGCAGCATGGCGGTCACCGTGCGATGACGCGGCGAGATGATCGCGCCCAAAAACAGGATGAGCACGCGCTGGAAAGTTCGCTGGGTAAATGCTACAGAGAACGCAGAGGTGAGCGGCTCCGCCGCTTTGGGAATGCACAACATATCGGACTCCTTTCCGATTCGCAGGACTATGATAAGCCGCGAATGTACGGGGGAGTCCGATTTTTTTGGAATGTGCGATCATGAAATTCGGCCGAAAAAATGGCAAAAGTCGAGCTTAGGGACCAACTGGCAACTAACAACTAACAACTTATTCCCTTTTCCCCTTGCTTCCCCCGGCTCAGCAGCGCAGAATTTAACGGTAGTTTGTTATAGGACGCCTTGCGACTTTTTGTTTTGAGAATTTACCTCACCCCTTCATTTGACCGATGCATAGCGGCCCGACTGATTAAACACACACAACGGCAATACCCCTTTTAGGAGATTCTTCCGATGCTCGACGCGAACACCCCCGCAAAGCCAATCGTCCCCACGGCCGGCAAAACCATTCTTTCCGGCTCCGACGTGGACACTGGCGCCACCGCCAAGGCCCTTCTGCTCGGAATCGATCTTGGCACCAGCCGATCGTCGGTCGTTTCCTACAGCGGCACCCGCAAAACGGTCGAGACCTACGTCGGTTTCCCGAAAGACGCGGTCAGCCGAAAGTTCTTGAAGCAGGACGTGGTTTTCGGCAAGGCCGCTTTGGATAATCGATTAGCCGTTGATCTCTACCGTCCGCTCGAGCATGGCGTCATCAAGGGTTCGGAAGAAGCCAACGCCGACCCGACGCGCAAGGAAAAGAACGTCCAGGCCGCCAAGTTGCTCCTCAAGCACCTGGTCGACCTCGCCAGCCCCGGCCGCGATGAAATGATCTTCGGCGTCATCGGCGTCCCCTCCCGCGCCACCCAGAAGAACAAGCAGGCCATTCTCGAAATCGCCCGGCAGGTTCTCGACAGCGTCATGATTGTCTCCGAGCCCTTCACCGTCGCGTACGGCATGGACAAGATGGCCGACATCCTGGTCATCGACATCGGCGCCGGTACGACGGACTTGTGCCGCATGCACGGCACCGTCCCCACCGACGACGATGAAGTCAGCTATCCGATCGCCGGCGACGCGATCGACGCCAAGCTGCTGGAAAACATCATGAACAAGTTCCCGCGCGCCCAGATCACGCAAAACATGTGCAAGTCGATCAAGGAGCAATATGGCTTCGTGTCCGACAACAAGGATAAAGTCATCGTCACCTTCCCCGAAGACGGCAAGCCGATCCAGCACGACATCACCGACGAAGTCCGCAACGCCTGCGAACTGCTCGTGCAACCCTGCGTCGAAGGCATCGTGAAATTGGTGAGCACCTTCAACCCCGAATTCCAGGAAAAGCTCCGCCAGAACGTGCTCCTCTCCGGCGGCGGCGGTTTGATGCGCGGCCTCAACAGCCGCATCGAGCAAGCGATGAAAGAATACGGCGGCGCTCGCGTCACCGTCGTGGACGAACCGCTCTATGCGGGCGCCAACGGCGCGTTGCAATTGGCGGTTGACATGCCGGGCGAATACTGGCAGCAACTGCGGTAATCGTCGCGGATTGAAAGCGGAATTGAATATCGAATGCCGAACGGAAGAGAAGCGATTCTCTTCCGTTCGGCGTTTTGGATTTTTGATTTTCAGGATTAATGGGCGGTCGTGAATATAATGAATCGCGGCGGAAACGAGCCAAGTGAAATTTCTGTGAGATGGCTGTCATGACTACCGTAAAGATTCAAGGCGACATCGATTCCAAGGGAATTCTTCGAGTGGAGGCGCCGGTCGGGCTTCCACCGGGACGCGCGGAGGTTGTTGTCGTCGTCCAATCCGATAACGGCGAAGTCCGCTCCGGTGCGCCATTGCCGCTGCGGACGGCTCGAAGCGGGCTTTTCGACGCAACATCGAGAGAAATCGACATAGAGGCTGCGCTGACGGACATGAATGACGGGTGGAAGTCTGAATTTTCCGAGCTGCCATGAAAATTTTCCTTCCCGATACACATGTCATTTACTGGTATGAATTTCAGAACCCCAAACTATCGTCCGCCGCTCTTCAAACGTTTAAGGAAGCTGAGGCGGGGAACGCGTTGCCGGCCATCCATCCGATCGTACTCGCGGAATTCTATTGGATTTTGAAAAAGGCGGGATTTGAAACCAAGTTCTTACAGTACGTTCAGTTTGTGCGAGGCAATCCAGTTTATCGCTATGCGTCGATCGACCTTCACGAGGCAAGTCGGCTGGATGACTTCCGCGAAATTTCCCAGATGCACGATCGACTGATAGCGATCGTCGCGGAACGGCTGAACGCGACTATCGTCACCACCGATCCGGCTATTCTTCAATCCACAAAGGTGAAGAGTGTTTGGTAGTGCGTCCCGCGCGTCGTAAACAGACGGATTAAGGCATGCGCGATTCGGACGTGGTAAAGGGCGGCGGGAAAAAATCGCTTACTTTGCGGACAAATCCAGGCAGGACGCCTTCGGCCGTCAGTTCGTCGTCGCCGGAGAAAATCGCGACGCGGCCGCCGCGGGGGTAGACCGTCACGGTTCTCGCCTTGGGGCGGCAAGCCAAATCAGCGGGAAACCGGCGTCGAGATATTCCTGGATTTTCTCATCCACGTCATATACCACGTCGTTCGGCGAGATGACTTCGACCGCTAAATCAGGCACGATCGGCATGCAGCCGGGGTCAGGTTCGGGAGGTTTTCTGAGTCGATCGAGAAGGATCACCGTCGTATCCGGCTTGCGAATCTTCATTGGGGCCTCGTCGAAACACTGATAGCCGAGGCTGGCAGGATACACCTTCGCGATGGGATGAGCCTTCAGGTAATTCTTGAATTCGGTTGTGAACGGCGCCTCAATCTCGCTTGATTCGGCGCACACATTCTTCTTGACAATTCGTCCGTCGACGAGTTCCATCGTGGCATTGTCGGGCATGCGGAGCAAGTCGTCAGGCGTGTAGGTTCGGCTTATTTCAGCAATTGTCATGAGCATCTCCAACGAAACAGTCGAATACACTACATCGCTTGAAACCCATCGCGGTAGAGCGCGTGCGCTTTCCCAACATCAAAAGGCACACGCACGCGTCTTTTACGATGCGAATCGCTTCGGATCTCGGTTTCGGGTTTTCCGGGTCTATCCCTCCTGAAATCCCAGAAACTCCTTCGCCGTCGCTCGCACGCTCCACGGCGCGCTTTCATTGTCCGCGGTTTGCCGCAAGATCCCGATGTACGCGCTCCGCACATCCGGCGGAAGCTCGCTGCTTAAAATCCGATTGATCATCCACACCGCATAATAGGACGGCGCCTGATCGAGCGACGCGGCCAGGGCCTGCTCATAACCCGGCGCCTCCTCGATCGCATGAACCAGCGGACCCGGTTCACCCAGGTTGGTCGCCTCGGGATTGCGCTCAAATACCCGCAGCATCGCGGGAATCGCGTCGTCGTGATCCGGCATCTCCTGCCAGCGATCGACAAGAATTTGCAATCGTTCCTCATTGTCGATCGCGTCGTCGGTCGGCTCAAAAGTGTCCAACTCCGCGATTATTCCTTCCACTACTTCAGACATGATTTGCTCCTTCGTTTGAGATGAATGAGTTGTCAGTTGTCAGTTATCAGTTTCGGAGAAGAAAAGTTGTTGGCCGAAATCGGCGATCGCATGTTTCCAAAGATTGCGGCCTCCGCCCTGTCTATTTCACTCACAACTTAGAGACTAACAACTAACAACTGACAACTATTCCCGCGTCACATCGCCAGCAGCCTGGCGACTTCTTCACAATCCTTGTCACCCCTGCCGGACAGGTTGATTACGACGATTTGCTCTTTGGCCAATTTGGGGGCGAGCTTGGCCGCATAGGCGACGGCGTGGGAGGATTCCAGAGCCGGGAGAATCCCTTCCAGACGCGCAAGTAATTGAAACGCCTCCAGCGCCTCCTTGTCCGTAATGCTTACATAATCCGCCCGCCCGGCGTCTTTCCAGTAGGCGTGTTCGGGGCCGACGCCGGGGTAATCCAAGCCGGCGCTGATCGAATGAACGTCGGCGGTTTGGCCGTCGTCATCCTGCAAAACGTAGGACAAACACCCATGCAGCACTCCCGGTTGTCCGGCACACAGCGAAGCGGCATGTTGCCCCAACGCCGACCCGCGCCCCCCCGCTTCGACGCCGACTAATTTCACGTTCTTGTCATCGACAAACGGCGCGAAAATTCCCGCGGCGTTGCTCCCGCCGCCCACGCAGGCGATCACATAATCCGGCAAACGCCCCTCCGCATCGAAACATTGCTCGCGCGTTTCCTTGCCGATGACCGACTGAAAATCCCGAACCATCTCCGGAAACGGATGCGGCCCCGCCACCGTTCCGATGATGTAATGCGTGTGCTCCACGCTTCCCATCCAGTCGCGCAGCGCTTCGTTCAACGAATCTTTGAGCGTCTTTTGGCCGCTGGTGACGGGGATGACGTTGGCGCCCATCAGCCGCATGCGAAAGACATTGAGGCTCTGTCGGCGAACGTCTTCGGCGCCCATGTACACGTCGCACTTGAGCCCGAAGAGCGCCGCGACGGTGGCTGTCGCCACGCCATGCTGCCCGGCGCCGGTCTCGGCGATCACCCGCTTCTTGCCCATGCGCACGGTGAGCAGCGCCTGGCCGATCGTGTTGTTGATCTTATGGGCGCCGGTGTGATTGAGGTCTTCGCGCTTGAGATAGATTTTGGCGCCGCCGAGGTGTTCGGTCAATCGGCGGGCGAAATAGAATCGGCTCGGACGGCCGACGAAGTCGCGCAGGTAAAAGTCGAATTCCTTATGAAACGCCGGATCATTCTGCGCTCGGCGATATTCCTTTTCCAGCTGATCGAGGGCAAAGATCAGCGTTTCGGGAACGTATACGCCGCCGAACTGTCCAAAATGGCCGGTGGCGTCGGGAAGTGAAGCGGGAGAAGTTGCGGCGGCGGTTATCATACCTGTTTATGGTAAGGGCCGGCCAAAGGTTCATCAATAAAGACCAATTTCGGTTCGCCGATCGGAACGCAATAATCTTGCACGATCATGCTCCGATTCGATTCTGCAGGGGCCGCACCGCGAACCTTTTTTTCGCGGATCGCGATCACGGGTCGGCAATGAGACCGAGCGCTTTTTTCGTAGCACAGCGTCTCGACGGGACGCCTGTGTTACAAAAAGCTTTCGAGCTCGATGCGGAGCTTATGCAAAGCGTGCACGATTATTTTAGATTAAGGCATCCAATCAGATACAAGTCGCGATCGTAGCGGCGCGAATCATTTCATGAATGTAGATGCAGGCTCGCGAACATGGATTTATGACGAGGACGCCGACAGATGGCCCGAGCGAGCCAATTTCCCGCTGGCGGTTTTTGGCAACGCGTCAACGGCGCGGAAATCGATCGGCGTCTTGTAGGACGACAATCGTTCCATGCAGTACCCGCGAAGATTGGCCAGGGCGGCGGCGGGATCGGTAACGCCGACGTCGAGCGTTACGTGGGCCACGGGAACCTGTCCGAACTGGGGATGGTCTTGACCGAATACGAAGGATTCTCGCACGCCCGGCATGGAGTTGATGACTTCCTCGACTTCTTCGGGAAAGACTTTCATGCCGGCGCAAATGAGGACGGTTTTGCTTCGGCCCAAGAGGGAGAGTCGGCCTTGGTCGTCGAGTCGGCCCAGGTCGCCGGTGTGGAAAAAGCCGTCGTCGGTACAGAAATCGCGCGGGCGCCAGGGGGAGAAGTAGGCGTCGAACATGCCTTTGCCGCGGATAAGCACTTCGCCGATGCCGGCGGGGTCGGGGTTGGCGATGCGCAACGTGTAGTCGGGGAGAACGTGGCCGACGGTGTTGGGGGCGGCGGGGTCGGGGCGGGTGTTGATGAAGGGAAGTCCGATTTCGATGATGCCGTAGGCTTCGGTGGGGAGAAAGCCGAATTTTTTGGCGAAGCGGGCGGAAATGTCCAACGGCATTTTCATCGACGTGCTGATTGCGAGGCGAACGCCGGCAAGGGCGGCCGGAGAGACGGCGTCGGAAACGCCGAGCAGGTGGTAGTGAACCGGGGAGGCGTAGATGAACGTAATCGGAAATCGCCGGGCGGCGTCGATCAGGGAAAAGGGGAAAAACTGGTTGGCGATGACGATCGTGGCGCCTTTGCGCAGGAACAGCAGGATCGAAACGACAAAGTGATAGCTCATCGCCAGCACCCACAGGATCACGTCGGCGTCGGTAACGCCAAGCCCTCGGTTGGCCGCGTCGGTGCGGTCGATGATGGCGCGGTGGGAGAGAACCACGCCTTTGCTTTCGCCGGTGGTTCCGGACGAAAATCGGATGAACGCGGCGCCCATCTCCCGGCAGCGGTCGTCATATTCGGTGGCCGCGTGGCGCGACTGAAAGAAAAACGTGTCGTCGAGCCGGTCGGCGGATTGCTCGACGCGGGATTTCGCCACGGCGGCGTGAACCAATATGCCCTGCACGTCGATGCGCTCGATGGTCTCGACCACTTCGCGCTCGGCGACGTTACCCGGCGCCGGTACGACGGCGGCGCCGCATTCAAGCAGCGCCAGGGCGCCGATCACATAGTCGATCCCATCGCCGCAGTGAAAGGCGATCCGCCTGCCGGGACCGATTTGCCGGTCGGCAAGGATCTGACGGAGGTCGGCGACGCGTTGGAGCAGTTGTTCGTAGGAGATCGTGCGTTCTCCCTCGACAATGGCGGTTTTGTGGGCGAAGGACCGCGTTTCCTGGCGGATGGTCTGAACGATATTCATGGCTTGATCTCGCTGACGGACGGCAGGGACGGACGAGCGATAAACCACCATAATTCGCGATTATTCCCGGACATTTGCATTTGAACGATTTCAAATGCGGCCTGTTCCAGCCGGCGCTGAAGTTGTTCGACGCTGCGATGATTGGCGACGGCGCCGGTGAGTTTTCTGCGGATGCCGTCGATACGCCAGATGAGTGATCCCTTGCCCTGGGGCTGGATCGGCGCGCGAAGATATAACACGCCCGAATGATCGAGGCGCGCGCTGATTCGTCGCAACGTGAGATCGAGGCCGGCGTCGGGGAGAAAGTGGGCGACGTCGAGGAAAAAGACGGCGTCGAATCGCGTCGGAAACTGCGGTGATTCAAAATCCGGCGCCGCCGCCTGAATAACGCGGCCGCGATCTCCAAATGCCCCGGCGGCGCCGCGGACACGATCGCGACTTGGATCGATGGCGTAAATGGTGGCGCCGTCGAAGGTCTCCAGCAGCCAGGACCCGGCGATTCCAAAACCACAGCCAACGTCCAGAAGCGCCCGAGGGGTTGGCGTCAGTTTGACGAACTCGGGAAGTTCTCGAAACATCGCATCCATCCGGATTTTGAACCAGGCGAACACCAGGGCGTAAAAGTCGCCGCCCTGATATCGCATCAAAACGCGTTCGCGAACGTCCATCGCCGCGCCGGCGCCGGGATTCACGCGGAGCGCCGCCCGCAGAATGAATCGAAACAGCAGATGAATTGCGATGAGGCCGGCGAATGTCGCGGCGATGCAGAGGGGAATTCGTACAGGTGACGCGATCGCCGGGCAATCGAAAAACTGGAAGCTTTTGATCATGGAACCTGTCGCCAGACGTCCGCGGGGCGAGCGCGGAATATTACAGCGAGGCATTGTATTATGGAAACGCCACGATAGGTTAGATCTCGTTTACAATTCATTGCGGAAGGAGATTTCAATGAGGGTTGAAGTTTTCCGTCGGGGAATGCGGCGTTCATTTCTGGCTTTTGTGGCTTTGACCGCGATGCATATCGCGGTCGGTTGCGGGCCGACGCTCGTGGGAGTCATCAAAGATAATCACTGCGATCGCGTTCCGGAACTTCTGGCCAAGGGCTACGGGGTGAACACGCGCGATCGAGACGATTATTCTCCGCTGGACTGGGCGGCGAAGTTGGCTCGACTGGATTGCGTGAAGGTGCTGGTGGCCAACGGCGCCACCGTCGAGTCGCATGACGACTCGGATTGGACGCCTTTGATCTACGCGTGCGACGCGCGCGCCAGCCAGGAGCGTCTGGACGTCGTGCAGTTCCTGATCGAGAACGGCGCCAATCCGAACGGGCGCGACGCGGCGGGTTGGACGCCATTGGAATACGCCGTGCGCAACCGCAATGTGCCGCTTGTTGAATTGCTGATTTCCCGCGGCGCCGACGTCAATTCCAAAACCAACGCCAAGGAAACCCCGCTGTCGATAGCGAAGGTATACAAGGCGGGAGATGTCGCGGAAGTGCTTCGTCGGCACGGGGCCACTTGAACCGCCGCATGCCAACCGTCATTTCGCAGTCCGCGTGGAATATTCGCGGACGGCGCGGCTGCGTGACACTTTAGGCGGGCCTTGATCCCCGCCCCCGGTATTCCTCGTTACGCCGGGGGCAGGAAGGTGGGCTCAGCCGCCTAAAGTGTCACGCATCCATTGCGTCACGCGTCTCATGAGCCCCGCGACTCGCGGTGATTATTTCCCCTGAACCCGTTCCGCCGAGTTACACGTTTCTCGAGTCTGGATTCGAAGTCGAACCGATCGCCGCCGGCTTCGCCTCCACGGCTCGCGATTGGGCGGATTTTCGCGACGCAAGCGCGTGAAATATCGCGGGAAGCACCGAGATGAAGACGATCGCGAGGATGACGATCTCGAAATTGTTTTTCACGATCGGAATCTGCCCGAACATGTAGCCGGCCAGGGTGAGCAGAACGACCCATAGCGCCCCGCCGCTGACGCTGAAGAGAAGGAAGCGGAAGAAATTCATCTTGCCGATGCCGGCGACAAACGGGGCGAACGTCCGGATGATCGGCACAAACCGAGCCATGATCAGCGCCCCGGCGCCATGGCGTTCGTAGAAGACATGGGCTTCGTCAAGATGTCTGCGGTTCAAGAGCCAGGAGTCGCGCTTGCTGAACAGGCGAGGGCCGACGCGGGAGCCCAGGGTGTAGTTGACGATGTCGCCGCAATTGGCGGCGAGACATAGCAGCACAACGACCGCGGGGAGACTGACGGCCGATCCCGTCGCGGCCAGCGCGCCCAGCGCGAACAAGAGCGAATCCCCGGGAAGAAACGGCGTCACCACCAATCCCGTCTCACAGAAGACGATCGCAAACAGCAGCAAATACAGCTTGTGGCCCATGCTGTGGGCGGCTGCATCCAAATGCTTGTCCAAATGCAGGAACAGATCGAGCAGCGTATGAATAAATCCCATTCCAGTCCTTCGATAAACGCGATTCGGGGCTCTTGGCCGGGTCTGGTCAACGCGTGATGAGTGCGCAGGCCCGGAGCGTTTTTCATGTGGGTGTAATTCGCGGTGGTCGCGGAACACGCCCCGCGAGCGGGGCGGCTAAACGCTCGGACACTACAACCACTATAGAAACGCTTTAACTCACTATCGGTTAACTAACCGGAGCGGGTTTCGCGAACAAGTGGAGCGAGACGCCCGGCAGACAGGGACGACCGCAACTTTAGATTGCCCGTCACCGTTCATGTTCCCCATGCCGTTAAAGGCGGATTTAACTCACCGTCATCGACCCTCTTTCTTACCCTCGCCCCTGAACACCTCATCGACGGTCGTGGTAAACGTTCCAAAAGCGTTGGCCTGAACCTTGGGCTCCTGGATCGTTCCCCGGACGTTGATTCGCATGAGTTCACCGCGGGCGTTATTCCAAAAATCGTTGATGAACGGCAACTTGAATCCGTTGGGATTGTCGGTCGTGAAGGACATGTGAACTTTCTTGGTTTTGAAATCGAGACTGCCCCCGCCGACCATCGACATGTTGTCGCTTTTCAATTCGATGTGCTCGAAATTGATCACCTGGCCCTCGACGCTGTATCGGGCGGAGCCGAGCTTGAACGGCGTCGCGATCGGCAGCGAAAGATTTGTGACCTGGAAGAGTCCCATCAACAACGGCAGATGGTACAGCTCTTTGCCGCTGACCAAGACGTCGCCGCGTCCGCGACGGGATGCCGGCGCGGCGCCGGTCGAGCCCCATGAGCCTTCCAGGGTCAGGCTGGCGGTGAGTTCGCCTCGCAGGTTTTTGTCGGAATCCGGCGCCACTTCTTTGATGTCGGCGTTGCGCAGCACGATGGAAAGCAAGTATCGCGTCGGGCCGTCGTCGGGGAACGACAGATGCGCCTCCCCGGCCAACTGCCCGTCGGCGAGAATGCCGTGCGCTTTTTCGATGAAGAGTTCGGGGCGGTCGGCCGGCTTGGCGATATGAAGCGTAATGTCGGTTAGTCGCCTTCCCGAAGCCATGACGCTGGTGTTTTCGAGATCGCCGTTGACGGTGGAAAGCTTGCCGTCGCGCACGGTGACGCCGACGTGAAGCGTTCCCCAAGCGTCGGTCATCGGCACGCCAAGGTCCAATGCGCATTTCTTGAGCGCGATGACGCTGGTTAAGTCGATGTCAACGGCGTCCTGCGGCGACGCCGGCCGCACCGACGCCAGCGGCGGCGCGGAAGTCGAAGCCAGTTGAACGGAGGGCGCCGGCGGGCCGCTGAGCAGGCCGGTGCTGCGATAGACCAACTGGGGGAAATCAAAATCGACGTTGCCGCTGAGTTTAACGGCGTCTAAAAGTGAAATCACGGTGGCGGGCATCGCTTTGCGGAACTCGGGATCGATCTTGAGATTTTTGCCCGAGAGTCGAAGCGTCCATGTTTCGCGATCGCCCGCGACGCCGGTCCCCGACGCGGTGAGCGTGGCCCCGCCGTGCCGCGCGGTCACGTTTTCGATCGTGACTTTCCCCGGTGAAATGGTCACGACGCCATTCACGTCGTCGAGACGATACGGCAGTGCGTTGATCGTTACGCTCATGCCTTTTGGACGAAACACGCCGTTAAAGCCGAAAGGAACGTTCGAAAACGCCGCCGGCGCCGCCGCTTGTTCCGGAAGCGTCTTGGGGCGCGTGGCCAGCGTGAGACTTGCCGGGCCGGGAAAAGCGATCGGCTTGCCGTCGTCGTCTACGACGGCGCGCAGGCTCATGTCGGCGTCGACCACGCCGTGCGGTTGAATCTGATCCCATGCGTCGCGCGCGTCGGCGGGCAGCATGGCATACAGGGAGGCGTCCAGCGCCAGATCGTCGGCCTTGATGCGGAACGCCAGTTCCGGCGCGCCGGCGGGCCATCGGATCGCCCCGTCGCCGGAAAAATCGGCGGCGCCGCGACGACCGTGCATCCGGTGAATTTCGATGGAATCCGGCGTGAGCCGCGCCGTGCCGGATGCATCGGAGATGCCGAAAGTTCCATTGGCCGGCCAAAGGGTGCCGTCGTGAAGCGAAATGCCAAGATCAAAGCGAACGTCCATGGGATCGACGACCGCGCCCGGGCGGGCGGGATCAGGCAAGCCCTGAAAAACGCGCCCTTCCACGTCAAGCTTGCCACCAAGGCCGATCCGTTTGATCCAGATCGCGTGGGTGGGCGGGAGGGCCGCGAGCAATTCCTTGTCGATCGGCAGACCGGTTACTTTTACATGCACGTCGCTGGTAATATTCGGATCCTGCGGCGGGGTATCGGGCGGCGTCATCGGGCGCCAGTTCACCCGGCCATCCACCCGCAGCGATGCCTCGCCGCGGCGCGCGTGGGCGTTGATGATGTCGCAATATCCGTCGCGCACCTGCACGTCGGCGGCGACATGGTCGAGGAAATAGGGAAACCCGACGATCTTTCCGCTGGCGTCGTCCAGGTGAAGATCGGTATCGAAGGACCATCGCCACGCCCATCCGGCGCGATGAAGAACCGTGGTGGAAAAATCGCCGTGAAACGTCGGAAAATTTCCGGTGTGATCGGCGTCGAAAATCTTGAGCGGCTCGCGCACCTCCGGCGGAAAAGCCTTGAAGAGCGACGGCTCAGAGGAGACGTTGGTTCCCGCCACGCGAATGACGGCGTTGGGATCGGGATATTCCGGACCGAGCGGGCCGACGTCGGCGCTGAGCGTGACCCACGAATCTTGATTCGGCCCCCCCGCCACGCCCCGGCCGCGCATGCCCACCACATGAACGAAGTCGGCGCGAGCCTGCTTGTCATAGCCGAAGGTGATTCGGCCGGTGGTCTGGCGGAGCGGATATGGAAAAAAGACCGACGAAAAAACCCCATCGACGATGTCCACCTGACCTTCGATCATGGGCCGGGCGGCGATCGCGGCGCGTTGGACTTTGACCTTCATCGTGCATCGCCCGTCGGCCTGCACCATCGTATAAATGTCGCGCACCATGGGCGGCAAGGACGTGAGATAACGCGGCGTGCTGGGGATTTGCAGCGTTTCGTTATCGAGCGAGCGCAGGGTGACGCTGAACGGCGCTTCGGGCGAGTAGCCATCGAGGCGGGCGTTAATGAGAAAGGCGTTGCCTTCAATGCGGCCGGTGACGTTTTGCAGTTCAACTCCGGCGTTGGTGAAAACAAAGGTTCCCGACCCCTTTTGCAGCTCGAACGAGGAGGGTCCGACGAGCGCGGCGATCGCGTCGGCGGCCGACGCCGGCGCCGAGGCGGGCATGGCCGGGCCCATGTCCCCGGAGGTCAGAGCGGCCATCGCCGGCGCCGGACCGCAACCCGCCAGCCGATACATAGATTGCATCACGGCCACCCCGTCGCGCATCGTCGCGCGATGCCTTATTTCATCGGCGTTCAGCCAGTCAGTCGGCGGTACGGTGGCGTTGATGTCGCCGAAGGTCATCTCGACTTTGAACGGCGCCTGCTTGCCCTCGGGCTCGGGCTGAAAGTGGACGCGAAGGGCGTCGATCCGGCCCGACATATGATGGCGTTCCCAAAACTCCCGCGGCTGCTCCCAGAGCATCGCCCGCACGTCGCGGCCGAAATCAAAATCATGCAGCACCACGTCCACCGGACCGCCGGCGATCGAAGCGCGGCCGGTGGCCCACGGGCCCACGCCTTCGCTGCCGCGCGCTTGCAGATCAAAACGAAACGTCCCCGGCTCGGGGAGCGGCGCCAATTGCCCGTCGAGCGCCTCGTAGCCAATCGGAATCAGCTGCCCGTCGCGCACTTCGCTGATCTCGACGCGGGCGTTGCGCACCATGACCGCCGGCAATGGCGGGCCACCGGCTAACGACGGCGCCGGCTTGAAACGCTTGCCGCGAACCAGGCGGAAAAAATTCCATTCGTGCGTTTGCGGATTTTCCGTCAGGTGAACGTGCGGTTTTTGCGCGATGATCTGCCCGGCTTCGATCTGGCCGCGAATGATCTTGGCCGGGTCGTACGTCAGCAAAAAAGTCTGGGCGGAAAAGATGAGCGAGTCGGGCTGACGGCCGTCATCGACATAGACGGCGACCCCTTCCAGGCGCAACCCCTCGAAGATCGACAGCGTGGCCGAGTGTACCGTTACGCGTCCGCCGATGAGGCCGGACAAATAATCCTCGGCCATTTGCCGGACGTGATCGGCGTTGGTGACGTAGTTGTAGCCGGTGATGAGCATCGTGAAGATGACGAGCAGCGCGACCATGGCATATCGGCGGAATCGCCCGCACCGCGGTCGAAACGGATGCCCGTACCGCCAGGAGCGGCCGGAGAGGGGTTCGATGCTCACGCAAAATCGCGACATGAGGTTCTATTGTCCCCGCGAATCGCGCACGCCGCCAGCACCGCCAGCGCCGGCTCGGCCGGCACGCGATAGCGCAGCGAGCCGACCGTCAGCGCATGCACGACCGTCAAATAGATCGCCGGCAAAAGCAGAAACGTCTTGGTCGATCGCGATGGGCTTCCTTTCCATAATCCCCAAAGCACAAGCAGATCGAACGGCGCCGAATAACATAAAAGAGCTGTCCGATAAACAGAACCGCCAAATTGCGCGCTCAGCGGAACCGGCGACCACGTCCGAACCGCCTTGGCGATGATCAACTCCACCACCCGGCGCGGATGAGCGACTGCAAACCCCATCGCTCGTTGTTCCAGGTAATTCGATCGACTGATTTCGTCCATCTGCCGCAGTCCCGGCATTTCCTTTACGAAGCTCTGGTCGCTGGCGCCGGTGGCATTGGCGTTATAGCCGTCGTAGAGCGTAAAACCCGCATTGGTATCGGTCCAAATCAGGTGATGCAGCGCTCCGAGGTTTCGCAGCGCCCAAGGCGTTAAAACCACGACAACTAAAATCGTCGTCGTCGCGCCGACGGTGATGATCCGGCGAGCGATGGGGCGCGGCCTGGGGAATGATTGATACGCGAGCCCTTCCTGGCGGTTCGCGACGACCGCCCCGATCCCCAGCGCCACCGGCAATCCCGCCGCCGAGGGCCGGACAAGAACCGAAAGGGCGAGAACGATGCCGCCGATCAAGCCCAACCACGGAACGGCTTTTGCGCGAGACGCGCTTCTATTTCTTCCGCCCGGTCGCCAGTCGCTAAAACCGGTGTAGACGAGGAGCATTCCCCACGTCAGCATCGCCACGAAAATCGTTTCCGAAAGCAGGAGGCCGCAGAAGTAGACCAGAAGCGGATTGCACGCCGCGATGACGGCGGCGATGAACGGCAGCCCCCGCGCTTTGGGCGCGATTCGCCGCGCGATGAGGAAGACGGCCAAAATGGTGGACGTATCGACCATCGCCTGAACCGCGCGGGCCGCCCGCGCATTGGCGCCGCACGCCGCGAGAAACAGCGGATAGCCCGGCGCGCGAAACGCGTAGACCCTGTCGGAAAAGCGCGGATCGATGAAGGAAAGGCCGTTGCCGTGAAGGAGATTTTGGGCAAGGGAGAGGTACTCGATCTGATCGGGAAGTGATTGGAGCGCGGAGGAGGAGGTTGGTCGGGAGAACGCCCAGCCCAGACGCAAGATCAAGGCAAATAGTAGAAGCAGACAGACATGGGCACAACGCGATGTCGTGGTGAGGTGTCGCGAGGGGAGCGGGCGGTTCGTGGAGATTTCGGCATCTGCCGCTCCCTTTCTTTTCGAGGCCGAGGGCTGCGGTGAGGGTGAAGCGTGAACACCTGGAGACGATCGCTTTCCGAAAATCGCCACGCGGCCTCCTTCGTTTCTCACTGTCCTTGCAAACCACGCCGGACCCTCACCCCAGCCCTCTTTCTGAAAGGAAGGTGGAGCCGGAGATGTCATCGACCGCTGACTGGAACTCTCGCGGACGGCTAAAGCGCGCTCGTGTCAATCCCCATCGCGTCGGCCATCAGTTCGGCGATGTGGCGGGTTTTGACGGACATTCCCTGCCGGTTGCACATGCCTGAAATATTCATCGTGCAGCCGGCGTCGTTGCAGACGAGGGTCCTGGCGCCGGTGGCGGCGATGCACTGGACCTTGTCTTCGACGATCGCGCCGCTGATGGCCGGGTATTTCATGGCGAAAGTTCCACCGAAACCGCAGCATTGATCGGTTTTTTCCATGCCGCGAAAATCGACGTTGCCGAGTTGCTTCAGCAAGCGCACGCCCTCATCCTTCACGCCGATGCCGCGCAGATGGCATGTGTAGTGGTAGGTGATCGATTGCTCGCGCGGCAAGGCGTATTTTGAAAGATCGGCCTTCAGCACCTTGTCGAGAAATTCCACGAACTCATACGTTCGGCTCACCACCTTCTTCATGCGCGGACCCCAGTGCGGGTCGTCATGAAGCAACTCGTGATACTGCTCGCGCACCATCGCGCAGCAGCTTCCGCTTGGCGTGACCAGGTATTCGCTCGACTCGAAAATCTCGATAAAGCGTTTGGCTAAATCGCGGGCCTCGGCGTGAAAACCGTTGTTGAAGAACGGTTGGCCGCAACAGGTCTGGGCCTCGGGAAACGTGACGTTGCAGCCGAGCCGTTCCAGAATCCGAGTGACGGCGACGCCGACGTGCGGATAAAACTGGTCGGTCAGGCAAGTGACAAAGAGCGCGACATTTTTGGCCATGGCGCCGAACAGCGTATGCGGCAATCGCGGGAAAACAAGCGGCCGCTATTTGCTGAGCGTGCGACCCACCTTGTCCTCCACCGATTTCACCTTGGCTTCGATCGATCCCGAATGTCCTTTTCGCCAGTCCATCTTGATCGTGCAGGCGATTCGATTGCAGTCGCCGGCCAATGCTTCGTGACACTGCTTAAAGACCGCCATGACCTCATCCCATTCCCCTTCGACGCAGGTGCCGAGGGGGCCGAGTTTATAGGGCAAGCCGCTGCGGTCGATCACGTCGAGCACGCGCGCCACGTATTGCCCGACGCTCTCCCCTTTATCCATCGGCCAGATGCTGATTTCAGCCAATAACATTGGATGTCGCTCCAGGAAGGCCCCCAGCCATGGGCACGCTCTCGACGCTTCGGCGCCGAACAATAAGGCCGATTCTCGCTTTATCGCCGTTCAGTTTCTAACCGGGCGGCCAATAAAGTGTCTATAATGACTATAGTTAATGACTCGGAGGAATCACATGGAAAAGAAAAACAAAGCGGGGATCCGCGGCTTACTTGCACTCGCGCTGCCGATGCTGATTCCGGCGGCCGCGATGGCTGAGCCTCTGGTGCTCGAGGCGCAGTCGTCGACGCCGGCCGCGACAACGCAGCCAGTATCGGCACAGATGCCGGCGGTCGATCCGCAGCTTCAAAATGAAAAGATTCTGGTGCTGCCGTTTCAGCCTGTCGATCCCGGCGAAACCAAGCCCTGGATCGGCAAATCGATTCAGCAGAGCATGGTCGCCGATCTGATGGCGTTTGCCCCGGACCGGGTGATTACCGCCGACCAATTTGCCGTGAGCGTGGAAGCGGCTATCGATTTGGGACGGGAGCATGGAGCGCGATATGTCATCGCGGGCGGCTACTTGTCCACCGAACACGAGCTTCGCGTCACCGGTCAATTGCTTGACGCGCAGACCGGGAAAGCGGTGACGGGCCTTAAAGTGACCGGCGATCTATCCCAGGTCTTCCATATGGAAGATGGATTGGCGATGCAGGTGAGAGCGCGACTATTTCCTGCGTCGATGGAAGCTCCGCCGACTGGCGGCTCGCCGCAAGTCCCGACGTCGGGGTCGGGGGCGGATATGGTGGCGGTTCCCCAGCCGCAACAGTCGGCGACCGCCACAGCGGCCGCCATTCGTAATGAGGCCGGCGTATATGCCGCGCAGCCCACGCCGTACTACAGTTCCTACGCCACGGCTCCCGCTCCCGTCGCGTATGGCGCCGGCCCCGGTGCGTATACCTACTATCCGACTCCCGCGTACGATTATGGCGACTACGGTTATCCCGATTATTACGGCTACTACCCCTACTACGGCGGTTATCCCTATTACTCGGACTTCGGAGTCGGCTTAGGGTTCTACTACGGCGGAGTATGGCACGGTGGTTATGGACATGGCTACCATCATGACGGTTACTACGGCGGCCACGGCGGCTATGGCGGTCATGTCGGAGGCCGCGCCATTACCGGCGGCGTCGGGACTTACCGGGGCGGCGCCGGCTATTCCGGAGGCTACTCATCCGCACATTCCTATGCGGCCCCTTATCGTTCACAACCGTTTTATTCCCACAGCTCGTTCGGCCGCGCCGGCGGCATGAGCGCCTTCCGCGGCGGCGGTTTCTCCGGCCACTCGTTCGGCGGCGGCGGCGGATCGTTCCACGGCGGCGGCGCCGGACACGCTGGCGGCGGCGGTCACCGGTAGCGTTTCTATTCCCATCTCATCTAAGAAAACGCCCATCGTGCTTGCACGATGGGTATTTTCGTAATTTCACAATATCGCGCCCGACGGCTATCAGAGGTTTCTTCAATCCGTATAGCTTGCGCGATTGGAGAATCATCTCAATCCCAATCGCGCAAGCAATCACTTTCGATCCCCTCACCCCTTCTTCAAAATATTCCGCAGCACAAAGTGCAGGATTCCACCGTTGCGGTAATACTCAATCTCCACCGGCGTATCGATCCGGCACCGCGCGGTAAAGTCGATCGGACTCCGATCGCGCGCCGTCGCCGACACCTTCACCTCCTGCAACGGCTTCAAATCGTCCCCGATCAAAATCTCGAACGTCTCGGTCCCGTTCAACCCCAGGCTTTCGCGCGTCTGCCCATTCATATATTGCAACGGCAATACGCCCATCCCCACCAGATTGCTGCGGTGAATCCGCTCGAAACTCTCGGCGATCGCCGCTTTCACGCCGAGCAGATAAACGCCCTTGGCCGCCCAGTCGCGGCTCGATCCCATCCCGTAATCCTTGCCGGCCAAAACGATCAGGGAAACGCCTTGTTTTTGATATCGCATCGACGCGTCGAAGATGCTGGTGATCTCTTCCAGGTATTCGCCCGGTTTCCCGAGATACCGGGTGACGCCGCCTTCAGTGCCGGGAGCGAGAAGGTTTTTCAGGCGAATATTGGCGAAGGTGCCGCGCGTCATCACGCGGTCATTTCCGCGGCGAGAGCCGTAGCTGTTGAAGTCGATCGCCGGGACTCCATGCTCAAGCAAAAAGGCGCCGGCCGGGCTGTTCTTCTTGATGGAACCGGCGGGGGAAATGTGATCGGTCGTGACCGAGTCGCCCACGATCGCCAATACGCGGGCGGCATGAATCGCCTGTATCGGCTTCGGCTCCGGCGATAGATCCGTGAAGAACGGCGGTTCCTGAATATAAGTGCTGGCCTCGTCCCAATTGAATAGCTCGCCTCCCTTGACGGGAATCTTATTCCAATCGGCGTTCCCCTCGGCGACATTCTCGTACTGTCTGCGGAACATCTCCGGCCCAACCGCCTTGGCGATCGCGTCGCTCACCTCGCGCTGCGTCGGCCAGATGTCGCGGAGATAAACCGCCTCCCCGCAATTGTTCTTTGCCAGCGGCTCATCGACCATGTTGAGGTCCATCGTTCCCGCGATGGCGAACGCCACCACCAGCGGCGGGCTGGCCAGATAATTGGCCTTTACATTTGGATTGATCCGGCCTTCAAAATTTCGGTTACCCGACAAAACCGCCGCCACCACCAAATCGCGATCCTCGACGGTTTTGGCGATCGATTCCGGAAGCGGCCCGCTGTTTCCGATGCAGGTCATGCAGCCATAGCCTGTCGTCTGAAAGCCAAGCTGATCGAGATAAGGCGTGAGACCGGCCTTATTGAAATAATCAGTGACGACCCGGCTGCCGGGCGAAAGGCTCGTCTTGACGTACGGCTTGACCGACAATCCCTTTTCCACGGCCTTCTTCGCCAAAAGACCCGCCGCCATCATGACCGACGGATTGCTCGTATTGGTGCAACTGGTGATGGCGGCGATCACCACGTCGCCGTGCGTGAGGTGTTCCCACGCGTCGACGCCCGGGCTTTCCGCCGGCGCGTCCGAGGCGGGCGCGAGGTGTTCGGTGGTTTTGGCGTTCTTGGCGTCTTCGTCCTGTTCGGCGACGGCGCTACCGCGTTTGGACGCCTCGGCCACGCTGGAATGGGCCATTCCCATCGGCGCTTCAGCCGCCCAGCGATCGAGGCGAGGCGTCGCCGCCTGTCCTCCATGTTTCTTGAACACGTCCACCAGGTTGCTTTCCCAGTTTTGTTTAACGCCGCGCAGTTCGATGCGGTCTTGCGGGCGCCGGGGGCCGGCCACGCTGGGAACGACGGATGAAAGATCAAGCTGAAGATTCTCGGTGAAAATCGGCTCGACCTTGTTGCTCCGCCACAGGCACTGTTCCTTGCAATAGCGCTCCACGAGGTCGATCTGGGCCGAGTCGCGGCCGGTCAGGCGAAGGTAATCCAGCGTCTGATCGTCGACGGGGAAGAAGCCGATCGTCGCGCCGTATTCGGGCGCCATGTTGGCGATGGTGGCGCGGTCGGCCACGGTCATGCCATCGAGCCCCGGGCCGTAAAATTCCACGAATTTCTCGACCACGCCGTGGCTGCGGAGAATTTGCGTGATGACCAGAACAAGATCGGTCGCCGTCGCCCCTTCGGGCAATTCTTCCAAAAGCTTAAACCCGACGACGGGCGGCGTGACCATATAAATCGGCTGGCCAAGCATGCACGCCTCGGCTTCGATCCCGCCGACGCCCCAGCCAAGCACGCCCAGGCCATTGATCATTGTTGTATGGCTGTCGGTGCCGACCAGGCTGTCGGGAAACGCGACGCCGTCGCGCGTCGCGACGACGCTGGCCAGATATTCGAGATTGACCTGATGCACGATCCCCGTCGCCGGCGGAACGACGCTGAAATTCGCGAACGCCTTCTGGCCCCATTTCAGAAATTCATAGCGCTCGCGATTGCGCTCGAATTCTTTTTCGACGTTGTGGAGGAGGGAAAGCGAGGTGCCGAATTCGTCCACCTGCACGGAATGGTCGATCACCAGATCGACGGGGACGAGCGGGTTAATTTTCTGCGGGTCGCCGCCGACGCGCTTCATGGCCGAGCGCATCGCCGCCAGGTCGACGACCGCGGGCACGCCGGTGAAATCCTGAAGAACGACGCGGGCGGGTTTGAACGGCAATTCGCCGCGCGACTTGGCGGTCGGATCCCAGGCGCCCAGGCTGCGAACATCTTTCTCGCTGACTTGAAAATTGTCCAGATTCCGCAGGCAGCTTTCCAGCAGCACTTTGATCGAAAACGGAAGCTTGTCTACGTCGGCGATTCCGGCTTCCTTCAAGCGGTTCAGGCGGTAAATCCGCACGTCTCCGGCCTTGGTGGAAAGCTTGCCGACTGCGCCGAAAGGATCATTAAGTATGGCCATGATGAAATTGGGGTAAAAATTTCTCGATGATTTCGAAGCGGCTGGGTTCCGGTCGCCGCGCCGTTTTAAGACAAGGGGCGGATTCTATGGGCGCGGCATACGACTCACAAGCACAACGACTCCGCGATCGTTTCCCATGCCGGGAAACTATCGCGGAGTCGCAGATTGTTCGCGTTTGCGAAAGTCGCCTGAGCCGTTTACTTGGCGGCGGGAGCGTCGGGCTTCTTTTCGCCGGCCGGGGCGGCTGGCGCGGTTGTCTGAGCCGCGACCAGCGTCGCGACGTGGTCAACCGCGGTCACTTCGACGTATTCGTCGGCCTTGAGCGCCTTCTGGGCCTCTTCGGCGGTGACGTCTTTCCCGTCGATCGTATACTTAGTTTTGTCGTCGACCTTGATTTTGTGCTCTTTGCCAGTCCCTTTGGCGCCGCCCTTGACGATCAACTCCTTACCGTCGAAGCTGATGAAATGGCCGGGGTGCGGCTTGGGAGCCTTGGCGTCGGCGGCGCTGGCTGAGCCGATAAAGGACAATAACGCCAGCGATGTCACGAGAGCGATTGCGTACTTCATCTTGAATCTCCTGGCCGGTTTGCGTCGGCCGAATGGTTGTATGTCTCCGATGAGATGCGAGCCGCGACACCGCGACAACGGCGCCCATTGGATTTCCGTGCTTATATAACGACGCCGGCGCCGGAATGTTGCGACGGGCGGATTTTCTTGTACAACCGTGTCAGGCGTTAACCACGGCCAATCGCTTCAACGATCGCGGCGGCTCGAAAGAAACGTCTTCCTGAATCACCGTCCGAAGCTCCACGTCGCCGCCGAAGTCGCGCTTCAGCCGATCGATCAGCGCCTGCACCAAATGTTCGGGCGCGCTGGCGCCGGCCGTGACCATGACCGTTTCGACGCCGGGGAACCATGCCGGGTCCAGTTCGGATTGATCGTCGATCAAATGGGCGGCTTTGCCCATTTCGTGGGCGCGCTCGACAAGGCGGAGCGAATTCGAGCTGTTCTTGCTCCCGATGACCAAAACCAAATCCGCCTCGCTCCCAAGCTCGGCGACCGCATTTTGCCGATTGGTCGTGGCGTAACAGATGTCCTCCTTGGGCGGCGCCTTGGCGTTGGGGAATCGCGCCTTAAGAGCGGAAATGATCCGCGATGCGTCGGAAATACTCAGCGTGGTTTGCGTGACATACGCCAGCTTGTTCGGATCTTGCACGACGAGATTCGCAACCTCTTCCGGCGATTCCACGACGGTAATATGATCCGGCGCCTCCCCCACCGTTCCAACCGCTTCGTCATGCTTGCGATGTCCGATGAACAAAATCTGATACCCGTCTTTCGCGAATCGAAGCACTTCCAGATGCACCTTGGTCACCAGCGGGCAGGTGGCATCCACTTCAATCAGGTTTCGCCCTTTGGATTCCTGGCGGATTTTTGGCGAAACGCCATGAGCGCTATAGACGACCAGGCCGCCGGAAGGAACCTCGCTCATCGAATCGACAAAAGTGACGCCGCGTTCGCGGAATCCGTCCACCACATGGCGGTTATGCACGATCTCGTGAAACACATACACCGGTGGCCCCTTGAGCTTGAGCACCTGGTCGACGACGTCGATGGCCATATTGACGCCGGCACAAAAACCACGGGGGTTGGCGAGTAAAATCTTCATTTTCGTCGTTTCTCGGCGCCGTAGCGATCCTGCCCGGGGCCGGTCGATGATCCTTGCGCGAGCGGGCAGCCGTGCCGCACTCTTATATCGCATTAATATCGTTATTTTTCGTCTGTCGTCCACAGTTGTAAGCGACCCTTGGTCGATTTGCGGTCTCGATCGGCGTGAGCGTGACCTGAGCGGGAGCGGGGGAGCCGAATACGTTGAACGTGCCTCCTTCGGCCGTTTCCAGTTTCCCCGTCAACCCGCGCGCCTCGCCGCGCGCTCCGCCGGCGCGCGGATGTTCCGCGGCTTCCTTGGCGCGCTTTTCGCCGCGTCCCGTGACGATAACATTTGCCGCCTCGCGCGCAAGCGTCGTCGCGATGGCCATGCCGATGCCGACGGTGCTTTCTGTTACCGCCATCTCCGATCCATCGAAAGATTCCTATTCGCTATTGCGGCTTGGCCACTTCCTCGCACACCACTTTAAATCCGGACAGCGTGTTGGGGCCAAACGTGGTGGTGATCGCCACGTCCACGGCGTCCCGCCCGCGCGCGATCAGCACGCGGCCGATCCGCGGCACATTGTTCCGCGCGTCAAAGACGTACCACTGGCCGCCAAGAAACGCTTCGAACCAGCCGGCGAAATCCATCGGCCCATAAGGCGGCGGCGTGCCCATGTCGCCGAGATATCCCGTGCAATAGCGGGCCGGGATGTTCATGCACCGGCAGAAAGCGATTGCCAGGTGCGCATAATCCCGGCACACACCCACGCGTTCGTTGTACCCTTCGAGCGCTGTGCGGGTGGACCGTGCCTGCTGGTAGTCGAACCGGATGCGGTTATGGACAAAGTCGCAAATCGCCTGAACGCGATCCCAGCCGGTCGGCGTATCTTTGAAATGATCCCACGCGATGTTCGCCAGAAGATCCGTCTCGCAATACCGGCTGGCCAGAAGGTAAGGCAGCGTCTCCTCCGGAAGCTCGCCGATCGCACATTGCCGGGCCGAACGCACCACCGGATCGGGAATTCCCGTGGACCGGACGACCGCCGACGTACTGATTGTCGTGCGGCCTTCGGGCAGTTCAAGCCGGCGGCACCAGTTGCCAAAACCGTCCCGATAGGCGCTCACCCACGCCGTCGGACTGACGACCAAATATTCGGGCTTCACGATTTCATAAGCATGGCTGTGATGAATATCGAGCATCAACAGCGTCGGCGTCGGCTGGGGACAGTCATAGATCAGTTCATAGCCAACTTTGATGTACATGGGATCGCGCTCGCTTTCGTCGGTGTACGACAATTGAGAATCACCTCCGACGACGGACACGCCGCGGCTCTTTCTCTGGAATAAATGCTTTTAACGCTCTTTCACGACGACATGGTAGCAGCAATCGCGGCCGTGGCCGGCAAAAAATTTCGCCGATCGATTGGTTACGCGTCTCTTTTCTCGGCGCCTGGTTGTCGGCGTATTTGATCGATCGGCGCCGTTCAGACCCGGTCGAATCGGCGAGTAGACTTGCTCCACCGCCCCGTTCGCCACAGAATGATTCCATGCCAACGATCCACCCGACTGCGATTGTCGATCCCCGCGCCGAACTTGCCGACGATGTCGAGATCGGCGCTTTCACGACCGTCGGCGCCGGCGTAACGATCGGCCCGGGGAGCGTGATTTTCTCTCACAACGTCATCCAAGGCCCGACGGTGATCGGCGCCGGCTGCAAGATCGGCCCCGCCGCGTACATCGGGCTGGACCCGCAGCATCTGGAATTCCTGACCCGGCCCGATCCGCCAAAAACCTGGCTTCAGATCGGCGACCGCGCCATCATCCGCGAGGGCGCCACCGTTCATCGGTCAATCAAGCCCGGCCACGAAAACGCCACGCGCGTCGGCGATGACTGCCTGTTGATGGGCGGCGTTCACGTCGCCCACGATTGCCGAATAGGCGATCGCGTCATCATGGCCAACGGCGCCCTTCTCGGCGGCCATTGCCAAATCGGCGATCGCGCCTTCCTTGGCGGCGGCTGCGCCATGCACCAGTTCGTGCGGATCGGCAGGCTCGCCATCATCTCCGGCAACGAAGCGTGTTCCCGCGACATCCCGCCTTTCGCGGCCGCCCGATACGGCGGATTAAAAGGCTATAACGCGATCGGTTGCCGCCGGGCGGGATTGAGCCGCGACGTGATACACGCGATCCGGTCCGCTTATTATTGCATCCACTCCAATCGCACGACAAGCGGCATCGCCGCCGCGATTCGCGCGACCTGCCGTCAAACGCCGGAGGTGATTGAGCTATTGAATTTTGTCGCCGCGTCAAAACGCGGGCTGCATCCGAGCATCAAGTACGCCAATTACCTGCACACGCTGGTGGAGGAAGGGGAGTGAACGCCTGAGACCCAGTGGCTTATTCGAAATCATCAAGGTCCTTCGGTCGGGCAATGCCCCGTTACCAAGGCTCCGGCTCACGGGCGGCTCCTCCTATCCTCCGCCTTGCTTTCGAAATCGCTGAATTCGACGATGTGGGCAAGCGATTTTGTCTTCCAATTACGCGCCACCCGCACGCCGCGATCATCGAGAATCATTTCCACCGGAAGAACGGCACTCGACTCGCCGACGATCACCGAACCCGGTTCCCGAACGTCAATCACGGTGGAATTAGTAAGGCGAACGCGGAACGGCTTCAAAGGCTCGTCGTGCAGCTTTCGATACAAGTCGTGATAAGTCATGGCAGAAAATAGTATCGCCGTCCCACACCGGGTTCCACTCAACGAATGCATCTCTGTTTTTGCGCACTCGATGTCTTTCCAACGAAATCTCGCCTCATTGCTGACTCAGCTTCCGGTAATATTCCTTCAGCGCATCCGACCAGGCCGGCGGCAATTCGCCTTTCATCGCGTCATTGATTTGATCCTGCGTTTTATGCATGGCGCCGGGCGTGGTGTCGCGTTGGACGTGTACTTCGCCGCCCACCAGGAGCCGACTCGTGTCCAGCGCGTCCAGGGTGACGTCGCGCTTGCGCAAGGCGTTGACATAGCGATTGGCGTGGATGTCGCTTTCGACGCGGCGCATCAGCGAGATGGCTTCGTCGAGCTTGAAGTTGTCGTATTTGCCGACCTTGTATTGAAGGCTCAATCGCTCGGCGGCGTTGCGAAGCTGGGCCTGTTTTTGGGCGAGTCGCTGCATCTCGCGCTGTTGCTTGGGAGGAACGGGACCTTCCAGACCTTCGCCGCCCTGGCCGCTGGTCTTGCCGCCGCCGGTGGCGCCGCCGGTGGGGTCTTTGCTGTCGTCTTTTACTTCCCCTTTTTGAAACGGAGTTGGATCGAGGCGCGTCGGCGTGTTGCGGCCGCCTTTGCCGCTGGCGTGGTCTTCGACGAATTCGCCCTGTGATTTTCCGCTTCGGCCTTCGCCGCTTCGGCCATTCATCTCGTTGTTGTTGGGAAGCTGATTGCCGGTCACGCCCTGTGCGTTCATCGAGGCAATAGGGCCGTCCGCGGCGTCCCAGCCGATGCCCTTGTCGCCGGACGTGGCCATGTTCGAGTTGGCGTCTTCCATGTCGTCGAACAGGTCTTCCTGTTTTTCCATCAAGGCGCCGACAAGGTCTTCAAGCTCCTTGGGAAGCTCAGGCATGTTCAAATCGGTTTTCCCGGCCAAATCTTCCTGGGTCCACTTGGTGCGATCAGGGGCGTTGGAGAGCCATTTTTCGATGTTGCTGGTGAGGGTCTTGGCGTTGTCGATTCCGTTTTCCTCCGCGGCCACCGCGACCTCGGCCGCTTTTGCCTTCAGCGCGTCCTTGGCCATCGTCGTTTCGCTTACCACTTCCATCAGTTGCTTAAGGGCCGAGGAATTGGCCATGTCCTGCTCGGAATTCTTGGAAAAATCATGCATCTTCTCCTGCATGAAGGCGTCCATTTTCTCCTGGGCCATCTTCAAGTCTTCCATCTTTTTCTTGTCCGATGCGTCCCAGTTATCGACCGGCTTTTTCGCGAGACTCGACGTTTGATCCAGAATCTTCTGCTCCTGCTTCATGAATTCCTTGAGCGCCTCATCGAGCTTCTTCAATGCGTCGGCATTGCTTAAAAGCGGATCGTTCCCCTGCTTGTTGTTCGGCTGCGTGGTCGGGCCATTCATGCTCAACCGAGCCAACAAAGTTTCCAAGGCGTCGATGATATGACGCTGCGAAAACTGCAGGCTCGCGTCGAGTTTCTTCCGGGCCGCTCCGCCCGGCTCGGACTGTAGCGACGTCGCCTGATCGACGGCTTCCTTGGCTTCTTCGAAGGTCAACTTCAGCAGAACCTTTTGCACGATCAATTCATCCGGCTCAAAGTGAAAGCCCTCGGCCGTCGTCTTCATCAGCGTCCGCAAATCCGCCTGACCGGTGGCGACTTTCAGGAACAAGTCGCGGTCATTGGTCTTGGCGGCGATGGTCTGATCGTTCAATCCGCGCTGAATGCGCAGCATTTCGGTAAGGCGGGCGCGGAGCTTGTCGGCCTGGTCCTTTTGATCTTTTGCGGTGATGGCCGGGTCTTGGAATTTGATGGTGAGGATGGCCGAGCCTACGGTTTGCGGCCCGCCGGTATCGCGAGCGGCGCCGTCCTTTGGCATGGGCAAGCCGGACATGACCGCCGTCAGATCGCGATTGTCGGTGATCTCGACCTGGACGCGGATCGAATTGCCATGTTTGCGCAGTTCCGGTTTCACCGGAAGCGCAAATGCGAATTCCCCGGCCTCTTTGGCGCCCGTGCCAAGTGAAAATGATTCCTCGTGCGCCACTGTCAGTTGTTGCTCCGCCTTGTCGTCGGGACTTGACGCCGGGGCGGGTTGAACTGGGCCGATCGACGGGCCCGGCGCGGCCACCGCCGGCGGATTCGACGCGCTTACCGCAGGCGCAGACGCATCCGTCGCCATCAGCACGCGCGCCGACGCGACGCCGTAATCGTCGCGAAACAACGCTCGAATTTTCAACTCCGCATCCGGCGCCACGGTCACGTCCGTCGCGGGCCATTTCATTTCGATCGTCGGCGGCTGATCTTTCAGGCAATGGATCGCCAGCGATTCTTCCGGCAATCGCGCGACGATCTGCTTGCCCCCTTGCGTGAACAACAGCGCGATCGGCGTTTCATCCAGCACCGTAAACGCAGTCGAAAATCGCTTGCCCCCCGCCGCCGTTTCCATCGTCACCGGCTGCGACGAAGTCCCTTCCAGCATGGCGCCGCCCATCGGCACATCGACCATCGCCGCCAATTCCACCCGGCTGCCTTGCGGCACGGTGATATTGGCCTTGGACAGATCGGCCGCCTTGATGATCATCGACTGAATTTCCTGCCGGGTGTAAGACGGCGGCAGAACGCGAAATTCAAGCTGCTGCAACTTCACTTGCCGAACGACCGTGACGGCATACCAGGGGCTTTGCGTCCCGGCGACTTCCACGCGATATCGCGTCGGCTGATCGACATGCTCAAGCCGATAGTTGTATTGCAGATCGGACCGTTGATCGGATTTTTGCCCCGCCTCCACCGCCGCCGACCCGATTAACTCGGCATTCGCCGGCGCGACGGCCGACGCCTCCGCGCCATCCCCCTTTTCGAAAATCAGCTTCGCCTTCGGACTGTTCGCGCATCGCGCCACGACGGTAATTTCCAGCGGCTGGCCCGTCACGACGGTGACATCTTTGGGCTGCACGTCGATGATCTCGGCGTTTCCGACTGTCGGCACAAACGCCGCCGGACTGAGAAGCTGGCTCCAGCCCTGAAAGAACAGTCTGGGGAAGATCATCGCGAGGGCGATCATCGGAATGACAACGCCCATCAAGCGATAGCCAAGCGGCGCCAGATCGCTCATCTTGACCGCGCCGCCGAGTGGCTTGCTGAAGGTATTTTCGGAGATTTCGTTGAAGATTTCAGGCAGCCAGGGACTTTCGGCCAGATCAGTGCGGCGAGACAGGAGCAGGCCGTTCGTCAGCCCGTTGTGAAGCCCTTCCACGCGGGATTCGACGAAACGCGCCACTTCGACGGCGTCGGGCCGGATGAGCAGCGGTCGCGCAATCCATCGCCACGCGGCCAGGAGGACGCCGCCGGCCCAGGCGCCCAGGACGATGCGCGTCCAGACGCCATGGCCCAAAAAATGGGCCACCAGCGCCGCCGCGAACGAAAGCGCAACGAGAGCGGCGACAAAGAGCATGGCGCCGCGAACGATTCGCTGGGCGCGATACTTCTGCCCGATGGCGTCGATGCGGTCTTCGATCTGATAAAACGCCGGTGGAGGCGCCAGGAGGCTCATGAAAGCTCCGATTGATGGTTCCGTCGGGCGAAATCGCAAGGCTTTAGCGCGCGCCAATACTTTACGAGGCCGTTTTGTAATCGCAAAACGGCCCTATCCTTATATACCAGACGCGGCGAGACGTTTGGCCTTAGAGAAATGTTTGATCTTCTTTTTGAAGCGCAAGAACCGCTTTGCCTGGCGGCGAAGTGAAGCAGGTTTATTCCGCGCAACACGAGCGAATGAAGTTTTTCCGGGCGTTGGCGCCTGTTTTCGTTAAACGGTCTGCTTTTCGGGCTCGATCGTCGGGCGGAATTTATATCCAAAGCCCCGGACAGTCTCGATATGCTCGGCGCCGGCGCCAAGCTTGCGCCGGATGGCGGTGACGTGCACGTCCACCGTTCGATCAAAGACGGCGGCGTCGTTGCCGCCGGCGGCGTCGATGATCTCGTCGCGGCTGAAAACCCGCCCCGGCCGTCCGGCAAGAAATTGCAGAATCTTAAACTCAGTCGCCGTCAGGGAAATGCGCTGATTGCGATAAGTGACCTCGTGGCCGTGCAGATCGATATTGAGATCCCCGGTGCGAATCATCTGCGGCGGTTCCCCCTGCGACGATGACCGCCGCAAAACCGCCTTCACGCGCGCAACCACCTCGCGCGGGCTGAACGGCTTGGTAATATAGTCGTCCGCCCCAAGCTCAAGGCCCACGATGCGGTCGGCTTCGGTAGCCTTGGCCGTCAGCATGATGACCGGCGTGCGGCCCACTTTCTGGTCGGCGCGCAACTTCTGACAAACCGCCAACCCGTCGATACCGGGCATCATCAAATCGAGCATGACCAGATCGGGACGATGTTTCGTCGCCACCTCCAGCCCCGTCTGACCGTCGGTGGCGGCGATGACGTCATATCCTTCTTTTTCGAGGTTGTAACGAACCAGTTCGATTAAATCTTTTTCGTCGTCGATCACCAAAATCGTACCTTTGCTCATAGTCGTCGTCCTGCGTGAAAAATCACGCCGTGCGGATGTTCCTGGCTGTCCGAGCGGACCTCGCCGCCGCCCTTATCCAAGCGCGTTGCCATCGGCGGCGAGCGTGGTCGCCTCTTCGCGATGCCGGGGCTTGGCGTGGCGGATGTCGCGCCCCTGAATCCAGTAGATGACTTCCTCGGCGATATTGGTCGCATGATCGCCGATCCGCTCGAGGTTGCGGGCCATGAGGATCACCGAGAGCGATTGCGGAATCGTCCGCGGATCGGACATCATGTGCGTCAGCAAAATTCGAAAAACCTGATCGCGGAACGCATCCACCTGGTCCTCCTGCTGCAACACCTCGTCGGCCAGCTCGCAATTGCGCTGGGCCATCGCGGTGAGGCTTTTGCTGACCATTTTCTGCACCACGCCGGCCATCACCTGCAAATCGACCAGCGGCTTCATCGGCTGCGCCCCCTCAAGGGCATAGTGCGTGTTCTGCACGATATTGATCGACTGGTCGGCGATGCGCTCAAGCTCGCCGCCGATGCGCGACGCCATGAACAAAAACCGCGCGTCGCTCGCCACCGGCTGCTGAAGCGTCGTGAGCTTGACGGCCTTGTCGTCCACTTCAACCTGAAGCGCGTTGACCTGGTGCTCCTTGGCGTAGACGTCGGAGGCCAGCGATTCATTGCCTTCCGTGTAGGCGCGCAGGGCGATTTGAATCATCGACTCGGCCAACGAGCCCATCATGATGATCCGCTTGAACAATTCGTCCAGTTGCTCGTCGAAGTAACGCATAGAGGCTCCGAATAAATGGTCGGTCGCCGGTCGCCGGCGTCGAAACGCCGGTCGGCGCGAACAGCCGTCGCTCATCCAAATCGACCGGTCACGTAAGCTTCGGTTTCCTTGAGGTGCGGATTGAGGAAGAGCGTATTGGTCGGTCCATATTCAACGAGCCGGCCCAGGTACATGAACGCGGTGTAATCGCTGCATCGGGCGGCCTGCTGCATATTGTGCGTGACGATCACGACCGTAAAGCGCTGGCGCAATTCGTGAATCAGCTCTTCGATCTTAGCCGTGGCGACCGGGTCAAGCGCCGAGCAGGGCTCGTCCATCAACAGCACTTCCGGCTCGGCGGCGATGGCGCGGGCGATGCACAGGCGCTGCTGCTGCCCGCCGCTCATTCCAAGAGCGCTTTGATGGAGGCGGTCTTTGACCTCGTCCCACAGGGCGGCGCCGCGCAGGGATTTCTCGCAGACTTCATCAAGTGTCTTGCGCCGGTTCTCGCCGGAAATTCGCAAGGCGTAGACGACGTTCTCGAAGATCGACATGGGAAACGGATTGGATTTTTGGAAAACCATTCCCATCCGCTTTCGCAGGCGGATCACGTCAACCCGGCGGTCGTGGATGTCCTGATCGTTAAATCGGATCGAGCCTTCGGTGCGAACGTTTTCGATCAGGTCGTTCAGGCGGTTGAGGCTTCGCAGCAGGGTTGATTTTCCGCAGCCGGACGGGCCGATGAGGGCCGTTACCTTATTGGACGGAATTCCCATGTTGATGCCGTGCAGCGCGCGGGTTTTGCCGTAATAGAGTTTGAAATCGACGATCTGAAGGACGTGTTTTTCGGCGGCGAGTTCGGCGTGGATCTCGGCGGGTTGATCGGCGCGGGGCGTCTGCGGGGCCGAGCGAACGCGGGGGCTCGCGTCGGGCGTCGGGAGCGTGAGCGCCGACGCCGCGCCGACGGCCTTGCCGATCGAGCGCATGGTCGGTTGCGCCAATGCGTTTCCCGAAGCGGACGGGATGGGCACGGGCCGGGACGACGGTTCGACGGCGGTGGAGGACGTTTCTCGCTCGGTGGATGGCATAATGGCGCCTCGGAAAAAACGGGTCCTATTTCGCGGTCCGATTGCGCGTGACCGCCTTGGCGGTGAAGCGCACGAGAAGATTCAGCGTGAAAATCAGCAGCAGAAGAACCAGGATCCCGGCGCGGGCCGCCCCGTTATGTTTGGGATCGACCACGACCGCGTCGTCATATATTTTGACGGTCAGCGACGGAAACTGCTTGCTTAAATCGAACGTCAGATGGTCGTAATTCAAGGCGGTGAACAGCAACGGCGCCGTCTCCCCGGCCACGCGGGCGATGGCCAGCATGATGCCGGTGATCAGGCTCCCCGCCGCCGCGGGAAGCACCACCTTGAGGATGGTACGGGCCTTGGTGGCGCCGAGCGCGACCGACGCCTCTCGATAGCTTCGCGGCACCAGCAGCAACATTTCTTCGGTGGTGCGGGCGATCAGCGGAATCATGATGAAGGCCAGCGCCAGCGAACCGGCCCATCCGTTGTAATGATTCCGCGCCAGCAGGATGTATCCGAGAATGCCGACGACGATGCTCGGCACTCCCGCCAGCACGTCGGCGATAAACCGCACCGGGCCGGAGAGCCTCGAATTGCCGCTATATTCGGCGAGATAAATTCCCGTCAGCGTGCCGACCGGAATTCCGACGACGCTCGCGAGGCCGACGAGGATCAGCGTGCCGACGATTCCGGCTCGCATTCCGTAGGCCAACCCGGGCGCGTCGATCGGATCGTTGACGAAGAACGACCAATTGATCGACTTATATCCGACTGACACGAGGTATCCGGTCACCAGCGCCAGCACCGTGATGATCAGGACGGTGGATGAAACGCATATGGCGAACATCAGGCCGCTTTTTCCGCGGGAATAATTTTCGTAGGCGCTCCTGGCCATGGGTTTCACGCCCCTCCCGCGCGGGTTTGTTTTCCGACCACCAGATAACGGGCCAGGACGTTGAAAATAAGCGACATCACCAGCAACACCAGCCCCAGCTCGATGAGGGCCGACGCCTGCATGCCGGCCGGCGTTTCCTTGAATTCGTTGGCCAGCAGGCTCGACATCGTCTGG
>DASZME010000091.1:0-40819 GCA_035551995.1 Tepidisphaeraceae bacterium
TCGCGTCTGCGGCGCGCACGGCAGCGCTGGCCGCCGGGGCGTGGGCCATCGCATTGCCGACGCTCATGCTGATCTTCCCCCAGGGCATCGGCGATCACTTGACCTGGAACCTGGTTTTTCCCCGAGCCGTCCAAGGCCAGCGGAGAGCGTTTGTCGATGCGCTGAAGTCGGCGCCACGCCCCATGCTTATCGACGATTCCATGATCGCCCAGCCGTGGCTTGCGACCGGCGATACTTATCCGGCCCTGGTCACCGATTCGGAAATCTTCATGCTGGCTCAACAAAAGGGACTTATCCCGAAAGATGTACGCAGCCAATTGGTGCTCCGCGGCGTTTATCGATCCGCCGTCGCGCCCAGAGACAGCGACATCGCGCTTGCGCTGATCGCCCGGGGATTTTCGTCCAGGACGCTGCCGATTTATGTGTCGCCATGGGGATCGACCGGCGAAATGGTGCTGCTCATCCGGCCTGCCGATCAAACGCATGCACCGGCGACGCGATAAGCGATTGCACTCTTGACCGGCTGTATGCACGTGCCCCGGTTGTGAGTAAATTCCTTGAATGGCTTTAGCGATGCGATGGGTCGGCGAATCGGATTTTGACCGCGTTGCCCAGACCCGGCAACAATGCTACGGCGGCGCCGACAATGAATCGCCGAAGTTTCAGGATAGCGTGCGGGCGGATTTGCGCGCCCAACCCGGTGATTATTTGCTCGCCGAATCCGCTGGCCAAGCCGTCGGGACGGCCACCAGCCTTTCGATGTCGATGTGGATTCGCGGCGGCCGTGTTCCGTGCCAGGGCGTGGCGTGGGTAGGGACGATTAAAACCCACCGCCGCGGATCGCGCGCGCCGGGCGGCGGCATCGCCAGTCAGATCATGAACGAGACGATTCGCCTGGGGCGAGAGCGCGGGCAGGTCGTCAGCGCGCTCATGCCGTTTCGCGGATCGTTCTACGAACATTTTGGATACGGCATCGTCGAACGACTCTGCACCTGGACCGTTCCGCTGGCGGTGCTGCCAGGCGGGTCGTTTGACGACGTGCGATTCTACCGCCCGGCGGATCGGGAAGCGCTCGGCGACTGCCGGCGGCGCATCGTCGAGGCCGGACAATGCGACATCGAACGCAGTACCGGCGGATGGGACTACTGGCTACACAAATGGCGCGAAGGATTTATTGTCGTTGACCGCTCGGTCGACGGAACGATCCACGGTTATCTCGCGTTCGGACATATCCAGAAGGAGAAGCAGGATTACGTTAACGTGACCGAGGCCGGCTACCAAGACGTGGCCGCCCTTTTGCGATTGCTTCATTTCCTGTGCAGCCTTCGCGATCAATATACGTATGCGACGCTGACGCTGCCGGCGGATTTTTCGTTGAATCGGATTTTGCGTGAGCATCAGATACCGCATCGGCTCGTGAACCATCCGCATGCCGAGGCGCGCCCCTATACGCGGATGCAGCTCCGCGTGCTGGATCACAAACGGCTGATCGAGGCGATGCGATTCCCCACCGCTTACGGCGGCCGGGTTGTCGTCGCGGTGCACGAGACCGAGGGAAACGAGAGTCGATTCGCGATTGAAATCGAAGCCGGCCGGGCCAGCGTGCAGGCGACGGACGCATCGGCGGAGATCGAATGTTCGGACAAAATCTGGGCGGGGCTGGTCTGCGGCGACCTGAAAACCAGCGATGCGGCAAGGCTTGGGCTGGTGACCGTAAACACGACCGGCGACGTAAACGGTCTGGACATATTTGCCGCAGGAAAACCTCCCTTTTGCCAGGAATATTTCTAGTCGAAGTGCCGGGTTTATCGGGGATCGAATATCGAATCTGTTTGAATTAAGCCCCGACGGGGTTTCAGGAATTAGCCGGCAGCTGAGCGCAGACACGCCACCGGTAACCGTAGCGAAGACGCGCCGACCTCGGAGGGATCGCAGTAGACGCGAAATCGCGGCGGTTCTCCATCACGACGATCGCCGCGACCCTTTCAGGGACGATGCAAGATCGATCGGCTTCCGGGGTGTCGCTGCGCCCAACCCCCGGCTAATGGCTGCCATCCCTTCGGAATGGAAAAGATGATCCCGATTCAATGGGATGTTCTACTATCGCAATTTTCATGTTGGTGGCGCGAGTGTCGGTCGCGAAACACGCCCCGCAAGCGGGGCCGCTAAACGCACCGACGGTTGGCGTCAAACCGAATAATGCCCTAAGTGACTCAAAAAGAAATGAGCCGTCGATCAGACGGACGGAGTAGAGGGGATGAAGATCGAAACGAATCGGGTGAACGGCGTCGCACAAAGACAAGCCGGTCAGACGGCGTCCGGAAGACGACGCTCAATCTCGCCGATCGGAAATCCGCGCGGGCTTGGCGTTTGGTCGGCGCCGCGGAGGCGGCGCACGAATCGGGTCGTGCTGCACAACAACCCCAGTGCCGCCGAGGTGATGACCAATCCGCTTCCGCCCGCGCTGATCAGCGGGAGCGACAGTCCCTTGGTCGGCACGCTCACCGTCGCGACGGCGATGTTGATGGTGGCCTGCAGGCCGATCATCGAGGCGATGCCGAAGGCCAGCATTCGGCCGAATTCATCGCGCTTCTGGCGGATGATCTGCCAGGCGACGAAGATAATTCCCAGGTATAACGCGATCGTCAGCATCGCCCCGAATATGCCAAGTTCCTCGCAGATGACGGCGAAGATGAAATCGGTGGTGTCTTCCGGAAGGTAGCCGAGTTTTTGAATGCCGTTGCCCAGCCCGCGGCCAAAGATGCCGCCGGTGGAAAAACTCAGGAGGCTCTGGATCATGTGATAACCGGCGCCCTGCGGATGATCCCAGGGGTGCATGAACGAGGTCAGGCGATTGCCGCGATAGGCTTTGTGATGGATGAACCACCACCCGGCCACAAGCGCCGGGGCGAGCACGACGAGGATGTGGCGGATTTTAATTCGGCCGGCGAGAAGCATCGTGAACGCGCAAACCGCGATCAACGCCGCCGTGCCGAAATCCTGAATGACCACCAGCAGGCACAATCCACCCACCGGCGCCATGGCGGGCAGAAAACCGGCAAAAAATTTCTCCGTCGGCTGGCGCGTCAGCCAATAGGCAAGGAACAGAACCGTCGCCCATTTGGCCAACTCCGACGGCTGAAGCACCAGCGGGCCGCACTTGATCCATCGCCGGGCCCCGTTGATCTGACTTCCGATCCCCGGCACGAGGACGGCCAGGCAGGCCAGAATCGCGATCGCCATCGCCCATGCGATCGGCGATCGAATGAGCGATTTTGACGCGCGGAGGCGAGAATAATCGAATCGGCTGACGGCAAAGAAAGTGATGGCCGCCGCGATGGCGAATTTAAGATGCTTCGCCCCCATCGGCGACCATTGCCACGACAGGTCGCCGGTGACGGTGGTGGAAGCCGACTGAACCATCACCACCCCCAGCCCCAGCAGGGCGAAGACGCAAAGGGTGAGGATATCCTGATGGCGTAAACGGGAAATCGAGGCTTCCATTGGCGCATTATCGGACGGGAGGGCCAAGGCCCATCAGGCAAATCCAATTTTACGATCCGTTGCCCTATCGCATTGAGGAATGGGTCGGGGTAGAGCATCTTACATGTTGGTTTAGCGAGTTTCGGGCGAAAAACACGCCCCGCAAGCGGGGCCGCTAAACGAAGTATTCGAAGTCCCAACGCTCGAATACCGTTCGACGCATTTTCATCACCGGCCCGGCGACGGTACTATGGAGATCGCGATAACCGTTACCCATGATGGATACCCAATGGCTTCTGATTCATCCTTCGACATCGTTAACGAAATCAACCTTCAGGAGATGGACAACGCCGTCCAGCAGGCGATCAAGGAGGTGATTACCCGCTACGATTTCAAAGGGACGGCGGCTTCGATCTCCGAACTGAATAAGAAGGACAAGGAACTCACGATTACCGCCGACGCCGAGGGACAGCTTGAGGTTGTTCGAAAGCTGCTGATCGAAAAGATGGTGAAGCGGAAAGTCGATCCCAAGGCGCTTGATCCGCAGAAATTTGAACACGCCACGCACAACACCGTTCGGCAGAAGATAAAGCTCAAGAGCGGCATCGATAAAGACGCCGCCAAACTGATCGTGAAGACGATCAAGGATTTGAAACTAAAAGTGCAGGCGTCGATTCAAGGCGAGGCGATTCGCGTCAGCGGGTCGAAAAAGGACGACCTGCAAGCGGTGATGGCGCATTTGAAAGCGCATCCGCCGGAACTGCCGGTGCAGTTTATTAATTTTCGGTAGCTACCGTCCGCGCCACGCGCAGTAGAGGGCTTCCCACGATTCTTTCAGGAACGGCTGCTCGCGCACGGCGCGAAACGAATATTTTCGCGCCGTGCGCGTGTGGCCGCTGCGCAGGGCGAGCCATACCCAATCATGGCGCCGCGACCAGCGCGGGTTGTTGGGCCGGTCGGCGGCGCGGTCGATCGGCGGCTCGCCGCGCCGTCGCCGCGCGGCGTCGACCACGTCGAGCAGGATCAGCCGGGTGTTTTTTTGTGACACGACCACGCTCTGCGCGTGCCGTCGATAATGCAAAAGCGGTTCGGCGAGATTTTCCATTCGACCGTGATCGAGTAGTCGCAAAAACAGGTCATGATCTTCGTAAGGGAAAGTTCCCTCGCGATACCCGCCGACCGCGACCATTGCGTTCTTACGCGTCAGGATGGTGGGATGAACCACCGGCCACCCGCCGTCGAGCAATGCCCGCTCAATGGCCGCGCTTCCGCGGGCGACCCCGGCCATGTCGCCGACAGGCGCGCCGTCTTTGTCGATCAGAAGCACGCGCGAGCCGACCAGCACCACGTCCCGGCGATCGTCGAGGAAACGGACCTGCGCAGCGAATCGTTCAGGCGCCGCCAGATCGTCACAGTCCATGCGCGCAATGTACTCGCCGCGAGCGCCCGCCAGGGCGTCATTAAGCGCGCCGACAATACCTGTATTGGGCCGGCTGATGACCCGGATTCGGGCATCATGGGCGCCGAGCGTATCGAGCAATTTACGCGATCGATCGGTCGATCCGTCGTCGACCGCGATCAATTCAAAATCACTGAATGTCTGATTCAGCACCGAGCGCACGGCCGATTGGACGTAACGCTCGCCGTTATAAACCGGCATGAGCACCGAGACACGCGGTGAACACATTTTTGAGTTGCCTCATCTCGCGGGACACCCGCCGTGCAACCTTAACCACCAGGGGCAAGCGATCTCGGCGGCGAATACGATGCGCTCGTCGGCGGCACATCTCTGCATCACCACGACCATCGAATTGGCTCGCACTAAGCGACAATCGGACCAATACATCGGATACGGTGAAAAACCCTACAAGACAGTTGGCATGGAGAGACTCGGCGGTTGGGGTAAGTCCACATCTTCATAAATAAGCGGCGATTTTCATTCCGTGACCCGCCTCTATGCGACAATCATGACGCAGGTGTTGGACGAGAAACGCGTATTCCTGGATAGACCGTGCAACTCGGCTTTGCCGCTCCTGAGAGGTAATATAGATTACCGACATTTAACAAATCGTCGTCATCGGTCTTTACGGTTGTGTTGGGAGTCAGAATACGATATTTTGCGATTGGGCCGGGGGGGCTTCGTTTCATCCACATGAAGGCGCCCTGGTCAGAAAATCGTTTTATTACTGGGTTCGGAGGTCTGCGTGATTCAGATGCACAACACGTCACGGGGTATACGGAAACGGCAGCCGCCGCATGTGCGTCGCCCAGAACTGGCTCCGATCGAGTGGCTGGAGTCGCGGACGCTTTTGAGCAATACCTGGTATGTCGCGACCACCGGTTCCAATTCCAATCCAGGTACGGTCGGGGCGCCATTTAAGACGATTCAATTCGCCGCCGATCAGGCAAAGGCGGGCGATTCGGTGGACGTATTCGGCGGCGTCTATCACGAAACCGTTACGCTCCACAATTCCGGCACGGCCTCGGCGCCCATCATTTTTCAGCCCTACGAAAATCAAAACGTAACGATCGACGGCGCCGATCCGATCACCGGATGGACCGCCTCCGGGGCCTCGACGTATACCGCGGCGATGCCGGAAAACCTGGGTGCGGGAAACAACCAGATTTTTGTCGACAACCAGATGATGACCGAGGCGCGCTGGCCCAACGTGCCGCTCGGCGTCTCGGACGTGACCAACGCCAATTCGACGGCACTGGTAACGCGGGTGGTCGATAAAACCAACTCGGCGACCATCTACAACCCGTCGCTGCAACAAGCCAACGGGTTCTGGGTCGGCGGATCGATCGATATCGGCCCGGGGCAGGATTGGGTGAAACAGACCGGCGTGATCACCGCCTCGGGCGCGGGGTGGGTGACCTTTACGTATGATGAGCTGAACACCACCTACGAGCAGCCGAGGGTCGGGAATAACTTTTATCTTTTCGGCGTGCCGGGCGCGCTCGATTCGGCGGGAGAATGGTTCCGCGCTTTAAACGGAACCCTCTCGCTCCGCACGCCCGCCGACGACAGCCCCACCAAGCATCTCGTCGAAGCCAAGGCTCGCCTGTACGGCTTTGACGTCTCGCAGGCTTCGCATATTCAGATCAACGGGTTCAACCTCTTCGCCTGCGCCATCAACACCAGCGCCAAATCGACCGACGTGGTCATCAATCACATCACCGATCAATATCTGTCGAACTTTTCGGTGGCCACCAACGGGTGGCATCCGCCGACCTCCGGTGGAATCGTGCTGGCGGGGCTCAACGACGTCCTGGAGAACAGCACGCTCGCGTATTCGGCGGGCGACGGCGTCGATGTCACCGGAAAAGGCGATTCGGTCATCAACAACGTGATTCACGACACCGACTACAGCGGCTTCGATTGCGCCCCGGTTCAGTTGGCGGGCATGAACGACGTGGTTTCGTCCAACACCATTTACAACGCCGGGCGCGACGGCATTTTCCAGTCCCATGGGGGCGGGGATACCATCACGCACAATCTGGTTCATGACTACGCCCTGCTGGACACGGATACCGGCGGCTTCTATTGCTTCGGGCTCGACGGTCAGGGAACCGTGATCGCCGACAACGAGTTCTATAACGGCATCGCCGGCGGCTATGGCGCGGCGGGAATCATGTTCGACAACAACAGCGAGAATTTTGTCGTCAACCACAACATTACCTACAACGACAATATTGCCCTGCGCATCAACGGCACGGCGTTTAACCTCCTGATTTACAACAACACTTTCGACGCCACCGAATACACCATCGCCACCGCCGTTTATACGACTCCAGTCGGCGCGCCCGCCGGGGCTCCGCGCCAGATAGACGACTGGACGGGAACTCGAATCATCGACAACATTTCGATCATGCCGTCGGAGCGATTGGGGCTCAACACGGTTTCTTCGCACAACATGTCGAACAACGGCAAGTTCGTCGACGCCGCCGCCCGAAATTACAACCTTCTTCCCGGCGCTCCGGCGATCGGGAGCGGAATGGCGTTACCGCCGTATACCAATGGGTACAGCGGCAAAGGGCCGGACGTGGGAGCGTTGCCGTACGGGGTCGCTGATTTTTCGTTCGGCGCCAGTTCGAGCATTGTCGCCACGCCGCCGCCCCCGCCGGTCCTCACCCCGCCGGTTGTTATGCCGCCGGTGGTGACACCGCCGGTGGTTACGCCGCCGGTGGTTACGCCGCCGAAAACCACGCCGCCGCATAGCGCCAAAGCGGCCATTTCAGGTATGAATTTCAATGCCAAGCATGGCAATGAAACGGAGAGTCTCGGCGGGTTGGGATACAACTTTGCCGGCAATTGGGTCGAATACACCAACATCGATTTTGGCACGGGTATCAGCAAGGTGACTTTTGAATTCGCGGTCGCCAACGCATGGGCGGGTCAACAGGTTATTTTGCGCCTGGACAGTCCGACAGGCACGAAGATCGGCACGCTCACCGCGACCGGCACCGGCGGGTGGGGCATCTACGCCGCCGAAACCGCCGCCGTCAAGGGAGCGACCGGCGTTCACAACTTATACTTGTGCATGGGCGGAAAAGGTCCCACCGGGAACATCAAGTCGTTTGTTTTCGCGTAAAGAATCGCCGCCAGCTGGCGTATTTTCCATGCCGGCGGGACGATTTCGGTCGCGAAACACGCCCCGCAAGCGGGGCCCCTAAACGCAGAAACGCTGCAGCAACCTGGAAAATGCACGCGAAAGGGTTCACCGGTGTCGTCCGCGACCCGTCGTCGCGTCATTGGTCGGCGTCGGATTTCTTTTTCTTCTTGAGCTTCCCGAGTATGTCGCCGAGCGGATTGTCGTTCCTGGGCTGATCCCCGTCGGCGCCGTTTTTGGATTTGTCGCCCTTGTTGAAGATGCCTTTAAGCAAGTCATCGGGATCGACGTTGAAGTTTTTCTTGATCGCTTCTTTAACGTCAAAGCCGGGCTTATTGGCCGGGCCGGTGAGCGGCAGCTTAATCGCGTCGCCGACGCCGGGAAGAGATTTTACGCCAAACGTGGCGAAGGGAAGGTTCAGCGTCATGTCGATCATGCGGGTTTTCATGACGACGCTGCCGTCAAGGCCGAGGGAGCGGTTGTGCTCCGAGAGATTGATGACCATCTTTTCGGTGGTGATTCCGCGGGCCATGTGGACGTTGAGGGGATTGAGGTTGCCCTGCAGGCTCTTGACCGCGACCTTTTTGCCGCCAAACGATATCGCGTCGGCGATCTTGCTGATGGTGGGATTGCCAAGCTGAATCCGGCTGACCGTCATCGTCAGATCAAGCACGCCCACGTTGGCGGAACTTTGCTCGAGAAGCGAATCATCGGTCGGCACGGCGTCGCAGACATTGATGATCAGCGTGAGAAGACCGGCGGCGCTGTCGGCGTCGATCATCAAGGGATTGTTGACGTAGTCGCCGATCATCGACGCCAGTTGCTTGTTCAGGCTGACGTTCTCAAGCAGCTTTGTGCCGGGCGGCATGGTGACGCTGGTATGCGGATCGGAAAGATTGACCATCACGCCGGCAAGATTCAGCGTTCCGTCATTCAAGGCGGCCGGGGGCGGAAGATTTTGCCCGGCCGGTTTGTCCGCGTAAGCGACGCTCAATTTCCCGCCGGCCAGCGCGAACGGAAAAATAAAATTCTTGAGCGCGATACCTTCGCCGTCGAACAAGTCGAGCTGAATTTCGCCGCCGGCGGTGACGTGGGCGATGGCTTTATGGTAATCGGCGTCGTCGGGATAATCGCCGCCGAGGGTGATGCGTTTGGTGTAATTGCCGGCGACCTGCGCGTCTTTGAGCTTGGCCTGCTGCTCGGGCGAGAGGAGCGGGAGGATCGCTTTCCATAATCTTGCCGCGTTGTATGCCAGATCGACCGTGAGATTCTGCATTTTCCGCGAGCGCATCAGATCGGCGACCGACCCGTTCAGCGTAACGCTGCTTTCGGCGGCGCTGACCGCGAGATGGTCGAACGTGATGGCGCCGACCTGGTCGACGAGCGACGCCGACCCGGCGGCGCCGGTGGCGGCGGGCACGAAAATCGCCCCGTGCAGCGTGACCGCGCCGATCGGATCCGGCACGCCGCCGCTGCTCAAGATCACGTTACTCGCGTCGATCGAGGGCGTGATGACCAATCGCCCCTCTTTATCGCGGCCAATCGCCAGCGACGCGGAGAGGGCGCCTTTTTCGATCTTGATCGGCGTTGGCGCATTTTTGGCCGCGATCGCGGCGTTCGGCGCCGGCGAAATCATGCCCATCGCCGCCGCAAGGTCGATGCCGGTAATCGCCACTTTTTGTTCCACGTCGAACGCGCCGAGGCGAGAAAAATCGACCAGCCTGTTGTTCTTCGCCAACTGAAAATGCCCGTCGGCGGAAATCGTCCCGGACACGCCCCCGCCGGAATCGACGGCGATCTCCAGCGAGTCGACGATCGGATCGTTGATGCTCGGAATTTTCACGCTTCCCGCGATCGACGTGAACTGAAGCACCTGCTGCCGGGGCTGGCGGGTTTGGGCATCCGTCGAATCGGTCTGAAACGTGCCCCGGCAATCCGTCAATTGCAACTCACCGTCCACCGCAGGCAGTTTCGACGGCTCGGTCGATTTTTCATGTTCCTTTTTTCGCTCGCTCTTCTCCTGTTTATCGGTTTGCGACTTGGATCGTGAAGTCTTGGCGAGCTTATCGAAATTCAGCGACCCATCGGGAAACCGCTCGGCAAAAAAATCCAGCCCTTCCACGACCGTCTTGCCGAGATGGATCTGTCCGCGCGTGGCGCCGACCAGCGACAGCTTCGTGCTGAAATGCGGAAGCTGGAGGATCTGCCGGTTGGCGTCGTCGAATACTTTCATGCCATCGACGCGGATTCCGCTGGTCCACCCGAGCGACCAGTCCGCGATGACGACATGACCGTTGAGATTGTCATTGATCAACCCGACCGCCAACGAACGTCCGGCGCCGGTGCTGAGGAGCGTGGGAGCCAGACCCACGACGATCAACAAGACTGCGACCAACGCCAGGATCCCCACCACGATCCTGCGCACCCAACGCGATTTGCGCTTCGGCGGAAGCTGCGGCGGTTTGAGGCCGTCGGCGGCGTTTGGGCCTGACGCTTTGGAGGGATTTGACGCCGAGATGTCGCCTGAATTTTCCTGGGTCATGGGTTGGCTATGTTTGATTAGGTGAAGCGACCGTCCGGCGGCGCTTTAGTTTTTAAGCCGGCTGACGCGCGTCATGCCGTCATGATGTAACAGCGACGCCTGAGATTTGGCGTAACGAAGTATTTCCGATGGGCTGGTGCGAACGGCGGTGGCCGGATTATTGCCGGCCCGCGACCCATCCACTCCGGTATTGACCGGCGGGAGCGGGCGTGGATCTCCTACGAAACCCAGGGCCGGACCGTTTTGAAACGTGAAGTTGTTCAGGGCGAGCAAAGCCGAATTGGTGGGACGGGCGTTTATCGTGACGTATTTCCGATCCGCCGACACAACCGCCTGGGCGTCGAGAATCGCGCCGGTGTTGACCACGCTGATCTCCGGCGTAAAGGCGTTGGCGCCAGGAAAGAAAAAGGGAACCTGCGCGCGAGCGGATTGGGTTATTCCGAGAAAAACGATAATACCGGCGGCGATTGGCAGGCGAAACATGCGCGCTCCGAAAGACTTTAAAACCGCGATCGGGCATTATATGCCCGCCGCGCCGGCGAACCATACTTGAAACTTCCCGGCGGCGGTCCTTTTCGTTTGGGCGTAATCCCGATAAACTTTTCCGACTCTATCGCCGATGTGATGCCAGTATAGTGTGGACCGGACCAATACATGACACAAACGACTTCATCGAATACTCCCGAAGCAGGCGCCAAGCGTGCGTTGATCACCGGAATCACCGGTCAGGACGGCTCTTATCTGGCCGAGCTGTTGCTCGCCAAGGGGTATGAGGTGCACGGCATTGTCCGCCGAAGCAGTTCGTTCAACACGGCTCGGATCGAACATTTGTACGTCGATCCGCATACGCCGAGCCCCCGGATATTTTTGCATTATGGGGATTTAGTGGACGGGACCGGATTGCGCGAGGTTCTTTCGCGGGTGAAGCCGCATGAAATTTACAATCTGGGCGCCCAGTCTCACGTGCGCGTGAGTTTCGATCAGCCGGTCTACACGGTGCAGACCGACGCGCTGGGAACGATCAATCTGCTCGAAGCGATTCGCGATACTGGATTAAACATCCGTTTTTATCAGGCGTCGAGCAGTGAAATGTATGGGAAGGTGGTTGAAACGCCGCAGACGGAAAAGACGCCGTTTCATCCGCGCAGCCCGTATGCGTGCGCGAAGGTATACAGCTTTTGGCAGACCGTGAACTATCGCGAAGCGTACGGCATGTTCACGGTGAACGGCATTCTCTTCAACCATGAAAGCCCTCGCCGGGGCGAAACGTTCGTCACGCGAAAGATCACGCGCGCCGCCACCCGCATCAAGGAAGGTCTGCAAAAGAAGCTTTATCTCGGCAACCTCGACGCCAAGCGCGACTGGGGATTCGCCGGCGACTACGTCGAGGCGATGTGGATGATGCTTCAGCATGACCGAGCCGACGATTACGTCGTTTCGACCGGCGAAACGCATTCGGTCCGTGAGTTTCTCGACGAAGTATTTGGAATCCTCAAACTCGACTGGAAGCAATATGTGGATGTCGATCCACGCTACTTTCGGCCGGCCGAGGTGGATTTACTGCTTGGAGACGCGACCAAGGCCTATAAAGACCTCGGCTGGAAGCCGAAGGTGACGTTTAAACAACTGGCTAAAATGATGACCGAATCGGATTGGGCGTTGGCCCGGCGCGAACGGGCGATCGCCGAACACGATAAAGCGCAGGCTGGTGGATTGTGAGATCTGAAATTTGAAATTTGGCTAATCGGAAACGGGAGCATCAAATCACTCGTAACACAGCGGTCTCCGCTATGAATTTGCCGACCGCTGACACAGGTACGCCTGTGCTACGAATGTAACAGCCGCTGGTTTTCGTGCGGTCGTCGCGGATCATTCTCGCAATTTTTTCGGGTTTTGATGTTTCGGATTTCGTGCGGCCAATAATGAATCAATCTATGACAATCGCTTCCACCGATCGCATTCTGATCACTGGCGGGGCCGGGTTTCTTGGCGGATTTGTCGTCGAGAAATTGAAGGCCCGCGGGTATCGCGACATCATCATCCCCCGCCGCCGCGAATATGATCTGACGCGCGAAGCGGACGTCGAACGCCTGTATGGCGATTTTGCGCCGGCGGTCGTGCTTCATCTGGCGGCGGAAGTCGGAGGCATCGGCGCCAATCGGGAAAATCCGGGTCGATTTTTCTTCGCCAACGCCGCCATGGGGCTTCATCTAATCGAAGGGGCGCGAAAGAACAAACTGAAAAAATTCGTCCAGGTCGGCACCATCTGCGCCTATCCGAATCTGACGCCGGTGCCGTTTCAGGAATCGGAAATCTGGAACGGCTATCCCGAAGTCACCAACGCGCCGTACGGCATCGCCAAGAAGGCGCTGCTTGTCATGTGCCAGGCGTATCGCCAGCAGTATGGGCTGAATGCGATTTACCTGTTGCCGGTGAATTTGTATGGGCCGCGCGATAATTTTGACTTGCAATCCTCGCACGTCATTCCCGCCTTGATCCGAAAGTGCATCGAAGCGAAAAGGCGCGGGGACAAATCGATCACCGCCTGGGGCACGGGATCGGCCAGCCGGGAGTTCCTGTACGCCGATGATTGCGCCGAGGGGCTGGTTTTGGCGATGGAGAAATACGATGGCGCCGACCCGGTGAATCTCGGCAGCGGCCGTGAGATCAGTATCCGCGATCTGACGAACCTGGTCGCGCGGTTATCGGGCTTCAGCGGCGAGATTATCTGGGACGCCAGTAAGCCCGATGGTCAGCCGCGACGTTGTCTTGACACCACGCGCGCCCGCGAGAAATTCGGGTTTGCCGCGAGCACGCCGCTGGAAGAGGGGCTGAAGAAGACCATCGTTTGGTACGAATCGCAGTCCGCGTAGTCCATAATACAAGCCGCTTATTTCCTCGTGTGGCGACAAGATTTTTTCAGGCCTTGGCTTCGGATTGAAGTGAATGTCATGGTGAAGAGGACGAATTTCCTTTCCCATCCATGTCAATCCGTGTAATCCGTGTAATCCGTGTAATCCGTGGTTCGGGTTTTGCGGTCGGAGGTCGCGCCGGGTTTTCCGTAATTTCTTATTCGTGCGGGGGTCGTTTTTTTCCGATCTTCTTGACGTGCCGACGTCGTATTACATACTGACGTAGGCGTTTGTGGAGCGAGATAAAATGAAGACGAAAACAGCGGTCATTTGCGGCGGCGGCGGATTTATCGGCGGCCATCTGGTGGGCGAGCTTTTGAATCAGGGAATTTCCGTCCGGTGCGTGGACGTCAAGCCGCTGGACGACTGGTATCAGGTGCATCCCGACGCCGACAATGTGGTGGCCGACCTGAATCTTCGCGACGCCGCCTTTGACGCCTGCCGCGGGATGGAAACGGTCTACAACCTCGCCTGCAACATGGGCGGCATGGGTTTCATCGAGAAAAACAAAGGGCTGTGCATGATCAGCGTGCTGATCAACACACACCTTTTGATGGCCGCGCAAAAGCACGGCGCCGGCAGGTTCTTCTATGCCTCCAGCGCCTGCGTCTACAACGGCGAAAAGCAAACCAGCAAAACCACCGACGTGTTCCTCAAAGAAGAAGACGCTTACCCCGCCATGCCCGAAGACGGTTACGGCTGGGAAAAACTTTTCAGCGAACGCATGTGCCGCCACTTCCGCGAAGATTTCGGCGTGGAAGCGCGGGTCGCTCGATTCCATAACGTCTACGGCCCCGAAGGCACCTTCGAAGGCGGGCGCGAAAAAGCGCCCGCGGCCATCTGCCGAAAAGTGATCCATGCCAAACTGAGCGGCGATCACAACATCGAAATCTGGGGCGATGGAAAACAAACGCGCTCGTTTATGTACATCTCCGATTGCCTGAAAGGAATTCAGGCGATCACGAACAGCGATATTCTTGAGCCGATCAATCTGGGATCGTCCGAAGGGGTCAGCATCAACCGCCTTGTGGACATCGTGGAAGACATCGCCGGCATCAAGCTCAAGCGCAGCTACAACCTCGACGCGCCCAAAGGCGTCAATGGCCGAAACAGCGACAATACGCTCATCAAAAAACTTCTCGACTGGGAACCGGACACCAAGCTTCGCGTCGGCATGGAGAAAACATACCGCTGGATTCATGACCAGATGGCGGCACGGTATTCCGCGAAATCGCACCAGTCGAAACAGGTCGTCGCTATCGGGGCCTGATGGATCAATCGGATAAATTGCGAAATTACAAGATCGATTTTGTCTTATCCTCGCTTGTCCGCGAAATCCGTGGCTAAAATCTCGATCGCCGACGCGCCGCCGACGGTGATGATGTGAAATGCGATCCGCCGACGAGTGGCGCACGGCGCCGTATGGAAGATGCCGACGATGAGAACGCCCGCGTGACATTAATTCGTTCCATTGCCGCAAGCAGGCGCCGCAAAACCTTGCTCATCCTGAGCCAGACTTTCATTCCCGACCCCGCTTCGGTCGGACAGCACATGGCCGATGTCGCGTTCGAGATGGCGCGGCGCGGCTATCGCGTTCGCGTCTACACCTCCGCGCGCGGCTACGAAGACGCCCGCGTCAAATATCCGCCACGAGAATACATCGACGGCGTGGAGATCCGCCGACTTCCTTTCGGCTCGTTCGGCAAAAAATCGCTGCTCCTCCGCGTGCTCGGCACGGCGTTGTTTCAATTCCAAAGCCTGCTCGTCGGCCTCACAATCCCCCGCGTTGACGGCGTTTTTTTCAGCACCTCGCCGCCGTTGATCGGCGTGGTCGCGACCCTTATCGGGTTCTTCCGCAACGTGCCGATCGCCTACTGGGCCATGGACCTTAATCCCGATCAACTCATCGCCCTCGGGAAGATTAAACCCACCAGCCTCGCGGCCCATTTTCTGGAAGGCGCCAATCGACTTATCCTGCGCCGCGCTTCGCTGGTCGTCGCGCTGGATCGATTCATGGCCGAGCGTCTTGCCGGCCCAGGGCGATCGCTTTTGAAGGTTCGCCGCTCCGGTTCCCTTTCCCGGTATGCCGGGGGAGGGTTGGGGTGGGGGCTTCCTCGACGGTTTCGCAAACGGCCCCCGCCTCATCCCTCCCCCGGCGTACCGGGGGAGGGGGTAAGAGGGCCAAAAGCGATTGCCCTGCTTGCCGGCCGGGTCGATCTTCGGCACAAGATGCTGGTCATGCCCCCCTGGCCTCACGAAAGCCACATCGACGCCGACAGCCACGTCGGCGCCGAGACGAATCCGTTTCGTATCCGTCACGGACTGGACGGAAAGTTCGTCGTCATGTACAGCGGAAACCACAGTGCCGCCAATCCGCTGACGACCTTGCTCGACGCCGCCGTCGCGCTCAAAGACGATCCCCGCGTTCGCTTCCTGATGGTGGGCGGCGGCGCCGGAAAACAGGAGGTCGAAGCGGCGATCCGGGACCATGATTTAGCCAACCTGAAATCACTCCCCTACCAGCCGCTTTCCGAATTGAAATATTCTCTTTCGGCGGCCGACCTGCACGTCGTCACCCTTGGGCCGGAAATGGTGGGGATTGTACATCCTTGCAAGATATATGGCGCCATGACGGTTGGAAGGCCGATCCTCTACTTCGGGCCCCGTCCGTCTCATATCACCGATTTGCTGAACAGCCACCGCTTTGGCGTCTGCATCGACCATGGCGATGTTCCCGGCGCCGTCGCGGCGATCCAAAAATTCGCCCAGGCGTCATCGGACGATTTAAATCAAATGGGGAGCGAAGCGCTAAAGGTGTTGCGAGAATCGTTCAGTCAAAACATTCTCCAGTCGCGATTCTGCGATCACGTCGAAGACGCGTTATTCCCTGTCGCGGCAGTCGACGTATCGTGACGTTGTCGCGCCGCTCGCTTTAAGGCGCGAGAACAGATCGCGGAAAAACGCCCCGCAAGCGGGGCCGCTAAACAGTGAGAAACCCCGCTCCTTAAGATCATGCTGAGCTATTCGCGCAACTGAGCTCGCGCGAAGCGACATAAAATTGGAAAAGACAGGAACGTCAGACTTTACACGGCACTCTCAACGTCGATACTTCGTATCGTTGCTCCGAAGGAGAAAACTGATCCATGAAATACGCAATCCTTCTCGCGCTCACGCTCTTCGCCATCGGCTGCGATAAGAAAATCCACGAGGCTCACGCCCCGGTGAACGCGCCGCCGCATGCGATCACACTAAATGCCCCACCCGCTCGATTGCCGCCAGCGTAGGCTTTAAATATTCCTGGCCGAACAGATGCAGATCGTTCAGCATGCTGTAAAGCTGATAGACCGGCTTGCGAACCTGATGATATTCCGGCGCCAGCTTGCGCTCCCGCTGATAAGCCTTCATGAACACGGGCGTGCTCGTGCTGAACAACTCCATATAAGCCAATTCCACTTCGGCGTGGCCGTACTTGCAATGCGGGTCGAGAAACGCCGCGATTCGCCATTGGCCCTCCTCGTCGCAGCGAACCTTTAAGTTCCCGGCCCACAGATCCCAATGCAGAAGCCTTGGGCAATCGTCGTGCTCGATAAATCGCTCTAGCCGTTCGTGAATCTTGCCCACCATCTTTCGGCACTTGATCGGCAGCGCGCCCGATTTTTCCACCTCGGCCCAGATCGGATCAAAAAATTCGCGATAACACTGCGGCCAGCTTTCATACTGCTTCACGTCGCGCCCCAGGGCGCGCTGAAAATGCGTATTAGTCCTTGAATGAAGCTTCAGCAGCAGACGAGCCAGATCCGATTGAATCGCGTCGATTTCCTCCGCCGAGCAGATCGCCTTCGCCTCGGCCAAGCTCAGGCCCTCGATATATTCCATTAAGATGTAGCTGAACGGATCATCGAGCGATCCAATCTTAGAGAAATAAACCTCCGGCGCCGGCGCCCCCGCGTCGGCGATTAAGCGGAGTTGCCATTCTTCGTCGGCGTGCGTTTGCACCACCCGGTGCGGCGTGATTTTCAAGACCGCCTTGCGATTGTCCTTCAATCCCAGCGCGATCGTCGTATTGATACTTCCCCCCGCGAGCGGGGTCACCGACTCGAGCTCCGCGGCCTCACCGGCCCATCGCCGGGTGATGTCGCGGAGCACGCTCCACGAAATGTCCACCTCATGTGGCGTCATGCGATCGAATGCGCGATCATCCCCTGACGCATCATCATAGCATCATACGGTCCCTTATCGACAGCTCGAAATAACGCTACGGCGACTTTTACTTTCCGGCATCATATAGCGGTCGCCAAAAACGCTTGGTTTCTAGGGGCGCAAGTTCCGGATTCCCATAAATCCTCGGCGTACTCATCGGATCGCCTGGAATTTCCCATGACCGCCCCCGCCCGGCGCGCGGATGGTCAATACGTCGCCGCGCTTGAGGCTGAAATGGAATTTACCCGTCTTTTGCGAAATGTCCTGGCCGCTGGCACAGACGTGAATTCGATCTTCGCCGGCCCGGGCGTCTTCTCCGCCGGCGATTCCATACGGCGCATGCGTTCGCCGTTCGGCAAGCAGCGTTCCTTCGCAATCGGCCAGCGCTTCGATCCGGCGAACGACGCCGTCTCCGCCATGATACTTACCGGCGCCGCCGGTTCCGGCCGCCCGTTCGAATCGGCGCACGCGTAGCGGATACTGAAGTTCCAACGCCTCGGCGGGCGTGTTGAGGGTGTTGGTCATGTGGCATTGCACGCACGATTCGCCGTTAAAACCGGGCCCCGCGCCGCTCCCGCCGGGAATGGTTTCGTAATAGGTCCAGCCGGCGCCGCCGAGGGCAAGGCTATTCATCGTCCCGCAGCTTGCCGCCGGAATCCTGCCCGGCATCGCCTGCGCCAAGGCGCCAAAAACCACATCGACGATTCGCTGGCTGGTCTCGGTATTCCCGGCCACCACCGCCGCGGGATAGACGGCATCCACCACGCTGCCCGGCCGCGTGATCACGTCGATATTGCGAAAGCTTCCGCCGTTCAGCGGCACGTTTTCCTCGACCAGGCATGCAAAGCAATAGTAAACCGCCGATCGCGCCACCGCCCGCGGGCAGTTGATGCACCCCGCCACCTGGTCGGGACAGGCGGTCAGATCGACGGCCGCGCGGTCGCCGATGATGCTGACGACCACCCGGATCGGCGTCGGGCCGGAACCGGCGCCGTCGTCGTCCATGGCGTCGTCGAATCGATATTCGCCGTCGGGTATCGCCAAAAGAGCGGCCGCCATAAACCGCTGGGAATAGTCGAGCAATGCCCGTCCATAATGCACGACCGCCTCCAGGCCGTGCCGTTCGATCATGCGCAGCAGCGCGGTCGAGCCCACCTGATTGGCCGAAAGCTGCGCGTCGAGATCGCCGATGCGTTCATCCTTTGTCCGCACCGCCAGCAGGATTTTGTTCAGCAGTTCCTCGTCGCGAACGCCGCCGCGGTACATCAACGTCGGCTCGATGCGAATTCCCTCTTGGTCGATATGGCGGCTCAGCGTCATCGATCCGGGGCTTACGCCGCCCACGTCGGAATGGTGCGCTCGGTTGGCCGCGTAACCGGCCAATTCGCCCCGATGGACGATCGGTGAAACGATCGTGATATCCGGCAGATGCGTTCCGCCGGCGAACGGATCGTTGACGATGGCCACGTCGCCCGCGTTCAGCTTTCCCAAACGCTCGATCACCGCGCCGACGCTTGCGGGCATGGACCCAAGATGCACGGGAATGTGAGCCGCCTGGCTGAGAAGCTGACCGGAAGAATCGAACAGCGCGCACGAATAATCGCGCCGTTCCTTGATGTTGGCCGAAAAGGCGACCCGCCCAAGCGTAACGCCCATCTCGTCGGCGGCCGCTTCGAAGAGATTTCGCATCAGCTCGAGTTCGATCGGGTCATTCCGCATGAACAGACTCCGGCAAAGGCGCGTCGCGCCAATCGACATGGTCGCGGCCAATCTCGCCATTTATTTTTCCGCGATCTTCGTCGAACCGCCGTTTCGACTGGCCGCCCACACGGCCGTCGGATCGCTCCTTGCCGTGTTCGGCGTTGGGCTTTTCATACTGCCTGGGCCGGGCCGAGCATGATTGGCTCATCCCGCTCCCATACATGCCCGACCCGCCGATAGCGTGTCACCCTTGATTCTTCAAACGCGCTGTCATTCCATGTGCGGACGCCGACGGTCACCAGGCCGGCGCTGAGCGTGATCCAGTTATACGCGTTGGGCTCGCCGCGGCGGCGGGTGCTGGTGGCGGTGCCGGCCTGGATCGACAGGATCGAGCGGGTGGCGGTCTTGTGATGCGTGCGAACGTCGTCGTTGTACGCCAGATGAAGATGACCCGCCAGAAGCAGATCGACGCCGCAATTTTCGAGGATTCGCAGGTAGCGCGGGGCGCCGCGGATCACGTCGCCGCGCGGGTGACGCGGCGGAGGGATAAACGGATGGTGCGTGACAAGCACCTTCATGAGCGGCGTCGTGGGTTCGGTCATCCGCCGCCGGACCTGCGCCATTTGCGCTTCGCTGATCCAGCCGCTTTTTTGAGTGAACGATCGCGCGGTGTTGACGCCGACCACCAGCATCTCTTCGTCCTGAAAGAGCGGGTCGAGTTCCTGGCTGATATTCTGGCGGTAAAATTTGAGTGGATGAAAAATTCGCCGGATGACGTGAACGGGTACGTCATGGTTGCCCGGCACGATCAACTGCGGGGAAGGCAATCGCTTGAGGTAATCTGCCGCCTGTCTGAACTGCCAGGGCCGCGCCCGCTGCGTGAAATCGCCGCTGACGACCAGCAACGAGGGCCGCAATGCGTGCAGGTCATCCACAAGCCCCTCGGCGACCGCGCGATCGAGCCTGCCGAAATGCAAATCGGAAATATGCGCGATCATCCGCATCGGCGAACTTTACTCGACGAGCGGATCAACTGCGATTGGACTTAACCCACGAAAAAAGAATTCAGACTTGTCGCTGAGTGAATCCCGACGCTTCGTACCCGGCATCGGTTACCGCTTCCATTAACTGCGCCACGCTCACCGCCTCGCGATCGAAGAGCACCGAAGCTTGTCCGCTGTTGAAATCGACCTCGACTTCATGCACGCCAGGCTGGCGCGAGAGCGCTTTTTGAATTGTCGCTTCGCACCGATGGCAATGCATCCCCCGGATGCTGATAAGAGCCAATTGATCGCCGCCGACGTCGGTCGACATAAACAAAACCTCCAAGCTCAATCGTAGCAAACGATAAACCGAATTTTCTTCCCCCGCAACGGCGCAATCGCGCCGCAACGGCGCAATCGCCTCAACCGCATGTCGGGCGATCAATCGGCCAAGCCGACAAATCGACCGCGGCTAAACAAAAACAATCCCAGCGCGGTAAGCCTGAGTTTCCCCAAAGGCCGATGCCACTATTGTACATGGCTCGCGCTGCGTTTGTTGTGGCCGGGCATAATTACGACGCCGGGCGGCGCTTTGTTTCGCGGGCAAACCGGCTGTAGGTGATGGCGTCCATATCCAAAGCGCTCGTCTGGCCGGCGCGAAAATGCACAAAGCCCAGACCCGCGGACATCGCGGCGTTGTCGGTGCAGAATCGCATCGCGGGAAATCGCACGGGCAGCGGAAAGCGCGCCAGCCGGGCGCGTAATCCGCCGTTCGCCGACACACCGCCGCCGACGATGATCGTTCGTGCCTCGGTAACGCGGACGGCTCTCTTGAGTTTCTCGAAGATCACGTCAACGCACGCCCCCTGAAAACCGGCGGCGATATCGTTCACTTGACCGGCGGCGACAGGTGTTTTCGCGGCGTTGGCCTTGAAATTTTCCCCCCGACGCGGCACGCCGCGTACATGGTAAAGGACAGCCGTCTTCAATCCGCTGAACGAAAAGTCGAGCGAATCCTTGCCAAGCGTCGTCCGGGGAAACCGGACCGCTTTCGGATCCCCCAGCGCCGCCAGTCGATCGACGACCGGCCCGCCGGGGTAGCCGAGGCCGAGGATCGCGGCCACCTTGTCATAGGCTTCGCCGACGGCGTCGTCGATGGTCGAGCCGATCAATTCGACGTCAAGCCAATCGCGGACGGCATACATCGCCGTGTGCCCGCCGCTGCATACCAGGCCAACGGCCGGAAATACGGGCTCGACATTGTTTTCCAGTTTGACGCTATACAGATGCGCATGGACATGATCCACGCCGATCAGCGGTTTGCCCAGCGCCCAGGCGAGTGTTTTGGCGGCGGTCACGCCGATCAATAACGATCCGATCAACCCCGGCCGATGTGCGACGGCGATGGCGTCGACGTCCGCCATGCCACCCGCAAGACCCGCCTGCTCCACCGCCTCGCGAATGACGGGAATGATATTTTCGATATGCGCCCGGCTCGCGATCTCCGGCACCACGCCTCGATACTTTGCGTGAAGTTGATCCTGCGTGGCGACGACATTTGATTTGACGTCAAACCCGTCAACGACGATCGCCGCCGCCGTTTCATCGCAGGTGGATTCGATGCCAAGGATGGTGGACATTCTGTTGACCCGCGATTCACGATCGGATCACCGGCTTTGTCGTCGGCTCGCCCGCCGGAACCGCGGGGACATCCGTATTCTTGCCGCTGCGAATATCCTGAATCAGCGCGTCCAGTCCGGCGTTCAATTGTGGATCGACGAAGGCCGGCTGGGTTGATGGATGCGTGGCCGAGCTGTGCATGACATCCGACGCCGACTGCTCGAGAATCAGCTTCTTCTCTTGCTCGGGGTCCATCGGCACGGCCAACTGTGGATCGACGCCCCAATCCGTCGAATCCTTTTTCTTGTGGACCAGCCGCCCGCTTGGCAGGTAATAATAGGCGACGGTGAGTTTAAGCTCGCCGTTCTTTCCTTCCAGCGGGATCAGCTCTTGGACGGATCCCTTGCCGTACGTGCGGACGCCGACGATCAGCGCGCGCTTGTTGTCCTTCAAACTCCCAGCGACGATTTCGCTGGCGCTGGCCGAATGCTCGTTGGCCAATACCACCATCGGAAAATCCGGCAGCGCCTCGCCCGGCTTGGCGCGGGTAATTTCCTGCGGCCGACTCCTTCCCTTCACGCTCACGATCACGCCGTTGCTCACGAACAGGTTGACGACTTCCTTGGCCTGGTCGAGCCGACCACCCGGGTCAAACCGAACGTCCAGGATCAACCCCTGCATGTGCTCGGCTATCAGCTTCGTCATCACTTTTTTCAGGCTGTCGAACGTGTCGGCCGTGAATTGTGTGATCCGCACATAACCAATGCGCGGGTCTTTGCTCACCCAGTAATCCCAGGGGTCGGCATCGGCGGGCTTTGCGTCGGCGCGACGCCGATACCCCTTGATCGTCCGCACGATGATGTCTTCGCGGTTCATCGTGAGATCCTCGGCATTGCCGTTGACGTGCCGAACCGTCAGCATCACCGGCGTTCCCAGCGGACCCTTCACTTTCTTGATCACGTCCGCGAGCTTGAGATTGGCGATCGGGTCGCCGTTCACTTTCTCGATGATGTCGCCCGCTTGCACACCCGCTCTGGCCGCGGGGCTGTTGTCGATCGGCGTCACGACCTCGACCTTCCCGTCGGGCTGCACGTCGAGCTGAATTCCCACGCCGCGAAAACTCCCTTCGAGCATGTCGTCAAATTGCTCCTGGTTTGCCGGCGGCACATAATTGGTGAATGGATCGAGCTGACCGAGCATGCCGTCGATGGCGGCTTCCTGGAGTTTTTGATTATCGACCGGCTCGACATAGTTGGCGTCGATTTGCCTATGGATGTCGATAAGCGTGCGGACAAAGGAATAGTCATCATCGCGATGCCCGCCGGCGCCAGGAATCTGAAATGCCAGAAGTGCGATCAGGACGGTGCTGAGAAGCCAGGCGAATTTTTCACGATTCATGCGCTCTCCAAAGCGGGTGCAGGTTACGTTTCTCATTTTAGTCCGGAAAATCACGTGGGGAAAGGCGGCATGCGAAACGCGTTTTCAAACGACCGCGCTCGATAACGCGCGGCAGGCCGTCCCGATTCCGTTTCAAGGAGGTCAACGGCGGTTAACGGCCCTCGACGCGCGCCGCCGTTTGTTATCCAGCGTCATGCATCCTTTCATGGAAAATCGGCGCCGGGAAAAACGCCGAGCGTGCCAAGATGCGTGTCGTTCAAATAATTTATAGTTTCAGTCGATACTCTCTGCCGGTATATGTGTGGCGTCAACCGGACGTTTTTCATGGGCGCCGCGGATATTGCGTCAAGAGATGGAGCAAAGAATGGCATTGAAGCGAGTTGGAAACACGATCATCGCCGCGGCGCTGCCGGCGGTCATGATCGGCTGCACGGTGGGACCGAATTACAAACCGCCCGCGGTAAAAACGAACGCAACCTTCAGCGCGAAGCAACCGGCGACGCAAGCCGCGCCCGATCCAGCCGCGGTCAGTCTCGAGCGCTGGTGGGAATCGTTCAACGATCCCGTGCTCGACTCCCTGATCGACCGCGCGCTGCGCACGAATATCGACCTGCGCATCGCCCAATCGCGCGTTCGCGAAGCGCGGGCGCAGCTGATCATTCAACAAGCCGCCATCTATCCCAATCTCAACGCCGACGGCAGCTATGAACGCCTGCGCTTGAGCAAGGAAGGCTTCTATCTTCCCGGCGGCGGCGGCGGGCGGCCCGCGACGCTTTCCGGCGGCGGCGTCAATCCGAGCGGCGCCGGCACGTTGAATCATGTCAGCCCGTCGATGCGCAGACGTCCCGCCGCCGCCGGCACAGGCGCCGGCGCCGGCGGAACGAGCACCTCCAACGGTCTGGAGTCGGCGTTTACCAAAACGGAAATCGACACTTTCCAGGGCGGCTTCGACGCCTCCTGGGAACTGGACATCTTTGGCGGCGTGCGCCGATCCATCGAGGCCGCCGTCGCCGACGAGCAATCGATGGTCGAATCCCGCCGCGATACGATGATCTCGCTTCTTTCGGAGGTCGCCCGCAACTACGTCCAACTTCGCGGCGTGCAACGCGAATTGGCCATCGCGTACGAAAACATTCGCTCTCAACAAGACACGGTGGACCTGACGATGTCCCGCTTTCGCGCCGGGCTCACGACCGATCTGGACGTCGCCCGAGCCGAAGCGCAGGTGGCTACGACGCGCGCTACCGTTCCCGGATCATTGACGACGCTGAATCAGGCCGTGCATCGCATCGCCGTTCTGCTGGGTCAATCGCCGACGGCGCTGGAAGCGGAACTGCTTCGCAAACAGGCGCCGATTCCCGCTGGCCCGCCGACCGTGCCGGTCGGCATTCCGTCGGAGTTATTACGCCGTCGTCCCGATGTCCGTCGCGCCGAGCGTCAACTCGCGGGCGCCACCGCGCGCGTCGGCGCGGCGACGGCGGACTTGTTCCCCCGCTTTTCCCTCACCGGCTCCCTCGGCCTCGCCAGCGGAAGCTTTCGGAATCTGGGCCGTCTCGACAGCGTCTACTATACGATTGGCCCCAGCATAAGCTGGCCGATTTTCGACGCCGGCCGAATCCGAGCGAATATCCGCGTGCAAAACGAGCGAGAAAATCAGGCCGCCGCCCAATACGAGGCGGTGGTCCTGACGTCTCTTGAAGACGTCGAAAACGCGATCGTCGCCTATTCGCAGGAGCAGGCCCGCCACCACGATTTGCAGGCGGCGGTCGACGCCGATCGGCGGGCGGTGACGTTGGCCGAACAGCTTTATCAAAAGGGCCTGACGGATTTCCTGAACGTTCTCGACGCCCAGCGAAATCTCTTCGCCTCCGAAGACAATCTGGTGCAGAGCGAAACCAGTTTGTCAGCCGACGTCGTCGCCCTCTACAAGGCGCTCGGTGGCGGCTGGGAAGACTTGGAAACACCCCCGGGGATGCAGATGAATTCGCAGGATGGGATCGTGAATACGGCGAATCAATAGCCCCACGTTTATTCGGCGAGCAGTTGCTCGAATAGATTCCGCGTGCCGTGTTGATCTGTCCAATGGCGAATATAGTGCAGGTCAAACTGCTTTGCCTGAACCAGAAGGATGCCTCGAACATCGTCGATATCCTTCTGCCGTTTGGCGTTTTTCGCCCAGCGAAGTTTCGTGACGATTACATCTTCGGCGGTAGGGACGAAAATAGCGCGCCCCTCGATATTGCCTTGAACCCGTCGCGCAAACCGCTCGCGATCGTGCGCATCACCGCGCAGCTTCCGAACATTTCGCTCAGCGGCACTTCCGCCTCGACGATACGTGTTGTCTCTTCGTATCGACTCGTATCGCCGTAGTAACTTCACTTCCAAGACTAACCCTCTCGCCGCCGGCCAATACGCAGCGCGAGGCCCGCACCGTCGTCAGCGCACGCAAAATCTTCGCGTGGTAATGATCTTTCGAGGGCTGTCCAATCAAAATACCAATTCCAGCAATCACCGGGCGAAAGGCATTCTCTTTCGAACATCTCCTGGCTCGCGAATCGACCAGCCGCAACCCATAGCGCCGCCTTCCCTATAGCCCACGCAAAAACATTCATAACAGCGTTCACCGTTCAATCGAGATTGTCGTATCTGCCTTCTTCAGAGAGCGCCATACAGGCGGCAACGCGAATCGGCTGATTGATCGCTAGCACCGCAACGGTCGCGCGGCCTACCGGCGTGGTTCCTATGAGCACAACTCCGTCCCATCGGAAATGGTCGCGCCATACATCGCGTCGCGGATTCAATAGCGGCACAAGCGTACCCGCCTCCTCATCGAAGCCCGCGATATTCGGCCCTTCGTGCCGATTGCAATCACCGCAGCAGAGGGCAAGATTGGCGACGGACTCCTTGCCGCCGTGCTGGCGGGCAATGTGCTGAGGCTTTACTGACCACAGACATAATTGTAACTAACAAATACCGCTGGCGTCGATAAAATTCTGGTTGACGCAACAAGGGCATGCTCTTTCGAACATGCCCTTGTCGCGCATCTTTAGTGTTAAACGGAAAGCCTATCCAAGCTCTTCCAAAATCGCATTCCTCACGTTCGTCGGCACCTGGGCGTACTTCAACGGCTCCATCACCGACGATGCCCGACCTGTGCTCATCGACCGAAGTTCGGTCGTGTAGCCGAACATTTCGCTCAGCGGCACTTCCGCCTCGACGATACGCGTGTTGCCGCGTTGTTCGCTGTTGACGATCAGGCCGCGACGGCGATTTAGATCGCCGGTCACGTTGCCGACGAAGTCTTCGGGCGTGGTGACCACGACCTTCATGATCGGCTCCAGTAGCGTCACGCCGGCTTTGGCGCAGGCTTCCTTGAAGGCGATCTGGCCGGCCAACTCAAATGCGATCTGCGACGAGTCAACCTGGTGATAGCTGCCGTCGGTGAGCGTGATCTTGGCGTTGATCAACGGGTAGTGAGCCAGAACGCCGGTCTTGGCGGCCATGCGGGCGCCGTATTCGACCGAGGGAATGTATTCCTTGGGAATGGTGCCGCCGAAGATTTTGTTTTCGAAGGCTATGTTGTCTTCCCAGCCAAGCTTCTTGAGCACGTCGGCGTCCAGGGGATTGCCTTCGGCGTCGAGGCCGTTGAACGGCTCGATATTGATCGTGCAATCGCCGAACTGACCGCGACCGCCGGACTGCTTCACGTGTTTGCCGCGAATTCCGATGGCAGGCTTGGTGATCGTTTCCTTGTAGGCGACTTTGGGCTTGCCGACGATCACGTCGACCTTATGGTCGCGGGTGAGACGCATGCGGAGAATTTCCAGATGCAACTCGCCCATGCCGGCGATGATCGTTTGGCCCGTTTCGTCGTCATAGCTGGCCTGGAAGGTCGGGTCTTCGCGCTTGAGCGTCGTCAGGGCTTCGCCGAGCTTTTGCTTGTCGGCCTGCGTCTTGGGCTCGATCGACATGCTGATGACCGGCTCGGGGAACGTCGGCCGTTCGAGAATGATGGGATCATCGTCGGAACATAGCGTGTCGCCGGTCATGGCTTCCTTGACGCCGATGCAGGCGACGATGTCTCCGGCCTCGGCGACGTCGATCGGATTGCGGTCGGCGGCGTGCATCTGAAACATTCGGCTGATGTTTTCGCGCTTGCCGCGGTTGCTGTTCAACACCCGGCTCCCTTTTTCGAGGATGCCGCTGTAGACGCGAACATAAGTGAGATCGCCGTGCTGGTCGTTGACGATCTTAAACGCCAGCCCGCAGAACGGGGCGTCGCTGGTGAGCTTGCGCTCGATGATTTTGGTCGGATCGCGCACGTCGTGGCCCTGAATGGGGGGCATATCCGTCGGCGCCGGGAGGTAATCGACGACGCCGTCGAGCAGACGCTGCACGCCCACGTATTTGAGGGCCGATCCGCAGAAAACCGGGTGACACTTAAAGGCGATCGTTCCCTTGCGAAGGGCCGTGCGGATTTCCTGCTCGGAGATTTCCTTGCCTTCGAGGAATTTCTCGGTCAGATCGTCATCCAACTCGGCGGCCTTTTCGACGAGGATCGTTCGCCAGGTATTGAACCGTTCCAATTCGTCTTCGGGGATCGGCTTTTCGATCATGGTCTTGCCGCGGTCTTTGTCGTCGGTGAGGTTGTAGTAAACCGCGACGCTGCGGATCAGATCCATCACGCCCTTGAACGTGCCGGCCTGGCCGATCGGTATTTGCACCGCGACGGCAGGGGCGCCGAGGCGCTCGAGGATGCTGTTGAAGCTGAAATCAAAGTCGGCGCCGACCTTGTCCATCTTGTTGATGAAGCAGACGCGGGGGACGTTGTATTTAGTCGCCTGGCGCCAGACGGTTTCGGACTGGGCTTCGACGCCTTCCTTTCCGTCGAACACGGCGACGGCGCCGTCGAGCACGCGCATCGAGCGTTCCACCTCGGCGGTGAAATCGACGTGTCCCGGCGTGTCGATCAGGTTGATCGTGTAGCGCTCGCCGTTGCGGTCCCACGGACAGGTCGTGGCGGCGGAGTTGATGGTGATGCCGCGTTTTTGTTCTTCAGGGTCAAAGTCCATGACGGCGGTGCCTTCGTGCACCTCGCCCATCTTGTGGATTTTGCCGGTGTAATAGAGAACGCGCTCGGAAACGGTCGTCTTGCCCGCGTCGATGTGGGCGGCGATGCCGATGTTTCGAATTTTGCTTTGGTCTCGTGCCATGGTGAAGGTTCCTTCGATCTTTCTATCGGGTTAGCGTTATTTTTGGCGACAACCGTATCCCATGAATCGAGATATCGGCCCCTGCGCTTTGATGGTACCCACCGTTCGTTCCGTTGCTATCCGGTGAATCGGCGGGCAGAGCTTCGAGATATGTCGCTGTTCTCGAAGCCCGAAGGAATCGTTGAAAATCAACATTCCTCCCGTGCATGGTCGTGACCCACACTGACCATGCAGGGCTTCGGTCAGCATGAGCCGTTCAGATCGGATCAATCTTCACGGCAACTCCTTGTTGGACCTAAAACCGCCGCGACAGCGTCCGAATTACTCCGGCGTGTTCGCTTTGCGATTATCGTCAGTACGATACGAGGCACGTCAATGTTTGGTCAAACAACGAGCGCCTGGCGCGGAATGACGAGCCGAGTAATTTAGCCGGGGATTGGACGCGGTCAAGGGAACGCCCACTCAATTGTGAGGTAAAGTTGAGGATCGACGCGCCAGTCGCTCAACCCCAAACGATTTACGGCTTTGGCGAAGACGCAGGTTGAAAACAAAATCCAATGGTCATGGCGAGCCGATGAAGCACGTCCGAGCGAAGAGTTCGCTCACCGGTCAGAGTCCCGGGTTTGAAGTTGGAGGAATTCCCGCTCCGGCAGGATCACATCCCGCTCGCCGCATAACTCAACGGTTTGAATGTTCATGGACTTACCTGCCTTTTTGAGGGTACAATCGATTCTAAGCAGCGGATTCGAAAAAACTCCATATTAGAACGGTGAGGCGATGAGCATCGAATTCAACTGCCAAGGGTGCGGCAAACACTACAAAGTCGCCGACGCAATGGCGGGAAAACGCGCCAAATGCAAGGGCTGCGGCCAAGTCGTTGAAGTTCCCACGCCCGTTCAAGAACCCCTCGACGTTTCGGGAATCGACGTGGATGTTGTTGATGTGCCGCCGCCGACGCCGGCAAAACCGATTTCGCAGCGATCTGTCGGAGCGAAAACAGCGGGGGCGCCGCAAGACGCGCCCGCCCGCTGTCCATCCTGCCAAGCGGCCCTGGCGCCGAATGCCGTCCTTTGCACGGCATGCGGGTTTGACCTCCGCAGGGGTGTAAAAATCGCGGGCATCGACGACAATGTAATCGCCGACGACGAAGGATCGGCCGCGGTCTCCGAACAGGATTCGCAAGAAGAACCGACGCTTGATAAACAAAAGGAAGGCAACTGGTGGCGACGGTTGTGGTCCAAGCCGGGCTGATCGTCGGACGTCGAACGATCGCCGCCTCCGCAGCCCAATGGGAGACGATCACACTATCGTTACAACCGCGGTCGCGGTCGCGAAATCGTCGTTCATCGGATTTACGTCGCCCAGCGTATCGCTTGGATCCAGTTTCACGAAAACGAAATAAGCCCCGCTTGCCCCGGCGCCGACCGAGTCGTGAACGGTAATCTTCATACTTTTCCCCGGCTTCGCGTGGATCGCGTGCGCGACGGGCGCGAGATCGATATTCTGATCGTCGGCGCCGTCGGTCGACAGGTCGATCTGAATCGGAATTAATCCAATTGCCTCGGCGTTGCCGTCGTTCGTCAACGTGAACGTCAGCGTCAGGTCCTTGCCGGCTTTCACCTTCGCCGACGCCTTGAGGAAACTCCCGGCAATATCAACTTGCGCCGGCGCGATGACAATCGTTGACGTCGAAGCGGCGTCGATCATATTTTCGATCGGATCGGTCACCTCCGCCACAAGATGATAACTGCCGCTTGCGGCGCCGGCAGAAATCATCTTCGCGCCTAAACGAACGCCGATCGCTTTGCCGGGCTTTAGGTTCACGTTCTTTTGCACACCCGGCGAAAGCGGTATGGAACTGGAATCGACGGTCGATCCAGTCGACAGGAAAAGTTGGATTTTGACTTCGCCGCGCAATGGCGCGGCGCCGGTATTGGTGACCGTGACTTTTTGAATAATGTTCGCGTTTTGTCCCGCGATCAGCGCGTTGGCCGGCAGGGCGCCGCTCACGATTGCGCTCAGAACGGACGTGGAGGGCGGAGGCGTGACGACGGGCGAAAGCTCATACAGCACCCCTCCTCCGCCGCCGACGTCCGCGCCGCCAAGTTCGGTGACGCCAAATATATCGCCCGAGGCGTCGAGGGTGACGCCGGCGTCGGGACCATAGCCGTCGTGGTCGTTGAAGGAATGCAGGCCTGTGATCGTGTCGGCGCCGGCGGGTAGTTCCCAGACGACGCCGGAGGCGGGCGTACCCGTTCCGCCGGACGTCGCGACGCCGAACAGATCGCCGGCGCCGTCGAGCGTGACGGGACCGGCCGGGAGGTTTCCGGCGGCGTTGCCGTTGGCGCCGAACGTCGCCAGCGTTTGGATCGTCGAGGCGCCTTGGGGCAGTTCAAAGACGGTGGCGCCGGACGCGAGAGAAACCGAGCCAAGATCGCCGGCGGTCGTACCAAAAAGGTTGCCGGCGGAATCGATGGACAAGCCCGATCGCGAGTATTGCCCGGCCGCGCCGCCGGGAAAGGTGGCCAGGGTCTGAATCGTTTGCGTGCCTGCGGGAAGTTCAAAGATACCGCCAAAGCTATCGACGCCGTTGCCTTCGGTGGCGCCATACAGGTTTCCGCCGGCGTCGATGGCCAGGTTTTCGTTGGGGTTGGGATTGCCGCCGCTGTCGGCGGGAAAACTGGCCAGCAATGTAATGGCGCCGGCGCCGGCGGGGAGTTCCCAGATCGTACCGGTGTCGTTGGCGCCGCCGGTCTGGCTGGTCCCGAATAAATTTCCCGATGAGTCGATCAGCGCGTTGCCCGGCCCAAACACGTTTCCCGCCGGTAAGAGCGAAGCGATCGTTTCGACCGCGGCGCCGCCCCTTGGCAACTCAAAAACGGCCGGCGCGTCGCCCTGGAAGAAGCCAAACAAATCGCCCTTCGCGTCGGCCACCAACCCGCTGGGATTGCGCGAAAGATGACTCGTATCTGAACTTGGAAATGAGGCGAGCGTGGTCGGCGTCGCGTTTCCCTTGGCCAATTCATAGATATAACCCGCGCCGTTCGCTCCGCCGGCGCCGGTGAGGCCGAAGATCGTTCCGCCGGAATCGATCGCCACCTCTCCCTGGGGACTGGTCGGCATCGCAAAATCGCCGGACACCAGCGGAAATTTCGTCAAATCGCTGAATGTGTAACTCAGCAGCTTTCGCGGCTCGAGGCGTTCAAGGAAAGGCGCCGGTCGCAGGAACCGGCCTCGTCGCGATCTCGATACGAATATGGCAGCGCCCACGGGCGAATTCTTCGGCATATTCCCCACATCACTGAACGTAAATCCGAGATCCTCGCCGTGGTTGACGGCTTATTTTATCGGTTGCTGGGGATGCGGTTGGATACCAAGGAATTCGATGCTTCGATCCTGCTTCCCGGGCATGGGACCGATGGATTGCTTAGGCGTTCGTTCCGGTCAAGGCGCCGGAGACGATTTTCAATCCATTGGCATCGACCAGGACGAGTGACAGGCCGGTCAGGTCGCCGGGGGTCAAATCGAGCGCCGTGATGGCGGCGCCGCCGGTGGTCCAGATGTTATTCAGGGCGGTTGCGTTGGCGCCGGCGGCGTTTTGGAACACATGTCCGGTGGGCAGGGTGGCCGACGCGGTCAAGGCGCCCTTGGAGGCGACGAAACCGGTGACCTTGGACGCCGTCACGGTCAACTTGGTGCTCCCGGCGGAGTCGCCGATCAAACCGCCGGACACCACGGCGCCGGTCGTGGCGATTCCGCCCGTCAGCGTCAGGTTGCCGAGAATTCCCAGCCGGGTGGAGGCGAGGCCCGAGATCGTGGCGCCTTTCGCGGCGATCCGGCCGGCAAAGCTCCCGGCGACCGAGATGTCGCCGAAGATATTGCCAAGGGCGATGATGTCGCCGGTGCTCGTGCCGCTGCCCACCACGATCCCGCCGAACCGCGTCAGCTTGCCGGAAGAAACCACGCCGACGCCGATGTTGCCCTGGGCGGCGATCGTGCCGAGCAGCGCGGTATCCAGCGTAATCTTGCTGATCAGGTTTCCCCGGCTGACGATTCGCGACCCCACGCCCATCGTCACATGCAGTGTCGTCACGCCGTTCACGGTCGAACCGCTCAGCGTCGTCGAGCCAAGGTCGGCGTTGACGGCGCTGGTCGCGCCGGTGATCGGATCGATGCGGACGCCGGTGGTTTCGATCGTGCCGGTCAGCGTTCCGCCGAACAGGTCGATGCTTCCGCTGATGGCCGGGGCCATGATGCTGTTCAGCGAAACCTTGGAGACCGAGCTGGTTCCGTTGCCGCGGAGATAGAGGTTGCCCAACACGCCGGTGCTGACAATGTTGGCGATCGCGATGCTCGAATCCACGGCGGCGCCGTCGCCGATCAGGCTGAGCTGGGTGATATAGGTCGTGTTGGCGGCGCTGTTGGAGCTAAAGGTGGTCAGGGCGGTGATCGGGTTATTGGCCTGCGCGCCGGTGGCGACGTCGGTCAGGATCATGCCGTGTTCTTCGAAGTCGCCGTTGTTGGTGGTCGGGTTGGCGCCTTTGCCGTCGTCGGCGCCTTCGGTTCCATCGACGAACAGGACGACGGCGTTTTTCGAGCTATAGATGACTCGCAATGTTTCGGTCGGCAGCACGACGGCTTCGTAGTAAGCGAGCTTGCTGGCGCCGGTGTTGGCCAGGGCCAGGAGCAACGTGGACTCACTGCTTTCGCTGCTCAGCGACGTGGCCTTGTAGGTTGTGCTGCCCTTGATAAGGGTGGCGAAGGCCAGTCCTTCGATGCTGGTGACGCGGATCGTACCCGCCGCGATGCTGCCCCATGTCGAGACGGCGGCGACATGGTCGGCCGGCAGATAGACCCCGCCGACCGTCGATGTCGCGAGCCCGAAGTAGCTGGCTTGCTTGGAACTGATCGTGCCGAGGATATTTCCTTCGATGGTGATGTTGCGGGCGTTGGCCAGCGCGCCGCCGGCGGACATGAACCGCGACAGATCGAAGTTGTACCCGACCGGGCTGGTGAGCAGCAGGTCGAAGCGAAGCATGCCGGTATTGGTGACGGAGATGGCCGCTTGCGGATCGCTGATGGTGGCGCCGTCGTAGAGGACCTTAAAGACCGCCCCGGCCAGTGAATTGCCGTTGGTGTCGGTCACGATGATCTGGCGGAGAATGCCCTTCTGGATGACCGACAGAACCACCCCGCCGACCCCGGCGGCGGCGTTGGACTCGGCGATCGTTCCGACGGCGGCGGCGGAGATGGTGCCGGTGTCGTTGGCGCCGATGGTCAGGCTGGTGAGCGTTCCGCCGACGCTCAGGGCGCCGGCGAGGTTTCCGCCGACGGTCATCGTGGTGATGTTGCCGTTGGTCGTGAGCATGCCGTTGAAGTTCCCGCTGACGGCGACCGTCGCCGAGGCGGTTTCGGCCAGCGTCAGGCTGCCGTTGAAATCGCCGGCGATGTTGACCGCGGCCGAATTCGTCCCGGCGCCGCCGTCGACCGTGGTCGCCGTGCCGGGATTGATACCGGTGATGTTGACCGTGTCGGACCCGGCGCCGAGCTTCAGCGATAGCGTGCTGAGATTCTTGTAGTTGATCGGCCCGCCAAGCCCGGTGATGGCCGACGCGGAAAGGCCGACGGTGCGGGCGGTCTTGTCAAGGGTGTCATCGACGCTCAGCGTGTCCGCCCCGCCGGCGCCGCCGTCGAAGGTCAGCGGATCGGGGAGTTGGGCGGCGAGGCCGGTCGTCGCGCTGGCCTTGACGCTGAATGTTTCCTTACCGAGTCCGCCGGTGATGAAGGTCCCAAGCGCAGCGGAGTCACTGACGACGCTGACCGAATCGCCGCCGGAGCCGAGGTTGACGTTCAGGGTCGAGACGCCGCCGTAGGTGATTGTGACCGGCGCCAGGCCGACGATCGTGTTGGCGGAGATGGTCACCGTGCGGGTCGTCGCACTGCCGGTGTCGTCGAGGGTGAGGACCGTATTCGATCCGCCGACGATGGTGAGCGGCCCGCGGATCTTGTCGAGCGTTCCACCGATGCCGGGCGCGACGCTGCCGATCAGGATGTTGTCGGCGCCCACGCCGGTGTTGATCGTCGTCGGGCCGGTGGTGGCTTGCAGGTTGACGGTATCGTTCCCGGCGCCGGTGTTAACGGTCGTCGTCCCGGCGATCGTGCTGAAGATGGTCAGGTTGTCGTTGCCGGCGCCGAGGTTCAGGGCGAGCTTGGCAATGCCGGTGTAGCTGATGTTGGCCGGGGCGATGCCGACCAGCGACGTCGCGCTGAGCGAACCGGTTTGGCCCACGGCGTCGGCCCCGTCGTCCAGCGTCAGCGTATCGGCGCCGCTGCCGGTGATGACCAGCGTTCCATTGATGTTGGTCAGCACGCCGTTGAGGGCCGGGGCGTTGCTGCCGACGGTGATGGTGTTGGTTCCGCCGCCCATGCCCAGCAGTGTCGTCGTGCCCAGGGCGGTGGACTTCACGTTAAACGTGTTACCGCCCTTGCCGAGCGTGATCGTCAGGACTTGCAGGTTGTTGTAAGTGATGGTCGCCGGGCTCAGGCCGGTGACGGTGGTGGCGGTGAGTACGCCGGCGACCGGAGTCGTCACGCCGCTGTCGTCGATCGTCAGCGAGTCATGACTGGTGTTGGGCGTATTGGGATTTCCGTTGACGGTGATCGCGCCTTGGATACCGGCCAGGTTCGCCGGCGTCTTGCTGGCGATCCGCACGGAGGTTGAACCGGTTCCCAGGTTGAGGATGGTCGGGCCGCCCGTGGACTGCACGGTGATGCCGTCGTTGCCGGCGCCGGAATTAATCGTCGTCGTGGTGTTGGTCGCGGTGGAGACCACCGTCACGCCGTCGCCGGCCGGGCCGAGGTTCAGCGTCAGGCTCGCCAGAGCGTTGTAGGCGATCGCGGCCGGGCTGATGCCGGTCACGCTGGAGTTGGTCACGGAGACGGCCGGCTGGAAGAGCGTGTCGGCCGAGTCGTCGATGGTGAGCGTATCCGACCCGCTGCCGTTCACGGTTACCGGGCCGTTGATCCCGGCCGCGCTGCCGGCGTTTCCGATCGTGACCGCGGTCTTGCCGCCGTTGGCGGTGTTGACGACCGTCGGGCCGCCGGTGGTCTGTAGATAGACCTGATTCTGGCCGGTCCCGGTGTTGATGTGGGTCGTGCCGGAGTCGGCCTGGACGGTGACGATGTCGTTGCCGTTGCCGGTGTTGATGTTGGTGTTGGCGGCGCCGGTTCCCTGAACGACCAGGTTATCGCTGCCCGACCCGAAGTTAAGGTTGAGCGTCGCGACGCCGCTGTAGTCGATTTCGCCGGCGGCCAGGCCGGTGATGGCCGTCGTGGTTAGCACCGCCGAGGTCTTTGCGGTCGTGTCGGCCGAGTCGTCGACGGTGACGATGTCGGCGCCGTTCCCGATCACGTCGACCGTGCCGGCGATGGCCGCCACACTGCCGAGATACCCGATCGTGATCGTATCGGTGGAGTTCAGGGCCGAAGTGATCGTCAGCGGATCGGCCGCCGCCCGCACGGCGATCGTGTTGGCGCCGGCGCCGGCGTTGATGTTGGTCGGGCCGGCGTCGGTGTCAACGGTAATCGAATCGTTCCCGGCGCCCGCGTTGACGTTCGTGGTGGCGCCGGCCGGGGTGGTGGCGATCGTCAGGGTGTCGGCGCCGGCGCCGAGGTTCACCGTCAGGTTGGCCAGGCCGCTGTAGGTGACCGTCGTGGGCGCCAGTCCGGTGACGGTCGCCCCGCCGAGCGTAACGGTGCGCGATGTCAGGTCATTGGAGTCGTCGATCGTCAGCGAATCCAGTCCATGGCCGGTCTCCGTGACGGCGCCGAGGATTCCAGAGACCAGGCCGCCGTTGCCGATCGTCGCGGCGGTGGTCGCCGTGCCGGTGTCGGTCACGATGTTGGTGACGGCGTTGGTCGTCTGAATGAAGACGGTTTCCTTGCCGCCGGCGTTGTGAATCGTGGTTGGGCCGGCGTCGGCTTTCAGCGTGACGGTGTCGGCGCCGGTGGTGGTGTTGATGGTGGTGGCGGTGTTTACGGCGGTGTTGGTGACGGTCAGTTGCGTGCCGCCTGAACCGAGGGTGAGGGTCAAGGTCGCGATGCCCGAGAATGTCACGCCCATCGAACCCATCGCGAAGCCGGTCAGGGTGGTCGGCGTGAGTTGTCCGGTCCGGGCGATCGTCGAGCCGCTGTCGTCAAGGAGCAGCGCGTCGGCGCCATTGCCCGTGATGGTCAGGGCGCCCTGGATGGCGCTGAGCGTGGCCGGGGCGGCGCTGGCGACGGTGACGGAATCCACCCCGGCGCCGGTGTTGACGACGGTCGTGGCGTTCGTGCCCTGAACATTGATGACGTCATTGCCGGCCTGCGTGTTCAGATTCAGCGGGCCGGAGTCCGAAGCGATCGTCACATGGTCGGCGCCGGCGCCGGTGTTGACGGTGGTGGTCGTCTTGGCGGGCGTGTCGTTGATCAGCAGGGTATTGCCGCCCGAGCCGAGGCTGATGTTCAGGGCGGTCAGGCCGGTGAAGCCGCTGAAGTCGATCGTGCCGGCGCTCAAGCCGGTGAGGGTCTTGGCGGTGAGGATCGGGGCGCTCTGGGCGGCGGTGTCGCCGGTATCGTCGATGTTGACGGTATTGGCGCCGCCGCCAGTGAGGGTCAGGTTGCCGACGATCCCGGCCAGCGTTCCGCCGACAAGGCTGGGTGCGTTGGAGCCGACGTTGACGACGTTGGTTCCGGTTCCGACGTTGATGTTGGTCGTGCCGCTCTCGCTCCGCACGTTGACGACATCGTTGCCGGCGCCGGTGGAAACGGAAGTCAGCAGCGGCGCGGTGGCCAGGATGGTGACGGTATCGTTGCCCGATCCGGTCGTCAGCGACGTGTTGGCCGACGTGTTGTTGATCGTAAACCCGATCATGCCCGAGCCGAGGTTGATGTTCAGGTTGGTCAGCGAGGCGTAGAACAATCCGGGGAGGCCCATACCGGTGAGCGTCAGTTGCGTGTCGGTGAGTACGCCGGTGACGGTGGCGGTCGAACCGGTGTCGTCGACGTTGACCGTATCCACGCCGCGTCCGGTGATGGACAAGACGCCTTGAATACCATTGACCGTTCCGCCGGTCGCGGGGGCAAGGCTGCCGACGTTGACGGTGTTGGTTCCGGAACTGGTGAGGATCGTGAGGGCGCCGGCGTTGGCCTGGACGTTGATCGTATCGCCGCCGGCGATCGGCCCGAGGTTGCCGAAGAGGGTGGTGACGGTTTTGGCGGCGGTTCCGGTGATGGTCAGATCGGTTCCGCCGATGCCGAGCTGGAGGCTGAAGCTTGCGATATTGCCAAAGAGGACGCCGGCCGGCGCCAGGCCAAGGCCGGTGAGCGAGGCGGGGGTTAGCGTGGCGGTGGTGGCCGCGGTATCGCCCGAATCGTCGACGGCGACCTGGTCATGGCCGTCACCGTTGATGGTGACGCCGCCGACGATGCCGGTCAGCACGCCGCCCGACGCGGGGGCCATGCTGCCGATGTTCACGGTGGTCACGCCGGCGCCGCTGTTGACCGTCACCAGCGATTGGTCGCTTTCGATATTGAGCACGTCGCTGCCGTTGCCGGTGCCGATGGTGACGGGCATGCCGGCCGGGGTTGATTGGACCGTGAAGTGATTGGTTCCCGGCCCGAGCAGGAGGTTGATGCCGTCAAGCCCGCTGTAGGTGATCCCGCCGACGCCCATTCCCAGGCCTTCGATGACGGCGTTGTTGAGATACCCGGTTCGGCTCACGCCGTCGGCGGCGTCGTTGATGTTGAGGATCGTGTTGCCGTTGCCGGCGATCGTGATGGCGCCCTGCAAACCCTGGATCGTATCGCCGGATGAGTTCTGCGGGTTGCCGAGGTTGATGACATTGGGGGCCGACCCGCCCACGTTGATGATGAGCGTGTAGGTGACCGATTCGATGTTGAACGTATCGCTTCCGGTTCCGCCGTTGATCGTGGTCGTCGCGGCGCTGTTGCCGGTGACGAGGAAGGTATCGTTACCGCCCTCGGCGTTGATCGTGAGCGACATCAGGCCGCTGTAGTTGATCGTCGCGCCCACCCCGGTGATCGACGTGGCCGAGATGACGAAGTGGTCGGCGCCGGGCGTTCCATCGATGATGAGAGATTGAATCGTCGTGCCGCCGACGATGTTCACCGCCGCCAGCAGCGGAACCTGGATGATATAGGTGGCCAGTCCGTTGCCGCTGTTCAGGTTGATCGGCAGCGTGATGTTGGCGACGTTGAACGTGCTCGGGCCGCCGTTGGTGTTGACGTTGAGCGTTCCGACGTTGGCCAGGATGTTAAACGTGTTGACGTTCCCGGCGCCGCCGAACCCGTTGAGCGTCAGCGTGCCGGTGTTGGCGTTGACCGTGTAAATATCCGTACCGGCGCCGCCGTTGACGGTCGCGTTTCCGGTATTGGAGTTCACGATAATCGTGTCGTTGCCGAAGTAGCCATTAATGGTCAGCCCGGCGACGTTGGCATTGAGGATAAACGTATCGTTGCCGCCGACCGGCTTGGTTGAGCGGGTCACCAGGATGCTGCCGTCGCTGGATTGCAGCGTGAGCAGATAGAGATTCGTGCCGTCGATGATCTCCCACTGCTGGCCGTTCACGATGACGATGTCCGGCAGATTCGAGCTGGAGAGCGTGCTGCTGGCGGATTGGAAATCCTTCAGCAGCGTGGCGTCCACGACGTTGTTGTTCAGGTCGGCGATTTCGGCGGCGGCGTCGGTCGGGTTGATGGTGAAGAGCAGGTTCTTGGGAATCGTCGTCCCCTGGATCGACAGGCCAGACGCGATGCTGGAAACCTGGTAGACCGTCGTGCCGTCGGTGATGGTCCACGGCCCCGAACCGGTCACCACCGGCGCGGTCAGGGTGAACCCGTTGATCGCGAAGAACGCCGACAGCAAGGCGTTGGCCGAGTGGCCGTTAAGGCTGGAGACGATGGACGTCGTGGGATTGACGACGATCGTGAACAGCGCGGTATGAGCGGCGTTGGTGACGGCGATGCTGCCGTCGTTATTTTGCGTGAGGGTATAGACGACGCCGTTGGCGTCGGTGAGCGTCCACTGCCGGCTCGGCGCGGTCGGTACGACCGAGGCGGACCCGGACAGCGTGGTGTGATTGGTTGAGAAATCGCCCTTGATCGTCGCGTTGAGCGTCGAGGCGTTCAAGCTGGAAACCACGGCCTGGGTATCGGCGGCGTTGATGACGAACAGGAGATTGGTGGTCGGATGGCCCATGCCGTCCGTGCCGTTGGCGACGACGCTGATGGTGCTCTGCGAATCGAACAGTCCATTGGCCGGATCGGGGTTTTCCGTGAGCGTGTAGGTCGTGGAACCGTCGGTGATCAGCCATTGCGGGCCTGACGACAGAAGCGAGAGCGTCGCGATGGCGTTGGTCATCGTGTTGTTCGTCACGATGGTGTGGCTGTTGCCCATGAAGAAGGCCAGCAGCGTGCTGTCGATGATGCCGTGATTGAGATCGGTGATGAGGGTCGAATCGGTGTTGGCGACGGTGAAGAACTGGCTCAGCGAATTGGCGTTGGTGGCCGTCGAGAGATCGGGCGCGGGGCTGCCGTTGAGGGTGACGGGGGCGCCGTCGCCGTTGACGGTGAAGGTGTCGTTTCCGCTGCTGCCTTGCAGGATGACCGGGACCTTGTTGCCGTCGAGGACGAAGTTCGTGTCGCCCGATTGGGCGGCGACGGTGAGCGCGTCGATGTTGGCGTAGATGATCGGGGCGCCGCCGCCGCTGACGGAATTGGCGGTGACGGTATAGGTGCCGGGCTGCGGCGGGCCGGCGAGAATCTGCGACACGGCGATCGTCCCGCCGGCCTGCGACTGCAGGAGATATTCAACCGCCCCGTCGGCGATGAACCACTCCTTGCCGGAGATTCCGACCGAGGTGACCGCGTTGGCGTCGAGGTTGAAATGGGCGGCGGCGAAATCGGCCATCAGGTTGGCGTTGACCGTCGTCTCGGTGTTCAGCGAATTCAGATCCGCCGCCGCGTCGCCGGCGCTGATCGAGAAGATGTACTTGGCGGTGCTGGAGGCGGCGTTACCGTTGACCGACAGCGTATCGTTGCGGAGCGAAGAGCCCTGGCCGTTGATCGTGACGCCGGAGGTGATCGGTGCGTTGAT
>DASZME010000092.1:0-36335 GCA_035551995.1 Tepidisphaeraceae bacterium
GAGCTGGCCGTTGGAATTGAGCGTGATCGCGCGCCACAGGTAAACGCAATCGCCGCCGGAGCAGGCGGTTTGCTCGCCGAGCGATTGCCGCGAAATATCGGCTTGCCATTTCTTGCGAAGATCGGCGTCGCCTTCGATTCCGGAGATCGGCGTCATGCGAAGCGAAACGCCAAGCTCGCCGGCCAATCGCTTCACTTCGGGAATGTCGGCGGCGTTGAAACGGTTAACCAGAAACTGCCACTCGATATGGACTTTGCGTCCCTGCCGTTTTCTGGCCTCGGCGAGCATCCGCATGCCGCCGATGGCGTCCTTCACGTCGCCTCCGACGCGGTAGGCTTCGTAGCTGGCCTGGGTGACGCCGTCGATGCCGCAGATCAGATAATCCAGGTCCGACGCGACGATCTCCTCGGCCATTTCCCCGGTGATCAGCGTGCAGTTGGTGCTGAGGAGCGTGTAAATCCGGCGGTCGTGCGCCTTTTGAATAATCTGCCGGGTTCGCGGCCAGTCGAGAAGCGGCTCGCCGTTGCCGAAGATTTGGCACTGGAAAAGATCGCCGCCGATTTCGTCCATCACCTGATCGAACAAATCCAGCGGCATCTTTCCCGCGGCCTCTTTGCCCTTGCGGGCGTTGGGCGCCGTCTCGCGGGCGCAGAGCGGGCATGAAAGATTGCAATAATAGAGCGGCTCGACGATCAGAACGTAAGGCCGCACCGTGATGTCGCTGATATGCCGGCGGAACGCCCATTCGGTGCGGACGGCGTTGGCGATTTTTCGCGGCGTCCAGTATTTCAGCACCGAACGCACGTCAACCCGCCAGAGGCGGCCGTATTTTTTCATCCCTTCTTCGCTGGAGGCTTCTATGTTGTCCTGAACGCGCATCGAAGGGGAAATTAGCGGTTTCTTCAATATATGCAAGTTTATTGGGCGCTGGAGCGTTTGCGAGGACTTGGGCGCACAAGAGACGAAAGAATCAAATCTCCTTCTCCTTCGACGATCCCTCGATGGCCACCGCGCCCGTGCGACAACGCGAACGACGGGTCTTGCGTATGCTTTGCATATGCCCAACCGAAAACGGTTTTATCTTAGCTTGATCGGCGTCTGCTGTCTTTTCGCGGCCGGCGCCGGCACGCCCGCTTCTTACTCCAATAACTTCGAACAAACGCCGCCGGGCAAACCGCCGGAGGAGATGCTGATTCTCAATGGCGCCTTTACCGTCGCGCAGATCGACGGCAACAGATGTCTGGAACTTGCCCCAGATCCATTGGACAGCGACGGGCTGCTCTTTGGCCCGGCGGGAATCGTAACCGGCGCCGTTTCGGCGCGAATCCGAGCCGAAGCCACGGGAAGACGTTTCCCGGAATTCGGCGTCGGCTCCAACGACGCCGGCGGATACAAGCTCATTCTCGTTCCCAGCCAGGGCACTTTGGAACTTCGACGCGGCGATGACGCCAAGGCATCGGCGGCGTGCGGATGGAAATCGCAGGCGTGGATGCGTTTTCGGCTTCACGTCGCCAAATCCGCCGACGGAAAATTCCGAATCGAAGGCAAAGCCTGGCCCGACGGCGCCCCCGAGCCGCAAGGGTGGATGGTGTCCGTGGCGGCCGATGCACCGCCGCCGGCGGGACGGGCGTCGTTATGGGGGATGCCGTATTCTGGAAAACCAATTCGTTTTGACGACTTGGCCGTCCAAAGCGAATGATGTCTCTTCAAAAGTAAAGCATTTGCCGCGTGGAGAGCGGGTACGCGGTTCGCCACGGCGCCGGGCCGGCGTTCCGTTCGGCGTTCTCCGCACCAACGTAGCCAACTCCATCTTCCGGTTCGTCCGCAGGAACTGTTGACAACGACCCCGTCCATACTTTCTGATACCGGCCCCCCGCGAAAATCGAAATGCCGTGGGGCGGTCGAAAAGCGCGCTCGTGGCGGCATGCGCGCGAATAGGAGCCCGGACGGTTCCTGTGATCTTGCGGAAGAGAGTTTCCGTTTTCGGCCGGTTCATGGACTTCAAGGAGCTACGCGTGAAGCGATTTGTTTTGGCGGCGGCGACAATCTCGATCCTCAGCGTCGCGGCATTGGCCGATCAGGTGCAATTTACCAACGGCGATCGGCTCACCGGAACGATTGAAGGTGTCGAGGCCGGCAAGATGACATTTAATTCCAAGCTCGCCGGCAAGCTGACGATCAATCTAAAGGACGTCAAAACTTTCTCCAGCGATGGCCCCATCTCGATAAAGCTCAACGACGGCACCGTCATTCATCAAGTGGTATCCGCCGGTCCGGCCGGGCAGATTACTCTCGCGCCGGGCGGCGTTCTTCAGCCGCAGAACGTGCCGCTCTCGAGCGTCAAGTTCATCAACTACAAGGAAGACTGGACCGGCAACATCGTCGCCGGCGGATCGCTCACCCGCGGCAATACCGACACCGATGAACTGAGCCTCGCGATCAACATGGGCCGGCGAACGGAGAAAGACCGTCTGACCGTGGACGGCGGCTTTTTATATGGCCGCGAAAAAGTACCCGGCCTGGCCGGTAAGCATGAAACCGAAAACGACTGGTTCATCGGCGGCAAATATGACTACTTCTTCACCCCTAAGTTTTACGGCTATGTCAATGCCCGCGTCGAGCGCGACCTGATCGCCGGCATCAGCCTCCGTCTTACCCCCGGCGGCGGCGTCGGATATGACTGGTTTAATCAGCCCGACTTCCACCTTCACACCGAAGGCGGCGTCTCCTGGCTCTACCGCGAATACGTTCACGACGGCGGCACCGAAGAATCCGTCGCCGTGCGACTGGCCTACCACCTCGACAAGAAACTCGGCAAAGCCGTCACGCTTTTTCATAACGTCGAATACCTGCCGGGTTTGGACAGCGTCAACGACTACTATATCGACGCCGACGCCGGCATCCGCGCCGACATCAGCCCCCGAATGTTCACCGAGTTCAAAGTCCGCGAGCAATATGATTCGGAACCGGCGCCCACAAAAGGGCACAACGATACGCGGTTTATTCTCGGAGTGGGTTTGAAGTTCTAAATGCACTTGCGCGACGACGCGCTCCGCTCCCTCGCCCGGTAACTCCAGGAGAGAGTTGGGGTGAGGGTTTTTTGAAACGACGGTTGCGGAGCGTGTTTCGCAACCGAAGTTCGCTTCACCAACATGAAAAGGGCCCGAAGACGGTTGGGCGTCGAGACATTCAGTTTCGAGCGCGATCTCGCATTTTCGCGCGTCTCATCCTCGTCCGGTTCTCATCCGGAGCATTTCACGGAACAGCGCATCGGTCGATTTTAGATTCGGCGAAGCCTGCTTCGCTCGGTCGAGCAGCGTTTCGGCGTCCGCTCGGCGCTCACCGAGCGCCATCAACGCGGAAATGGCGTCTTCTTCAGCCGTCGATCGCGTTGACGCGATGACGGCGGGAGTGGATTTTTCGCCGGTGGATAGGGTGGCGAACTTGGCGCACTTTCCCGCCAGTTCGGCGACGATCTGCTCGGCCATTCTCTTTCCGATTTGCGGCAACTCCACAAGAAATCGCGAATTCTTTGACTCGATCGCCTGCGCGATCTCGCCGGCCGGCAGAACGAGCGCTTTTAGCGCTTTTTTGGGACCGATTCCTTTTACGGTGATGAAGAGCTGAAAAAACGCTTTGTCCTGCGGCTGGAGAAAACCGATCAGCCGCGGTTCGAGATTTCCGCCCGAGGCGTCGCCCTCGATATACAGGATCGTGTGAAACGTGAGTTGCTGGCCGACGTTTGGCTGGAGGAACTGCACGTCGCCCGCCGTCACCAGCATTTCGTAAAGGAGCGGGCCGACCTGAATATGAACGCGGTCTTCGCTTACCCGCCGCAACTCGCCTGTAAGTGCAGAAATCATGTTAAGGCTGATTCTATCCGAAAGGGCCGCCGAATCGCTCGACGGCCATTCCATGAATTTGTTATTCGGCGCGACCTCCGACAGTTTCTCGACGCGGGCGTCGATTCTGGCCGGCGTCCGGCGCCGGTTACCGGCACGCCCCGCGCGGGCGTCTTGCGCCGCCGCGCCGTCGCCGGCTTCGCGTACGGCGGAACATCCCCGACGGCGTCGAGAGCGACGGCGTCATGGCGGCCAAACCCAACGACATGGCCGATCGCTTTCTATCGATATCGCCCCTCGGCGGTACAATGCGCGCATGTCGGAAACCAAACTCACTCATTTAGATGAGCGCGGCCAGGCGAGCATGGTGGACGTGGGGAATAAGCCGACGACGGCGCGCCAGGCCGAAGCCGAAGGCTTCGTGTCGATGCAACCGGCGACGCTGCGCGCGATCGCCGACGACGCACTGCCCAAGGGCGAGGTTTTGAATACCGCCCGCATCGCCGCGATCATGGCCGCCAAGCGATGCGGCGATCTGATTCCACTTTGCCATCCCCTGCCGATCGAGAGCGTCGAGGTTCATTTCGAGGTTCCCGAACTGGCGCCGGACCACAACGACCCGGTGCGGCTTCACATTCGCGCCATCGCGAAAATCACCGCCAAGACCGGCGTGGAAATGGAAGCGTTGACGGCCGTAAGCATCGCCGGTCTCACCATCTATGACATGTGCAAGGCGATCGATAAGACGATGGTCCTCGACGGCATCCGGCTGATCAGAAAGACCGGCGGCTCGAAGAAGTTTGAAGCCAAAACGTGATGACCTCAGTCCCCGCCGCCGGTTTCGCGCAGCGTGCGCCACATTTGCATGTACGCCGCTTCGATGCCGCGCGCGAATTTCGGCGCGTCCATCAGCGGTGATCGTTCCATCCGCGCTCGAAGCGTCGATCGCAGCGCCTTGAGTCGCGGGAGATCAGCGGCTAACCGCACCGCAATCGCGACGAATTGTTCATCGCTAGACGCCGTCACTTCCGCAAGATCGAGATTGGAGAGTTGACACAATCCCGCACGCGATACCGCCGTCCGTCCGGCGAGCGTTACCACCGGGACCCCCATCCACAATGAATCGAGGCTGGTGGTGTGTCCGTTATAAGGAAAGCTATCCAGCCCCACGTCGATGCGGTGGTAAAGCCGCAGGTATTCGCGGCGGGGCAGTTGCGGGACAAACTCGATTCGGCTTGGATCAATTCCGCCCTGGGATAATCGCTCAATCGTGCGTTGGCGGTGACTGCCTTGATTTGCCAGCAGCAGCAACCGCGAACCGGCCACCTGTCCCAGCGCCCTGGCCCAAAGGTCAAGCGTGCGATTATTGACCTTGGAAAAATTGTTCAAGCATCCGAAGGTGATGAAACCGGCTTCCAACGCCGGCAGTGAACTGACGGGAATATCTCGATTGTCCAGCGGATCGTAACACCAGAAGCTGTCCGGCAGACGAATGGTTCGCTCACTGTAAATCGACTCGTCCATCCCCGGCGGGTCCAAGAACCGGTCGCTGAGGCGATAGTCGATTGCACCAAGGCCGGTGCTCGCGGGATAACCTCCGAAGGTCACTTGGAGAGGAGCAGGTTTACGGGCGAAGACCAGCAGCCGATTGCCGGTCATGTGCAGGGCGAGGTCCACAAGAATGTCGATGCCGTCCTGGCGGATTTGTTCGGCGACCTGGTCGTCCGAAAGGCCGACGATATTCCGAAACCCGTCCGCAAGCGCCTGAAATTCGCCGGCGATCGCGTCACGTGCCGTCGAGTTCGCATAACAGAAAATCTCGAACCGCCGACGATCGTGCCGTCGAAACAGCGGCAAGATATTTCTGCCGACGACATGATTTCGAAAGTCGGGAGAAACATAACCGATTCGCAGGCGGCGCTGGGGAACCGCGTCGTCGGAACGTTTGGGCGCAACCTCCGACGAACGGTTCTGATTCCATTTTCGCAGACGCTCGGCGTGCTCGTGATTCCACCGTCGTTGTTCTTGCGCAATGGCATGCGCGTCATCGAGCGGATCAAAGTGCATCGCGTAAATGAGATTGCTGTGCGCCCGGACGTAATCACGGCGCAATCCAACGGCCCGCCGAAAGGCGTCGATCGCTTTTTCGATTTCGCCTTTATCTTTTAGGATCGTCCCAAGGTTATTCAGCGCTTGCGGCCAGTTGGGCCGAAGGAAAATAGCCTGTTCAAGAACTTTAATAGCTTCGTCAAGTTCGCCCTTGTCCTTCAGAGCCGTGGCGAGGTTGGAAAGAATTTCAGGTGAGCCAGGGTAAAGCGCGATCGCGTGGCGATTGGCCGCAATGGCCTCGTCAACCTCACCCCGTTGTTTTAATGCAGCGCCAAGGTTGGCGTACCCTTCGGCCTGGTTTGGCCTGAGGTTGATGACCCGACGAAATGCGGCGATGGACTCGTCGATCTGCCCTTTGTGTGCAAGCGCAATGCCGCGGTTCATATACGCGTCGGCTATGGCTCCCAAACATCGCGTGGCGTCGGGATGGGCTGGTTCGTGAGCGAGAACGTGCCGGCATATTTGCTCCGCCTCCGGCAGACGCCCCGCCTGATGATGCTGCAACGCCAGCTCAAACGCTTGTTTTATCGAAATGGGAGCCATACATAACAGGGTAATGGTTAGCGATTGTAGTTGCGCGAGTTGTCCAAAACGAACGCTCCTTTTTGCAATTCGTCCTTTCCCTCGCTACTCTCCCTCCTGCCCTCGGGCGCTGAAGAGCTCGCCGGGTCGTCGTTTGACGATTCGGCGTTGGGAAGGCGGTTAAAATCCGCCGCGGACGCGCCGCTGTAAAGGACGAATTTTCGTCAACCCGATGCCACTGCCGGCGAAAAACGGCGGGAAGGCGGTTGACGGCGGGATGGAAGCCGAGCGACGCATGCTCGTGCGATGCCATCCCTTCTCCTGAGCCAGAAGACCGGCCCGTGGGTGTGTGCTGGGCGAATGTCGCCGGCACTGTCCGAGACGTCCTCGCGAAATGGGACGGCCGGGACCAAGCAAACCCACAGAGTTTTTCCGCCGGGCCGGCTCATTTTTTGCCCGCAGAATCCTTTCTGTCCGATGCTTTGGACCCTTGGCCATACCCCGTGCCGCAATCGCCGCACGCGCCTGGACGCGGGTTCTTTGTCGCGCCCACGCGAATTGGGCGAAAGGGTTTGTCATGCGGATGTTTTTAGGGTCTCAGTTCTCTCGTCGCGCCGTCAGGATCTTGACGGCGATCGTCATTGCGTTCGTGCTCGCGCGGGGATCGCGCGCTCAAGAGGCGACAACCCGCCCGGTCACACAGCCGTCGGCGGCGCCGAGCGCGAATCCCGTCGCCGACACGCAGCCTTCGGTGGCGCCGATCTCCAATCCCGCGCAAGCCGTTCGCAAGACTGCGCGAAATCCGGTCGCGGCCGAGTCGGGGACCACGTCGCTGGGCGAAGTGGTCGTAACGGCCAATCGCGTCCCGACGACCGCGGCCGATCTTGGAAGCTCGGTCACCGTCATCACCGGCGAAGAAATCGCCCAAAAGCAACAGCCGTTGGTATCGGACGTCTTGCGCGGAACCCCGGGCCTTGACGTGGTTCGATCCGGCGGGCCAAACCAAATCACTTCGGTTTTCATGCGCGGCGCCAATTCGGATCACACGCTCGTGCTGATCGACGGGATCGAAGCCAATGATCCAAGTTCGCCGTCGCGCGCCTTCGATTTTTCCACCCTTACGGTGGACGACATCGACCGGATTGAGGTGCTTCGCGGGCCGCAAAGCACGCTGTGGGGATCGAACGCGATCGGCGGCGTCATCAACGTGATCACCAAGCGCGGCCAGGGACCCTTGAGCGGATACGTTTCCGCCGAGGGAGGCTCGTTTAACACCTTCCGCGAAAGCGTCGGATTCAGCGGCAGCGAAAAAATCGCCAATTATTCGCTGAACATCACGCAGGCCAACTCTCAGGGATTCCCCGCCGCCGACGCAAAGTATGGAAACCAAACGCCCGACGGCTACGACACTCTCTCGATGGCCGGGCGATTCGGCCTGACGCTTTCCAGCCAGTTCGACATCGACGTCATCGCCAGAGTGCAGCACAATCGAGTGCGCATCGACGACGGCGGGGGACCGGGCCAAGACGATCCGCGCCGCTGGCTCAAAAGCGATCAGGACTTCATCCGCGTTCAGCCACACCTTGTTCTTTTCGACGGCGCCCTCGTTCAGACCTATGGCTTCAACTACACCCACTACACCCGCTCCGACACCGATCCCGCCGCCCCGACGCAAGACGACGGCGACGTGTTGAAATTTGATTTTCAAAACGATCTGCATCTATGCAAAGCCGACACGTTGACGGCGGGCGTGGATTTTTATCAGGAAGGATTTAGCGCGACGCAAACGCCGCAAAAATACGCCAACAGCCTGGGCTTGTTTATCCAGGATCAGTTCGATCTGAACGACCGCCTCTTCTTCACCGGCGGCATGCGCTACGAGGATCACAGCCTCACCGGATCGAATGTCACCTACCGTTTCACCGGCGCTTATCTCTTCCCGACGGACACGAAGATTCACGCCAGCTACGGCACGGGATTTAAGTCGCCGACGCTCTCGGACCTGTATTCGTCTTACGGCTCACGTGATCTCAAGGCGGAAAAAAGCATGGGCTGGGACGCCGGCGTCGAGCAATCTTTTTTCAAGCGCGCGGTCGTTTTGGACGCCACGTACTTCGACAATCATTTCACGAATCTGATCGATTATGATTTCATCGCCAATCGCGAAGCGAATATCGGCGAGGCGCGCGCGCAAGGCGTCGAAATCGGCGCCGCCGTGCGCCCGTGCGATAAGGTGACGACCGGCATCAATTACACCTACACCAATACCCAGGACGAGACGACGCGGCTTTCCCTGCTTCGGCGGGCGCCGAGCAAGATCGGATCGTTTCTGAATTATCGATACAGTCGCCAGGGCAGCGTCACGTTGACCGCGAATTACGTCAGTCACAGGGCCGACATTGACCCCGTCACGTTCAACCGCACCAACATCGGCGGCTATGTGCTGATGAATCTCGCCACGTCATACAAAATTAACGATTCGCTGGAATTCACCGCGCGGATCGATAATTTTCTAAACGCCCATTACGAAGAAGTAGCCGGTTTTGGAACCGCCGACATTTCGTTTTACGCGGGATTAAAGCTCAGTTTTTGAGAGCACCACGGCAACAGGCGGCCAGGAAATCGAGTGTGCGCGAATTACCGGTATCAAACCGCACGTCGCCGCGGTTGGTTTTCCGCGGCGCCTTCGCGCCAACGAACGCGTAGCAAGTAAATGCAACAGTCACGCTGCGGCGGGTCCCGGCGACACCAAGCATGTAAACTATTTGCTGGGCCGGCCAATACCGGGCCGGAAAAATGCGCGCAAAAAAGAGCCGCGCACGGGGGGATGCGCGGCTAAGGCTCTCAACTTTGGGAAGCGTCCGGAGGGGAGGCCGGACGGTTGAGAGAGTAGAAAAAATGTCGGGGGTTGAGGAAGGAGGGGGGGAACCTTCCTCGGGGAATACCCCCGACAAAAAAAGCTCCGGCGGTGTTAACCGACGGAGCCGTCATGGCTCGTTTATTCGTCACTTCATCCGACATTCATCGTCAGACTCCGTTGACCTCAATATCTGATCAGTTTCCTATTGTTAAATCCTCATCCTTAACTGTTTGGGTACGAAATTAATATAAACGTCGGCGGGGGAAAAATCAAGCCTCTTTTCTTGCCTTGAACGCGAAAACTCAAAAACCTCGAAATTTCAGCCATAAACATAATAAATTCTTTTTTCAATTCCCCTAAATAGGGGAGTCGTAAAAAGGATCGGCGGGCAATCTTCGCGGGTCCGCCAACGCCTTGCGTCCCTTTCGCTATAATGCTTTACCTTTACAGCAAGGCTCTATTTCATGGCACTCACCCGCGACCAAGTGATGGCGGCATTGGCGTCGATCCGCGATCCCAAGACGGGCATTGACGTCGTTAAACTCAATGCGATTAAAGAGATTCGTCTTGACGACGTTGACGTTTACTTGCGCGTCGACCCAAGTCCGCTTTCGTCGCCGCTCCGTGAAGCCGTCCATTCGGAGATAACAAAAACGCTTCAGCGCGCGGGAGCGGCGGCCGTGCATGTGGAAGTGATCGCGCCCCAGCGCGGGGCGGCCAGTCAGGCGGCGCCCCAGCGCGCGGCCACTCAGGCCGCGCCGGCGCCCCAGCGGCCGTTGCCGCAGGTCAAGCACGTCATCGCCGTCGGCGCCGGAAAGGGGGGCGTCGGCAAAAGCACCGTGGCGGTAAATCTCGCGGTCGGATTGCAGCGGGGCGGCGCCGCCGTCGGGCTCATGGACGGCGACATCTACGGACCCAGCATGCCGACCATGCTCGGCATCAAGGGCCTGGCGCCGCAAACGCATGGCGCCAAAATCGTCCCGTTCTACGTTCACGGCATCCACGCCATCACGATCGGCGCGCTGGTCGACCCCGACAAGCCGCTCATCTGGCGCGGCCCGATGGCGCATGGCGCCTTTAAGCAATTGCTGATCGACAACACCGAATGGCCGGAGTTGGATTATCTGATCGTCGATCTGCCCCCGGGCACGGGGGATGTGCCGTTGTCTTTGTGCCAGATGTTGCCGCTGGCGGGGGCGGTGGTGGTGGCCACGCCGCAGCAGGTCGCGTTGGACGACGCGGTGCGGGCGATCCGCATGTTCGAGCAATTGGGAACGTCGATCCTGGGGCTGGTGGAAAACATGAGCTATTTCATCGCGCCCGACGGCTCGGAACATGACATCTTCGGCCGCGGCGGCGGCGAGCGGGCCGCGGCGCGGTTTGGCGTGCCGTACCTGGGAGCGCTGCCCATGTTCACCGAAGTGCGCGTCAACAGCGACGCCGGAAAACCAGGCGCCAACTTCGACGGCGACCCACGGCTTCGCGATGCACTGCTGGCGATCGTGAAGAATCTCAAAGCGGAAGTGAGCAAGGGCGCCGCGGGACCGGCGGCGGCGAAGCTGACGATTTCCTAAAGAGTCCGGATCACCGATCGTTCGATTGCCTTCTTGCACAGCGCGGCGGAAGCCAAAGAGCCAATGACGCGTTTGCCGTTTCCACGCGCGATGATCGTTCGGCATGCCATCACGGAGCAAAACGACGATGGATCGCAAAACAACTTTACCGTTCCTTTTGCTGCTCGCCATCGGCTTATCATGTCCTGCGACGATCCGGGCGGCCGATCCGCAAAAGCATCTTCTCGCTGTGGCTCCCGCGGAGTTTCCCGACCTCTTCGAATGGACCGACACCTGTAACGTCTATGTCATCAGACAGGGCGACGCGGCAATCCTCATTGATCTCGGCGACGCCGACGTCCTTGACCATCTTCAGGAAATCGGCGTCAAGAAAATCGAGTGGGTTTTATTCACGAGCCATCATCGTGAACTCTGCCAGGGGTACGGCCGTCTCAAAAGGTCGGTCGAGGGGTCGGGCGCCAAAATCGCGACAAACGAAGGGGGCCGGGCGCTTTTCGAGAATCCAGCCGCTTTCCGCAAGATCAAGCCGTCTTTGGCCGACCCATACACCGTTCACGGCGCCAGTTACGTGCGCCCTTCGATTCGGCCCATCTCGATCGATCGCGGGTTTAACAACGTCGATACCTTTACCTGGCGTGGCTACGAGATTTCCTGCGTCCGAACGCACGGCAACAGTCCGCACGCGATGTCCTACCTGATCCGCCGAGGCCCCGCGCTCTACGCCTTCAGCGGCGACGTCATGCTCGGCGGCGCTCGAATGTACAACTGGTTCGACAGCGAATGGGATTACAGCTTCGGCGCCGGAATCTACGCGATGCAGGAGGCCGTCTCGATCCTCCGGGGCGCCGAGCCGGATGTGATGTTGCCCGCCCATGGCGCGGCGATATCCGACCCCAAGGCCGAGTTGGCGGCGTACGGCGAAAAACTGCTCAACGCCGAGACGATGATTCTCCGCACCTATCGCGTCGTGCCTTATACGCCCGGCGATCAGGACCGCATTTCCAAACCGACCGCCGTGCCCAATGTTCGCCGGGTTTCGCCGCATCTGTTCAAATTCCGAGGCACAAACTACATTCCGAATTTCTCGATCATTATTTCTGACAGCGGCCATGGCCTTGTCGTGGATTGCGGACGAGTCGGTTATTCGCTGCTGGATGAATCTCTCAAGCTGATGCGCGAACGTCTGGGACTCAAGTATATCGACGCCGTTTTCATCACCCACATGCACGGCGATCACTGCGACAACGCCGGCCATCTGCACGACAAGTGGGGCGCGAAAATCTGGACGCTCGACAGTATCGTCGACAAGCTCGAGCGCCCCGAGCGATACGACTATGCCGCGTTGATCGAGTCATACGGAGAAGGCATCGATTCCGTCCACGTCGATCGCGCGTTCAAACCCGGCGAAACATTGCAATGGGAAGGTTTCACCTTCACCGTTGACCACATGCCCGGCCAAACCGATTTCGCCCTTGCCCTTCGAGGGCTCATCGACGGCCAAAAAGTCGTCTTCACCGGCGACAACATCTTCGGCAACCCCTTTGACCCCAAACAAAACGGCCACGAAGCGGTCGTCGCCCGCAACAACGCCATCCCGGAAGAAGGCTACGTCGTCGGCGCCGATTACCTTGGCAAGCTTCAGCCCGACCTGATTATGGGCGGCCATTCGTGGGTGATGGATCATCCAGCCGCGCTGATCGAGCGCTATCGAAAATGGTCGCACGCCCTGGTAGACGCGCTGCACGATCTCAGCGGCCCCGGCGAATATCGATACTGGTTTGATCCGTACTGGGTCAGCGCCGATCCATACCGGGTTCACGTGAAGCGCGGCGGATCGGCCGACGTGGTCATTCACGTCCGAAATTTTCGCGACGGCGAGCAGGCGCATCATCTATTGCTTCAAGCGGTCGACGGATTGTCGATCGAGCCGCAAGCGCTCGACGGTATCGTCGCCGGACATTCCACCGGCGAATACCGCGTGCGGCTCAGCGCGAAAGCCGACGCGCCCATCGGCATTTCGATCATGGCTTTTGACGTGGCGCTTGATAGCCATCGTTACGGGCAGCTCTTCGATATGATCGTTGACGTGGAATGAAGAAGCTTCCCACAGTGCGTCCGCGGCTATTCGGAAAATGCTTCCTGGCCGCCGCGATCGGCGACGGGGGAAAGAAGGGCGGGGGGCGGCTGGGGATGATCCATGAGATTATGCCAGGCGCCGGCCACCGTATAGTGGCTAAAGCCGCCGCGCGGGAGCGGGCCGGTGGCGCCGATGAGGGATGCGGTTACGCTAAACGCCAGAAGGGCGCCGGCCATAATCCATGACGATCGGCGATGGGACCGGCGCAGCCACGCCCCCGCCCAAAAAAGCGTAAGCGGGAGGAAGACCACGAACCATCGGGTGGCGAACATCGCGTCGCGCGTGCTGGATCGGCACAAGGCGTAAACGACAATGACGGCCAGCGCTCCGCCGAGCGTGCCACCGGCGAGCATTTTGGTGGCGGCGGGCCAATGGCGGTGCATGATGAGCGAGACGCCCAAGATCCCAAGAACGACAATGGGAAAGTGGCTGAAGACGCCGTGCTTGCCGAGGAACGATCCAAGAATGCGCCAGGCGCCGTGGAGGAAGGCGCGCCAGCGGGTGTGGGGCTCGTCATCGTCGTCGGGCGAATTGGAACCGGCGAGCGCGGATGTATCACCGACGGCGGAATGTCCCGGCGCGGAAACGGCACAGACCGAAGACGTCAGCGACGCGCCGCTCCACGGCATCGACTGCGGAACGCGCGGCGCCACCGCCAGTTCCGAATGAAACATCCCGGGGCGCAGATCGCCGGTGATCGGCCGAACCAACTGCGCGTGCACGACGATCGGCAGGGCCGCGCCCAGGGCGTAGGCCAGCAGGCCGGCCGTTCGCATTCCGATGGGCCATCGGAACGCGCCCACGACGAGAATGAGCGGCAACAGGAACGCGATCGCCGGCGGGTCGATCGTCGCCGCCAGCGCCGCAAAAAACCCGGCCGACGCAAGCCAGGGGGCGGCGCGCCGGGGTACGTTGTGAAAGATGACGTGAATCAGGCACGACGCCGCCGCCAGGAGCAACGTGGCGGCGGGGGCATGGGCGTTGAGCGTAGTGGCATAACTGATCAATCCGCTGCCGAGCACGACCGTCACCGCCAGCAGCGCTCGCAGGGGACGTTTGAGTTCAAACGTCTTGCTCATGCGATAGACCAGGCCGCCCGCGATCGAAACCGGAATGGTGACGCCGATCAGCGTGAGCCAGAAAATAACCGTGCTTGAATCGCGCGAGAACGACAAGCCCGCCCGGTGCATGAGCCAATACGGGCCGCTCAGGAGAAGCGCCATCATCGGCGGCTGCTTGCTGTACACATGCGACGGGAAGGGGGAAGAGACGTCGGCTTTTGAGACAATGATGTCGCGGGTATCGCGGAATTCGGTTCCTTCGATGGCTTGCGAGCCATGCTCGACGATCGCCTGAACCGTCGCCAGCCGGGCCTGTTCATCGTCGCTGATGAGGCGGGGGTCCGGTGAGCGGAGCGGGCGGAGCAGAGGGATCGCGATGAGGAGGATGAGGATGGGCGCGGACATGGCCCATGGCCGCACATATCGACGGGAACGAAGGTGGCGCAGTAAAGCAAACAACATCGATGCGGCGCGGTTAGCGGGATTACCCTGATCGACCGAATCCACGTCTGAATCTTTAGCGGCGTGAACCGGCGCGATCAATAGACCTTCAAAAATTGCACAAAGTTACGAACCAGGCGATCGCCCAGACGGGCGTATTGGGTGTAAGCGCTTTTGGTCTCTTCCCGAATCCTTGTCTCCCCGTCCGGACCCATCACCTTCTGGATCTCTTCACGGCCGGCCGACAGTATCTTCTCAATATCCGCCTGGGTCAATTCAAAATGATATTGAAATCCAAACAGGCGGTTCTTGAAGCGGAAAGCCTGGTTCTTGCATGCTTTAGACGAACTGAGCAGGGCGTTGCCGGTCGGAGGCGGCGGCGCCGGGGGAGGCGGGGCGTTGGGCGGGGCCGGCAGTCGCGGAAGATCGAACGTATCGTGATGCCAGTGAAACATCATCGCCCCGTCGTGCATTCCCGTCACGATCGGCTCGGTGCCGCCGGGAAAGGGGAACGTGACCGGAAGCCAACCGAGCTCGGGCATCGGCGTGGCCGAAAGCTCCGGCGTGGCGCCGGGTTTGGCGTTCGGATAAACCTTGGCGCCGGCGGCGTGAGCCAACAGTTGCGCGCCCAGGCAGATCCCCAGCGTCGGCCGATCGAGCAGAACGCACCGCTTGAGGAGTTCCAACTCCCTGGCGAGGAACGGATACTTCGGGTCGCCCAGATCGGCCACGCCCATCGGGCCGCCCATCACGATCAGAATTCGAACGTCGTCCAGATCCGAAGGAACCTCGTCCCCGCGATACAGATGGCGGATATCGGTCGGAATGCCAAAGTCGCGCAAGACGGTGGTGATCCGTCCCGGCCCCTCGTAGGCAACGTGCTGAAGAATAACGGCTTTGCTCATCGGGTGGTATTCGACGAAAGGAATGAGGCATTGTCAAGCATGAGCCAGTGACTGGGCGCCTCGACGATCGCCGTGATCCGCGACGAACAGCGGAGCGCTTGAGCTGCAAACATAATGATAAAACGCCCAGCCGCGCAAGACGAGCGCGCGAATATCGCTAAGATGGTGGGCCAATGATCAAATTCGTCTGTGCAAGTTGTGGAGAACGGTTGAGCGTGCCCGATCAGCATGGCGGGCGCAAGGGTCTTTGCCCGATCTGCCAGGGGGTCAACCGGATCCCGCTGAAGGGATATGCCGAGACGCAACCCAATTCCCCGACGGTCGCCCGCACCGCGCCCGCGTCGGCGCAAACCCCGATGAACGGCGAGCGCGAGAACGCCGCGCCGCCCCCCTCGGGCGCGCCGCTGGTTGATGCGCCGTCGGCGACGATCGACCCGGAATCCGTCGCTCGGCAATCTTCGGTTTCGCCCCCCTCGCCGCAGACCGACGAGGCGCCGGCGCCGGCGAAGGCCCCTGCGACCGCGTCGCCGGAACGATTCACGGCGGCGACCAAATTCATCGCTCCGCCCGATGACGCGGCCAACCTCCGCGCGATGCGCCGGGCGAAGCAAGAGGCGGCGAAAACCGAGAAGGGTCTCGAATCGCCGCGCCGCTCGGCCGGGGAAGGGCGGCTGCCGAAAAAAATCAAACTGGCGCTGCTGATCCTGGCGGCGTTGGCGATCGTCGCCGCGCTCTATTTCGGATTATTGATGGCGCTGCGAGCGGCGGTGCCCGATTTTAATAGTGGACGTTAGTTACATGCCGCAAGAACCCGTGTCCGATGTTGTTTCCTTCCCGCGCGATCCCGTCACCGCGCTCGACAATCCGGCGTCCAAAGCCGCCCGGCATGATCCCTATGCCGCCCTGCGAATCCGGGATTACCGCTTATTCTGGGCCGGGTGGGTCATGTCGGTGATCGGCCAGCAGATTCAGGAAGTCGCCGTCGGGTGGGACATCTTCAACCGCACGCGAGCCGAGGCGAAAATAAATCCGCTGCTGGCCCTTGGCCTGATCGGCGGCGTCATCGCGATCCCGATCATCGCCCTGGCGATTCCCGCCGGTGAACTGGCCGACCGGTTCGATCGGCGCAAGATCATCGTGCTGTCGATGATCGGCGCGGCGACGACGGCGGTGTGGCTTGCGTGGCTTTCGCACGCGCACGGCTCGCTGCCGCTGATGTATCTGTGTTTATTTCTGGGCGCGTGCGCCAGCGCGCTGGGATGGCCGGCGCGGTCGGCGTTTGTTCCGCAGATCGTTCCCGCCGCCGTTTTTTCCAACGCCGCCACGTGGAACAGCACCGGATTTCAGATATCGTCCATGGCCGGCCCGGCGATCGGAGGGTTGATTCTTTATTGGAGCATTCCGCTCGCGTACCTGGCCAGCGCCGGTTGCTTCCTCGCGTTCGGCGCCTTCCTTTGTTTTCTCGACGCCAAACCTCCGGTACGCAAACCTCAGCCGTTGACGCTTGATTCCCTGGCCATCGGCATTCGTTTCGTCTTCGCCAACGGAATTATTCTCGCGACGATTTCGCTGGACTTGTTCGCCGTTCTTCTCGGCGGGGCGACGGCGCTGATCCCGGCGTTCGCCAAAGACATTTTGCACACCGGCGCCGGCGGTTTTGGAGTGCTGCGCGCCGCGCCGGCCGTCGGGGCGCTGGTCATGGGGCTGTGGCTCGCCCATCGACCGCCGATGAACAAAGCCGGGCGAAATATGATCGTCGCGGTCGTCGGATTCGGATTGGCCACGATTGTCTTTGGGCTGTCCCGCGACTTCTGGCTTTCGTTCCTTGCCCTCCTGATGACCGGCGCCTGCGATAGCGTGAGCGTCATCGTCCGTCATACGCTGGTGCAACTGCTGACGCCCGATTCCATGCGCGGCCGCGTGTCGGCGGTGAATAATATTTTCATCGGCGCCAGCAATGAGATCGGCGGACTTGAATCGGGAATCACCGGCGCCCTGCTCGGCGCGGTCCGCAGCGTCGTGCTGGGCGGAATCGGAACTCTCGCGGCCGTCGGCGCGGTTGCCGCGGCGTGGCCGGAGGTGCTGCGTTTCGGATCGCTGAAAGACGCCAGGCCGATCGAAGATCAGGCGTGAATGGGAAGTCGGATCGACTGCCGGGCCGGAAGAAATCAAAACGACCCGGCGGCGCGCTTCGCGCGCGGGCGGATTGGAAACTCGCCAAGCGGATTGACAGTCCCGGCGAATTTCGGCGCGCTTCGCGCGCGGGCGGATTGGAAACCGCCGCCCCGACGTCTACACTCCCGCCCATGGCACTTTTATCGATCGACACCAACGGGCAGCTCGACCCCCATCTCAAGGAGGAATGGCTGCTCACCAATGGGTTGGGCGGCTATTCATCCTCCACCGTCGTCGGCTGCAATACCCGGCGATATCACGGCCTTCTCTGCGCCGCCACCAATCCCCCGGTCGGCCGTGTCATGGCCCTGACGCGCATCGCCGAGCGAATCTATCTCGAAGACGACGCCCCGGATTCCCCGCACGAGCTTTCGGTCAATCAGTTCCGCGCCGGATTTCACCCGCACGGATGGCACTACCTCAGGAAATTCCAACTCGATCAGACCGCGCGCTGGGAATATGAAGTCGAGGGAATTCAGATCGTCAAGGAAGTTCAGCTTCTGTGGAACCGCAACGTCGTCGGCATCCGCTACACGCTTGAATCCCGGCGGCCGCGAAAGCTGCGATTCGCGCTCGCTCCGTTTTTCAGCCTGCGCGATTTTCATGGGATGCGGCACTCCAGCGACACCAACTTTGAAATGTCCGCCAAAGGCCGTGCATTGAAGGTGACGGCATATAACCACGCGGCCTTCCTTGGCGGCGACGCCGGTTCGTTTCAGACGCATCCGGACTGGTGGTACAACCACTATTACGCGATCGAAAACGATCGCGGCTCGGAAGATTCCGAGGATCTTTATTCGCCGGGCCAATTTGTTTTGGAATCGGAATCGGCTCGGGCCAGCATCACCGTTTGGGCTTCGGTTGACGAGCGGACGTCATTCGACTGGGACGAGCAACTGCGCCTGCGGTCCGCCGGCGCCGCCGCCGCCCGCACCGCGCCGGCCGCCGCGAACGTCACGGACCGCCCGACGCTGGCGGCGGCAAGTCCGTCGATCGCCGTCGCGCGTCTCGTGCGGGCGGCGGGGGATTTCATCGTCAGTCGAAAAATGCCCGCCGGCGGCGACGGCTCAACTGTCATCGCCGGCTATCCGTGGTTTGCCGATTGGGGACGTGACACCATGATCTCGCTGCCGGGCTTGTTCCTGGTCACCGGACGATTCGAGCAGGCCAAACAAGTGTTGAGCGTCTTTGCGCAATATTGCAGCGAGGGGATGATTCCCAATCGCTTTGACGATTACACAAATGAGCCAAGTTACAACACCGTAGACGCCAGCCTTTGGTTTATTCATGCGGTTTTTGAATACCTCCGTTATACCGGCGATCGCGTCACTTTCGACGCGCTTTTGCGCCCCGCATGCCAGTCGATCCTCGATGGCTATCGCAAGGGAACCCGATTTAACATCAAGATGGACGAAGCGGACGGATTGATCAGCCAGGGCGACGCGCATACCCAGTTAACCTGGATGGACGCCAAGACCAACGACGTCGCGTTCACGCCCCGGCAGGGCAAGGCCGTCGAAATCAACGCGCTTTGGTATCACGCATTGAAGCTGATGGGGGATGAGTCGCTGGCGGAGAAGGTGGCCGCGAGCTTTAAGAGGGCTTTTTGGATCAGCCCTCATCAAGGCTTGGCCGACGTGGTGGATGGATCGTCCTCGCAAAATGGATATCCATATCGCGATCTGTCGCTTCGCCCCAACCAGATTTTCGCCGTCAGTCTTGCCAACAGTCCGCTGAGCGAAGATCAGCGGCGCGCGGTGGTCGAAGTGGTTCAGCGTGAACTGCTCACGCCGATGGGATTGCGCACGCTCGCCCGAGGCGATTCGCGTTACTGCCCCCGTTATTCCGGCGATCAGTACCATCGCGATGCGTGTTATCACAACGGAACCGTGTGGGCATGGCCGCTGGGCGGTTTTCTGAGCGCGTTCCTGCGCGTGAACGACCGATCCGCCGCCTCGATCGAGCACGCCCGCGGCTGGCTTCAGCCGCTGATCGACCAGATGCTCACCAACTGCATCGGCCAGGTCGCCGAGATTTACGAAGCGGAAGAGCCGCACCGAATGGTCGGCTGCCCGGCGCAAGCCTGGAGCGTGGCGGAAGTATTGCGGCTGGCGGTGGAATTGGGGATGTAAAACGCCTGAAGGCCGGTCGCGTCAGCGCCGACGTCGCGTGATTTCGCTCCGCCCGCAGTTCATCGCGCGTCATTGCGCCTCGAATTTTCAGAAAAAATGGCCGGAAACCGCCAATCACGGATGCGAAACGACGACATATGCGCCGAGGGTTGCTCGATTCACCGCGGATTTGATCAGCGGGAAGTGCTTCTCGAGCGTCGGGCGATGGTTTGTCCATAATTCGACAATGGCGATGCGGCGCCCGCTAAGATTCCGTTGGTATCGAAGGTTTTTGTCCGCCAGCACGAGAGCATCAAATCCTGCGTTTTCGGCGGCCGCCAGCAGGTCCCCGTTGGCAATCCTCTCCACCGTAATCCGTCCACAGTGAAGACGTCATGTCCCACCAGGGCAGCTCGAACCTGCACCGGCACGTTTTCGTCCAGAAGAACCTTCATTTCCGCAGCTCGCCGGCGATGTGCTCCTGTCCATACCGCAGGACAACCACCGCTTGTTCGCGCGGCACGCTGGGGAATGATTCCAGGAAGTAGTCGAGGGATAACCCATCCGCCAAATAATCAAACAATGTCTCGGCGGGCACCCGGGTTCCTGCAAAGACTGGACGCCCGCCAAGGATCGACGGATTACTCGCGACCTGCCCCGCCGCGGCGAAATGAATCTGCTCCTGGACACCCATGGCTGAGATTATAGCCGTGGTTGTCGTTGTAAGCCATGAAGGTTCGACTTGCCGAAGGTCGGGGAATTGCGCGCGGATGTCATACCTGGCTACGTCTCAAGTCTCGCGCGGGGGACCTAATCGAATTCAATGGGATTTCACGCTGCGGTCGATCGTCAGAGGTCACCGTTTAGTTTCCCTTTGCCGCCTGTCCATTGAGATGCGTCCGCTGATCCGGCGAAAGAATCTCCGTCAGTTTCCCGTGCATATCGGCCAGAATTTCCCTGGCTTTGGCGGACGCCTCCTTGGCGCCGGCGCCGGCCTTTACCTGCGATTTCAGGTCTTCCAGCTTCGCCTTGGTGTCGTCGAGAACGACGTCAACCTTGGTCTTCTGATCGTCGGTGAGCTTCATCTCCGGATTGTGCAACTGCTCCTTGATCCGATCGATCATTACCCCCGGTCCCGGCGGCGCCATCGCTTTGACGACCGCCAACTTCTGCTCATTGGTCAGCACGTCGCTCACCTCGGTCTTGAGCTTGTTCAAAACCTGCCGCGATTTCGCCGCGCGTTCCTTCTCGTCGGCTATGGATTCCGCCGCCTTCAGATCGGTTTTGGCCGAGGCGAATAGCGGATCGATCCTGGTCTTTTGGTCGTCGCTTAATTTCACGTCGTATACGACGGATTTGAAATGCGCGAGCGTGGCCTGCGGCCCTTTGAGCGACGCGTCGGCCGCGGGGGCGGGTTTGGCCGGCGCTTCGTCGGCGGCCTGAACCTGCCCGGCGACCATCGACGCGCCGGCCAATCCGATCGCCAGAAAAATCGACCGCAATGTCTTGAGCAAAACCATCCCGGCTCCCTTCAACGTATGATATCTCAAGCGGGCAGTCTCCTTTTACCACATCCTTCCCCTGAAAACAGGCAGAACGTCGGCGCCGAGGGAAAAGGAATTCGCCGGACATTTGAGCAATCGGTTCGGAAATGTTATCCTTTCCCCTCGCGGTCAATCCGCGCCCCGGCCCACTCGCCATCGCCGCCTCGGCGGAGCGCGGCTGGCGGTCCTCATTAGACGGAGCACTTGTGAATCCCCAGCGCACCAACCGATCGCATTTCCTTCATGTTCTCTTCGCACTCTCTTTTATTCTTGCCGGTTCGCTGTTAGCCGGCTGCTCTCATAACCCGTTCGTGGACGAAGGGCTCGGCGAAGCGCAGCCGTTGCCGATCAACAGTTTTCAGGCTCACTGGGCGGCGCAGCTTGAGACCAAGCATGGCCTGGTGACTCGCCTGTACATCCGCGACACGCTCCTGTTCGGGTATACCGAGGACGGCACCAGCTACGTCATGGACCGGGCCACCGGAACGATCCTTCACGCCGAGACTATTCATCATGGCGACGAGACGCTGCATACGCCCGTGGTCTTCCGCGATTACATCGTTTATCCGACGAATACGACGCTGGAGATTTACAACAAGCGCGGGGATTTGGTTCGATCCAAGGAGCTAAGCTACTCGATCCGCTCGAATGCCGTCGGGAGCAAAAACACGCTTTATTTAGGGGCGGATTTCGTCGGCGCCGGGCGACTGGTGGCGGTGGACGTCACCAGCGAATACATCGATCATCGCTGGACGCTCGCGTTCCCCAACGCCGGGGTGAAATCGACCCCGGCGATCCTGGGCGACATCGTGTACGCCGCCGCGACAAACGGCGACGTAGCCGCGGTCGCCGCCGATTCGCGCGAGCCGGTCTGGACGCTGCCCAACGGCGTCTTCCATACGGCCGGTCCGATCGTGGCCGATCTGGCCGCCGACGAAACGGGCGTTTATGTCGCTTCGACGGATTCGACGTTGTCATGCCTGAACCGCAACAACGGGAAGGTAAAATGGCAATATTTCGCCGCCGCCCCGCTGCGCGACGGGCCGGTCGCGACGAAAGATCTGATTCTCATCAAAGTTCCCGGAGTGGGCGTCGTGGCGATCGACAAGCTCGCCGGGCAGTACAATCGCGTGCCGCGCTGGACGGCCCCGGACATCGCCAAGGTGCTGTCCGAAGACGAAAAATATCTTTACGTCCTTTTGGAAGACGAGACAGTCTTCGCGTTGAACAAACAGACCGGCACGCGCGCGTTTGCCCTGCGGCGCAAGGATCTTGCGACGTATGCCACCAACCTCAAGGATAGTATGATCTATGTCGTTACCACGGGAAATCGGGTGATCGCGATAAATTCCGTGTTGAAGCCGGGCGTCGTCGGTTCGCTGGTCGATGGACCGGCGCCAGCGCCGGGGCCGGGGCCCAGCGTGGCGGCGGCGGCGGCGCGCTAACCAAACCGTGCGCCGTGACGGCTCTTTCTCGCGTCGCCAATTGAGCGACTACGGGCTCTACTCGCTCGTCCGTTAATCCGGGGGAGCGTGGAGGGAGCGGGTTTTTAAAACGATGCAAGTCGCATAAAATCCGAAATGTCAACAAAACCCTCACCCGTCCTCTCCCGGAGCCGGGGTGATCGCTTTTGAATTTTTGCCCCTCCGGTTCCCTCTCCGGTACGCCGGGGGAGGTTTAGGGTGGGGGGCATTTTTTGAGGGTTTTCGCAAGAGCCCCCCACCTCATCCCTCCCCCGGCGTACCGGGAGAGAGGGTAGGACGGCTAAAAGCGATTGCCCTTCTCCCCCGGCATAGGACGGGCCAAAAGCGAATGCCCTGCTCCCGGAGCGCCGGGCGAAGGGTCGAGAAAAACGCCTGATCGCGCAACGTTATTTTAGAGATTTGATCGACAAGGATGTCTTATCTCAAATTGAAACACGTTTTTGTCGTTCTGATGGTCCTCGCCGGCCTCAGCGCGTTTCTCGTTCCGACGCGCTATCTGCAGGGAAGCGTTCCGGAAGTCGGCGTTCTCTTCGCCCCCGTCTCCTGGCCCAGCGGCGCGATCGCCGCGTGGGCGCACGATAAAATCGCCCCCGAACTCAGCCCCGACCAGCGCGCCGGCGAAACGGTCAAGCGCGAAAATCAAATCCTCAAGAACGAAGTCTCCGGGTTGCGTGAACGCCTGCTCGCGTTCCAAAAACTCGAAGAATACCGAAGACTGATCGGCGACATCCGTCCGTTCTGCACCCCCTATCGCGTGATCGGCGCCGACTCCGGCGCGCGAGCGTCGTTGATCATCCGCGGCTCAAGTCTGCAGGGGCTACGCGATGGAATGTTCGTGCTCTATCCCGCGGGAATCGCCGGGCAGGTTCGACGGGCCGGGCCGGCCGGCGTGCGGGTTCAATTGATTACCGATCCGGGCTTCCTTGTCCGCGTCGGCTTCGCGCGCTTTCAAAACGGCAAATACACGCTGCTCAACGCGCCCCAGGCGGTCGTTCAGGGAGCCGGCAAGGGAATGATGCAGATCCTCGGCCGAACCGTCGAAGAAATTAAAGCGGCCGGCCTTAAGCCGGGCGACTATGTGATCCTCACCGAGCCGGATTGGCCGCCTTATCTTCAGGGTTGGCATCTTGGCCGAATCACCGCGATCGGCGTTCGATCCGACCATCCGCTTTTTGCACAGATCACCGTTGAGCCGCCGCAAAATTTGCTGCTGTTGAACGAGGTGATGATCGTGACCCGGGCGCCGGGCGGAGAGGGGAATTAGAACATTTTTCAAGTTGCCGCAGCATGCGGACGTTTAGCGGTTTCGCCCGCCGGGAGTTTTTCGCGATAGCACATGCGTTGGCCCGTCTATTTCATCTTCGCATACTTCATGCTCGGCCTTCAGGTCGGCGTTTCCCGTTACATCGCGTTTCACGGGGCGACGCCGAATCTGGGCCTGATCGCCGCTTTGTTCATCGCCCTCAACGCCCGGCGGGAAACGGCGCTGCTTGCTTGTTTCGCCATCGGGTTTCTGCAAGACCTGCTGAGTGAACAGCAGCCGGGATTGTTCGCCATTGCCTATGGCTTGATGGCGATGCTGGTTGTCGAAACGCATCAATCGGTCAACGGCAATCGTGCCGTCAAACAATTTTCGTTCGCCCTCGTCGGCGGTTTGCTGACGACCGTCGTATTGTTAGTGCATAGCGGGCTTCATCCCGCGGGCGAAGCGGCGGCCGACGGGAAAATCGCGCTGGCGCCGGTGCGAATATCGGCGGGCGTCGAATTTACGCGGGCCGTTTACACCGCCGTTCTTGCCCCGATCATTCTTGGCGGATTGAATCGGATCCGCGGGCTTTTCGCGTTTGTTCCGCTGAAGCGCAAGACGCGATTTTGGTGATCCAACCATGTTCGAGCGCCGAGTAAAACTATTCCTGCTTGTGGTGGCCGTCGTGGCGATGGTGCTGATCGCGCGCGCGGCGCAGGTGCAGATCGTCAACCGCGATTACTGGAAGTTGCAGGCCGTCGAGGCGATGAAGCACACCTATCTGCTCGACACCACCCGCGGCGATATTCTCGACCGCAACGGCAAGATTCTCGCCGTCGATAAGCCGTGCATCGACGCCTGCGTCGATTACCGCGCCCTCACGACGCCGCCCGATAAAATGTGGGTGCGCGAGAGGGCCGTCGAGCGATTGAAAAGCCGATTGGGCGACGCGTGGAGCAAGCTTACGAGAAAGCAGAAGGAGGCGCTTCGCGACCAGGAAGTCGCGGCGGTCGTCGGCGATATCGACAACATGTGGTCCAAGCTGGCCGATCTATCGGGCCACTCGCTGGACGACATCGAAGAGGCGCGCGAAGCCATCGTCAATCGCGTGAAGATTCGGCGATTGAACGTCTGGTACAAGCGCTCGAGCAAATCACCGACGATTCGCGTCGAAAGCGACTGGAAGAAATGGATCGCCGACGGCGGCGAAAGCGCCGCGCCCATCGATGAGTTTCAGGTGACGGTCGCCGAGCAATTGGAGCCGCACGTCATTCTTCGGGCGGTGGATTCCGCCACGCAAAATGAACTGGCCAAAGACATCGACCGTTACCCCGGTTTGGTTCTTCGTCCCGGCGCCCATCGCACGTATCCCTATCGCGACATCGCCTGTCATCTGATCGGCCACATCGGACGGGTTGGCGCCGAAGACGTCAAGGACAACGCCAAGGGCAACGAGCTTCGGAATTATTTGCCGAACGATTTGATCGGCAAAGCGGGTCTTGAGTCGCTCTGCGAGCCGGCCCTTCGCGGGTCGCGCGGCAAGATGGATCGCGTCGCCGGCGAAGACGCGGTGCTGGCTTCGCAGGACCCGGTGCGCGGCGGCGACGTTCGCACGACGATCGATATCGAGCTGCAGGGGCAGATCCAATCCGCCTTCGCGTCGGCTCATATCCGCGATTCCAACGGCGTGGTCGAAGAAGACAACGCCATCCTGCACGGCGCCGCCGTGGTGCTGGACGTGCAAACCAACCAGGTGCTGGCGTTGGTTTCCTACCCGACGTACGACCTCAATGAGCTCGACGAAATTTATCCGATGTTGCGCGACGACGAGATCAACGATCCGCTGCGCAACCGGGCGACGATGTCTCAGCTTGAGCCGGGCTCGACGGTCAAGCCGTTTTGCGGATTGGCCGGGCTCAGCGAAGGCGTCGTCAAGATCAACGAGGGAATCGAATGCACCGGCCGGCTGAAGCTCGATGGTCGATTCATCCCCGGCGGCGGGCGATGCTGGGTTTCCAGCATGTTTGGCGCGCAGCTCAAGGCGATCGGAATGAGCGACGCCCATCATCCCATTCCGTCCAAGTCGCCGCACAAGGGCCACGACGGCAACGCCGACGGATTCCTCACTTATTCAGACGCCCTCGAGCGCAGCTGCAATATTTATTTTGAGACCGTCGCCGATCGGCTTGGCATCGACCGATTGTCGTCGTGGTATGACCGGTTTGGCCTGGGGCGTCCGACCGGCATCGGCATCGGGGAGATGAAAGGGCGGTTGCCGCGGAGCTTTCCGTCCAACTTCCCGGCCATGCGGCGCAGCATCGGATTTTTCGGCGGGATCGGGCAGGGGTATATGAGCGCCACGCCGATCCAGATGGCCAATGGGGCGGCCATGATCGCGCGCGACGGGATTTGGATGCGCCCCGTTCTGTTGATGCCCGATGCCCACGGCCGCGCGCCGGCGCTTCGGCCCGGCGCCTGGCAGGCGGTCCCCGCCCGCGTCGATCTGAATCTGGCGCCCGAGGCGCTGCGCGCCGCGAAGCTCGGAATGTACAACGTCGTCAATGCCCTGGCCGGTACGGGAACAAGCCTGGTCGTCGGCGACAAGATGCTGCAAGCGCTGCATATCTGCGGCAAGACGGGAACGGCCCAGGCGTCGCGCTTCACCGTCCATGTGCGCGACGCATCGGGCAAAATCGTGCTCGACGAAAAAAACCAGCCGGTCCGGCGGTTCATCGAGCCTTCGACCCCAACGCATCGCAACCTCGAAGCGCCGTGGTATCGATCGGCCGACGCCGAGGGCAAGCAACTGGATCATGCGTGGTACATCGGATTTGCGCCGGCGGAGCATCCGAAAATCGCGTTCGCGGTGATGGTGGAATACGGCGGCAGCGGGGGCCGGGCGGCGGCGTCGGTCGCGCGCGACGCGCTGGAAGCGTGCATCAGTCGCGGTTATCTTCGGGCGCCGCCCTCAGCGGCGCCCGCGGCTCAAACGGCGGCATCGAATTAACGACCGCCGCAAATCGCCGGAAGATATTGGGCTTGGAAATACTGGAGCCGCGGCGCGTTGAGAGATATTGTTCCGTAAGCCGATCCATGTAGAATAGAGCCGGCTGTGGGCAGGGGAAAACGATGTCAGAAAATTTTAGTTCCGACCAACCGCTGCCGCGTGCGATGACGGCGCGCGTTCGTTGGGCGGCCTGGAACGAGCCGCGCGTCCGGGCGTGGTGGCTGACGGGGCTGATCCTCGGCGTGATCGGTTTAAAATTCGTCGTCGCCGGCATTCATGAGCGCGGCCACGAAATCTGGCTGATTGAGTATGGAAAGCGGACCGCCGCGACAATCGAATGGGCCGGCAACGAACATTTGAAAAACCGCCCCGAACCGCCGGACAGCGTGGTGCAGCTGCGGTTTCAGTGGGACGGCAAGGCGTACGAGCCGCCGCCGAGGACCCTCGAAGGACGCAAGGATTTCATCACCACCGGTTCGACGTTGCCGATCCGCGTGAATCCGAACGATCCCGACGACTTCACGTGGCTCGGCGCGCCGCTGCCGCTTCTTACCCACGTCATCGGCGGGATTATCACGCTGCCGATGGCGCTGATGGCTTTTCTGTGGTCCGTGGCGAAGTACGCGGGCACGCGCCGCGCCTGGCGCAACGGACCGGCGATCGAAGCGCTGGTGGTCGATACGCGAACCGCCGCGATCGCGCCGCTCTGCACGGCGGTTCGCGTTACGCCCGACGACAACCGCGACAAGCGGATCTACGCCGTATTTATTCCGCGGCGCCATTCTGGATTGGCCGGCGGAGACGTCATTCTAATTTTGCGCCCTTCTCCGCGGTCCAAAACCGCGATAGCGGCGGCGTGGTTTGAGCCTGGGTCTTAAGCCGAAACGAAAAATGTCCGACTCCTTGATTGAGCACTCTTTGGTGTAGCGTGCCTTGATGTGAAACACGCCCCGCAAGCGGGGCCGCTAAACGCAGGACCGCTAACGCAGGACAGCGACCTGACAGATGCTCCAGTTGAGTCGGCGCGGAACCGCCGGGCAATTGACAGTGGGAACGACCGCGGGTGTTGTTGTTTTACCAGCCGGGGTTTTGCATGGGACGTCGTTTTGTGCGGGGCGCCAGCGGTGGCGCCGCGATAATCGTTTCGCTTTCCGGGTTGTTGTTTTCGTGCAGCGCCGTCGAGAAGCCGTCGAATCAGTCGGCGGCGTCGGGCGCCGCGGGAGCAAGCCAGCAATTCGAGTTGTCGGATAACTTTGGCGTTTTCGATCTGGAGCAGCGTTTTGAAGCGGTCACGCGACACGTCGCGCCTGCGGTGGTCGCCATTTCCGCGACCGACGCCAAACTCGAAACCGACCAGGGGCTTCAAGCCGACCGATTCAATTCCGAAAAGCTCGCCGCGATGCTTGCGACGGTCGATCGGACCGTCGGGACGGGGTTCATCGTCGATCCGGACGGCTACATCGTCACCAACGATCATGTCGTGGCCAACAACGAACATATCTGGGTGACCACCGACGATCATCATGTTTACCCTGCGATCGTGGTCGGCTCTGATCCGCGAGCGGACGTCGCGGTGCTGAAAATCCCCGCCGGCAAACTCCCGACCATCCGATTCGCCGCCGCCCCGGCCAAGCGCGGTCAATGGACCATGGCCCTTGGAAATCCGTATGGTCTGGCCGGCGGCGGGGAGATGGCCGTCAGCGTCGGCATCGTCAGCGCGACCGGCCGCTCGCTTCCGAAATTGTCCAGCCATGAAGAACGCCTTTATTGCGATCTGATTCAGACGACCGCGCAGATCAATCCGGGCAACTCCGGCGGTCCATTGTTTGATCTGCGCGGGGAAGTGATCGGCATTAACGCCGCCGTGATCCTGCCGCAGAAAGTCACCAACGGGATTGGATTCGCCATCCCCGTGACGCGGCACCTTCGGCAGGTCATCGACGACTTGAAACAAGGGCGCGAAGTGGTGTACGGATTCCTAGGGGTTCGCGTGACGTCGCTCACGCCGTTGGAGCGGAAAGAGGCGGGGTTGACCGAAGAAGGCGGGGCCAAAGTCGAATCGGTCGACGCCAATTCACCGGCCTCGGCGAAGTTAAAAGCGGGCGACACGATCGTCAATTTTAACGGCGAGGCCGTGAACGACGGCGATCATTTTGTCCGCCTCGTGGGCGAGGCGCAGATCGACCGTGAAGTGAAAGCGGTGGTTTATCGAGGCGGCAAGCCGATGTCGATTTCGATCGCGACGACCCGCCGTCAATCGCCGCTGGCGGCCGTCACGCGCGATAGTCAGCGGATGCGATGGCGCGGCATGCTTTTGGGTCCGATTCCGCAACACTGGATTTTCGGATCGGCGCCGAAGCCGGCCACGGGACTCATCGTCATCGCCATCGACGAAAAAAGCCCGTTCGCGAAGGGCGGGGTCGTCGAAGGCTCGGTGATCGCGACGGTGGCGGGCAAGCCGGTCGGGGATATTTTGCAGCTTCAGCGAATCGTCAATGAAACGCCGCCCGAAGCCTGCGCCATCGTGTTTTCGAGGACGGCGGGGCAGGTCGTCTCCGTGCAGGAATAGCGACTGGTCATATGAAAAGGCCGGCGCGGAAGGAGAATCGCCGAATCGCCCGACGTTTGATCCTCAGCCGCCAAAGAGGGTTGGCATTTCGCTGCGCAAAAGGCACGAAGGTTAGTTAATCCCGCTTCCCGGAGCAGACGATGTTTTACGGGAGTGAATGGAATCTCTATGACGGATCCTCGCCGTGAAATGCTGAATGAAGCGGTCGCGCGAAATTGCGCGGTCGTCATTTCTTTGCCGTCGGCAGGGATACTTCGACATTACAAATCGCGTTTTATCGGCGAGACGCCGATCGGAATATGGGTGGAGGCCGAGCCCGCCGAGCATGCGTTGATCGGGGAGTTGCTGACCACGCAATCGAACGTCGGCGTCTCGTTCAAACGCGGGCCTGAAAAGGTAACCTTCTTATCGCCGCTGCTTGAGTACGACGCGAGGCACTCGATCAACGATCAAACGACGATCGCGGCGCTGTTGATCGCCCGCCCCGCGGAGATCAAGACGCTGCAACGCCGCAACAACTACCGCGTCAAAGTGTTCAAAGACAACGTATTGCAGGGCAAGATCTGGCGGGTGGCGCCGCGGGCGCACATCACCGATCGGCCGATGCCGTCGCAACAGGTGACGATCGACGTTCGTGATTTGAGCCTCGGCGGAATGGGCGTCGCGATCCGCGGGAACAATGGCGAGCCTCCCAAAATATCGACCGAAGACCGGCTGCGGATCGAATTACAGCACGGCCAAATAACCTTGCTTCTGGAAGGCCGGATGCGGCAGCCTTCCGGCCCGCAGCCGCCCGGCGAAATCAGCACGGGCATCCGATTCAATGAGATGGCAGGTGATTTCGAGGGGCGCCAGAAGTTGAGCCAGCTCACGCGAATCATCAGCGAAATGCAACGCCAGGAGGTCCGCCGGGTGCAAGGGTGCGTCGGTTGACCGGCAAGGGGCGGTTGGACCTTCAATGCGCCAGCTTTTGAAGCTGGTCCCGCGTCTTATTCAACTGGTCGGCGCCTTCACTGGCTTTTTGTTTGGCCTTGTCGATGTCGCTTTGAACCTCTTGCTTCAGCTCGGCTCGATTAAACCAATGCGAAAACGCATTGACGTAGACGGTTTGGCCGTCGCGGGTCACGCTCCACCAGAAAATGCGGTCTTTGTACTCGCATGAATCGGCGTAGCGGCGGGCCTTGAAGGCGTCCCAGCTGCCGGACAGCCCGTCTGTGTCTCCGCGCGTCGCCTTGGCGACGAGAAAATCGGTGAAACTCTGCTTCCCGTCCGTCGGCTTGGAAATAAACGCTCCACCGGCCAACGCCATCAGCAGCACGATAATGATGAATCTTTGCATGGCCTAACTATAGCTCCACACGCCGCACAACGACATTAGATTCGCGGCGCCATTTTGTAACGGGCCGCCATTAAATCAATATTCCGTCCGAAACATGTTTTGCCGATGGATCGCAGGAACCGGGCTCCACGCGAGCGGCGGTGGTTGCCGCGTTATGCCACGCGCCGGCCAGCCAAAGCGTGCTGGGGCGGAGGCCGGGGCCTTCACGGAGAAATTTTTCGACCGCCTCGGCTAACTGAAGCGTCGAACAAAAATACCCGCTGCACGGCGCGGAGTCGGCAATGTATCCCACCGCGGCCAGCGACACATTTCTCGGGACATCGATCCCGTGACGTCCCAGGACGATTTTGACCTGCTCGGCGGCCGCGCAAGAACCGCACACGACCGCCGTCACGCCCGCATCGACAAGCATGCGGATTTCGTCGGCGCAACAGGCGTCGACCACGGCGTGGGGCGAATATCGGCGCACCGCATTGCGAAGCGCCACGCTGATCGAGGTCGATCCGCGCGGCTCGACCGCCGCAAAACGCCGATGGCCCGCCAGCGCCAGGTCGCGGCCAAGCCGCGCCGCGGCCAGGGCGTCATCCACCAGCACCGAGTGCATCGAATATGTATTGGGCTCTCGATTGACGGCGACCACCGGGATATTCCGCACCACCAGATCCCGAAGAAACGTGTCCGGCGTGCGCGACGCGATGTCGATTACCGCGGCGAACTGATTGAGAAAACTGGGACGAAGATCGGCCGCCCCCACGTTAACCTGCAACTCCGGATTGACCGCGCGCAACGCGCGCACGAGGCACGACTCGTTGTCCCCGAGATCGCTGATGACCAGCCAGCGGCCCTTGTCCGCAACCTCCGGCACGCTTCCCTTAATATACGTCCCGCGCCCAATGCTGCGATCGAGAACGCCCTCGGCCGCCAGGTCGGTCAGCGCCTTGCTTAGTGTTTTGGCGTTGACATGGAACCGCTGCGCCAACGCCCGCTCGCCGGGCAATTTTCCGTTCAATTCTCCTGTCGCGATGGCGGCCCGAATTTTTTCCCGCAACCGCTGGAACTTGTAGCTCATTCCGCTTTGACCCGCCCGGCTCTGTGCAGGCCGACCTTGATGCGCGCCTCGAGCATTTTCCGTCGAGACTTTCACGTTGCTTAAATCCATGGCAAATTCCCCTGCGCGACGGCCACCACGGCCGACGATCGATTCCCCACCAGATTATCGAGCGAACCCCATTACTGTCTCGACCCTGGCATGAACATTCAGCTTAACAAAAAATACCGACAGCGTATAGCGACGCAGCGACGTTTTAGCAAATTCTTTCTATTTCGTCCGCAGGCATGCCCTCGCGAAGGTTAGGTGATTGATCTTACTCAAAGAAGGCCATATTAAAAGTGCATTTCCACGATCGTTTTATTTTTCTAGGATATAATGGATCATCGCGAAGCGCGGCATTCGCGCGTTTTTAGAATGGCAAATGAATGAACCGAATCATTTTGAGGTTCGTCCTGACGGCTATCTGCGGGTGGTCCACCCTCGCCGCCGCATCGGCGTCGGCTTCACCGCACGAGATTCGGTTGTCCCTGCACGAAGGAAAGCTGCATGCGCCTGATCTAGCTTCGGCGATCTGCCGCGAGTTTCATCTGCCGACTTGGGAAATAAACGACGGGAATATTGATTTAAGTGGTTTTCGCGGATCGACGTTCGTCCGCGCCGTGAATGCCGCACTGGGAGATGGGTGCCGGCTGAGCGTCGATTGCGATGTCCTGATTTTGCGCGTCGACGCGACGAATTTGCCGGCGCGTTTCGACGACGTTCGGCGTGTGCTGCGGATTTTCATCGCCGAAGCCGCTCCGCAGGCGACCGCCCGTCAAGCTCGCCATTGGGGATTATTTCTGCCGGATGCGTTCGATTCGCGTCGGCCGTTGGTGGTGCTGGTCCACGGCCTCGACAGCGAAAAAGAGTGCATGGGCGCCATTGGAAATCTTCTGACCGCCGCCGGGCATCAGGTCAGCTATTTTGACTATCCGCAGGATCAGCCGATCGAGGAGAGTTCGGAACTTTTCGCCGATCGCATGACCGCCCTGGTCGAGCGTTTTCCGAAGGTCAGCATAGACATCGTCGCCCATAGTATGGGCGGCTTGATCGCCAGGGACTATATCGAAGGCGGCGGCTATCGCGGCGGGGTGGACCGATTAATCCTGGTCGGCACGCCCAATGCCGGGTCCGACTGGGCGCCTTTTGGCGTGGTCCTTAAAGTCAAAGAACAATACAACGAATGGAAACACGATCCGGATTGGGGATGGACCTGGGCGATTACCGCCGGCCTTAGCGAGGCGGATCGCGATCTCAAGCCCGGGTCGAAATTTCTGGGGCGGTTGAATTCCCTGCCTCGACGGCCCGGCGTGCGATACACGGTGATCGCCGGTACTCAAGCGCCAACCGTTCGCATGGCCGCCGCCGCCGTTGAGGGCGTCGCTCATTGCCTGCCAGGTCAAATCCAAGCGTGGCCGATTTTTTCCCGTTGCGATGATGGGCTGGCAAAATATGCCGAGCGACTGCGGCGAAAAACCAGCGATGGCGATGGACCGGTCAAAGTGAATAGCGCCAAACTCGCCGGCGTCGACGACATCGTGTTATTAACCGCGGATCATTGCACGCTGATTTCCATGAACCACGGCCTTGAGCCCGCGGCATGGGAAGCCATTCGCGCGCGGCTTGAGAAATGAAGAAATGAACAGACCGAAACAGCAGCCCCTCCACCTTACTCCTGCGAGCCTTGGCCTCGGCTATACAGATCAAAATAGAAGTACATCAACACCTTGTCGCCCAAGGTCTTGTTGTGGTCGTGGTGGAAACGGAATTTCTCGAATAGCTGAACGGCGGCCGTCTGCTCCATGTAGGTGTCTAATTTGACCTTCAGGTAGAGCTTATCCTGGCAAAACTTGAGGGCCGTCTCCATGAGGGCGGTGCCGATGCCGCGCCGGCGAAACGGCACGGCCACCCGCAAACGGCGAATCTCACCGACCCCTTCGTCATGCTGCTGAACGCCGACCATGCCGACTACTTGTCCGTCCTCGGTCTGGGAAACCCAGAAGTGATTGCCGGGATATTTCAGGTAAGCCGACTCGATGTCGTCGATGTCATATCCAGTGTCGTTATCGGCGATTTTTCCGCTGATGATCCCCTCCAGATATAATAACTTGCACGCCGCCGCGTCCGATGGACGAAAGCTTCGTATGGAAAACGGAGATTTCGCCGGGGCTTCCATTTCGACTTGATTGTAGGCCGTTGGCTTAGCCGCCGACAACGAAAAAACGAAGCTGTCCCGTCGCCGGGTCCAAAAGCGCAACGCTCTTTTCACGGGCGCGGAAGAGCGCACCGGGGTTGATTACCCGGGTTTTACCGACGACCTGGTCTCGACGCACATGCGTGTGGCCGTGAAGTAAATAGTCGTACTGCTGGCCAGTCAGCAATTTTTGCATGAGCGCCGGATCGTCGCCATGAAGGACGGCGAAGCGTTTGCCGTCAATTTCGATGTCCCCCATGGCGCCATAGCAGGCAACGCCGAGGGTTTGCGCGTAGCGTTGCAGCGGAACTCGTTCCCAGTCGGTGTTTCCCCACACAAAGGCGGCTTTCAGTCCGGCAAGGTGGTCGAGGACGGCTTGGCCGCCGACATCGCCGCAATGAATGAAGAACTCGGCGCCCTCCTTCTTCAAATGAGCGATCGCAAGGCCCATCGTATCGGCCCGGTCGTGCGTATCACTGAGAATTCCGACGAGCACGGCACCTCCTGCTTTTTAGTATGGCACATCGACGCGGTTCTTCCTACTGACAACTGAAGCGTTTTTTTGAAATTGCTGGCGCGTCCTACGTGCGTGGGAACCAGTTTCATCACCCGACGCCGGTTCTGAGGTACTCCGAAGAGCCGGATCGAAGCGTCGTAGAATCCGGCTCTTCGGAGTATCTCAGAACCGGCGTCACCACCAAACGCTCAGGTACGCGATCGATAACAAAACGTCGCACGCGCTACCAAACTGAAAAACGCTCTAAATAGCCATTGCGCGATACAATCGGTCAATGCTCATCGAGGATCTCGGCCAACTTCCCTATCGCGATGCCTGGGCGCTTCAGGAACAGGCTCACGAGCAGGTGCAGGTTGGCGCACAAGAGCGGATATTCCTGGTCGAGCATCCGCCGGTGATTACCTACGGACGCCGGCCCGGCGTCGAACGAAACCTCCTCGCCACGCCCGAGCGACTTGAACGGCGCGGCGTCGAGATCGTTCAAAGCGATCGCGGCGGCGACATCACCTTCCACGGCCCCGGCCAACTCGTCGCTTATCCAATTATCCGCCTCGCGTCACATGGTTTTTCCGTCGGCGGCTACGTTCACACCCTCGAAGCCGCCGTCATCGCGACGCTGGCGGAATTCAATATCGCGGCCAGCGCCGATCCCGCCGCCGTCGGCGTCTGGACGCCGGACCGCGGCGTTTCCTCGAAAATCTGCGCCATCGGCGTCAGAATCCGCCGCGGCGTCTCACTCCACGGCGTCGCGCTCAACGTCAACTGCGACCTTTCATTCTTCGACCTGATCGTTCCTTGCGGATTGTCCGGACGGCGGGTGACATCATTGCAACAGGTTCTCGCGCAAGCGACGCCGAAGATGGAGCGCGTCAAAGAACTCTTGGGGAAGCATCTGCTTATCGCTCTCAACCGAACGGACGCTCACCAATCGCGACAAACGCATGACTAAGAAATCGACGGCGCCCATTCTCCGCTATGGCAAGGTGAATCGACCGATCGCGGCAACTGCGCGAGAGTCATAACTTCTCGAAACTCGAGTCGCGCCTTGACGCATTGCATGGACTAGAAACAGTGCCGACGAGCGGCGCCGGGCATTTCCGGGCAAGCTATTCGCGGACCATCCGCACCCGCTTTCGAACGCGGCATGGTCATTCCTGAGGCCAGTGTTGTTTTATAGAGCTGCAGGCGATCACGCCGTAAATTGCTGCAGGGTCGGCGCTCGATCGAACCATCCTCTCATGAACGAGAATGGCCGTTCCGCGCCGACCCTGCACAACCAAGGGCGCCAGTTTGAATTTAGAGCAGTTTTCAGTTGCAGCTTTTTTGCGTTTAGCGGCCCCGCTTGCGGGGCGTGTCTCGCGACGGAAACTCGCGACATCAACGTGAAAAACACGCTACCGCATTGCCACGCTACGGTCTTAGGGTAAATCGGCGGGATGTTACCCTAATTTGGAGCGTGACAGTGCTCTAGTCCTTAAACCAGTACGGCCCCCGCCGAAAATTTCCTCAAATTAAACAAAAAGACTCGAAACGCCCGCGTTTTCGTATATGAAGTGGGATAGTCAATGTCCAACAACTTCATACGCACGGAGGCGTTTCGAGTGAACA
>DASZME010000093.1:0-14602 GCA_035551995.1 Tepidisphaeraceae bacterium
TGCCTGCCAGGAAGATCGCTGGGACCAAATATCGTTGTCGTACGTCGGCGGCAAGAAGGTCTTGAGCCGGCCGAAGGCTTGAACGCGGCGCGCATTGCTGATTGAATTATGGCATGGGTCCGCGAATCCGCCGAGCCGCGCTTTGGGAAATTATCGATCTTCGCCACGCCGTCCTCCGGGCTGGCTTGCCGAGAGACGCCGCGATTTTTTCCGGGGATGAGTTGTCCACCAGCCGTCACTACGGCGCCTTTACGATGGACGGCGACCGGGCGATTGCCGTTGGGTGCGCCACGTTTCATCTGAACCAATGGGAGGGTTCACCCGCGTGGCAGCTTCGCGGGATGGCGACGTCGCCGGAGTATCGCGGCAAAGGCGTCGGCCGTGCGATGTTGGGGGTGGCCGACGATGATCTCGTAGCCGATTCGTCGGCCACGCGACAGTTGTGGTGCAATGCGCGGACGCCGGCCGTCGGCTTTTATCGGACGCTGGGGTGGGCAGTGGTTTCCGAGGAATTTGAAATTCCGACGGCGGGGCCGCATGTCCGCATGATTCGAACGATTGGTTCTGCGGCCGCGCGTTGACGCCAGGCAACGCAGGCGCGGCTTTTTGTGTTGCGTGGCGGCATCATCCTGCATAATCGGTCTCGATCGCGCGTCGCGAAAAAAATAATTTAACGCTGGAATCCCCGGGTTTTTCGGCCGATATCGTCCGCCGTCCGCGCGGGCGCCGCTTACGTTTGCTTTGCGCCCGGCGTGAGCATCGCTTCGACGACGAGCCTTCTGGTCGCTTCCCTTGATCTTGTCCTCGTGCAGGACGTGATCGGGGCGATCCGCGCCGCCGACGCCGCTGAGGGCGCCGGCAAAACTTTTCCGTTGAATCCGGCGCCGGCGATCGAATCGCCGCGGCATATTCATCCCGATCCGATCGACGCGCATTCTCGTTCGTTTTTCAACCGCGAACGGGAGTGCGAGGCGCCGGCGGCGGTTTGTTTGCATCCATATATCGAGCGCTCCAACGCGCGGCTGGCGTTGATCGAATCGTCCGATAAGCCACGACCGAGCCATCCCAATTCTTCGATACAGCCGCCCTGGGCGATGTTACCGTATCAGATCCCCGCCAGGCCCCCGGCGCAAATCAAGATCGTGACCTACCGCACCGATATACTCACGAAGGGAACGCTATTAGACGTGTTCATCTGACGCCCGGCGGGAATCGCCCTTAATTCCTGTCGCGGCCAGCGAGAGGAGCGGCCCGTGCTGCAGTCAGATCAGGTCGAGGAATTGGTCTGCTTAATCTCGTCATTTGACCGTCGAACCGTCACGCGCCACCTGGTCGATTTCCATGCCGGTTTCCCCGTCGATTTCACGCCCGAATTTCTCGAATCGCAGACGGTCGAACGCCTTCGGCATCTGCTCTTTGCCCTGTGCATGCAATGCCATCATGTGCTCGATCTGCCGGCCGTCGCTTAATGGCGATGCGCCCATTGTCCGCCTGCACGCCCACGCATGGCCGTAAAAATACCGTGCGCGATCGCGTGCCGGCGCGCGCAGCCGATGTAAATTCGACATGCCGCCACCGGTCCCCGGCGATGCTTTATCGCCCGCGATTATACGCTGTTTCGCACTTGACACTACTCTCGCACAGGTCTAGGTTAAAGCGTTGTCGGAGGCGATCGCAATGTCCGTCCAGATGGAACTGCATAAGATCATCATCAGTGAGATGCAGCCAGAGCAGATCATTGTGCTGAAGGAAGTGGACGGCGAGCGAAAATTCCCCATCGTGATCGGCAGCGGCGAAGCTTGGGCCATCGATCGGCGCCTGAAGGGAAAGCCGCATCCCCGCCCCCTTACGCACGATCTGCTGGCAAGCGTGATCGAAGGGCTCGGCGGGACGATCGATCGCATCGAAATCAACGATCTGCAAGACCACACCTTCTTTGCCCGAATCCTGATCCGTCAAAACGGGAGCGTCGTCAAAATCGACAGCCGCCCCAGCGACGCAATCGCGCTGGGCGTGGCGTCGATGGTGCCCATTTTCGTGGCCGAGCACGTGCTGGCGGACGTTTGCCGGGAATGACCTTAACTTGTATCGAAGGAGTCGCAGATGCAGATGATCGAAGCGGTGATTAAGCCGCACAAGCTTGACGCCGTGAAGGGCGCATTGGCCAAAATCGGAATCCTCGGCGTGACCGCCATCGAGTGCAAAGGATTCGGCCGGCAGATGGGACACACCGAGCGTTATCGCGGCGCCAAAATGGACGTGGGATTTGTTCCGAAGGTATTGCTCAAACTTTGCGTCAAGCAGGAAGACGCCGACAAGGCGGTGACCGCCATCACCGCGGCGGCGCGGACCGGCGAAGTGGGCGACGGAAAGATTTTCGTCTATCCGGTGGAAAAGGTCATCCGCATTCGCACGGGGGAGAGCGACGAACAAGCCCTTTGATCACCCGCACGCCGACATCGGATCCGGGGGCATGCAGTACCTTAAACACGGGCGCTTCGCTTGTGATCGCCCTCGCGATCCGTTCCGTAATTCCCGGCGCAAATCCCTTTTTTCCCGGCCGATGGTAATAACCCGCCGAATCCGGCGTTATGTGTGGACAGAAGGGATTACCACGCGATGCCGCGACTCCACAATCCAACGACGACACTGGCGCTGGCGGTTTTTTATGCGTTGATGGTCGGCGCCGCCGTGCGGGCGGCCGCGCCAAACCTCCCGGCCGACGCGGGAGGCGTTGATTTTTTTGAAAAGCACGTTCGGCCGGTGCTGGTTCAGCAGTGCTACAAATGTCACGCGGCCACGTCCGAAAAACTCAAGGCAAACCTGTCTCTCGATTCACGCCAGGGCCTGCTGCAAGGGGGCGATACGGGGCCGGCGGTCGTTCCGGGTCATCCTGAAAAAAGCCTGCTGATCGAAGCAGTTAAATATACCAATGACGACATGCAGATGCCGCCGAAAAATCGCCTGCCGGCAAGCGCGGTGGCGGACCTGGTGAAGTGGGTGCAGATGGGGGCGCCGTGGCCGCAAGAGGCGGTGGCGGTCAACGCCAAGCCGGCCGGTCCGGCCGGGGCGACCGCGAACTACGATCGACTTCGTCATGAGCATTGGGCGTGGCAGCCGTTGCACGATTCGCCAACGCCGGGCGTGAAGGATGCGGCGTGGCCGCGGAATGACATCGATCGTTATGTGCTGGCCAAGCTGGAAGCGAAGGATCTGACGCCGGTCGCGGACGCCGACAAGCGCACTCTCATCCGCCGGGTCACGCTCGATCTCACCGGCCTGCCGCCGACGCCGGAGGACGTGGAATCGTTTGCCGTCGATTCGTCGCCCGACGCATACGCCAGGCGGGTCGATCGACTGATCGCTTCGCATGCGTTTGGGGAGCGGTGGGCGCGGCACTGGCTGGACGTGGCGCGGTATGCCGAGTCAACCGGATCATCGCGAAACGTGCCGTACAACAACGCCTGGCGGTATCGCGATTACGTGATCGACGCTTTCAATCAGGACAAGCCATACGACCGGTTCATCAGCGAGCAGATCGCCGGCGACCTGATGCCGGCCCGCACGCCGGCCGAGCATAACGAACATCTCATCGCCACCGGATTTCTGGCCATCGGCGTCAAAGACCTCAACGAGAAAGATCGCGTCAAATACCTGATGGACAACGTCGACGAACAAATCGACGTCACGACGCGCTCGATCATGGCGTTGACCGTCGCATGCGCCCGTTGCCATGATCATAAATTCGACCCGATCCCGACGACGGATTACTACGCCCTTGCCGGCATTTTCCGCAGCACGGAACTATTGGCCGGCGTTTCAAAACGAGACAAGGGCGCCAAGAAAAAGGGGTACGATGCGCCGAGCATGTTGATTCAGCTCGACCCGGCAGGACAAACCGCGCCCGCGCACGCCGTCGCGACGGCCGATACTTCAGGGCGGATCAAGGCTTTTGAGGCGCGTGCCCAAACGGTCAGGGCCGAGCTTCAATCGCTTCGGAAAAACGGAAAGAACGCCGACGCCGGTTCCCGAAAAACCAAAAGGTCGGAATTACAACTCATCGAATCTCAAATCGCATCGTTGCGAAACGCTACGGCCGATGTTTCGGCCTCCGCGGGTTCGGCGGCGATGGGCGTTCGCGACGCGGATCGCGTCGGCGATTGCGCCGTCTGCCTGCACGGCGAGCCGCACGATCTGGGGCCGCAGGCGCCGCGCGGATTCGTCGGCGTGGTTCCCGTTCGCGCGGTTTCCACGATCGATCCAACCCACAGCGGACGGCTCGAACTCGCCCAATGGCTTACCGGCGACGATAATCCGCTGACGCCGCGCGTGATGGTCAACCGGATCTGGGCGAATCTGTTCGGCGAAGGGATTGTCCGAACCGTCGATAACTTCGGATCGACCGGCGAAGCGCCCGCCAATTCCGAATTGCTCGATCATCTGGCGACGGAGTTCGTGCGTGACGGCTGGTCCGTCAAGCGGATCGTCCGCGAGATCGTCATGAGCCGAGCGTATCAGCTTTCAAGCGCGAAGAATCCGAGCGACTTCAATGCCGACCCGGGCGATCGCCTTGTTTGGCGCATGGCCAGCCGGCGGCTCGACGCCGAGGAGATCCGGGACGCGATGTTGTTCGTCGGAGGCAATCTCGACGCGGCCCCTGCGATCGGTTCCCCGGCGGCCGGTTTGCCCGTCGTGGAAATCCGTAACGCCGGCGCCTCGCAAACGCTTGACGCGGGAAATAAGCGCAGCGTCTACCTGCCGATTCTGCGCGACCTGGTGCCGCCGGCGCTGGACCTGTTTGATTTCGCCGAGCCGACGATGGTGATCGGCAGCCGGGATTCGACGACGGTGGCCACGCAGGCTTTATTTCTGATGAATGATCCGTTCGTGATCGAGCAGGCGAGTCATCTGGCGGAGCGCGTGCGGAGCGCGACGGGAATGGACGACGCCGGGCGGGTTGATTTTGCTTATCGCCTGGCGCTATCGCGATCCGCCACGGCGTCCGAGAAAGCCCGGACGCTTAAATACATTTTCGATTTCGAGCATCAGGCGCTAAGCGTTACCAAGGATTCGCTAAAGGGATCGCGATCGGACGCCTGGGCAAGTTTCTGTCAGGCGCTTCTCGCCGGCGCCGAGTTTCGGTATGTGAACTGATAAGCGGGCGAGCCGTTCAGTGGATCAAAAAAACAGACGGGCATTGCACGCTTATTCGGTTCCTTCAAGCCCGATGGATTTGCACCGGTCGGTCGCAATCGATATTGAGCGGATTCGTTAAGAGGAAGCGAAAGGATTATTTATGACGCAGATCGATCGAACATCCCGTTTACCGTTCCTTCCGCTCACCCGGCGTCAGGCGCTGATGTCCGCCGGCGCGGGTTTTGGTTATTTGGCGTTCCGCGGGCTTGCCGCTCAGGCGGCGGCGCTTGAATCGGGAACGGCGCCGAAGTTCGATAATCCATTGGCCGCCAAAAAGCCGCCGTTTCCCGCCAAGGCCAAGCGGGTGATTTTTCTATTCATGCAGGGCGGCCCGTCGCATGTCGATACCTTTGATTACAAGCCGAAGCTCCAGCAGGCCGCCGGTCAGGCCGGTGAAAAAGGGCGCCTTCTTCCCTCGTCGTTCAATTTTCAGCGGTATGGCCATAACGGCTTATACGTTTCCGACCTCTACCCAAACGTCGCCCGGCACGCCGACGAATTGTGCATGATCAACAGCATGCACACCGACAACCCCGCTCATCCGCAAGCCACCATTCAGCTCCACACCGGCAGCGCCCAATTCGTTCGCCCGTCCGTGGGCGCTTGGGTGCTTTATGGACTTGGCACGACCAATCAAAATCTCCCTGGCTACATCACCATCAACCCGCCTGCCGGTCTCGGCGGCGCACAAAACTACGGCAGCGCCTTCCTCCCGGCCACCTATCAAGGCACCCGCCTGGAAGGCAACGGCGCCATGTCGGACATCAATCCGATCATGCCGGCCAAGTTGCAACGCCGGCAACTCGATCTGCTGCAGGCGATGAACCGCGACGCCGAGAACGCCAGCGGTTCGCCCGATCAGATCGAAGGCGTCATTCAGTCTTATGAGCTTGGCTTCCGCATGCAAAGCGCGGTTCCGGAACTGCTCGACATCAGCAAGGAAACCGCGGCCACCAAGGCGCTCTATGGCATCGGCGATGGCAAGTCCGACACCTTTGGCCGCCAGTGCCTGATGGCTCGGCGGTTTGCCCAGGCCGGCGTTCGTTTTATCGAAGTGTGCTACACGGGCTGGGACACGCACAACAACCTGCACCAGAGAATGACCGCCAACGCCGCCGGCACCGACAAGCCGATCGCCGGCTTGCTGGCCGACCTGAAATCCCACGGGCTGTTGAACGACACGCTGGTGATCTGGGGCGGCGAATTCGGCCGCACGCCAACGTCGCAAGGCGCCGACGGCCGCAACCACAACAACCGCGGCTACAGCATGTGGATGGCCGGCGGAGGCGCCAAACCTTGCATTCATGGCAAAACCGACGACTTCGGCGCGGCGGCGGTCGAAAGTCCGGTCCACGTTCACGATCTACACGCGACCACATTGGCGCTGCTCGGGCTCGATCCCGAAAATCTCACCTACAAATACGCGGGACGCGATTTCCGGCTGATCGACGTGAAGGGGCATGTGGTGAAGGAGATAATCGCTTAGTACACTGCCGCGTCGAAAGGGGGATTGAATCATTTTGCATAAACCCCGGATGGGTTTGAGCGATTAGCCGGTGGCTGAGCGCAGCGACGCCACCGGTATCGTAGGTAGCGGAGACCTGCCGACCCTGGAGCGGTCGCAGCAGGCGCGCGATCACGGCGGTTGTCCAATACGACGATCGCCGCGATGGTCCGCGGCCTTTGGAATCACGTCGCCCTACGGCGCATCACGGCGGTTGTCCAATAAGGCAATCGCTGCGACCCTTTCAGGGTCGATGGAAAGATCGATCGACGTGCGGGGGTATCGCTGGCGCTCAACCCCCGGCTAGTGCATGCCATCCTTTCGGGATGGGAAAAAGCAACCGGGGCCGGCGTGTTCCGCGAATGCCGCTCGCCACTTCAGCTTGAGAAACGCTTTAATTCGGCTTGCCGCCGAGCATATTCAGCAGATGATCGAGTTGCAGCGGCTTGGACATGAACTGGACCTGGCTCGGCTGCCCGTGGATGACGCTCGCTTCGTACTCGCCGCTGATGGCGATGATCCGTTTGGGACGATGCAGTTCGGGCAACGCCTGGCAATGCTGAAGCAATTCAAACCCGTCCATCTTCGGCATCCGCAAATCCGTCAACAACACATCGAAATGCTGGGTTAACAAATATCCCAATCCCTCTTCCCCATCGCGGGCGGTGGTCACTTCGGCGCCGGCCTGTCGAATGACCCGGCTCATCGCCATCCGGGTGGGCGTATGGTCTTCAACGATCAAAATCCGAAGGCGCTTTTCCGTGGATTGCGTAGAAGGACCGGACATCTGAGCGAAGTTAAACATAACGGTACTCTACCTCACATTAACGCTCGCGGAGGAATTGGAAAAGGTGCAATCTTGCGAGATGCCGAGTCTTCGCCTGCCACAAACGAGCGCAACGAATCGATCAACTGATGCACGGGAATACATGTTTGATTTAATCGCGTCACGGCATCCCATGCCAGATGTTGTCGGCATGGAGAATCTCATGGGACCGATACATTCTTTTATACACCATCGATGGGCAGCCGTCGACAAAATATCCCAGGTAATAGTAAGGGATGCCGTGGTTTCGGGCGAATTCCAACTCGCACATCGCGCCAAATGTTCCCAGGGCCCGGCGCGACTCGGAAGGATCGAAATAGAAGTAGACGCTGCTCAGCGATTGTGCCGAGACATCGCAGATTCCCACCGCCAGTAATTTGTCGGCCGCATCGCGATAGACGAATTCCAACGTGTCCACCGGCGATTCGTACAGGAATTCCTCAAATCCGCTGCGGTCGTCCGCGTCGCCCCCATGCCATTGGCGGAGATAGCGCCGATAGACTTCCCATTTCTCGTCCGTCGGCGCCGGCTGGCCGATGCTCATCGCGAGGTCGGCGTTCTTACCGGCGGAGCGGCGCTGCGATTTACTCGGCTTAAACGCCGCCAGAGGCACCCGGATCGGCAAGCATTCCCGGCACCCCCGACATACCGGCTGATAAATCAGTTTACCGCTTCGACGAAAGCCGGCGTTCATCAAGTCGTGATAAATCTCCGGCGGAATCCTCTCGGCCCAAAACGCCCGGCTTTGCGCCACCCGATCCGGCAGATAGGTGCAACGATGCTCGGGCAAAACCGTCAGCCGAACATTGATTGGGACTTTCCAGGCTGGATAAGGGCACGAAGCGCCGACCGCGCCGGTTTCGAGTGGATCCTGCATGAACGCTTCCAAATGCACGTCGATGTTGGACGGCACGGCCGCCTGGGCATGTCGCTATCGCATGCGGGGCCGGGAATGCCGGCGATGCCGACGCCATGGCCTTTGCTTAATGCGGCATGGGGAATTTTTTGCAGAACTCGGCGACCTCATTTCGAATTTTCCCCAGCGCCGCGGCATCGGCCCTTGCCTGCACCGCGCGATCGATGAACTCCGATACGGCGAGCAGGTCGTTTTCCTTAAGCCCGCGCGTCGTCAGCGCCGGCGTGCCCAGCCGCAACCCGCTGGTGACCGACGGCGGGCGCGGATCGTTGGGGATGCCGTTCTTGTTGGTGATGATTCCCGCCTGTTCAAGCGCCTTTTCCGTTTCAGCGCCGGTCAGGTCTGCGGAGCGGCCGCGAAGATCGACCAGCATCAGGTGATTGTCGGTACCGCCGCTGACGAGTCGATATCCTTTAGCCGTCAGCGCGTTGGCCAGCGCCTTTGCGTTCTTCACGACCTGGGCGGCATACTCCTTAAACTCCGGACGCAGTACTTCGCCGAACGCGACGGCCTTGGCGGCCACGATATGCATCAGCGGCCCGCCCTGGCTTCCGGGAAAGACGCTGCGGTTGATGGCCTTGTTCAGCTCGTCGTCATTGGTGAGAATGAGCCCGCCGCGCGGGCCGCGAAGGGTTTTGTGGGTTGTCGTGGTCACGACGTGGGCGTGCGGAAACGGCGACGGATGAACGCCCGCGGCCACCAAGCCGGCGATGTGGGCGATGTCCGCCATCAGCAAGGCGCCGACTTCATCGGCGATCTCTCGAAATCTCGCGAAGTCAATCGTCCGGGCGTAGGCGCTATACCCGCACAGAATCATTTTCGGTTTCAACTCCAGCGCTTTGGCCCGAACACTGCCGAAATCGATCATTTCCGTTTTCGGGTCGAGTTCGTAATGGCTCGGCTTATAAAAGATCGCCGAGGCGTTGAGCTTCATTCCATGGCTCAGATGGCCGCCGCTGGCGAGATTCAGCGAGATATACGAATCGCCCGGCTGCATCATCGCCATGAACGCGGCGAGATTGGCGTTGGCGCCGCTGTGCGGCTGCACATTGGCGTACTTGCATCCGAAAATCTTCGTGGCCCGTTCAATGGCGAGGTTTTCGATCTGATCGTAGAATTGGCACCCGCCATAGTAGCGCTTGCCGGGATATCCCTCGGCGTACTTATTGGTCAGAACCGAACCGGCGGCTTCCATCACCGCCTTGGAAACGTGGTTTTCGCTGGCGATCAGCTCAAGGGTTGACTCCTGGCGATGCAGTTCCCGGGACATCAATTCCGCGATCTGCGGATCCACTTCTCGCAACGACATCGGCAAACCTCCGTGTGCATAACCCAGTGACAAACCTCAAGGGCCGGATTGTAGCGGTTGAAAGAAGCCCAGGCCAGCGTCGCATGCGTTGGGTGCTATGCCCGGCGGGATGTGCCAGCGAAGCGCGGCCGGGGAAAACCTCGACAACCGACGAATCGTCCCTTGGGGCACGCTTGTTGCATATGCAAACGCGGAAAGGTCGCTGATTTCGGTCAATACGTATTGCCGATCAATTTGCGGTTTAATTCCCTGGTTTTTCACATCGGAGGCGTTATGCGAGTGTTCCTGAGCGTATTGGCTGCGACATGTCTTCTGTCTTTTGTGACCGTAGCGTCGTTGGCTGACGACAAAGACACGCCGACCAGCGTGACCGGCATTCTCATCGATCAGGCGTGCGGGGCAAAAATGATGGATAAGGATGATCCGGAAAAGGCCGCGGCTGACCATCCCAAATCCTGCGCCATGAAGGAAGCCTGCGAAAAGTCCGGATATGCCGTGATCTCCGGTAAGAAAATGTGGAAGTTCAACGCCAAAGGCAACATTCTCGCCAAGGATTACCTGAAGAAGACCGACAAGACTTCGGATATTCGCGTGAAGGTCGACGGCGTGCAAAAAGGGGATGAAATCGAAGTCGACGCAATCACCGTCGCCAAATAAATCTCCCGAACAAAAAACAAGGCGTGAAGGTCGAGGCGGGCGCGATTCCCGCCCGGCCTTCCGTCTTGCTGGTTTCATCCACCGCCGAGGATATCTTCGGATTCGATTATCTTCTTGGCGAGGTCCGGCAGACTGATCCGGCGCTTCTGGCTTTCTTGCTGCAATCGTTTGTGGGCTTCGGCTTCGTCGAGTTTGAAGTGCTTCATGAAAATGCCCTTCGCTTTCTCCACGAGTTTGCGCGTCTCCAGGAGTTGCGTCAGCTTTTCCTTTTCGACGATCAGCGACTCGTGCTCGTCAAATCGTTTGATGGCCACTTCAATCTGGGCGGATAGGCTTTCGATGCTAACCGGTTTGATCAGGTAGCCGAACACGCCGGCGCTGGTGGCGCGATCGATCAGTTCCTTGTCGCCGAAAGCGCTGAGGATCACCATTGGACATCGCCGGACCTTGAGCAATTCGGTGGCGAGCGAGATTCCGTCGGCGCCATCGAGACGGATATCCATGAGCACGACGTCCGGACGGTTCTCGCGGTAAAATTTCTCGGCGCCGGCGGCCGTCGACGCCTGGCCGATCACTTCATGTCCGAGCTTTTCGACCTGGTCGCGCACGCCAAGCCCAACCAGCGTGTCGTCTTCGACGATCAACACGCGCCGCCTTGGAGTGGCGGATTGAGGAGCATCCATTTTGTTTCCTGCTTGCACTGCCGGGAAAATCTTTCCGGCGGCATGTTCTAAACGCCCCTCTTACTCTACCGCCGCTCATTTCGCTAAATCGCTACCAACCGGAAGTTACTATTCGCGACTTGCATGGTCAATGCGGCCGGGCACTTCACCGTTATTATTCGGTCAACCACTCTAAAAAACCGCGGGCGGCGTCTGGTTGGCGACTCGTTTTCTGGTATTTTTTGGCTACGAGGGCTACATGGCAAAAATATTCCGCGGCTGGACGCCGTTCGCGCTGGCCGGCATTTCGCTGGCCGCGCTGATTATAGCGGCGCTATTTCATCGCAATCATCCGACAAAGACAAATTCCGCGGATTTTCATGCGCGTGCAACAGTTGCACCGGCGTCAACCGTCGTCGCCGCGGCTACCCGATCGACTGAGCCGCAGGTCATCGGTACCTATCTAGACGTGGTCAAAGCCCAATATCCAACATTTCCGGCGACACAGCCGCTGGGCACGCCGGTCGAGTTTTCGCAGGCCGCACATCTGATACTGCATGATCCAATATATTTGAGCGGGATGTCGCGTGCCGAGGCGTGGGTCACCCGTGCCGACGGCCCCGACGCGGCCAGGGCGCTGGCCGACGCGGCCGACGACGCAAAGGATATCGACGTGCATGTGCTGCGCGACCGGGTCTTGTTCGTGCATTGGATGCCGGGGGACGACGGAAAATGGGCGCCGTGGATCGTCTCGCGCAAGAACGCCGACGGAAAAGCTGAGATCGTGTCGCTGGCCCATGGCCGTCAGTCGCTGCCGGTCGAGCGGGAGTACCGATGGGAACACGCCATCTCCTGGAGCGACAAGGTCATCGTCGCCAGCGCGCGCGGGATTTCGATCTTTGGGTTTGGAGCTTCGATCTCTGAGTCGTATCACGACCTTGCGCCGTCGGGCGCGGCCACAATGGGCAAGATGTCCGAGCCCCGCGTGCTGTTCGTGCGGCATGGGCTGAGCGATCGCCAGGATCTGCTCGCATGGATGCCGTGGGAGGCTGGCAAGATCGGCGGGGGCGCCGCGCGATTTTCGCAGACCGCGACCGACGATCGCGGCGCGGTCCGAGCGGAGGGAACGTGGGCCGATCTCACCGCCGACGCGGGTTGGCCGTCGCGCATTCTTCACATGGTTCCGATGCTTGACGGGACGGTCCTGATGCTTGCGGTGGACGAGAAGGGCGCCGTCGGCGTTTCGTACAACGCGCTCGATCGCGTGGCGGTGAAGGAGCAGGAGGTGGCGGGGCTTGTGGATCAGCTTTCGGATCCCGATTCCGCGCAGCGGGACGCCGCGTTTGAAAAACTTTCGCAATATGGGCCGGGCATCTGGCCTATCCTTGAAAAGTTGGCGCCCGACCAGGCGCCCGAAGCTAAGATCCGGCTCCGGCGGCTTCTCAAGCAGCGCGTGGCGCCGACGCTCAGCGGCATGTCGTTGCTGGGAAAACGATCGCTGACGGTCGCCGCGCGTCTTTCCGACGGCGGAACCGTCTTTTACGCCGAGGCGGGCGTGGCGATCCTCCGCGCCGATACGCTCGACGCCGAGCCGGACTATCGCGTCCCGGCGTGGATCGGCATCCGGCCGGGCGACGTTTTCAGGCCGCTCCCCACGACGCTTACTGACGAGCTGACGCCCGGCGTTTCGGTGCTGCATCCGAACGGCGAGCCTCACGCCGAGGTTTGGATCGTCACCGGCGACGGGCATGGGCCGCGCGAATTCGTCGGCAACGGATTCGTTAACCTGCTGCGAAAAAGCGAGCGATCATTTTCCGTTTTCGTCGGGATCGACCGGCGCGGGCGGTGGTTTTTCCAAAAGCCGATCGGTCGCCCATCCACAACGGCCGCTTCGACGTCGCCAGCGGGAATCGGCGCCGAGACGTTGATCATCGATCCGACTCTTCCCGATCCGACGCCCCGGCTGCCGGTATGGGTTTTCAATACCGCCGACACCGTCGGATGGACAAAGGAGGGGTGGCCGGTCGCGAAGAAAGGAACCGCTTACGCGTTGCGCGAAAACGATTGGGAAGCGATGGACGAGAAGGAGCCGATGTTCGGCGGGCCGCAGGACGTGCCGGCCCCAATCGAAATTTCCGCCGGGGCAGGCATGGCGACGCCATTCCCGGCGACAACCGCCGCCACCGGGCCGACCACGCATCCGACATCCGCCGCGACTACCGTGCCGACGGTCGCCGGCCATGCGGATCGGCCGATCTTGACCGATCGTGACGGCAATCGATATTTCGGCGGCCTGACCGACCTTCGCGTTGTGAGCCGATCCGGAAAGGAGACGGCCTGGACCCTTCCCCCCATCGCCACCGGAAAGGGCCCGCCATGGCTGGTGCGCACCGGCGACGGGCGGCTATTTCTCTTCAATCAGGGTGGCCGCGTCTTGCGGATCAAACCAACCGCCGGCGCCGCCGATCCGTTTGCGCTGGAGAAAATATTCACCCACCGCGTTCCCACGGTCGAGCATCCGACGCGCGTCTGGCTCGACCCCGCCGGGCGGATCGTGATGGCGTGGGACAATCAACTCGCGATTTTTTTTCCGAGCGGATACATCCCGCCGGCGATCGCGGAAAAAATGGTGAAAGGCGGAGATGATAACGACGACGAGTGAATCGCGAACGAACGCTCAATGAGCACATGATCGGATTGCGGCGGATGATTTTTGAAAAGCGCCGCTCAACTGTTCTGATACGCGTAATAGTTCTTGATCATCATCGCGTAATATCCGCCGCCGTGAACGCGGACGGCGTTTAGCACGACGCCCAGATGCTCGGACTTCAGCCGGCGCAGCTCGTCGCGCATTCGGCCCAGCATGCCCCGGCTGTTGCCGCGGGCACGGACAACCGTGACGACGCCATCCACGCGCGGCGCCAGCGCCGTCGAGTCGGACACCATCAGCAGGGGGCCGCTGTCGAAGATCACGTGATCGTATTCCTCCAACGCCCGCTCGATAAAATCGATCAGCAACTGGCTCTCGAGCAGTTCGGTCGGATTGGACGGTTTGGCGCCGGCCATGATAACCGACAAGTTTGGAACCTCCGTCTCATGGACGGCATCCTGGAATTGATCCAGGTCGTTCAACACGTCGCCGAAGCCAAGATCATTATTTGCCTGGAAGACGTTGTGCAGATTGGGCCGGCGGAAGTTGGCGTCAACCAGAAGAATTCGGCGGCCGTTGAGCGCCAGGCCCGAGGCAAGGTTGACCGCGACGGTCGTGACGCCGTCTTCGGCGCTGCATCCGGTGACGAGGATGCTGCGCGTGGTATCCAGCGCGGCGGTGTGCTGGAGCCGGGTGCGAAGCTGACGGAACTGTTCGGCGATGATCGAATGCGGGGCTTCGAAGATCGCCAGGGGAAGGCGGGCGCCGGCGGCTTGCGGATCGTCGTTTTCGTGCGGGATCATCCCCAACAGCATCAGCTGCCCGACGCGGGCGATGTCGCGCGGCGTGCGTACGGTCGTATCGGTCACCTCGCGCAGAAAT
>DASZME010000094.1:0-179859 GCA_035551995.1 Tepidisphaeraceae bacterium
GGCACCTCGATGTCGGCCCATCGCATCCTGGGGCTGAAGGCGGTCCCAAGGGTTTGGCTGTTCGCCAATTAAAGCGGTACGCGAGCTGGGTTCAGACCGGCGTGAGCCAGGTCGGTCCCTATCTGCTGTGGGCGTGGGAACTTTGACGGCGCCTCTTCCCTAGTACGAGAGGATTGGGAAGGACGGACCCCTGGTTTACCAGTTGTCGCGCTAGCGGCACGGCTGGATAGCTATGTCCGGAACGGATAAACGCTGAAAGCATCTAAGCGTGAAGCCTACGCCAAGACGAGAGTTCCATGGGGGTTCGCCCCCGAGAGACCCCGGGTAGACCACCCGGTTGATAGGCCGGAGCTGTACGGATCGAAAGATCTTCAGGTTACCGGTACTAACGGTCGACAGTTTGGCCACTTTTATCGATCATCGTTGGAGGAAGTTGTCGGTTGCCGGTTGTCAGTCGTCAGTGAATGCAAGAAATTGCAAGAGCCGACAGCGGAGAACAAGCGACTGGCGACCGACTAAACCAACGGTGGGCCAATGAAAGAACCAAGAAGTGTACTCGACGAAAGTCGCGGACAAAGAATGTTGTCCGTTACCGGTTGACCGGCTGCTGTAAAAGACGCGGCATTGATTTGCCTTTGTCTTCACTGACAACCGACAACTGACAACTGACAACTTATTCCCGAACCTCATCATCACTTGAAACAAGAAAAGTCTCCGTCGGCCTAACGGCGGACGGAGACCTTTGCTGGTGGCCATACCAGAGGGGCAACACCCGTTCCCATCCCGAACACGGCCGTTAAGACCTCTGGGCCGATGATACTGCTCCCGCGGGAAAGTAGGTCACTGCCAGCATTATTAACAAATCGCCCCTCGATCGGATCAAACCGGTCGAGGGGCTTTTGTTGGTATATTGTGTATGGACAACAGCCGGTTGACGATGAATATGACAGGATTCGATCATTCGGGTAAGGAATCGTCATGGCCGAAGAGAAATCAATCATCGATTTTGCCTGCACGGGATGCGGAAAGCGCTTCTCCGTGCCTCGGTCATACGCAGGACGTCGAGCGACATGCAAGGGGTGCGGCGCCAAGGTGACGGTACCAAGTGATCCGGCGATTCCCGCAGCGGAGCCGGAGCCGGCAGTTCCGCGGGACCCGGATGAAAGGCCGCTGCCGACGGCGACACACGGGAACTGGGTTTCCACTCCGCCTGCCGTTCTCGCCGCCACACCGGCGTTGGATCGAGAGATGGCGGTTTCGACGAAGGATCCCACGCAACCGATTCGCGTGGTGGCGCAAATCGCCATGATATCCGAGGCGCAATCCCCGCCGACAACCGCTGTTTTAGCCGCGCCCACGTTGGATGCCTTGCAGCCGTTGGAACCCGTTAAACCATCGCCGTCTGTGGCTTCACCGGCCGAGCGTCCGATGGCGCCCGGGCAGAGCAGTTCCAAAATCCCCATGCGGATACGGCGACTTCTTGTGGATGCCGAGCAGATGTCGCGTGCGTTTTCCGGCGGCGCCGGGCCGGTTCGGATTAAATCGTTCGTCGGCGATCCGCCGGAGATTTACCAAATTGAATATCGCGTCAAGGGATTACAAAAAGGTTGGCTCGGCAAACCAAAGCCGCGGACCGAACATCTGGTCGAGATCCAGTTGACCAGCGAATATCCGCGCGTGAGTCCGATCTGCAAGATGCTGACGCCGGTGTTTCATCCCAACATCGATGAGACCACGATCTGCGTCGGCGATCACTGGACGGCAGGAGCCCGCCTGGTGGATCTGGTCATTCAAATCGCTGAAATGCTCGCCTATCAGGCGTATAACATCAAAAGCCCCCTGAACGGCGAAGCGGCGATGTGGGCCGATCTGAACGGCGTGAAGTTGCCTACCGACTCGCAAAACTTACACCCGGGGGAGCCGTGAAAATCAGAACGCTCACATCAAAAATGAGGGCTTCAAATCACCTCCGGCAAGCATTGCCGCCTTTCTCTGGGCCTTGCAAACAGAGTAGAGACGGCTGGGCTATTGGGTATTCAAGAATTTTCCATCAGAAAACCGAAACAGATTCAAATTTCTGAAAACAATCGCGTCCCCGCGAGGCGTATGCGGCTGGCCGTTATGTTATTTGTTTGACAATCGCCCTGAATCGCTAAAATAGTCGCGGGGACGATCTAACCGCTGCAAGAATTCGTGTCTGGAGCAGACATGGCACAGGCGACCTTTTACACAGTAAATGGTCCTCGTGGCGAGTATTACGCCGTACGCAACCACGACACCGAAAAAATCTGGACTGAACGAACAGAGTCGGCCGCGCAGCAGCAAGCTCGTGACGAAGGACTTGAGTTCGTCGGCCATGAGACGATCGATCACGTCCGCCTGCTGGATATGATGATTGCAGTCCCATTCACTCCGACATCCGCACCGGTCGCCGCGGTGGAGCGGGGTCGAATGAATCTTCAGATTGAAAGCGGATTGAGCCGATTTTTCCGGCGGTTGCGAGGAAGTAGCAAAGAGACGGGGAGGGAAGTCAAATAGATTCCTGACATTTGATGCTTAGGGGCATTTTTATATTGCTGTGGCGGAACCTTGAATGGAAATGCGCCCCGCAACGGGCGCCGCGTAACGCAGGAACGCTTCAGCAACGCGATAAACGCTTAGGCCGCTCACGAGGGTTTTCCCAATGCCGCGTAGCCGATCTCGCAGACGGTTTCTCAAATTGTCTGTCGGTGCCGTGGCGGCGGCCGCGGTTTCCCGATTCAGCGCGTTGTCTTACGGAAAAATCGTCGGCTCCAACGGTAACATCCGCGTTGGCGTAATCGGATTCAATGGCCGCGGCAATGCCCACATCGACGCATATCGCAAAATTGACGGCGTGGAGCTTGTCGCGCTGTGCGACGCCGATGAAACGGTGCTGGAAAAGGGATACGCCCGCGTGACGAAAGGCCAGTCGCTTCGCGCGCCTGAACCTGAACCGACCGCGTCGGCGCCACGAATTCAAAAGTATAACGACCTGCGGAAGTTGCTCGATAACAAAGACGTCGATGTCATCTCCACCGCGACTCCCAATCACTGGCATTCGCTCATAACCGTGTGGAGTTGTCAGGCGGGAAAAGACGTGTATGTGGAGAAACCGGTTTCGCATGATATTTGGGAGGGTCGCAAGTCCGTCGAGGCCGCCCGAAAATATTCCAGGATCGTGCAAGCCGGCACGCAGAATCGATCGAATCCGGTCGTGCGTGAAGCGGTCGAATGGGTGAAGAAGGGAAATCTTGGCAAGATCCTCATCGGACGCGCGGTGATTTACAATCGCCGGTCGAGCATCGGGAAAGTCGCGGCCGCGCCGGCGATACCGCCTGGAGTGAATCTCGATCTATGGTGCGGCCCGTCGCCGCTGGAGGCGCCGCGCCGGGAGCATTTTCATTACGACTGGCATTGGTTCTGGGAAACCGGAAACGGCGAGATCGCCAACAACGGCGTTCACGAAATCGACATCGTTCGCTGGGCGATGGATAAAAATACGCTCTCGAACAATGTCCTGAGCGTCGGCGGCCGGTTTGGCTACGACGACGACGGCCAAACGCCCAACACGCAATTCGCGATTCACGACTATGGCGATTCGCTAATGATCATGGAAGTTCGCGGCCTGCCGTCCAAGCCGGGAAATCCAAAAGTGGATACTTACAAAACACAAGGCGTCGGCTGGGTCCTCGAATGCGAAAACGGCTATCTTGCCGGCACAACCGCCTACGATAAAAAGGACGTGGCGATTCGTAAATTCGAGGCCGACGGCGAAGGCAAGAAGCGCATGCAGCAGGATCATTTTGCCAACTTCATCGACGCGGTTCGCAGCCGCAAGGCTTCCGATCTGCACGCGGATATCGAAGACGGACATCTTTCGACGTCGCTGTGCCATATGCCCAACATCTCATATCGGCTCGGCCGCAAATGCGATCCGGAGGCGATCAAAGCCGCCGTCAAATCAGACCCGGCGGCTCTGGAAACCTTCGAGCGATTCGCCCAGCACCTGGCGAGCAATGAGATTGACCTTTCCATCGATAAAGCCGTCCTGGGCCTGCCCCTGACGATGGATCCGAAGACGGAGCGATTTATCGACAACGAGGCGGGAAACAGAATGCTGAAGCGCGTGTATCGCGCGGCGTTCAGGGTGCCGGAAAGCGTATGATGAGTCTCCGGTTGATTCGACCGCAGGTCCGTCATCGCCATTGACGAACGCCGCACGCGGTGGATTTAATTCGTGGCATGCAATGGGGCTGCGACGCTTTTCTTATATTCGGCCTCGGCGTCCTCGACCTCTTTCTGGCGGAGCTCCGCTTTCTGCAGCCAGACTGGATCATTGACGGACTTCGCGGCGATTTGGGCGGCGTGGACAACGTAGGCGGCGATGTCGAATCGATCGGCGCGGATCGCCGAGTCGATGACCCCATCGAGCTGGCGCACCAACGCCTGTTGATCCTGATTTGGCGTCAGATTTGAGGCTAGCACATCAAGGGCGCGGGCCTTGATCTTCAATGCGTCGATTTTGAATTCCCGGGCCGCGGCGTCGATCGCCGCCATCGCGGTATTCATATCGAGGGCTTCGACGGCCAGGTCGGCGCTGCGTCCCAGCAATACAAATCGATCGCCGTCATGGTCGCCCAGCGTGCCGACGGCGCCGAGCATCTTTTTGGCCAGTGCAGCTTTTTCAGCCGGTGTTTTGGCGGCGGCGAGATCGTCGCCATAAACCTGATCCACCAGCTTCGAGGATTTTTCGCGAATGTCGGCGCTCGGTATCGGCTTTAAATTCACGTCGATCGGCGGCGGCGGCAATTTGGATTTATCGATCACGACCGCGACGGCCGGCGCCGTGGTGGCGGATGATTCGTGGCCGGTCGTGGCGGGTGGCGCCGCCATGTTTGGCGCGGGCCTGGTTTGCACGGCGCCCGTTGAATTGCCGCGCGTTGTTCCCGGAACTTTCGCGATGGGCGCAGAAATCGATGGCGCCGACGGTTTGGACGACGGCGAAACTGCCGTGGCGACGGTGGTCGGCGGCGATTGGCGCATGACGTGGTTGATCGCAACGGCCAATAGCGCGATGCAAATCAACGGCACGATCCACAGCGCGGGATTCGCCATGGCGGCCGCGACGAGAGGATTTGAACGGGCCGCGGCATGCTTGGGAGATTCAGCGGCCTCCGCGGAAGCCGATGATGAAACCGCGGCGGGGGGTGGTGAAACGAACGCCGGCGCCGGCGGGGGCGTCGGAACCGATGGTATCGGCGCCGGGGGTTTGGGCTTGTGCTCCGGGTCGAGCGTCAGGTCGTACGCGGCTCGCTTTTGCGGATTGGTTAGCGCGATTCGAGCGCGGGCCACCTCGTTCATCATTCGGTGGCAGGCCTCGCGCCGGGGAATATCGTTATGAAGCGAATGGCGATCAAGCTCGTCGAGTTGCCGCTGCGCCGCCGCCTCGATTTGTTCCTGGCTTTGGCAGAAGCGGGGAAGCCCCAGCAGCGCATAATGGTCCGGCGGACGCGGTCCGGGAGCAACTTTCAGCCATATGGAATACAGATCATCGGGCATGTTTCATTCGTACGTTCGTCGATTTCGCAAGACGTGCAACAATGGGTCAGCTCACTTTCACGCGCGTCATCTGAATTTCCAATTCCCGGTCTTGTTTCACGTTCGGCGGACTTGCCTTTCGTTCGATCGCCACGCTCGCCCATTTGCCGGAGGTTGTTTCCACCGCCTCGACGTGCAGGCGGCCGCTGTTGTCATACGTAAAGGTAATTTCCACCGGCGATCCGGTTTTTAATCCCGGCGGAAGATGCTGAATGCTGCACGCGCCGACCGGAATACATTCCAATGGGTCGCGCGATTCACCCTCCACCACGCGGACAGTCACCGACGCCTGGTTGTCTTTCACCGTGCCGAAGGCGCGCTTGACGCTGAAGGGCAACGCCGTGTTGTGCGGGATCAGAATCGAAACGCGCTGCCGATTATCCGGGCGCGTGACGACCACGCCAAGGCTGTAAGCGTTGACGTTTGTGGTGCGGATCGATCGAAGCAACTCGACCACGCGATGCTTGAAATACGCGACCACGCCGGCCGACGTTTCGGTCGCGGCGTCGGCCGTCCGGGCCGGCTCAACCGAAGGCGGCGGCGGAGGGACGCTGGCTTTCGCGGGTGGCGACGTGCCGGGCGGCGCGGCGGGTTTGTGGAGGTGTGACGGCTGCGCCGAAGGCGACCACACGGCGCCGCCGGGAGCCGGCGCGCCGCCGCCGCCCGGCGCGGCCAGCGGCTTAGGCGCGGGCCGCGCCGGCGTCGGATGGGCCGGCGCCTGCGCGGCCGGCCGGGTGGCGCAAATGGCCGCGTGGATCGCCGCGCCCTGCGCAACCGCTTCGTCGGGAGACAGCGAACAATTCGCCTCTTTCCCCGTCACCCGCTTGAGCATCTCTAAAACCTGCGGCATCCGCGTCGATCCGCCCACCGCCAGAATTTCCGAAACCTGCTCCCAAACAAGGCTCGCCTGCTTGATGACCCGGCTGCACCGATTCTCCGAACGATAGAGCAAATCCTGAGTCAGCTCGTCAAACTGCTCGCGCGTGATGTCCCCGCTGAACGATTTTCCCGCGTGATTGACGACGTAGCTCGCCTGCTTGCGCGACGTGAGGATCTTCTTCGTTTCCTCGGCGGTCAGCATCAACGCCTGGGCGCTTTTGGGATTATCCCGCGGATCTTCGCCATGGGCGTGAATGAACTGGTCGGCGATGTACTTGAAGACACGGTCGTCCCAGTCACGGCCTCCAAGCCGCACATCGCCGGCGGTGGCGAGGACGGTGAGATCCTTGCCCGCGATGCGCAAAAGCGTGACGTCAAACGTCCCGCCGCCCAGGTCATACACCAGCACGATTCGCGGCTGGCTGTCGGTCCGTGGCCTCATGGCCGCCCCGTCGGCGATGTCGTCCTTGCTGAAACTGCGATAGGCGTACGCCAGCGCGGCGCTGGTTGGCTCGTTAATGATATCGAGCACCTTCAGGCCGGCGAGTTTTCCGGCCTTTGCCGTCGCCTGGCGGCGGGATTCATCGAAATACGCGGGAACGGTGATGACCACGCCGTCGATCGTTCCCAATTTTTTTTGTGCGTCCTGCTTCAGTTTCAGGAGAATCAGCGCGCTCACCTCAATCGGCGTGCGCATTTGCCCATTGATCAGCTTGGGGAAGTATTCGTCCCCCATGTGCCGTTTCACGCATTCGGCCACGCTGGCCGGTTCGGACAGCGCCGCGCGCCGGGCCTCGCGGCCAACGACCACATCGCCGCTTTTTTCGAACAAAACCACCGACGGCGTCGTCAACTCTCCTTCATTATTCGGAACGGTGGTGGGCGCCCCATGCGGATCCAAATACGCCATGGCGGAGAACGTCGTCCCCAAATCGATCCCAAGCATCGGCATATCGCGGCTCCCATCGCCAACCCCATCGTCGGCATCACGCGAAATGATAACGGCGGGAGAGCGATAGGTAAACGCGGGCGAGACCGACGCGTTTGGCCAAATCGGCGATTTGCATCGCCGGCCCGTGCCGTTTCGGTCAAGCGATCGAAGCGATTTTTTCCCCGGCGTGAGTTTTCGATCGGTTCGCGAAGTTGCGGTTTCGATCCGCTTTCGCACGATCGCTACTGAGCCACGGGCCCCATGACGTCGTAAAATCCGCCATTGGTCTTCAACTGAACGCGCGACACCGGCTCCTTCTGACTGGCGAAATTTTTGCCGAAGGCGTTATAAAGGTCGGATGACTTGATGATGATGCTTCCGTTGGCCGGGAGACCGCGAACGTGTTGCAGCCACGAGCCGTTCACCCAGACATCGATTTCGCTGAACGGTTGGTTGCTGAAGTTATAAAGCTTGATGGTGCTGCGATCGGGGCTGGCGATGGCCGCCACCTTTACCTCCTGCGCCGGTTGGGTTGCCGGATATGGATGCGAGGCGGCATAGGCGGCAAGTTCGGTGTCGGTTGGCGCCTCGGCGGTCATTTTCGCTGAGCTGTCGCTATTTGCGCCATTGCAGCCGGCCACCGCGGCGCCGCATAACAAAATAAACGCGAGTCGGGAATTTGCACGCATGAAAGTGATCCTTTTTCTTTCCGCGCGGCGTTCGTCGCGGAGTATTTTAACGCCTATCGTAGCGTACGCGACTGGCCGGAATTGTGCAGCGAGGAAAATGTAATGCCCGAGAACAATATCACCGACACCCGACCGCAATTTCTCTCCCCGCTTGCTGTGAAAATCCTCGATTCGCGGCCCGACGCCTATCAAAGTTTGGTCGTCGCCGGCACAACTTCAGAATCGGCCCGCGCGCTCCTGGCGGGCGTAAAGCCGCAACAGTTGCTTACGCTCCCGGTGGTCAACCCCCAAGACGCCGGCGCCATGCTCGGCGGACTGTGGCTTTGGCACGACTCGCTCGACGCGTGCCACAAGATCGTTCAGGATTTAATCGGCCCCACCGGCGCCTTCTGGCACGCCATCATGCACCGGCGGGAAGGCGATTTTTCCAACGCGAAATATTGGTACGCCCGATGTGCCGACCATCGTGTTTTTCGGCTGATCAGCGCGATGGGCATTGACCTCATTGGCCGTGATACGACCGATGAATCGCTGCTGCGAATTGTCGGCGCGGAATACAACCCCGATGCTCTGGTGGATCTGATCGAGGCGATCCACGAAAAGGCCGCCGACCCTCGGCGCCAAGCCGTGATTCGCATTCAACAGTTGGAGTGGGAAGCGCTCTTCAATCATTGCGCCTACGAGGCCACCGCGTCGCCCGGAGGAATGATCTAAATACAATGAACCTCGTACGATCGCGCGCCGTTCGATTTTATACGGTCCGCAACGGCGACATCGACAGCGGCTTTGATTCCAGCACGATCGTCCACACGTCGGAGCGCATCGTCGATTCCAGCAGTCGCACTGATTACGTCTCCGCCACCGAATGCGACGACGACGCCGGCCGCGAACATGGCCGGTGGGAAAGGAGAAATGATGGACCTCACCTTTTCAGCTTCTTGTATCGGTCCGCTCTTTGCCGTGCAATGATCATACGCATGCGCTATACGGCGATTTTTGAGTCTCAGCCCTACGGCGGCTACCACGCCTTCTGCCCAATGCTCGTTGGCTGCCATTCCGAAGGCGACACGCTCGACGACGCGATCACGCCCAGATGCAAGGCTTGAAGCAACAGAAATGCGATCGCGAGGACGCCAAAATAGAGTGGGAAAATTCTGAGCGTCCTGCGGGCGTAGAAGTTTCGAAAATAATGAGGGCTCTCTTTTGAGGCGACCAGAATGCGTGTGATTAAAAACCCGGACAGGACGAAAAACAAATTGACGCCGACCCATCCAGCCGCGGCTATGCTAAGAAATGCGCGCGACAGCAAATGATGGAAATTGGCGGTGATGAAGAGGTGATGCAAAAGCACGAGGAGAATAGCCACGCCGCGCAAGCCATCGAGTGCGGGAAGATGGCTGAGTTCCCTGGCGGGCGCGCGCTCGGCGGACAAAAGAAAAGGGGATAAAGAGATAATTTTCCAAAGCGAGTGCGCACGTCCGGTTCGATGAGCGGGAGGTGGAAACGGATCGATTCTCGCCACCGCGCCACCTCTCGACTCCACCCTTTCTCTAGCCCCATTCTTTGTCTCGAATTCGGGCGCGCATCACTGTCGCGAAATATAATGCCCCATGGTCCACGGCAATTCGTTCACTGTTTTCCCTTGAATTTCTTTCCTTAATCTCCCGCCGGCGCCGGCGGTTTGGCTTCGACGGCGGGGGTCAGGGGCGGCTCTTCCTTCGCCGGCTCAACTAAATTTCCCTCCGGCCGGACGCGGTCTCGGATGACGACGGTGCCGCCGGCGATATCGCCGATGCGCTGATGCAAGGGTGAAAAGAGAATCATCATCAACGGCAAGCCGAAGGGACCCACATCGACCAACCTCAGGAAATTACGAATCACCAGCGACGACACGTCGGGCGTGCCGCCGTCGAGGCGAACGACGCGAAGGCCCATCAGCATTTTTCCCAGCGTTCGGCCCGTCAGCGTTTCGACGATGGTGGTGTGGAGCAGGTAGACCGCGAACGCCGCCATCCCGGTCTTGAGAGTCAGCAGCCACAGATCGCGCACCGCAGGTGACGGGTCTTGCAGGTCGGAACCCGCCAGGCGGGTGATTTGCAGGAGAAAGACCAGCGGGACGACGAAGGGAGTCATGTCGATCAAGCCCGCGGCCAGGCGACGGCCGGCCTCGGCGAGCGCCAGACCCTTGACTTCCTCGGCGGCTTCCTCAGGGTCGCGGCGGCGTCGGGCGGAGGAGAAAATCGCGAAGGCCAGGGCCAAGGTCATCGCCAGTTTCCAAAGCTCATTGGAGAAATACTGCGCACTGGGTCTTGGCAGCGCGATGGTGGCGGGCTTGCCGGTCGGCAGCATGGTCTGGCGGTCGTAGCTTTGTTCGGTGAGCTTGCCTTCGACGATCGCGATTTCGCGGATGGAGTTGATCGCGAAGACGGCGGTTCGGTCGGTGATCGGGGCGTCGGTTTCCTTGAGGCTCGCTGATCTGGCGGGGCCGGGCGACGGAAGAAACTCCAGCCGACCCGATTGGATGCCGCCCAACCAGAGGACAGGCGGCGCGATGCCAGAAAGAAGTTTGAAAGCGGCGGGCGCCGGCGGGGCGGTAAATTGAGAAACAGGCCGCCAGTTTTCCGGCGTTTGACGCAAGACGCCGACGGTGTCGCCGCGCAGGATCGCCAGCCACGGAACGCGATCGATGATCGCCAAAGAGACCGGCGCGTCGGCGCGGAGATCGGCCGGGATTGCCGCGCCGTCGGCGATTTTCCATTCGCCCTCCTTGAGCATGTACAGGACAAGCCGAGACGGCGATTCAGGAGCCGCCGGGAGCGTCGCGGGCTGGGCGGAGGCGGGTTGCGTGGCCGCGACGGCGGGCGTCGCGGCGACGGCCCAGAGCGTCTCCCCGTCGGAGGCAAGCGTCACCGGTTGCGCGCCGCCGGGCAGATATTGCCCCGTCGTTCCCGACCCGTCCTCGGCGATCAGCAGCCAATCGCCGCCGGACAGCAGCACCGCAAGCTGCGATCCCATGTCGGCCAGACAGGTTGCGCGGGTCGGCAGATCGCTGAGATGCTGCCAGGTATCGCCCCCGGCCCTTCGCAGGAAAATTTGCGTCTGCTCGCCCGGCGGGGTCAGGTTTGGCTGGGAGACGACATGGGCTACCCAATAGAGTTCGTCGGTGCCGTGCGCCAGGACATTCTGCGGCAAATTTTTGATCTGGACCGGACCGGCGGTCATCGATGGCCCCGCGCCTCGCGTCGCCGGTCCAGTGGACGGCTGCGCCGCCCCGGCGCCCGGCGCGAGCACGCACAGCAGGGCGACAAAAAAGCACAGGGCGGTAATTTGGCGTCTCAATTCACTCCTCACCATTTCTAATCTTAGTACACCGCCGGAATTCTGTCCCCGTTTAAGAGGCTGGGCCGCATCAGTGGCGTCGGTCCCGGACTTTCACCGCTCCGCCGGCGCCGCGATCCGAATGACTTTGTCAACCGGAGCGTTGTCGGGATTCGGCATCCGAAAGCTGCTGGCGTTGGGAATCGTCACGCCGTTGCCCATGTTACTGGTCAGTTGGGCCTGATCCAGCGTCATTCGCAGCAAGGACCCGGTATCGGGGAATTCGAGCCGGTAGTCGCCGGGCATCCACGGCCACTCCGATTTGGCCAGATTGGGGACTTGAATCTGACGGTATTGCTGCGGATCGAACGTCGCCCTTAAAACGACGCGTCCGTTGGAATCATAGAGCAGTACGAGCCTGGGGCGTTTGGTCACGCGATCGTACCATACCTCGCGCAGCGCGACCCACCGGTCGGGCCGCTTTGCGATCCAGACGAAGTCGTACGCGTCCTTCTCGGCGTTAAACCGCATGGTCGGAGCCGGAAGTTCGCTGAAGTTGGTGTTGATGGTGGCGATGCCGAGCACGTCGCGAACCATATCCGGGCGGATGGGGATGCCGGCGGAATCGGGATCGATTTGCGAGAGGTCGGCGTAGTTTCCCCACCAGAGCGTGCTGCCGGTGTCCGGGCCTAATTCGAACCAGAACGATCGCGGATTGCTGCCGATCTCGAAAACCGTTCCCACCGCCGCGGCGCTCGCCCTCAGCCGAATGCTGATCGGCGCCTGATAAAGCAACACGCCGTCGCCGGCGACGTGATGCGAATGCTTCTTGTCGTCGACCACGTCGGCTTCGTAATAATGGTGAGCGAAGAGCGTGGGAATTTTGGAGTTGTTGGCATTGATGTCCGAGATGACTTTCGCCATCGAATCGGTGGGGCCAAGCCAGGCCGTCGTCTTTTCGGCGGGCGGATGGGTGGGGCAGCAGCCGGCCAGGAGATAAAGAACGGCGACGACTGGAATAAGAGAGATGGATTTCATGCGGAATCATTTTTGGAAATCGCCGGCGCCCGGACCCGGCGAAAAGGACTTCAAAGATTTTCGTTCAAAATCTGCCCCAGCTGCTGGCTGACCTCGGCCATCTGTCGCTCGTCGAGTTTGGGATCCAGCAGGTCCATTTGCTCGGGCTTTCCCTTGAGCCGAACGACCCAGACATCCTTGCCCTGATCATGGCGGGTCATGTCGTAAATCACCAGGCGCTTACGCATCAGGATAAGCCCCAGCACGAATCGAAAGCTGACCTTGGCCGGTTCGAGCGCGTCGGCCAGCCGTTCAAAGAGCGAGCAGAGAACCTCGTCGTCGACGAAGATTTTTCTCTTTTCGTCCGGTTTGGGCATGACGGTTCGCCAGAAGGCAAGCAGACCCGCTTTGTCGATTCCGTCCCAGCATTCGGGGGCGACGTCGAGGCGCTCGACGGCGGCCGGGTTTTCGCGGATGGCGGCAAAATATTTTTCGCCGGGTTCGATCAAGCGGCCCGATACGGCACATTTTCCTCCGCCGCGCGGGACTTCCAACGCTCCCGATCTCAAAGCGCCCGCCGACGCCGTCACGCTTGTGCTCATGCCAAAACCTCCATGTGGCGGGCGACTATACCCGGAATCGGGCCTTTGGTCATTTGTCGCGCATCGGCAAAAAATATGGCAGAACCGATATCGCTCGCTTATGATTCGCGCCAATGCAACATCAAGACGAAGAAGTATCGGACGTGATCGTCATCCTCAAGCGCGAATGCGCCGACGGCAAATTTGACGAAACCGTGCAAGCGCTCGCCAAAATGTCGATGGTGGTCGACGAAACCGACCCCAATACCGGCAGCGTGCAAGGCACGATATGCGCCGACAAAGTCGATGCGATTCGTAAGTGGCCGTGCGTGGAATACGTGCGCGTTGATTTTACTTACATCGCCGACTATCCGCAGGGAGATCCGCGCAACAAAGACCAGGCGGACGCGTCGACCGTCGAAGACGAAGATTAATTGCCGGCGTGCCGCGATCGGCTGGCGAACCGATGACGTGACCCATGCTTGTCATCACACGTCCTTTGCTGCTTATCTCGGCGATTGTCCTGGCGATGGGCATGCCCGCGAGCGCGCAAACGATATCCGCCGAGTCGGTCGCCGCGGCTAATTCGTATTTTAACGCCGGCGCCATGACGCGAGCCGACCGCTTGATCGACCAAGCCATCGCCGCGGGGAAGTGTCCGGGAGCGGTGCTGCTGGTGGGCCGCGGCGATACCGTTCTCTACGAAAAAGCGTACGGCAATCGCGCCCTGCGGCCCACCACGCAGCCGATGACCACCGACACGATTTTCGACCTGGCCTCCCTCACCAAACCCCTCGCCACGGCGACAAGCATCATGATTCTAAGCGAGCGCGGAAAACTTGCGCTGGGCGATCCCATCGCCAAATATCTGCCGGCCTTCGCGCAAAACGGCAAGGCGTCGATCACCGTCGCCGATCTCCTCCTTCACGTCGGCGGGCTGATCCCCGACGACGATCTGAGCGATTACGCCAACGGCCCGGCCATCGCGATGCAAAAAATCTTGGCGCTCGCACCGGCGCAAAAGCCACGAACGCGCTTCGCCTACAGCGACGTCGGCTACATTGTTCTCGGCGAATTGATCCGTCAAATTGACGGCCGATCGCTCGATAAGTTCGCCGGCGACGAAATCTTCCGCCCCCTGGGGATGACCGACACCGGCTATTTGCCGTCGGACGACGAGAAACCGCGCTGCGCGCCGACCGAAAAACGCAACGGCCGCTGGATGACCGGCCAAGTGCATGACCCCCGCGCCTATGCCCTTGGCGGCGTTGCCGGCCATGCCGGGCTTTTTTCGACCGCGGAGGATTTGGCCAGGTTCTGTCGAATGATCCTCGCCGGAGGCAAAAACGCCGATCACGGGGTCCGTCAATTCACATTCGGCCGGTCTCGAATCCTCAACGAATCGACCGTCGCGGAGATGATCCAGCCGCGACCCGTCCCCGGCCCAACCGGCGGCTTTCGCGCCTACGGATTCGACGTCGATACCGCCTACTCCTCGCCCCGCGGCGACCGTTACCAATCCGGATCGACCCTCGGCCACACGGGCTTCACCGGGACGGCATTATGGATCGATCCGATTCACGATAATTACTACATCCTGCTCACCAACACCGTCCACCCCGACGGAAAAACAAGCGTAAAAACCCTGCGACATGACGTGGCGACGGTCGTGGCCGAAGCGCTCCTCGGCCCGCCGTTGAATCCGATCGCCTCGCATGCGCAGCCAACGACGGCGCCTTCTTCGGCGCCTTCCACAAATCCGACAAGCGCGCAAAGATCGGCCGCTGTGATCCCCATATGTCACGCGACCCTCACCGGCGTCGATATGCTCGAACGGGAAAATTTTAGACGACTTGCCGGGCGAAAGATTGGCCTCATCACCAATCAAACCGGCATCGACCGCGAAGGAAACCGCGACATCGACGTTTTCGTCGCCGCCAAAAACGTGCAATTGGTCAAGCTCTTTTCCCCGGAACACGGCATCGCCGGCGTACTCGACGAAAAAATCGCCAATTCAAGCGACTCAAAAACCGGCCTGAAAATCGTCAGCCTGTATGGCGGCGCCAAATCACAAAAGCCCTCCGCCGAATCGTTGGACGGAATCGACACGCTCGTCTTTGACGTTCAAGACGTCGGCGTCCGTTTCTACACCTACATCAGCACGATGGGCTTGTGCATGCAGGCGTGCGCCGAACGAAAAATTCGATTTGTCGTCCTCGATCGTCCCAACCCCAACACCGGCCTCGTATGCGACGGCCCCCTTGCCGATGAAAGCCATCTCGGCTTCACCGCGTTCGGCGCGCTTCCGCTCGTGCATGGCATGACGGTCGGCGAGCTGGCGCTTTTTTTCAACGTCGAATTCAAAATCAACTGCGATCTGCAAATCATCGCCATGGAAAACTGGCGGCGGGACATGTGGTGGGACGAGACCGGCCTCCGATGGATCAACCCTTCCCCGAATCTTCGCAACCCGACCGCCGCGCTGCTTTATCCGGCGATCGGCCTCCTGGAAGCGGCCAATGTTTCCGTCGGGCGCGGGACGGATCAACCGTTCGAACAATTTGGCGCCCCGTGGATCGACGGGCCGGCGCTCGCCGCCGCGTTGAACGACGCGAAGCTGGCGGGACTGCGGTTTGTGCCGATCGTATTTGAGCCCGGCTCCGGCAAATTCGCGAAAGAAAAATGCCAGGGCGTATACGTTAACGCGGTCGATCGAAACGCATTTGCGCCTGCAAAAGCCGGCCTTGCGATCGCCTGGCGCCTCGGGAATTTGTTCGGCGACAAATTCCAGTCCTTTCGCGTGGAAAAGATGCTGCAAAACACGGCCGCCGCGTCAGACCTGTTCGCCTCGCCGAAGGCGCCTTCGGGGCCGTTCGCATGGGAGCCCCAAATCACGGCGTTTCGACTTCAGCGACAAAAATATCTTTTGTATCAATAGCGACGAATTGCCGAGCCGCGGTTCTCGCGGTTGTTTCCCGCCCCAGCGAAGGCAGTCTCGTCGCATTCGAATCGCCACCCGACGATCTTCCCGAAAATCGTTTTTTTATCATCTCGTTAAATTGTTAACAATTTGCGAGCAAAAGACTGAAACACATGATACAGTGTGATCGATCGCTCGACTTAGAGCATTCTTCAAGGTGTTGCGGCGTTTGTGCATTTAGTGATGGCGGCCCGGTGTGCCGGGCGTGATTCGCGAACCAAGGGCGTTTCGCCACAGTGAGAAACGCTTCAGCACGCGAGCGATTCCAAATTTCCGGCGGAGATTTGGCTGACCCCGTAGCACAGCCGCCCTGCACGCTTTTTTCCTCGAAGCTTCGCACGCCCGGGCGATCGCGCTGCGCGTTTGTCAAAACGCCTCATTCAAATCTTACCGGTCACCCGGATTGCCGGGCGGCAAAACATTTTGGAGGCCGAGTGCAGGCAAAGTTCATCCGCGTTGCGTCGAAGAGATCGAAAAACAGCGCCCGCGCGATCGTCGAATCGTTCGAAAACCGCCGTTTGCTCTCGGTTGCTCTGGACGCCGGCGGGTTTACCGTCGTCACTCCCAGTCCGGATTCTCAGCTGATCTACGTCAGCGCGTCCGGTTCCGATATCAATAACACCGGCCTGTCTCCTTCCTCGCCTCTTGCCACGCTGGCGACGGCGTATGGGAAGTTGCGCAACGGATTTCCCGATTGGATCCTGCTCAACCGCGGCGATACGTTTAATGAAAGCTTTGGCGATTTCGCCGACTCCGGTCGTTCCAAACAAGAGCCGGCCGTCGTGACCGATTACGGTGATCCCACGCTTGCCCGCCCGGTGGTCGACGCCGGCGCCAATAACGCGTTCGTCACCTCGGCGGCAAATCAGCATGTGGATATCATTGGAATTTCCTTCACCAGTTCGACTCATAATCCCAGCAGTCCCAATTTTACCGGGCAGGGTATGAACGGTTTCTATGATTTGGGCGGCACAACCGATTTGCTCATCGAAGACTGCTCGTTCAGCTACTTTACGTTTGACCTGACGTTTACCGCCAACTACGGACCGGTCAACGACATTACCGTCCGCCGAAGCGAAATTCTCGACGCGTACAGCAATAACGCCACCGCGCATTCACAGGGCCTGTATGCGGAAATGGTGACCGGGCTGAATATCCAGGATAACGTCTTCGACCATGATGGCTGGAACGCCGCCGTGGTCGGCGCCCAGGCGACGATTTACAACCACGATTGCTATCTTCATTCCAGCGACAATAACGTCGTGGTGACCGGCAATATCTTCGCCGACGCATCAAGCTTCGGTCTCCAGGCCCGCAGCGGCGGCATTGTCGATGACAATGTCTTTATCAATGACCCTCACGCCTTTTCCTTTGGATTGGTCAACGGCGCCACCACGCGCGCCGGCGGGGTGAGCGGAGAAGTGGTGGGAAATGTCGTGCTCGGAGCGCGGCAGGATCCGTCCGGCTGGGGTTTTGGCGCGGTCATCGGAAATCTGAAAGTCGGCGGCGCAACGGTGATTTCAAACAACATATTCGCCGACGGGGGCGGCTCGCTCGCCGCCATTAATTTGCAGCCGGGAACCACGGTCGTCAATCCACAGCAGGAGGTGGGCCTCAATTCCGTCGTTATCAGCGATAACGTCGTTTATAACTGGGGCTATGGTCTTCTCATGAGTCCGCTATTCGTTCCCGGCAGCGCCGGCGCGGACGGATTGAGCGACGTCGTCATTCGCGACAATGACTTTCAGGACAATGCCGCCGGTCGTATTATTTCACACGGCAGTCTCTACGATCCGCGTTACGAAACCTGGTCGGGCAACGTCTATTCATCCACCACGTCCTCGGCCTCCAACTGGTTCCAGCTTCAAGGCGCCAACACCTCGTTTTCCGCATGGCAGGCCGCGGTGGAGCCGACGGCGGTAAACGCGGTGGTTCCATTCGTCGATCCGGCGCGCTCGGTGATGACCTACATGGCCGGGCAGGGATTGACGCCGACGCTTGCCGCGTTCATCTCGGGCGCCCGCGATGAAAGCGCGGCGCTGTGGGACCCGCTCTACCTGGCCTCGACGATCGCGGCCTACATTCAAGACGGATTCACCGTCGCCGCCGGCAACACCGGCGGCGTCAGCGGTTCGGTGACCACCGCCGCCGCCGTCCCGGTCGCCGGCGTGACCGTCTATGTGGACATCGATAAAAGCGGCACGCTCAATGCCGGCGATATATCGGCCCTCACCGATTCAAGCGGGGCCTATGCCATCGCCAATATCCCCGCCGGCGCGCAAACCGTCCGCCAGGTCTTACCCAACGGCGGCGCCCAATTAAGCCCCCTCGGCGGCGCGGGACTTCAGGTCATCGTCGCCGGCGGCGGTTCGCTTTCCAACGAGAACTTCGTCGATTCCATTTTGACCACGGGCGCCGTTAGTGGCGCCGTGACGACCGCCGGCGCCGCTCCCGTGGTCGGGGCGACTGTTTATGTGGACATGGACAACAGCGGAACATTCAACGCCGGCGACCCCTTCGCGACGACCAATGCGGTCGGCGTCTACGCCATCGGCAATGTCCCCGCCGGCCCCCGGATTATTCGCCAGGTTTTGGCGGCCGGAGATACGCAATCCAGCCCGACCGGGGGCAGCGGCATTCAAATCACCGTCGTCGCCGGGGGTTCGCTGGCGAATAACAATTTCGTCGACGCGCTTCCCACGTCCGGCGCCGCGAGCGTCAGCGGCGCCGTCAAGACCACCGGCGGCGCCGGGGTGGCCGGCGTCACCGTTTATGTCGACGCCAACAACAACGGGAAACTCGACCCCGCCGAACAAAGCGCCGTCACCGCGTCGACCGGCGCGTACAACATTGCGAACGTATCCCTCGGCGCGATGATTGCTCGCCAGATATTGCCGCCGGGCGACGCGCAAACCACGCCCGCGGGCGGCTATGGAATTCACATTACCGTCACCGGCGGCGCCTCCGTCACCGGTGAAAATTTCACCGACACCGTACCCGCCGCGACCTCCAACAAAGGCAGCGTCGGCGGGTTCGTTAAAACCACTGCCGGCAAAGCCATCGTCGCGGTGACGATCTATCTCGACGCCAACAACAACGGCAAGCTTGACAGCGGTGAGTTCTCCTCCAAAACCGACTCGACCGGCGCGTATAGCCTGAGCGGCATTCCCGCCGGCGCGACGATTCTTCGTCAGATCGTGCCGTCGGGCGACAAACAGACCGCCCCCGGCGGCGGTCTTGGAATCCACATCACGATCAAAGCCGGCGGTACGCTTAAGAATCAAAACTTCATCGATGCCGCGTCGAAATAAGCGTGCGGAAGACCGGCGGGCGTCGCGAATCAAACCGCAAGGAAATTCCGCGCAAAAATCCGCACCGCTACGCTTGTTTTGGCGCTACCGCAATCCGCCGGTGGCGAGAAGCCGTTCGCCGGTCAACCAGCCCGAATCGTCGGAGGCCAGGAAAACCGCGACGGACGCGATGTCGCTGGGCTGGCCGACGCGTCCGAGCGGCGTCTGCGCGACAAGTCCCTTCTCGAAGTCCGAGCCGATGAATCCCGCGCTATGCGTGCCTTCGGTGGCGACGATGCCGGGATTGATGGAATTGACCCGGATTTTTTTGGCGCCGAATTCCCTGGCGAAGACGCCGGTGATCGCGTCGACGGCGCCTTTGGTGGCGGTGTAAACCGCACTGTCGGCCGGGGTAATTCTGCTGACGCCCGAGCCGATGTTGATGACGCTGGCGCCTTCGCCGAGGTATTTCATGGCCGCCCGCGTCGTCAGGAGAACGCCGAGGACATTGACGTTGAACAGCTTGTGAAATGACTCTTCGGTGATGGCCGCGATCGGGGCGAACTCATAGATCCCGGAATTGTTGACGAGAATGTCGAGACGGCCGTAGGAGGTGATGGCCGCGTCGATGATGCGCTCCGCGTCGGCCGCCTTGGAGACGTCGCCGCCCACGGCGACAGCCTTGCCGCCGGCGGCCGTAATGTCGGCGACGACGGTATCGGCGCCGGATCGGCTGGAAGCGTAGTTCACGACCACCGAGGCGCCTTCCGCGGCCAGCGATCTGGCGATCGCGGCTCCGATTCCCTTTGACGCGCCGGTGACGACCGCTACTTTGCCTGTGAGCTTGCTCATCTGATTTCCTTTCAAAGTTCCCGCGACCAAGCGAAAGCCGGAAGCCACGCCTCCCGATTCTTTTGGTTGCATTGTTCGGATTATTAGAACTATGGAACGAAGAGTCAACCGGCGCTATGATAATTCGTCATGAGGCCACTTTTTCATCCCTCGATCGAAGACGTCACGGTCGAAGCCATCCTTCACGCCCTCAGCGACCCGGTGCGCGTGGCGATCTTCGCGAAGATCGTCGGTTCGGCCTGTTCCCAGAATTGCTCGAACTTTTTGAACATCAGGGAAAAAAACATTCCCAAGTCTACGCTCTCCCAGCATTTCAAAGCCCTCAGGGAGGCCGGGTTGATTCGGGGTGAGCGCCGAGGCGTCGAGATGCATAACACGCCGCGTTGCATGGAAGTCGATAAGCGCTTCCCGGGGCTGATCTCGGCGATCCTCAACGCTCACAACATTCAGTTGCAAGCAAAAACAAAGCCCGCCAGCGCGGGAAAACGCAAGACCGCCACCCGGTGACTCTATCGGAGAACGGCGGCGCGCAGGCTGGATGGGCCGGACGTCGTCATCCCGCGATCGCCTCCATGACTTCGACCCGGCTGATCGCGTGCGACGCTTTTTTTCCCGACATAAACAGCGTGGCGATCGTTTGCAGCGCCGCGAAGACAAGCATGGCCGCGAAGACCCACGTCAGACCGCCGGCGATCATGCCGCTGGCGGCGTGAAGGGCGGCGGGATCGAGTCTTTCGCGCGTGTGCGGCTCCATCAGGTCGGCCGGGTTAATGCCCAGGGCGTGGAGGCGGGAAAGCTCGGGGCGGATGAGGATGTTGAAGAGCATCCCGAGCAGCCCGATGCCGATGGCGCCGCCGATGGTGCGGAAGAATTGGATGGCGCTGGTGATGATGCCGCGCTGCTGCCAGGCGACGGCATCTTGCGCGGCGAGCAAGTAGGACATCGACGCCGGTCCAAAGCCTAAGCCCGAGAGGGCGAGGACGGCGGTGAGTATCCATCGCGGGGCGCCGGTGATGGCGCAGATGAGCAGTCCGGTGAGGCTGAGGGTCATGAGGATGCAGCCGATGATGGCGGTTTTGCGAAAGCCGAAGCGCACGACGGCGGGGGCCGCGACAATGCCGCTGAGGGCCCAGGTGAGCATGACGGGGGTGACGACCCACGCCGCCGCGCCGGCGCCGCCGCCGTGAGCGCCCTGAACATAGAGGGGCACGTAGGTGTCGAGGCTCAGGAAACAAACGCCAAGAATGCAACTGGCCACGAGCGACGGGCCGATGGCGCGTTTCATCATCAAAGCCGGCGGCAGGATCGGATTGTCGGCGCGCATCTCGTTGCGGATGAACCACGCCGTCGCGACCAGCGCGATGCCGCCGAGCGAGACCGACAACGGCAACGGCACGCCGTTGGGCCCAAGCCCCGAGACCAGCGCAAGCGCCGCCGTGCAGGCGATGCCCAGCGACGCGACGCCGGGAAGATCAAGATCCGTCGAATGCGGTTTTTCGCGGTCGTGGTAGCGCCACATCAGGACGATCAACCCAAGGGCGCCGAACGGAAGATTCACGAAGAAAATCGAACGCCATCCGAACGTGCGGATCAGGAACCACCCCAGGGCCGGCCCGGCAAGGGCGGCGGTTCCCCAGACGGCGCTGAAAAATCCCTGCACGCGCGGCCGTTCTTCCACCGTGAAAATATCCCCGGCGATCGTCAGGACCACCGGCATGATCCCGCCCGCCCCAAGACCTTGCAGGCCGCGGAACAGAATCAACTGCAACATCGATCGCGAGGCGGCGGCGAAGACCGACGCGACGCAAAAAAGGCCGATCGCGAAAAGAATCACCCGCTTTCGCCCAAGCGCATCGGCCAGACGGCCATAGAGCGGCATGCTCACGGTACAGGCCAGCAGGTAAATCGACGCGACCCAGGAATAGTGTTCCAGGCCGTGCAGGTCGGAGATGATCGTCGGCATCGCCGTGCTGGTGACGGTTTGCTCCATGGAAGCCAGAACCATCACCATCATCAAAGCGGCGACGATATAGCGGCGATTCAGCGACGGGACAGGTAATGTGGACATTGGCGCTCAATACGAAAGCGGGAATCAAAATTAGATCAATCGTCCGACGTCCTGACGCGGGGAAAGGGACCGCGAAGTAGACGTTGAAGGGAGGCTCGCTCAAGTTTCTTCCATTCCCACCAGATGGCTGACGACGCTGCGCCCAAGGGCGCGGAGGTTATAGCCGCCCTCTAAAGCGCTGACCATGCGGCCTCCCGCGTCAACCCGCGCGGCTTGCGCCAGCAGTTTGGTCATCGCTCCAAAGCATTCCTCGTCAAGATCGATCTGCGCCAGCGGGTCGTCGCGATGCGCGTCGAACCCGGCGGAGATCAGCAGCATCTCGGGTTTGAAAGCGTCGATGGCCGGAAGAACGCGTCCGTGGAAAGCGGAGAGATAATCGTTGTCTCGTGAACCGGGAACCATGGGGATATTGAGAATGTTTCCCGAACCGATTTCGCTGGCGTAGCCGGTGCCGGGCCAGCAGGATTCGGGGGACTGGTGCAGGCTGATAAACAAGACGCCGGGATCGGCGAAGAAGATCGCCTGCGTGCCGTTGCCGTGGTGCACGTCGAAATCAACGATGGCGATCTTGCCCATGCCATGACGCCGCTGCAAATAGCGCGCGGCGATCGCGACGTTCGCCAGCAGACAAAAGCCCATCGGCCGATCCGCCTCGGCATGATGGCCGGGCGGACGCACGGCCGCGAAAGCGCGCGACACCGTCCCGTCGATCACGGCGTCGCATGCCCGCAGGAGGGCGCCGACGGCGAGCGCCGCGATTTCAAACGAACGCGCGCTCACCGGCGTGTCGCCGTCGTCAAGCACGCCGCCGCCGAGATCGCACAGGTCGCGGATGCGATCGATATGACGTTGCGGATGAACCAGGCGAAGCCACCGTTCGTCGGCGGGAGCCGGCGCGGGAAGATCCAACAGTTTAACTTCGGTGGCGGGGAAGGAGCCGAAGTCCATGTGAAAATTGGGAAACGGCGTGGGCGTATCGAGCAGGCCGGCCTTGCGAACGGCCGTCGCGATCGCCCGGAGGCGATCGGGCCGCTCGGGATGCGAAGGGCCGGTGTCGTGGTCGATGAAATGGGAACTCGAAATGAAGCCGACCATGAATTTCCTCGCTGAACGATTCGTCTCGACGATAGATCAAACCTGATCGGCATATCCTATTCCATTCGACGCGGGTCCGCCCGCGCCTCGCGGCCGTGGGCAACTTGCCGCGTGAGCGCGTCCGCTGAATAAGCGAAAATGACGCGCTTGGCCTTGAGGCCGCCGGGCACTTGATCGCGCCCGCGGTTACCTGTAAGCTCCCGACCTCGTTCTGGACGGATCGGAAACATTATGCCTCAGCTTATATCGTCTGATTCCCCCCGCTCGCTGCCCGTATTGCCGCCACGACCTTTTGGACAGACCAAGCGCAAGGATTTGTGGTGGTTTTTTCCGCTGATCACCTTCGTGGTTTTCTCGGGTTTTGTCGTTTATGCGACATGGGCGGCGTTTCAAGGGGTGTACTACCACTACCTTGGGCATGGGGCCGATTATATTTCGCCGTTTTATTCGCCGGAAATATTCGGCGACGCCCACTACGCCTGGTTCGGAGCGAAGCCGCACTGGATTCCAGGCTGGGTCCCGTTTTCGCCGGCGCTGTTGATCCTTTGGGCGCCGGGCGGGTTTCGCCTGACGTGCTATTACTATCGCGGCGCGTATTACAAGGCGTTTTGGGCCGATCCGATTTCGTGCGCGGTGGGCGAACCGCGAAAAACGTACTGGGGCGAGAAAACGCTGCCGCTCATCCTGCAAAACGTCCATCGTTACTTTTTTTATCTGGCGGTTTGTTTCATCGTGCTGCTCGCGTGGGACGTGGTCAAGGCGACGCAATTCACCGACGCGGCGGGAAAAGCGCATTTCGGCATCGGCGTGGGGACTCTTGTCCTGGCGGCGAACGTGTGGCTCCTGGGAGGTTATACCTTTGGCTGCCATTCGCTTCGGCATCTGATCGGAGGCCGTCGCGACGAAATTTCAAAAGCGTCCGGCGCCTGCCGCAAGGCATACGATTGCGTGAGCTGTCTCAATCGAAGCCATATGGTTTGGGCGTGGTGCAGTCTGTTTTCGGTTGCATTCGCCGATGTTTATGTTCGGCTGTGCGCGATGGGCATCTGGCATGATTGGAGAATCTTCTAGTGGCCGAGTATTCCGCTCAAGAGTATGACGTGTTGGTCATTGGCGCCGGCGGCGCGGGGCTTCGGGCCGCGATCGAGGCGTCGGGCGCCGGCGTTAAAGTCGGACTGATCTGCAAATCCCTCCTCGGCAAGGCGCACACGGTGATGGCCGAGGGCGGCATGGCCGCGGCGCTGGGAAACGTGGACGATCGCGACAATTGGCGCGTCCACTTCGCCGACACCATGCGCGGCGGGCAATACGTCAACAACTGGCGAATGGCCGAGCTTCACGCCAAGGAAGCCCCCGATCGTGTGCGCGAACTCGAAGCGTGGGGCGCGGTTTTCGACCGCACCAAGGACGGCAAAATCCTTCAGCGCAATTTCGGCGGACATCGCTATCCGCGCCTCGCCCACGTCGGCGACCGAACCGGACTTGAACTCATCCGCACCCTGCAAGACCACGGCATCCATCAGGGCTTCGACGTCCACATGGAACACACGATCGTCGCCCTCCTCAAAGACGGCGACCGAATCTGCGGCGCCTTCGGCTACGAACGCGAACACGGCAATTTCAAGCTCTTCGGCGCCAAGGCCATCATCCTCGCCACCGGCGGTATCGGACGCGCCTACAAAATCACCAGCAACAGTTGGGAAGGCACCGGCGACGGTCATGGCTTGGCGTATCATGCCGGGGCCGAGCTGATCGACATGGAGTTCATTCAATTTCATCCGACGGGCATGGTCTGGCCGCCGAGCGTGAAAGGAATTCTCGTTACCGAAGGCGTTCGCGGCGAAGGGGGCGTGCTGCGGAACAAGGAAGGGCGTCGATTTATGTTCGACGACATTCCGGATAATTACAAAAGCTCGACCGCCGACAATGAAGAAGAAGGTTGGCGCTATACGCAAGGGGATAAAAATTCACGGCGTCCGCCCGAGTTGCTCACGCGCGATCACGTCGCCCGCTGCATCATGCGCGAGGTAAAAGCCGGCCGCGGAAGCCCGCACGGCGGCGTTTTTCTCGACATCTCGTGGATCAAGGAAAAGCTGCCCAACGCCGCCAGGCATATTCAGCAGAAGCTGCCGAGCATGTATCACCAGTTCAAGCAGCTTGCCGACATCGACATTACCGCCGAACCGATGGAAGTCGGGCCGACCACGCATTATGTGATGGGCGGCATCCGGGTGAACAGCGACACGCAGATGTCGACGGTGCCCGGCTTGTTCGCCGCGGGAGAATGCGCCGCGGGCATCAACGGCGCCAATCGCCTTGGCGGGAATTCGCTTTCGGATCTGCTGGTTTTCGGCAAGCGCGCCGGTGAATACGCCGCCAGGTACGCCAAGGAGAATCAGGCCGGCCAGATCGACAAGGGCCAGATCGACGAGATCGCGAAAAAAACGCTGGCGCCGTTCGAACGCGGCGGGGGGGCGCAAGGCCCGTTTCAGATTCAATACGATCTTCAGGAGATGATGCAGGACCTCGTCGGCATCGTCCGCAAAGAGGACGAAATGCAAAAGGCCCTTGCGGGCCTTGACGACCTATGGAAGCGCGCCAAAAACGTCGGTGCGGCCGGGAATCGCGACTACAATCCGGGCTGGCATACGGCGCTTGATCTGACGCCGCTGCTCACCGTTTCCGAGGCGGTGACGCGCTCGGCCATCGAGCGAAAAGAAAGCCGCGGCGGCCATTTCCGCGACGACTTCCCCGAAAAAGACCCGGCCTGCGCCACCTTCAACGTGGTCACCTACCAGGGACCCGACGGCCAGATGCAAGTCCGCCGCGAGCCTGTCATACCGATGCCGGCGGAACTGAAGGCCGTGATCGAGGAGATGAAATAAAATGGGCGATCAAGCCACTTTCAAAATCTGGCGCGGCGAAGGGACGACCGGCGCCTTCGTCGATTACACGACCGAAGTATCCGAAGGGATGGTCGTGCTGGACGCCGTCCATCAGATCCAGGCCACGCAGGCCAATGACCTGGCGTGCCGCTGGAATTGCAAAGCCGGCAAGTGCGGCTCATGCTCGGCCGAAATCAACGGCATGCCCAAGCTCATGTGCATGACGCGCCTCAACGATCTGGATCTTACGCAAAAGGTGACGATCGAGCCGATGCGCGCCTTTCCGCCGATTCGCGATCTGGTGACGGACGTGTCGTGGAATTACCGGGTAAAGAAGAAGATCAAGCCGTTTAAGCCGCGCAAGCCCGACAACGCCGACGGCACCTGGAGCATGGCTCAGAAGGACATCGACCGCGTCCAGGAATTCCGCAAGTGCATCGAATGTTTTCTATGCCAGGACGTGTGCCACGTCATCCGCGATCATCACAAAGAAGAAGAGTTCATCGGCCCGCGATATCTGGTTTACACCGCCGCCTTGGAAATGCATCCTCTGGACACGGAAGATCGCGAGCCGGATTTGAAGAAGGCGCATGGCATCGGGTATTGCAACATCACCAAGTGCTGCACGAAGGTTTGCCCGGAGCATATTACGATCACGGATAACGCGATCATTCCGCTGAAGGAGCGGGTGGTGGATCGGTATTATGATCCGATCAAGCGGTTGCTGCGGGTGCTTCGCTAAAGGGAAATGTTCGGTGGTTTCCGTAGGGTGGGCGTAATCGCCAATATTTTGTTCGGCAAAACGTGGCTCGCGTTTGATTCTATCTGGAACCGCGGTCGAGCGAACGGTCCGGGGGAGAATTTCGCCGCGCCGGTCAATACGGGGAATCGTCTCCCTGCTTCCACCAATCGGCCGGGTCATGGCGTGGGCGAGGAGGTTGATCGGGCTCGCTTTCCTGTGCGGACGCGCCGCCGTCGTCCGCCTGGGGATCGCGAACGACCGTCGCCAGCGAGATGGCGAATATCGCGCTGATCGATCGAACGACGGCTTCGTCGTCGGCCGTGAAGGGGCTCCTCATATCGCGGAAGAAAAGCACGCTGGCCAGCGACTCGCCGAGATAGGTGCAGTTGACGGCCAGAAGGTCCTGATTTTTCAGAAGCTGAAATTCCGGAGCGGTGAATCGTTTCTCGAACGTGTTGATGTTGGTATGCAGGACCGCTTCACGGGCGGTGGGGGGCAACAATACGCGCTTGACGGCGTCGGTGAGCCGCGCATCCCCGGCAAGCGTGTATTTCATGTAGGCGCCGAGCTGGAAATCCCCGTCGTCGCCGGCGAGATAAACGGCCACGTTGCTGTAGCCGACTTCGCGCAACAGCCAATCCATCGCGTGGCATAGAAGCTGTTCCAGGTCCTTGGCGCCGGCGATGGCTTTGCGGAATCCTTCCTGGGTGCGCACGTCGTCGAGCTGCCGGGATAAATCGCCGTACGCACTGACCAGATCGTTGCAAAGCAGATCGACCTTTCGGCTGATGAGGCGGCGGGATTCATTGAGCCGTTTTACCGCGACTTTCAATCGCGTAAAGCGCTGGTCGGCCTTGTTCGCCCGCGCCTGGCGGTCCAGCGCGCTGCGAAGACGATCCATCAGTTGCTCGTTTGTGAACGGCTTGGGAACAAAATCCAGCGCGCCGGCGCGGATGGCGGTGATGGCGCTGGCCAACGTGGGATCGCCGGTGATGACGATGGCGCTTGCCGTCGGCTGATGGCGGTGAAGCAGGGCCAGGAGCGAGGTGCCGTCGCCGTCGGGAAGATTCACGTCCGCGATCAAAATGTCGATCGACTGAGTGATCAAAATATTTCGCGCTTCAAGAAGGTTCGAGGCGCAGACCACCCGGCATCGAATTCCGTCCCGGACCACGTCCTCGATCATTTCACGAAGGGTCGGCTCGTCATCGACGATCAGGACCCGCGGCGGCGGACCGGTCTGAGGTTTGGTGGCCGGGATGGAAGAATTCATGGTGCGCTCAGCCCTTCCTCGGCTCGATATTTCCTGTCACGAACACAATGTGCGTGTCGAGCAATGTAAACACATAAAATACAACAATTCGCGAAATCAGCTCTTCTGAACGAAGCCGGCGGACTCGCTCACGACGCCCTGGCGTCCGCGTCGTTTCGGACCGGCGCGGCGTGGGCCAGGGCCGGCAGCAGCATGACGCCGCAGGTCCCGCGGCCGGGCCGGCTCTCCAGGCGGATCGAGCCGCCGCTGGATTCGATCCAGCGAAGCGCTTTGGCCAGGCCCAATCCGCGGCGCCGCCCCGCCGGCTTGGCGCTGAAAAAGGGATCGAACGCGCGCTTGACGGTATTCTCGTCCATGCCGCAGCCGTTGTCGGTTACGCTGATCGCCACGCGCGACGAATAGGGATCGTACCCCGCGTGGATCTCGATGCGGCCGATTTTTTCCGCCGTCGCGTGGATCGCGTTTTCGATCACCTCCGCCAACGCGGCCGAAATCTGTTCGCGGTCCACGGCGACCCAGGGCGCCTCGCCGATCGTCACTTCAATTCTCCTATCGGCCGGATTGGACCGCGTCTTGGCCTCACGAACGGCAAGATCGATAACTTCAGTAATATCGACGGGTTCGATAATCGCCGTCTGCGGGCGGGCAAAGGCCATCATCTCGGTGATGATGCCGCTGAGGCGATGCGACTGCTCGTAGACCAGATTGGCGGCGGCTTTGAGTCTGGGGTCGCTGAGCTGTTGGGCGAGCAACTGCGAACGGCCGCTGATGACCGCGAGCGGGTTGTTCATTTCGTGCGCCGCGCCCGCCGCCATCTCGCCGACGGACATCATGGTGCGGCTGCGGAGAATTTCCGACTGGGCGGCCTGAAGGGAGCGATTGGCCTCGGCCAGCTGCTCAGCCAGGGCACGGGCTTCTTCGCGGAATTGCGCGGTGCGCAGAGCCAGCGACCACGTCGCCGCCAGCGCGGCGATTTCACCGCAGTGGCTCGCGAGCCGTTGAGATTCCGAAGCCTGCGCGCCCCACACGACGCCGCCGACGCATTGACCGTCGGCCTCGAGGCAGATCCAGTAGCGATAATCGCCCGCGAGCCTCGGCGACACCATCGCGACAAACCACGCCAGTTCCGTCTCGGCCGCGCGGATCGGACCCTGGCCGACGCGCGAGGGGGACAAGCAACCGGGCGCAGGATCATCGGCGGATGCGTCGTTTCTCGAGTCGCCGGCGGCGGCGCCCGGCGCGTCGATGAGCGAGGTTTCGACGATGACGCCGCGGGCATCGCAGATAACGGTCTGCGCATATTTCCATGCCGGCGGCAACGAAAACGCCGCGGCGCATTCGATGCCCAACATGCTCACCGCCGCCTGCGCCACCGCCTGCAACACCGCTTGCGGCGTTGCGTCGGGACGCAGGTCCGATTGAAACCGGTGCATGGCTTCAAGACATTCGGCGCGTTCGGCCAATTTGCGGCTCTTGGCCGCGAGCTGGCCGCTGATCCGGCCCAGCTCCTTGTTCGCTCGCGCCAACGCCCCTTGGAATAATTCCACGGTGCTCGCGCAGCCCAGGCCGAGCGCTCTGGCGCGGGGCTCGACACGTCCGGGAAGTTTTTCGATAACGGACGCGACGGTCGAGTCGGTCACGCCCGCGCCTTGCAGCAGAACCGCGCGCGGAAGGTCAAAACAGTAGTTGCCGCTGTAGCCGAAATGCTGCTCGCGAACGATTTGGTCGGCCAACGTAACGATGTTGACCATCCGCGCGTTTTTCACCGTCGCCGGGAGCGCCCGCGGATTTTGCCCGTGCAGCCAGATGCAGTCGCGGATCGACGCGGGGAAGCGCCATTTTTCGGCCAGCCGTTTACCGGCCACCATGTGATCGATGCCGATGACGCTTCGCTCCACGTCGGCGATGTTTCCGCGCAGCATATCGACGGCTTCGATCACCCGGCCAAAACTCTTGGGAAGAATCGTATCCAACGCCACCTTCCCCAGATCGTGAAGCAGGCCACAGATGAACGCTTCGCACGGCGTAACCCCCGGCGCGCGCGCCGCCTCGGCCAGTAGTTCGGCGCAGCAGCCGACGGCGATGGAATGTTTCCAGAACTCGTCGCGATTGAAAAGGCCGTGCGCCGGCGGTCCGGCGGGCCCAAAATTTTGAAACACGCCAATGGCCAGCACGGCGCTTCGCACGGCGTCAAACGCCGGCGCGGCCGCTCGCTCGATCGAACACACTTCGCCGCGATCGACCAATCGCAGGATGCGGGCGGTAAGATCGGGATCGCTTTCGATCAGGTGTTGCACTTCTCGCGCGCCGGCGTGCTCGTCACCGGTCACTTCAAGAACGCGTATCGCGATGGCGGGAAGCGTCGGCAATTCTTCAAGCTGTTGAAGAATTAAGTCGACTCTTTTCTCGCGATGGTCGGGCATAGACTCTTATCGGCAGACCGACTCGCTTTTACACCGACAAAAGTTGCCCGATTCGCTCGATCAGTTTTTCGATGTTAAACGGTTTCTTGACGAACTCGTCCGCGCCGGCCTTGAGTAAATCGTTGATCTCGTCCTGATTGACGACGCCCGAGACGATCACGATTTTCATGTGCTCGAAATTCGGATTCTTGCGAATCGTCTGGCAGACCACGTTGCCGTTGATGTCGGGCAGCATGTAGTCGAGAATGACCAGGTCCGGGAGGAACTCCTGGGTCAGAATGCCGGCGTCGTAGCCGGTGGCGGCGGTCTTGACCTCAAAACGCCCGTCGCGTTCGAGGACATCGACAAACAGCTCCACGATTTCCGGGTCATCATCCACGACCAGGATCTTTGATTTGCCGTTGTCCAGCACATCCAGCGGGATGCTGTTGTCTTTCATGAACTGGATGAGCGCCTCGCGGGGAATCCGCCGAAATCGGCTTCCGGGGACTCGAAACCCTTTCAACCGGCCGCTGTCAAAGCAGCGGATGATGGTCTGCTGCGAGACCTTACAAACGTCGGCGGCTTCTCCGGTGGTGAATACTGTCTTCATTATCACTCCATCCATAGACCCAACCGCCTTCGGCGCGGTATTCAGCAACGCGATCTTTTTCCGGCGAAACTGATTGCTGAAATCTTCCTTAACTTGCCCATTCTTCCATCGACCGTGAATCTGCGTAACTTAATTGCTTTAGATGATCTCTAAAAAAAAAGTTATCGGACGAACGCCATCGCGCGACGCTGCAGTTGGGCAAACGCATGGCCGTTACGATTCGGCCGTACAGAGGCCGAACGCTATTATGAGATTACGTTGGCGGCGCCAATATGGATGGAAAAAGCATCCCCTGCCGCACCACTTTTAGCGAATCCGACAGTTCTGGCCTGTCGTTAACGCAAGGCGCCGTTGCTCGTCTGGTGACCCCGCGAGGACGATTCCTTCGCCCACCCGGGCGGCTTCAACCGCCCGTATACTTTATCTTACACGATTTTGTGGAGCGGCGTCGAAAAGAAAACGGAGGGAAAACCGCCACTGCTCGGGACGTATCGGAACCAACATTGGCAATGCGATTGATGGAGCACCGCGTCGGCAACGGCGGGTGCTCGTAAAGCACGCAAAAAGCCGCGGGGGAAAAAATAACGCTGATGTCGAGCCATCGACAACGCGTCATTTTTTCGCCCGCGGCTCATATGAATCAAAGAGGCTGACCGACCACATCGGGGATCGCAAGGCCCCTCATCTCCAGATTACCGATAGAATTCGATAATCAGGTTCATGTTCACCTCGAACGGCACATCTTCCGGTACCGGCAAATTATTCACTTTCGCGGTAAGTTGAGCCGGATTCCATTCGAGCCAGCCCGGAACGTTATGCCCGGCGTTGAGCTCCATGTTTTCGCGGAGCACCTTGTGGTTCTTCTCTTTGAACGTAATCACGTCGCCCGGCTTGCAGCGAAAGCTCGCGATGTCCGTCTTGCGGCCATTCACGCTCACATGCCCGTGAGCGACGATCTGCCGGGCCGCCCAGATCGTCCGCGCCACGCCGAGGCGGCGAATGACGTTGTCGAGCCGGCTTTCGAGGATCTGCATCATCGTGTTGGCGGTGTTGCCCTTGGATTTCTTGGCGATATCCAGGAACTTGCGGAACTGTTTTTCGAGCATGCCGTAGTGGAAGCGAAGCTTCTGCTTTTCGGCGAGGCGCACGCCGTATTCGGTATTGCGGCGGCCGCGATAGCCGTGCATGCCCGGCAGCGTGAGTTCCTTGGCGGTGTGCTTGGGAATGTCGGCGATCGGTACGCCAACCCGGCGGGAGAGCTTGACCTTCGGTCCAAGATAACGACCCATAACATGAACTTCCTACGGGCAAACGAACGCCCGTCCCAGTACAAGCGAGGCAACGGCCGCGGCACAGGCAAAAATCGCCCGTGAAAAACCACCCGTTGGCTTACACGCATTTCACCCGCCGTCATGGTTCTGAGGCATGACGGCGAGGTTCCTCGGTTTACGAGGGAGGGATACTCTAACGACTCAGCTCACGAAAGACCAGTGGACCAATTGCGTTTAGAATGCTTATTCGCAACCGGTGGAGAGGACTGCCTAATATGACGTGCAAATCTTTTTCGAACTTTTTTCCTTAAACGCTCATTTCTTAGTGCAATCGGATCCACGCCCTCTTCTAAGAAGATGACGTCCGCAAACTCCTCTACGTCTGTGGGCGGATTTTCTTTGAGACGACGTTCTGCCGCCGCGGGTAAGCAAAATCCCAATTCAACGCATAGCTCATACAACAACGTGGCGACTCGTGTGGAATGCATCTTCATGGCACTGTCTCAACACGAGTCGCCACGCGGAAACAAGCGATTACTTCACGGCTTCAACCTTAATCGTGTGCTTCACCGCCTCGACCGACTTCACGGCATCTTCCGAAAGCGCATTATCCTTCGCCGTCGCCTCTTCAACGATCTTCGCCGGATCCTTCGGCGGTTCATTCGTTACCGGCGCCGCCACCTGGCCGGCCTTGGGAGCGGCGGGCTTCTTGGGGAATGCGATCCCATTGATCGTCGTCTTGATCATCGGCGTTTCAAACGCCTGCTGCTTGACGACCGCCGCGTGAACCTTCTCGAACGGCTCGACGAACGGGTTGTCCAGGAACTCGGCGGCAAGGTTAATTCCCTTGGCCAATTGGGCAGCCTCAAACTCCTTTGATTCGTCGCCCCAGGTCACTTTCACTTTGCCGGTGCTGGCGCCGGTGACGACCAATGTCAGGCGGTTGAGATCCTGATTGAACGGCACAAACGGAAGAATGCCGCGAGCGTTGCTTGGATCTTCCAGCTTGGCGCCCTTTTTCGCGGGGAAGCAGAACGGATAGCGGGTGCTTTCGATCTCGACGACGCCGTTGTTGTCGGACAAAACCTTGTGGCCGTCGGTGGCGGTCGCTTTATTGGCGGCGAGGTCGACGGAGATCGTGCCGATGTTTCCATCGCAGCCGAGACCTTTGAGGAATGCGTAGGCCATAATCAGGTGGCCATTGGCGCCGGGGTGAACGCCGTCGCCGCCGGCGACGGGATATTTGTTGCCGTACTTGGCCTTGGCCTCTTTCATCGCCGAGACCATCGGGTCGAAGACATCGGCGAAAATAACGCCCTGCTCCTGGGCCACTTCCTTGGCGATGTCGCGTTCGCTGGCGAGCGTCGGGTTGTACATCTCGGCTTTTTCGCTGAGTTTGTCGGACGCGTCGGTCTTGTCGTGCTTAAACGTGTAGGAATCGACGCAACCGGGCGACCCGACGACGATCAGGCGTACGCCGGCCTTTTTCATTCCCTCCACGATGGCGGTCTGGTTGTCCTTGTACGATTTGGCTTTGGCGGGCGTTTGCGGGCTATAGCCGCCGTCGTTCATGCCATAACACGTGGTGGCGGCGGTGGGATGAAAGCGGAAGCAGTCATTTTCCATCCGGCGCTTAAATCCGCCGGCGGTTTCTCCGCCCCAGCCGAACTGCATGGTTTGTAGATTCTTGGCCGGCTGGCAGGCGAGAAGGTATTCTTCCATCATGACCGAGTATTGCTTTTGCTCGGTGATGGAATCGCCAATGATGGCAACATGATCGCCGGCCTTGAGACCGCCATCCGCCGCCAGAGCCATCGAGCCGCCGAGAAGGAGGGACAGACCGGCCAATAAGGTGGAACGTTTCATATTTGGTTTCCTGTGTTCGGGATAAGAGTAGATGCGATATTTCTACCAGCCGCCGGCTTTCGCGTTTAATGCGGCGTCCGGTTGTGATTCGCTTGATCGGCGCCCCACGAGGCCCGCCTGCCAAACTACACTCCAAGACGTGAGGACCAAACCGCTTTTTTGCCGTTGTGGATATCGGCGTCGCGTTCTACATACATAGATGTGCAACTCAATCAATGGAGGTCTTATGCTGAAATTCGCGATCTACGCTCATCTCAAAGCCAAGCCTGGAAAAGCCGCCGAAGTTGAGGCGCTGCTGAAGTCAGCGGTCGCCATGGCCCAAGCCGAGTCAGGCACGGTCACATGGTATGCAATCGCTGAAGACGACGACACGTTTGGCATCTTCGATACGTTCGAAACCGAAGAAGCGCGCCAAGCGCATCTGAACGGTCCGATCGCCAAAGCGCTGATGTCCAAGGCGGATGAATTGCTGGCCCAGCCGCCGGCGATTCACCAGATCCGCGTGATCGCCGCGAAGGCGGCGGCGAAATGAAACTTGACCGGACTAATTCAAGTAGTCTTATGAGGAGAAGGCAGTCACATCTGGGAAGGGAGCGCGAAATGCGGACAACAATGGCGTGGCGAGGGAATTGTCGCGCATTTCGTTGAATCGCCCTATGCGGGGGCGGCAGGTGGGGAAGAGGCGGGCCGGGCTGACAATACTGTTTACATGAAGAGGGGACATTCCTACCTCTTTACAACATCCCGCCGACCCAGCGAATGCAACGGCGATGCAATTCGGCTCATTTCTATTTTCTATTATTGTCCAATGTCTTTGGGTGGGAATTCGAGTTCTCCAATAACTCTCGAAGCGCTGAACGGAAAGGTTTTGGAACGATTCGTTCGCCTGATCGAATCACCCCGATCCGGCAACGCCCCTCCAGCGTAACGGGTATACCTGATAAGGCGGCCTCCGGTTCCGCGCGCCGTGCGCGGAATGCCGTCGAATTGTTCGGCCATTTCACTTTTGCGCTCTGATGAGGTGTGATTTGCCGTCACGTTGGATATATCTCGCGATCGGCATCTGGTTCTGCGCCTGGCGGCCGCTTACGGCGTCCGGCGTCGAGCGCATCGACTTCAGCCGCGATATTCAGCCAATCCTGGCCGACAAGTGCTATCACTGCCACGGACCCGACGCCAATCAACGCAAGGCGAAGCTGCGCCTGGACACCCACGAGGGCGCGTTGGCCGACCATGACGGCAAAGCCGCCGTCGTTCCGGGAAACCTGGAGAAAAGCGAAGTGGCCCGGCGGATCGCTTCGGCCGATCCCGACGAACAGATGCCGCCGCCCAAATCCCGGCGGCAATTGTCGGCCCAACAGATTGACCTGCTAAAGCAATGGATCGCCCAAGGCGCGCCCTGGGGGAAACACTGGGCTTTCGTCGCCCCAATCCGGCCGCCGCTCCCGGCGGTAAAAGACACAAGCTGGGTCCGAAATCCGATCGACGCCTTCATATTGAATCGGCTCGAAGCCGAGGGATTGCGGCCGTCGCCGCAGGCGTCGAAAGAAAAATTAATTCGGCGTGTGACGCTCGACCTCACCGGGCTGGCGCCGACGCCGGAAGAAGTGGACGCATTCCTGGCGGACCATTCGCCCGACGCGTACGAAAAGGTGGTCGATCGCCTGCTCGCTTCGCCCCATTACGGCGAGCGCATGGCGCTGCCGTGGCTCGACGCGGCTCGATACGCCGACACGAACGGATTTCAGGGAGATCAAACCCGCACGTCATGGATCTGGCGGGACTGGGTCGTCAAATCGATGAACGACAATCTGCCGTTCGATCAATTCACCGTTCAGCAAATCGCCGGCGACCTGCTTCCCGACGCGACGATGGCGCAAAGGCTCGCGAGCGGGTTTAATCGCAATCACATGCTCAACGGCGAAGGAGGCGCCATCGCCGAGGAATCGCGCAATACATATGTGATCGATCGCGTCAACACCACGTCAACCGTCTGGCTTGGGCTGACGCTGGGGTGCTGCCAATGCCATGATCATAAGTATGACCCGTTTACGCAGAAGGAATATTATCAGCTTTTTGCGTACTTCAATAATCTGCCCGAATCCGGCGGGGTGGACGCGGGGGGCAACGCCAAACCGGTGATGCGCATCAGCACGCCCGAGCAGGATAGCGAGCGGGCCGCGCTGAAGGAAAAACAATCCCAGGCCGCGGCCGCGCTGGCGGCGGCGCTGCCGAAAATCGACGCCGAGCAAGCCGAGTGGGAGCAGACGATCGATAGCGCCACCGGCCCGGAGTGGACGGTGGCGATTCCCGGATCGGCGACGAGCAAAAATGGGGCGACGATGACGACGTTGGAGGACGGCTCGGTCCTGGTCTCGGGCAAAAGCCCCGACACCGATATTCAGGAAGTGACGTTCAAAACGCCGCTGAAAAATATCGGCGGGTTGAGGCTCGAAGCGCTGCCGGACGATTCGCTGCCGCACGGCGGGCCGGGACGATCGGAAGATACCGGCAATTTCGTGTTGACCGCGATCGACGGGGAAGCCGTCTCGATCGCCGATCCGGAGAAGACGCAGAAGATTATTTTCAGCGGCGCCGAGGCGACTTTCTCGCAAAGCGGTTTTGCGGTGGCCAGCGCGATCGCCCGGGATTCCAAGACCGGCTGGGCGGTCATGAAGGCGCCGGACAAGAAGAATATTTCCGCGACGTTCACGCTGGCCGATCCGATTCAATTTGTCGGCGGATCGACGGTTCATCTGAAATTTTATTACGAAGCGAAGAAAAACAAACGGCACACGATGGGGCGGTTTCGTCTCTCGATCGCCGGCGGGCCGTTTCTTTCGCCCGATGTAGCGGCGGCGCTGAATATTCCCGGCGATCGTCGAACGGCGGGTCAGAAGCAAAAAATTCGCGAGCATTATCGAAATACCGTCAGCCGGGAGTATCGAAAGCTCAACGCCGCCGCCGTGAACGCCAGCGACACGGTCGGCAGTTTCCAAACCGCTCTGCCGCAAGTGATGGTCATGGAAGAGGGGGCCAAGCCGCGTGAAACATTCGTGCACGTGCGCGGCCAATACGACAAACCCGGCGACCGCGTTTATCCCGGCGTTCCCGCGGCGCTGTTTCCGTTGCCTGCCGACGCGCCGCCCAACCGCCTGGCGCTGGCCCGGTGGATTGTCAGCCCTGGAAATCCCCTCACGGCCCGCGTGACCGTCAATCGCTATTGGCAAATGTTTTTCGGCGCCGGCCTCGTGAAAACGACCGAGGATTTCGGCATCCAGGGCGAGAAACCGACCCATCCGCATTTGCTCGATTGGCTGGCGACGGAGTTTATGACGCCATCGACCGAAGCAGGCGCCAGGCCGTGGGACGTCAAGGCGATGCACCGCCTGATCGTCACTTCCGCAACCTATCGGCAATCGTCGCATGTCTCGCCCGAACTGCTCGACAAAGATCCCGAAAATCGCCTCCTGGCCCACGGATCGCGATACCGTCTCTCTTCGTTCGCGCTGCGCGATCAGGCGTTGCAGGTCAGCGGTCTTCTTGTGGATAAAATCGGCGGCACGCCCGTGAAACCGTATCAGCCGGCCGGGCTATGGGAGGAATTCAGCTTCAATAAGTTGCGATACGAACAGGATCACGGCGAGAAGCTCTATCGCCGCAGCCTGTATACTTTCTGGCGGCGGACGGTTCCGCCGCCGACGATGTTCGACACGCCAAGCCGCCAGCTTTGCACGGTTCGCCAGGCTCGGACGAACACGCCATTGCAGTCGCTGGTGTTGTTGAACGAGATGACGTTCGTCGAGTCGTCGCGGGTATTGGCCGAGCGGCTGATGACCGATCCGAAGTTGACCGACGACGGCAGCCGACTGACGCGCGCATTCCGCCTTTGCACTTCCCGCAAGCCAGGGGAACACGAACTGTCGGTGCTCGAATCGTCGCTACAAAGGCTACGCCAGGAATACCGTTCCGACCCTTCCGCCGCGATGAAGTTATTGAGCGTGGGGGAAAGCCCTCGAAACGAAAAGTTGAATCCGGTGGAACTTGCGGCTTACGCGCAAGCGTGTGATTTAATCTTGAATCTGGATGAGACATTGACGAGAGAATAGTTGCGTCGAAATTAAGATCCCCGGGCTTCCGCCCGCGGCTACCAAGGAACTTTTAGGTTCCCCTTTTTTGATAGCCTTGGGCGGAAGCCCATGGACCGCGACCGGAACTGACATGAACCCTCCATCACAACAAGCTCTGTCCCTGACGCGCCGGCAGCTTTTCGGTAGGACGGCAGCCGGTCTCGGAACGGTAGCCCTGGCTACTCTCTTCGGCCGCGATGCCCTGGCCTCGGAATCCGCCGTCCCGGCTCATCTCGCTCACTTCGCCCCCAAAGCCAAGCGCGTCATCTATATGCTCCACGGGGGCGCGCCCTCGCACGTCGATCTCTTCGACTACAAAGCCGGCCTCGAAAAATATCGCGGCCAGCAACTTCCCGATTCCGTCCGCGGCAATCAGCGCCTTACCACAATGACCGCCGGGCAAAAACAGCTTCTGGTCCTTCCCGGCATCACGAAATTCAACCAGTACGGCCAATCCGGCGCGTGGCTCTGCGATTTTCTCCCGCACACGGCGTCGATTGCCGACGATCTATGCTTCATCAAGTCGATGCACACCGAGGCGATCAATCACGCGCCCGCCGTCACGCTCTTCATGACCGGCGCCCAAACGCCCGGCCGGCCCAGCATCGGCGCCTGGCTGAGCTATGGCCTTGGTAGTCTCAACGACAACCTGCCGACCTTCGTCGTCATGACCAGCCGCGACAAGGAGGCAAGCTGCGGCCAACTCTTCTTCGACTACTACTGGGGCAGCGGCTTTCTCCCGAGCAAACACCAGGGCGTCCAACTTCGCTCCAGCGGCGATCCGGTTCTTTACCTCTCCAATCCGCCCGGCGTTTCGCGCGACGTCCGCCGAGGGGTGTTGAACGATCTTGACGCGCTGAACGAGGCGCATCTGAACGAGATCGGCGATCCGGAAATCGCCACCCGCATCTCACAATATGAGATGGCATATCGCATGCAAACCAGCGTTCCGGAAATCGCCGATCTATCGACCGAGCCGAAGGAGATTCTGGACCTGTACGGCCCGGACGTTCTTCGCCCCAACTCCTATGCCGGCAACTGTCTGCGCGCCCGACGTTTGGCCGAGCGCGGCGTTCGTTACGTGCAGCTTTTCCACGCCGGTTGGGATCAACACCAGAACCTGCCGACACAGCTGAAAATCCAATGTCAGGACACGGATCAACCCTCCGCCGCGCTGGTCAAAGACCTCAAACAACGCGGCCTTCTCGATGAAACGCTGATCGTGTGGGCCGGTGAATTCGGCCGCACCGTCTTCGGCCAGGGCGACATCAAAGCCAAAGCCTACGGGCGCGATCACCACGGCCGCTGCTTCACCATCTGGCTCGCCGGCGGCGGCATCAAGCCCGGCTTCACCTACGGCCAAACCGACGACTTCTGCTACAACGTCGCCCAGGACCCGGTCCACGTCCACGACCTCCAAGCGACCCTGCTGCACTGCCTGGGATTCGATCATCGCAAGCTGACGTTCAAATTCCAGGGACGCTATTTCCGCTTGACCGACGTGGAAGGGAATGTGGTGAAGCCGATATTGGCGTAAGTGGACGATGGAACCCGCCGCCCGGTAAGCTATCCAATGAAAGGCGGCTACTGGCTATGCTCGCAACGCGACCGATCATTCAAAACATCCAGCCCGTTGATCCCCCTGTAAGAATGACTGTGTGGAGGTGATGGAATGTTCTTCGCCGTACAAAATAATACCGCTCAAATCATCGGGGACTTCCGAACGAAGAATACGCCGCGCGTTCATACACGCCGCCCGCGGGCTTCGATTTCATGGGCGATCCGCTCCTTAAACTGCGCGATAAACTCCGGCGTTACCTCGATACTCGGAGCATCGTTATCAAGCCGCTCCAGCAACAGCTGCTCGATGTCATCGTCGTTTTCGTCTTGAACCGCGTCAGCGGCCACCAATGACTCAACATACTCCTCGACGGACCTGACTTTTCCCTCGGCCACCCGAGCTGAAACTCGTTCTTTAATCCCATCGCGAATTTGAATTTGCAATGTGGCTCATAATCAACAGCATATGCTTAATCGACGCTCCAAAACAACCAGAAAGTCGGCCACATACGAGCCGATCGCTTCTGGCGATTCAAGGCCCGCCATCGCTCATTTCAAATTTTCCGGATTTAACGGTTCCAATTCCGCCACCGTGAATCTCCCATCCTTCCGCACGAGTTTGTCATCAAACCAAATCTCCCCGCCGCCGACTTCCGGCGTTTGCATCATGACCATGTCCCAGTGGATTGCGCTCTTGTTGCCGTTGCTGGCTTCGTCGTAGCAGGCGCCTGGGGTGAAGTGGATGCTGCCGGCGATTTTTTCGTCGAACAGAATGTCCTTCATCGGCTTGGTACACCACGGATTGAAGCCGATGGCGAATTCGCCGACGTAGCGGGCGCCTTCGTCGGCGTTTAATACTTCGTTCAACTTATCCGTCGCGCTGCTGGTGGCTTCCACGATTTTGCCGTTCTTGAACACCAGGCGAATGTCATGGTGGGTTGTGCCACGATAGATGGTGGGGGCGTTGAAGCGAATGACGCCGTTGACGCTGTCGCGAACGGGGGCGGTAAAAACTTCGCCGTCGGGGATATTCACTTTGCCGTCGCAGGGGATGGCGGGGATTCCCTTGACGCTGAACGAAAGATCGGTGTCGCGCGGGCCCTTGAGCCGGACTTTGTCGGTCTTTTCCATCAGGTGCTTGAGCGGCTGCATCGCGCGCGACATCTTCGCGTAATCCAACGTGCAGACGTTGAAAAAGAAATCCTCAAACGCCTCGGTGCTCATCTCCGCCATCTGGGCCATCGATGGACTGGGCCAACGGAGGACCACCCATCGCGTTTTCTTGATTCGCAGGTCGTGATGCACGCGCTTCCAGACGGTCTCTTCGTAAATCTTCTGCTTGTCGGCGGGCACGTCGGACAGTTCGGACACGTTAAAATTCCCCCGGGCGCCGATGTAGCACTGAACCAATTGCATCTGCAATTTTTCCACCTCGGCGATCGTATCCCATTGATCGCGCGTGCCGGCGATCATTAAGGCGCGATTGATTTCATTGCTCTTGAGCATCGCGATCGGCCTTCCGCCCGCGTCGGCGGCGGCGCGGATGAGAGCCTTGGTGAACGCGTGGGGAACGTCGATCGCTTCGATCAGGATGTTCTCCCCGCTCTTCAGCTCACAGGCGTAGTTGATGAGAAGGTCCGCGAGTTTATGGATGCGTGGATCGGCCATGGGCGCTACAGTGGCATGGGACGCGGGTTTGTGTCAAGCGCGGCGACTTTGACGAAAAATCCGAAAATCGGCCGAGAACCGCCGACGCGCTTTATGTTTCGGCAATGGCGCGATGATCTTCCCGACGCAAGCGGCGCATGTGGTGGTTTTTGGATTCGGTTTTGCGGCGCTACGACTTCGGATTTTCCGCCTGCCCTTGTTTGCTTTTGCCGCCCTCGTCCATAAAGTATCCGCACGATGATCGGATCAATTACACAATGCGTTGGGATGCTGGCCGATGGCGGGGGAGATACCACGGGATCGTGGGCGCCGGTGGTGTTGCTGCTGGTGATCGGCGTTGGATTCGCCATCGTGAACGTGGCGGCGTCGATTGTCCTCGGCCCAAGCCGAACGGGCCCGGGCAAGGAAGAGACCTACGAAAGCGGCATGGTGCCGATCGGCGATACGCGCAAGCGGTTTAACGTCCGCTTCTACATCGTCGCGATGATCTTCCTGGTCTTCGACGTCGAAATCGTCTTCCTCTATCCGTGGGCCACCATATTCGCCAAGGCGGTTACCGTCTCGCACAACACCGGGGGGGCGCCGTCGACGTTTAACGGAAGCGTATTGTTTTGGGAAATGATCGTCTTCGTGGCGATTCTTCTGGTCGCGTATGTGTACGCGTGGGGGAAGGGCATTTTCCGGTGGGACTGATCGAAACAAGCGAATTCGCACCCCAACAAACGCGCTAAGCCCGCGGCGGTTGGGCTTTCGATTCGGCCGTCTGCTGTTTTCCCGTGATTTCACGGGGCACATCTACGACAAACATGGCGCCCTCGCCCGGTTTTGATTCGGCCCATATTTTCGCCCCGATACATTCACCGGCTTGCCGCGCGATGGAGAGGCCGAGCCCTACGCCGCCCTGGCCGTGGGTTTCCCCCCGGGTGAACGCGACGAAAACCTCTTCCAGTTTTTCCGGCGCGATGCCCGGCCCCTGATCACTGAACGTAACGATGCACTTGCCCTGGCCCCCCCGGCAGGCGATCGTCACCGCCGTCGCCGGCTTCGTGTACTTCAATGCATTGGACGCAAGATTTTGAAAAATCTGGTTGAGCAGGTCCCGATCGGAAATGATCTCAAAATCCTCCGGCACATCCAGGCGGACTTCCACCCGTTTTTCCTTGGCTTGATACGAGAAATGGGCCGCCGTCTCGGCGAGCAGCGTGCGAAGCGTCACTTTTCCCGGCCGCACCTGCACCATCCCCTTGCGGAATCGCTCGGCATGAAGGAAGCGGTCCATCGTGCTCACCGTTTCCATCAGCGACCGCCGCATCGCGTCAAGATCGCCGACCGTCTCGGAAAGCCGGGGCTCGCTGGCGAGTTCGCGCTTGAGCACCTCGATCATCAGGAAGACGGCGTTGAGACCGCCGCGAAGATCGTGCGAGAGGAACGAAAGATACTTGCTCTGAGCTTCGGTGGCCGTCTGAAGCTGGCTGGTTAGATGTTCGACAAAACGGACCACCGCCCGGCGAAGAGCGATGTCCAGAGCGCTGCAGATGGCCATAATTTCAATGGCCTCAATACTTCGTCGCAGGTGAAGCGCGACGTGTTCGATGAGCACGCTGCGAAAGATGCCGTATTCGATCAGCACTTCGCTCAGGTTGAATCCCTGATCATAACGAACGCTTCCATGACGCGGCGCGGCTTCGTCGAGCTGAACCGTCGCGTACGGCTTATCCGATTCCAGCGCGGCGGCGACCGAAATGAGAATTTTGGGCAGGTCGTCGCGAAGCTGGTCGATCGTCAACTTCTTGGCCGCGGTAATCGACCCGCGCACGACCTGTTCCCAGGCCGCCACGGCCTCATCAGCGGCGCCGCGAACGGCCTCGGCCAGTTCGGGAAATGCGCGGCCGGACAAGAGATCCATTGCCGGACTATTCATCGCGATGCCTCCGATGGCGTCGCCGCTAAAGCCTTTATTCGTTTCATAAGCCGATTCTTGCAGCGTGAAGAGGAAAAGCAAGTTGACATGGAAATGGCTACAAACGACCCGAAAAAGCGGGCCAACCAGCCGGTTCGATCGGAACTATTTTGCCGCCTTGCGCCGGGCCAGCGCGTCGTTCCATTTCTTAACGGCGTCGGCGGGCGCGGGGGTGAAGTCGATCACCGTGTCGGGAAGGTCAGACTTGATTTTGGCCAGGTCCTCGGGGGAAATCCCGCACAATTCCAGTTTCAGTTTCTTGAGTTGGCGCAACGATTTGAGATGCGAAAGCCCGTCGTCATATGGAATGATCATCTGCGCGATCGCAAGCTCCTGAAGCTTCGATAATGCGGACAGATGGACGAAATCGGCCCCGACGTAATAGGGCGAAAAATTCGGATTGATTTGAAGTTTTTCGAGCTCGGTTAACTTGCCGAAATCGGCGAAGCCGGTGCTGGTATTGCGATCATGGCGGATCGAGACTTCATGCAGTTGCGTCATGGCGCCCAGCGCGTTCATGCCCTGATCGTTGAAAAGACATCCGCCGAACGAGATGGCCTTTAGGTTTTTCGAGGCGGCAAGGGCGCTGAGTCCCGAGCCGGTGATCTGGCCGTGATCGATGCCGAACTTGTGGAGGTTGGGGAAGTTCGCCAGGGCGGCCAGGCCTTTGTCGGTGATGGCGGGGCCATTGAAAAAGAGAGTCTCGATGGTGGCGATCTTCGCGAGGCGTGCGAGCGCCGCGTCGTCGAATTCCTTGCCGGAACTTGAGAAGGCTTTGAGGTCGGGGAGGGATTCAAGCACTTTCCAGACGTCTTCGGTGAGCTTGGGGCCGGGAATATCGACTCGCATTCCACCCTCTTTGATCTTGCCGACGCGGGCGCCGGCCGCAGTCAGCGCGGCGCCGTTCGCGTCTGCGCCCTGCGCACAAGCCGCCATCCCCGCCATCAAAACGAATATCGCAAGAATTTTCATGTGGACCTTTCCGATGCGATGTAGCGCATCGCCAATCCCTCAACCGCACATGTTCCGTTCACCATCGATGCACGAGCGTCAATATCTAAGAATCCGCCGCAAAAGCAATCTTTGAGACTGTCCAAAACAAAACGCAAAAAGACTCCCCGATCTTGCGACCGGGGAGTCTTTTGATTTTCAACTTCTCGAAACCCGCGGGCTTATTGTCCTTCGATGAAGACAAACCGCGAACCTTCCGGCGTGGTCACATACAGACGAACGCCTTTCTTGAGATCGTGCTTGTTGATCAAGTCACTGGCTTCGCCGGCGGTCTTGACGCTCATGTTGCCGACCTTGGCGATGACGTCGCCGGGGCTGATGCCGGCTTTGGCCGCGAGTGACTTGGCCTTTACCGTAACCACGACGGCGCCTTGCTGGCCCTGGGGCAATCCAAATTTCTCCGCGAGTTCGGCGGTGACGTTCGAGAGCGTCATGCCCAGGGAATCGGCGGTCGCCGTTCCGGCGGCGCCGCGTTGAAGGGGACCGTTGGCGCCGGCGACCACGTTCAGATCTTCAGGCTGTTCGCCAAGTTTCAGCGTGATCGTTTGATCCTTGCCGTCGCGGAAAACCGTCAGGTTGATGTCGGTGTTCGGGGCGGTCGATGCGATGGCGTTTCGCAATTGCAGCGTGTTTTCAATCGGCTTGCTATCGAGCGACTCGATGATGTCGCCGGGTTGAAGCTTGCCGATGGCGGGGGTGTTGGGGAAGGTCTGCTCGACGAGCACGCCGGTCGTTCCCTTAAAGCCGAAACTCTCGGCTTCCTTGGGATTGTGGGCGACGTCGCCGATGCTCACGCCCAGCCAGCCCCGGCTGACTTTGCCGTGCGCCTTTAGCGAGGTATAGACGAACTTGGCTTCGTTTGAAGGAATCGCGAACCCGATTCCCGAGAAGGCGCCGCTGCGCGAGGCAATGGCGGTGTTGATGCCGACCACTTCGCCGTGGAGGTTCACCAAGGGGCCGCCGCTATTTCCGGGATTGATCGGAGCGTCGACCTGGATGAAATCTTCATAGCCGTTTTTACCGAGGATGCCGACGTTGCTGCGGTCCAGGGCGCTGACGATGCCGTGCGTCATCGAGCCGATGTAGCCGAAGGGGCTGCCGAAGGCCAGGATCCAGTCTCCCTTGCGAAGCGAGGCGCTATCGCCCCATTTGGCGGGAATGAGATGGTCGGCGGTGATTTTCACGACGGCCAGATCGCTCTTGGGATCGGCGCCGACCAGCTTGGCGTTGTCGATCCGGCGACCGTCGGCGAGGGTGACGACCATTTCCGTGGCGCCGCCGGCGACGTGATTATTCGTGAGAATATAGCCGGTGTTTCCACCTTCGACTTCCAGGATAAAACCGCTGCCGGTGCCGACCTGCTCAAAGCCCTGGCTGTCGTCGCCGCCCTGGCCCTGTTCATTTTCGTCTCCCTTATTGTCGGGGTTTTCGTTATTTTTCCGGCCGTTATTGAAGAACCGGCGAAGCATGTCGTCGTTGAACGGCAATCCCCCGGCCCCGCCGCCCTTCACGGTCTTGCGAACCTGAATGTTCACGACCGACGGCTCGAGAACCTTGCCGACATTGCGGAAGGCGATCGAAAGATCATTGGTGGTCGCGAGTTGATCGCGCGTGGTCTCAACCTGATGCTCTTGCTGGGCAAAAGCGACATTGTGGACCAGCGCCGTGCCGCCGAGATACGCGCCGCAGGCGCCGCCGGCGATGACGATCGCGGCTACCGATTTACGCAGACGATTCATAGAGTGTCTCCAGAAGAAGTTGCTTGGATTCGTAAGATTATTCCGTCAAAAGCCGGAAACTTTCGCCTTCAAAAACTTTGCCTTTTCGTCGGCGGGCATTTCGTAGCAATGTTCCGCCGCCGGGTATTGTCCACTTTGGACCATCTGGACGTAATTGGAAAACAGCGTCACCATGGGCGGCGCCATTTGTCCCAGCACCGGCACAAACCGTGCCGACCGCTCGGTCAATCCGATCGCGTCGTGAGCCACGACCACATGACCGTCGCACGCCGGCCCCGCTCCGCAGCCGATCACGGGAAGATCGGTCATCTCGACCACTGCGGCCGATACCTCGGGCGGAACCGCTTCGAGCAAAATGCCCGCCGCGCCCGCACGAGCCATTTCCATCGCAAGGGTTACAATCCCCTTGGCCTCGACGGCGGTTCGGCCCTGGAACCGATACCCACCAACCAGGCCCACGCTCTGCGGCCGCAATCCCAGATGAGCGATGATCGCCACGCCCGCGTCGGCCAACACGCGGATCAAAGGAAGCTGGCTTTCGGTCGCCTCAAGTTTTACCGCGTCGCATCCAGTTCGCTTTACCATCTTACAGACGTTCCTCACGCCGCGATCTAACGATCCGTGAAAAGTCCCGAAGGGCATATCCGCCATTACCAGGCACAACGGCGCCCCGCGTCTTACCGCCGCGGTAATCTCGATCATGAACGACAGCTTCGCCGGAAGCGTGGTGTCATATCCGAGGATGACATTCGCCGCCGAGTCACCCACCAGAAGCGCCTGAACGCCGGCCTCTTGCATAAGCCATGCGGTGGTAAAATCGTAACAGGTGAGGATCGGCGCCTTGCGATTGCTCTTGCGAGCGAGGCGGAGATCGGAGATGGTAAATTTTTTGGCGAGCTCGATTGGCATATTGGGGATTATAGCCTTAATCGGGCAAAGTGATAATCCGCCGTCCGCGCGCCGGTTTATGGCTCGCCGCGTGAAGACCGATTCTGAAGATTGGTTATTCTTTCACGGTCGCTTTTCGTTTGTGGGGATTTCTGCAAAAATGCGCCGCATGGAGAACCGCATGAAAAGACTGATGATCGCCGCGTCCCTTCTCTTCGCGTTTGTCGCCACGGCCGCCGCCCAATCGACGGCATGGCCGCCCGAGAAGGAAAGCGAGTCAGTGTTCACCGGCCGAGAGTTGGAGACGTTCAAACATGGGATCAAAGACGATTGGGGCTACTCGGCGCCCCAAACCGATACGTTCCTGCTTCTGCATCCCAAGGAGCCGCGCAAGAATGCTCCGCTCTATGTCGTCCTGCACTCGGCCGGCCATGATGTGCACTCGTGCCTGGCCTGTACGACCACGGTCGGCAACCATGACATCTACCATTCGCCGCCGGACTTCTTCGCGCTGTACCTCGATTGCCGAGCCAACAAGGGAGACTGGTGGTGGGGAAGCGACAAATACAAAGGACCCGAGGAAAGTCCGACCGACAAGCGGGTAATGGACACCGTGAAATGGGTGATCAAGCAGTACGGCATCGACGAAAACCGCGTCTACCTGTGCGGCAACTCGATGGGCGCCAGCGGGACCCTGGGCATCGGCATGCGCCACGGAGACGTCTTCGCCGCCATCAAGGCCAATGTCCCGGCGAAAGTCGAGCACGTCTCGAATCGAATGTACTTCCCGCCGCGGAGCGTGCCGGCCGACGTTATCCTTCCCGACCCGCCCATCGCGATCGATTATTCGGCTCAAAACGACGGCTGGTCCAAAGGCCACGACGGCTTCGTCAAGGCGATGAACGATCGCAAATACGCGCTGTTCTTTTACTGGGGTCCCTTCGGCCACGCGAACAACAGCGCCAATATCATGAAGGTGAATGATCTGATCAATTCGTTCGACTGGCTATCGGTCAAAAAGAATGAGGCGTATCCGGCGTTCACGAATGCGTCGACAAACGATCCGTTGCCGTGGCCAGACCAACTAAAGGACAAAAAGCCAGGCCAGGTCAACGCTTTCTTCCGATGGAAGATTCTGCGCGACGCGCCCGACGCGATAGAGACGTCGCTCTTCCTGATCAAGCCTTCGGAGCTGAAGACGACGTTCACCATTCCCGCGGAAGCGATGGCGGATGTGAGCTTGCGCCGGCTTCAGGCACTTCGGATAACCCCCGGCGAAAAAATGCACTGGACCTTCGGCTCAGCCAGCGGCGACGTCCCGGCCGACCCGTCGGCGTGCATTACCATCCCAAAATTAAAAATCTCCGCCGAACCGGTCACGCTCACCGTTGAAAAAGCAAAGTAGGCGCGCCGCATGTCGGCAACTGGATGTCGAACGATCCGGCGGTCGATCGGTGAGTCATTCTCTATACCGCCGACAATCACATCGGCGGCGTCGCCTGAGCGGCGGAGCGCGATTCGTCTCCATTGCATGCAGGGGGTTTCGGCAATGATTCGACATCATATCCACTGTCGATGGGATCGGTTCAAATAGCATATGAACCGATCGCCAGGAATGCCTCCACGGCAGGAGACGGCAGGCAATTGACTTCAAAGCGGCAAGCCATACCATCTCGTAGGCGGCACGCGAGGAACGAAACATGACTTCCATTCATAGCCCTTTTTTCATCCGCATAACGCGAGGCGCCGTCGGCTAAGGGTTTGTCTTTGATTTGAACTTTTCAACCCTGAGGCGAAGGCTTCGGGGTTTTTTTGTCGGGTTTGCGCGATGGCCCAACTCACCACTCCTTCGCCGTTGATCGCCGTCGAACGAACGCCGCTCGTCGAACTGCTGATGCTTGCCGGCCCGACCGTCGCGCAGATGGCGTCTTACACGCTCATGCAGTTCTTCGATACCTGGATGCTCGCCCACGTCGGCGCCGGCGTGGATGAACCGACGGCGGCCTCCAACAGCGGCATGCTGGCGTTCTCGGTCATCAGCCTCGGCATGGGCGTCATGTGGGTCGTCAATACGCTGGTCAGCCAAAGCTACGGCCGCAAGGATTACGTCGCCTGCGGGCGATATCTGTGGCAGGGGATCTGGTTTGCGGTAGTTTTTTCGGCGATTTTGGCGCCGGCGCTTCCGTTTGTGTCTGTCTTCTTCAAGAGAATCGGACATGACGCGCCATTGGTGAGACTCGAAACGATCTACATGCAGATCGTGATCGGCGGCTCGGTTCTTAAACTGACCGGCGCGGCGTGCGCGCAATTCTTGATCGCCGTCGATCGGCCCAATTCGGTGCTGATCGCGACGGTCATCGGAGTGTCGGCCAATATCGTCGCCGCCTGGACGATGATTTTTGGCCATTTCGGTTTCGGCCGGATGGGCGTGGCCGGGTCGGCGTGGGGGCAAAACATCGGCGTCTTTTTCGAAACCGCGTCGCTGTTGGTCCTCGCCTCGGCGCCGGCCGTTCGGCGGAAATACAACCTGCGCGACTGGAAACCCAGACCCCGAATGATGATGACGCTGATGCGCATCGGACTTCCCTCGGGCGTGCAGATCACCGCCGACGTGCTGGCGTGGTCGCTTTATACGATGTGGGTCATGAACGTGTTTGGAGATAAAGTCATGGCCGCCAACACGTTTGTTTTCCGTTATATGGCGGTAAGTTTCATGCCGGCCTTCGGTATCGGAACCGCCGTGACGGCGCTCGTCGGGCGGTATGTCGGCATGGGCCGCCCGGACATCGCCCGGCGGCGTGCGGACCTCGGCTTCGCCGTCACCGCCGCGTACATGCTCACCTGCGGCCTCATTTTTTGCCTGGGCCGATATCGACTGATCGGCATCTTCGCCGCCGACCCGCAAGTGCTTCATATCGGCGAGATGCTCCTGGTTTTCGCCGGCGTTTACCAGTTTTTCGACGCCATGTACATCGTCTACAACGGCGCCCTTCGCGGGGCGGGCGATACCTTCATCCCCGCCATCGCCACGGCGTCGCTCTGCTGGGGCCTCAACGTCGGCGTCGGATACATCGTCGCCACCCGCCATACCCGCTGGGGCGCCGCCGGACCGTGGACCGTCGCCACGATCTACGGCATGATTCTCGGCGTCTTCATGGCGATCCGCTTCCGCCGAGGAGAGTGGAAAGCGATCCGGGAGAAATCCGAAAACGGCGATTCAAAATCCGAAATCATCGCCGACGACTGGCCTCGGGAAGTGAAATCGACGGCGTAAAATCGCCGATCATTTCTCGGCCATTCGTTTTTTTCGGATTTCCGGTTCGGATTCCGGATTTCCAGTCGCATCGTCCTTCGGCTACATTCACCCTCAATACTCATGACCACCGACACGCCAACCAAGAAGAATTACAAGGACACGCTGAACCTGCCGCAGACTTCTTTTTCGATGGAGGCCAAGCTGGTGCAGAACGAGCCGGGCCGACTGAAAAAATGGCGGGACGCGAAGTTGTACGAGCAGACCCTGGCCGTGCGGGCCGGCGCCAAAAAATGGATTCTCCATGACGGCCCGCCGTTCGCAAACGGCGACATTCACATCGGCCACGTCATCAACAAGACGCTCAAGGACATCATCATCCGATTTCGGTCGATGCAGGGATTCCAGACGCCGTACGTGCCGGGGTGGGATTGCCATGGCTTGCCGATCGAGCACAAGATTCAGGAGGAGATCAAGAAGGAAGGAAAAAACATTCGCGAAATGAGCGTGCTGGACGTGCGCCGGCGCTGCTATGAATACGCCGACAAATACGCCGGCATCCAAAGCGAACAGTTCCAGCGCCTGGGCATCCTCGGCGACTGGGCCAATCCGTATCTCACCATGCGGCCGGCTTACGAAGCGCAGACGCTGGAGGTCTTCGCGCGCATCGTCGAGAAGGGACTGGTGTATCGAAAGCTCAAGCCGGTGCCATGGTCGATCGCCAATCAGACGGCGCTGGCCGACGCGGAACTCGAATATCAGGATGTGGTCGACAATAGCGTGTACGTCGAATTCCCGGTCATCGACGGCCGGCGCCGCGATGGTTCGCGCAGCTTCGACAAATCGACGTCTTCCGATCGTTACAGCCTGATCGTATGGACCACGACGCCGTGGACGCTGCCGGCGAATCTGGCGATCGCCGTCAGTCCGCTGGTCGACTACAAACTGGTGAAATATTCGCGCGGCGGTGTCGAGCGTTTCGGCGTCGTCGCCGGCGAATTGGTCGAGAAGGTTTTCAATGGCCGGGCCGGCGTCGAATCGCACGAAGTGGTCGATTCGGTGAACGGAGAAGCGCTTCTCGGCTTGCAATATAAGCATCCGTTCATCGATCGCACGGGAACGATCGTCGAGGCCGATTACGTCACCACCACCGACGGCACCGGTCTTGTGCACACGGCGCCGGGCCACGGCGAAGATGACTACGAAACGGGCATCCGCGAGGGACTGGCCGTCTACAGCCCCGTGCTCTACAACGGCCTGTTCGACGATACCGCCCCCGACTGGCTTCGCGGGAAAAATGTATTCAAAGCCAATCCGGAAATCGTAAAGCATCTGGCCGATGTCGGCGCGCTTTTCGCGGAGGAGAAAATCACGCACAGCTATCCGCACGATTGGCGGAGCAAGACGCCGATCATTTTCCGCGCGACCGAGCAGTGGTTTGTGGCGATGGATCAACCCGGCGCCGACGGAAGCGAACCGTTGCGCGCGCGGGCGAAACGTGCCGTGGCGACGGAAGTGGAATTCGTGCCGGCGTGGGGCCGGGCGCGCATGGAGGGGATGCTTGCCTCGCGTCCCGACTGGTGCATCTCGCGCCAGCGCGCGTGGGGTTTGCCAATCCCTGTTTTCTACAACGACAAGGGTGAGCCGCTGCTGACGCCCGAATCGGTGCGCGCCGTCGCCGGGCAATTCGCCGGCAAGGGGAGCGACGCGTGGTTTAATGAATCGCCGGCGGAATTGCTCGGCGAAAACTTCGCCTATCCGATCGGATTCGAGCCGGAAAAACTGCGAAAGGAAAAAGACATCTTCGACGTCTGGTTCGAATCCGGCAGCTCCTGGCGTTCGGTTCTTCAAACACGGCCGGACCTGCATTTTCCGGCCGACCTCTATCTGGAAGGCTCCGATCAACATCGCGGCTGGTTTCAGCTTTCGCTATTGCCCTGCCTTGGAGCGACCGGACATCCGCCGTTCAGGCAGGTCTTGACGCACGGCTTCATCGTCAAACCCGACGGCACAAAGGTCAGCAAAAGCGACAAGGAATACGTGAAGGCGGTCGACGAAATCAATCGTCATGGCGCCGACCTGCTTCGGCTCTGGTGCTCGAGCGTCGATTATCAGAACGACATTCCCGCCAGCCCAAAGGCGCTGGCGGAATTCGGCGACAAGTACCGCAAAATCCGCAATACGCTGCGCTATCTGCTGTCGAACCTGTATGACTTTAATCCCACGACCGATTCGGTCCCGGCGCCGATGAGCAGCCTGGACGGGTGGGCGTTGGACCAGCTTCGAACATTGATCGCCGACGTGAAGGCCGCGTATGACGGATATCAGCTTCACCGCGCGTTTCGGCTGCTGCACGATTTTTGTTCGGTGCAGATCAGCGCGATCTACGGCAACGCGATGAAAGACCGCCTTTACTGCGAAATCCCCAGCTCGCCGCTGCGACGGCGCTGTCAGACGGTGATGTATCGGATGGCGCTGGACTTGACGAAGCTGTTGGCGCCGATCATCGTTTTTACCGCCGACGAAGCGTGGGAGCAGATCGCGCATAAGCCGGCGGAGGACGCGGAGCTGAGCAGCGTTCACCTGGCGAAATTGCCGGAGCCGACCGCGGTTGCCGTGTCCGCCGCGCAGCGAGACGAGTGGACGTTGCTGATGGAACTGCGAAATCAGGGGACGCTGCAACTGGATCAGCTGAAAAAACAGGTTGGCCTGAACAAGGCGGGCGAGGCCGAAATTGTCTACGAGGTTAAAGACGCGGGCCAGCGCCGCGCGCTCGAAGCGTACGGAAGGGATTTGGAAGACCTGGTTGGCGCCGGTTTTCATTCGTTCTCGGCCGATCCGAAAAGCGATACGCCGAGCGTGCGCGTCATCGATCGCCGCAGTGATTATCCAGCCTGCGCCCGCAGTTGGAAACGCCGGCCGGACGTGGGCGCCAATCCGGCATTTCCCGACCTCTCCGCGCGCGACGCTGAAGCGATGGGAGCACGATGAATCGAATTAAACTCGCGGTCCTCGTCAGCGGCGCCGGGACCACGCTCCAAAATCTGATCGACGCGATCGCCGCGAAAGATCTGGACGCGGAAATCCGTGTCGTGGTTGGATCAAAAAGAGACGTCAAGGGTCTGTCGCGCGCGTCGGACGCAAAAATAATGAACTTCGTCGTCGAACGCAGCGCGTATGACGATTGCGCCGAATTCAGCAAGCAGGTCTTTTCGCTGTGTGACGACGCCGACGTCGATTTGGTTTGCCTCGGCGGCTGGCTGTGCCTTCTGGATATTCCCTCCACCTATCAGGGCCGGGTGATCAACATTCATCCAGCCCTTTTACCAAGCTTCGGCGGCAAGGGAATGTACGGCCGGCGCGTGCATCAGGCGGTCATGGATCAAGGATGCAAAGTAAGCGGTTGCACGGTGCATTTCGTCGACGCCACCTATGACACCGGCCCGATCATTATCCAGCGCGCATGTCCGGTGTCGGAAGAAGACACCGCCGATGCGCTGGCGCATCGCGTATTCGAAGAAGAAAAAATCGCCTATCCGCAAGCCGTTCGGCTGTTTCAATCGGGCCGATTGCGCGTCGAAGGAAAACGCGTGCGCGTCCTCGATGGCGACGCGAGTAAATGAACGGCTCCGGCTCGTTTTCCCCGTCAAGAGAGAGTGAGTCTGGTTCAACTGCTTTTGGGTTTTCTGGTGCACAACGTCAGCCAGCAAGCGCGCGGGTCGTGATTTCTCGCGTAGCCGGCATCGGCTTTCGATCGCCGGGATGGAAAGCCGACAACGTCGTCACTCCCACGACTTTACATCCCATGTCTCGAAGAACTTGAGCGGTCCAATCATTGCAGTCGTATAGCCAGCTGTAGTGGGTCGAATCACGAACAAACTCGGTGTCATCGGTCTGATTGTAAACTTTCGTTTCCAAATGAGCGTGCCATCGATTTTCCAATCGGTCGCGGACGAACCGCATCCGCGACCGCGCGACGCAAACCTGAAAGATTCGCGGCTGAAACAGGTGGGCAGGCTCGGCTTCTCCAGCCGTCGATCGAGCGTAACGGCGTCCCAGCGCGGAAGATTGACTCCAGAACAACGCCGCCAGCCCGTCGCAGTTCGATGTTTTGCCGAGGGCGTAAAAATTCCAGTCCCCGAACGAATACTCCGCGTACGCGGCTGGGCCCACCGGCAAAAAAATCGACGAGTGCCGGCCATAGTCGGCGAAGTAAACGGCTGTCGGATCGACCGGGTTGCTCGGCGAATAGACGGTGGCCCCGCAACCGGCGCTCAGCAGGCCGAGGAGTTGGAGAAGAACCAGGCATGTGGATCGACCGATCGCCCGGCTCATTGACCCAGCTCTCTTCCCCGACGCTGGGCCGCCTTGATCGCCTCCACGATAGCCGCGCCGACGGCGTGGCTTTCCAGATAGCTGACGGCGGCGTGCGTCGTCCCGCCGGGGCTGGTTACTTTACGGCGAAGCTCCTCCGGAGAATCGGACGACGCCATCAACATCTTCGCCGCGCCCAGCGCCGTCTGCGCCGAAAGCAAACGCGATTGCTCGGCGGTAAGCCCGAGCTCGACTCCCGCGTTCACCATCTGCTCGACGAGATAAAAAAAGTATGCCGGTCCCGATCCGCTCATGGCGGTCACCGCGTCGATCTTGTCTTCGTCGACTTCAATCACCTCTGCCGCCGACTCAAAAATCCGGCGGGCGATCGCGATGTCGTCGGCGGTGGCGTTGGCGCCGCGCGCGATGCCGGCCATGCCGGCGCCGACGAGCATCGGCGTGTTGGGCATGCAACGGATCACCCTCCAGCGTTTATCGCCGCCGAGGTTTTTTTCGATGAACGCCGAACTAACGCCGGCGGCGATTGAAATAATGAGCGTTTTCGGATCGGTCGCCGGGCCGAGCGTCGCGAGAGCGGAAGCCATCTGCTGCGGTTTCACGCTTAAAAGCAGCACGCTCGCCTGGCGCGCGACATCGATATTTTGCTCGACCGCTTTGACATGCAGTTGATTGGCGAAAAAATCCCGGCGCTCGGCGGATACGTCGGCGGCGATGATTCGATCCGCCGAGAATAATCCCGCCCGCACGACCCCGCGCACGATCGCCTCGGCCATGTTCCCGGCGCCAATGATTCCAAGCTCATACTGCATGGCGCCGATTGTGGACGTTCGCCGTGAGCGGGTCAATCGCGGTCTGAGAATTCAGATATATTTTCACTCCGGATCGTATTGCCGCGTTCGGATCGACAGGTCGCCGTTCACGGAATCTCGGAAGTGGGAACGGGAAAGTCATTCACTCGATCGGCTCCAACTTCCATTTTCCGGACTGGCCGAAAAACTTGCACGGATTGTTGTAAAAAACCCCCGTAGCCTCCGCCTCGTCATGGCCTCGCCGGATGAATTCAAGATAGGTATCGGTGAGATTCATCGGTCCGCTTTCGCCCCAATCGCTTGCGCTATTGACGCAGACCCTCTTCGTGCCAAACGTCTCGAGCATGTCCACCGCCCGCGCCGGCGTCACTTTGCTCACGGGATAAATCGTGAGCCCCGCCCAAAATCCATTCTCGCGCGCCATCCGAAATGTATGTTCTTCACAGTGATCGATCAGCACCCGCTCGGGCCGGATGCGCTTATCGTTTTTCAAAATATTCGTGATGATCGACGTACCCTTGTGTTTGTCTTCGAGGTGCGGCGTATGAATCAGAATCAGTTGATCATATTGAGCCGCCACGTCTACCTGTTCTTCGAAGGTGGTAATTTCGTTTCGCGTGTTCTTGTTCAATCCGATTTCGCCGACGCCGAGCACGCGCGGATGATCCAGCAGCGGCGGAATCAGCTTGATGACCTCCCGGCTGAGCGCCACATCCTCGGCCTCCTTGGCGTTGATGCACAGCCAACAGTAGTGGTCGATGCCGTAGCGAGCGGCGCGTTTGGGCTCGACCTCCATCAGATGGCGAAAGTAGTCGGCGAAACTTGCCGCCGAGGAGCGGTCATACCCCGCCCAAAACGCCGGTTCCGAGACGGCCACCACGCCGCACCGGGCCATGTATTGGTAATCGTCGGTCGTTCTACTGACGCAATGGATGTGTGGATCGATGAACTTCATGGTGGTTCCAGGTGCAAAATGCCGTCGCGTCGTACGCTGTTGATTTGAAATTTCAGATTTCCAAATCCGCGATTTCAATGGATTTCGTCCCGGTCGGCGAATTCCTAAGTCGGAGGGGGCGTCTTATCGCTGAAAACAAGCTGTACGCGCTCAGCGCGATTCGGCCCGGGTTTGAGCAGAACGCCGATCGCTTCGCGCAACTTCGCGACGCGCGGGTCGGCGCCAAGCAGGGCGGCGCCGCCCGCGGCGCGCTCGACCCGATCCAAATCCGCCGCCAGCGAAAGGCAGCGCCATCGCATTTCAAAGTAATACTGTTCAAGCGTTTGTTTTGCGTCAGGCATACGCTGTCATTATATCCCGTATTCCGAAAAATGTTTGATCCTTCGCGTCGGCGCGGCGTAATATAAACGTCCTTCGTTTCCGGCAAGGCGTTGCCGGGAGAAAGAGCTCGGCGACGGATAGTAGCGGGCCAATGCTAAAGCCGGTTTTCCCATTTGCGACGCGAGAGTCGCTTTCCGGACCGGCTGACAGTCACCCGTGAAAATTCCCGTGACGGTTGAGCAAGTCCTGAGCGAAATCCCTCATTATGAGGAGAGCCGCTCGCTGAAATGGAGGTGATCCGTGACCAATTTCGACTGTATGTGTGGCTGCTTTAGGCAGCGACCGCAGGGTGCGACTCCCGCGGTACACGCGGCTGCCAAGGCAGCTCGGTGAGAAATAATCCCGAGGGATTGTTTCCACCACAGCAGTACGCACAACTCAAAAACCCGGATCCGTGAGGGTCCGGGTTTTTTGTGCGCTGATTTTGTCGTAAGGGTGTGAGGGGGTGACAGGGTGAGGGGGTGACAGGGTGAGCATGATTCTGCGTTATGGTGGCTTCGTAATGGTCCATGTCCTTGGGTGGGTGATCATGCCGACTACTGTTTTTAATATGAGATCGTATTCTTTGTACGCGGCGCGGCCGTTTTCTCGGTTCAGATAGCCGCTGCGAACGGCGAATTCCAGCCAAACCTGTGTCTCGGCGGCTTCAGCCTCGGCGTCAGAAAGCTTACTGACAAATGCCGCCTCGTATCGTCTCTTGCGCCATGCCTCGGCCAAATTCGCGCAAACCGATCGAGATGACCGTCTAATTTGATCCGTTAACGAATACTGTTCTTCCTTCGGAAAATTTTTGCTCGAATGAAAGATCGCCATGGCCGCATCAAATGCACGCCGATACACCTCAAGATCCTGGTGCGTAACAATCTTCGATCCCATCGCGAAGCGCTCCCCGAATCAAAAAACTGCCCCCCCTCACCCTGTCACCCCCTCACCCTGTCACCCCCTCACCCCCTCACCCCCTCACCCCCTCACCCAATCACGCCCCTCACTTCCCCGCTTCCACCGTAACATTCGCCACCGGCTGCCCCGGACCTTCCTGCGGCGACTGCGAGGGTTGCGATAGATATAGCGTTCCCCATGTGCATGGCCGTGCCTGTGTCAGCACCTGCTTGGGCGCGGACCAGAAATATTCGGCCGCGTGTTGATAGTTCCTCACGTGGATATTGAATCCAAGTTGCGGACAATGTGCCGGATCAAATCCGTTCAACGCGCGGGCCGGGAGAAATATCTCCGTCACATATCGATCGCCCATAATCCGCGTGGCCGACTTGATGCTCGGGTGGGGGATCAGCGTGCGTCCGACCGCGTCGCCGGGAGAATGCCACTGGCCCACTACGCCGCTGATTCCGTCGCCGGCCGGCATCTCGACCGGGACAAAGAAAAAATGATGGCAGTACGCGTCGTAGCGTTCCTCGTCAATTTTCACCGGCCGCGTGGAGATCCAAAACTCCACGCTGTCCCGCGCCCACCACGCGCCGCTGGCCGGCGACGCCGACACGTCGGAGTCGAATACTTCGAACGCCAGCGTCAGGCCTTCCGCCGACCACCCGAGATGAACGTTCGGCTCGCGGAGAGGATCGCGATCCGCGCCGACGGCGATCGCTGGATGCATTCCCCTTACCTTGCATTCGGCCGGCCAATCGCTCAACTCGCCGTTGATGCGGATCGGTTTTTCCAACAGCGGCACATAAAAGACCGGACGCTTCGCGTAGCTGTCGCGCCAAACGTCCTCGCGCTTATCCAAGTCGCTCGCCTCATGCAGCGAATTCAACGTCGGCTCCGTCGCGCGGATCGCTTGCACCAGCGGCTCGTATGGCTTGTCGTCCAGATCGACCACGCCGAAGTTGACGTCCTCCCCATCCATTGCCCTGCCGCTGGTCGGCTCGTCCATCCACTGAAACCAATCCGCTCCGATCACATACGGAACGCGCGCCAGCCGACTCGTAAACTCCCGATACGCATCGCCGCGCGCCCGCTGATCGCGAACCTGCGCGTCAAACCCGATGGTGTTCCGATTGCCGCTGCGGCCATCCAGGGCATGAAACGAATATTCGCTGATCACGATCGGCTGATCGCTTTCCGTCGCAAGCATATTAAATAAATCCGGATCGAGCCGCCCGTCGCTCACGTAATAATTGAGCGATTGGGCGTCGGTAAAATGCCGTGACGCGCGAACGACCTGCGCCGGAGCGTTTCCCCGGTAACGAATGCCAAGGACCAGGTGGTTGGGATCATACTTGCGAAGCAGGACGGTGGTGGTTCGAAAATACGCCTCGGCGACGTGGGAAAGCCACGATCCGAACAGCCGCTGATACGCCAGGGTCGGCGTCTTGGGAAGCGATTGCCATGAATCCATCGCCGACCAGTTTACGATCTTGGTATTCCAGTCCTTGTTGAAGTCCGCGAGGGTGGACCAGAGGCCGCGAATAGCGGCGACCACTTCACGCCGGTTGGGATCATTTTCGGCCAAGCCGTCGAAATACGCGCGGGGGCCGACCGAATCATCGTCCCAGCACATTTCGTTATCGAGATAATATCCGACCAGATTGCGATTCTTCCGCAACGGTTCAACCTGGGTTCTGATGGCGTTTTCGACCGTCGCGGTCCAGCGCGGGCTGAAGAAAAGGTTGTCGCAATATCCGCGCGTGCAGGCCGAGAGATTGAGGTCCTGGGTCATCGGGACGTCGCATCGATGCAGCGCGGGGTTGGACCAGGCGCCGACGCCTTTAAATCCAGAATCGCGGAGCCGGGACACGGTGGCCCTCGCCCACCGATCGATTGAGGCCGACGATAAATCGCGCTGGTCAAAATCGCGGGAAACGTAATCGGGGCCTTGCGGATCGCGGCCAAGTTCGACGGGTTGAACGGTGTTTACGGTGTTGAGAAAATCGAGCTGCCCCTGCGGATTGACAAACCACCAAACCCCTTCGTGCGTTTTGGCCACGCGCCAATAGCCGGGCTGGCCGTGGGTGGCGGAGAATCGGGAATCATTCTCGACGGCCGTCGAGGAGGCGTGCGAGACGACGGATGGCTCGCCGGGCGATTGGCCCCATACCGGCGCCAGAGCCAGCGCGAAGGCCGCCCAGAAAAACCGCGCCGGCGTCGCCAGAGTCATCTTGTTGCCGCATGTCATTCCGCGATTGCAACCGCTTGCGTTCGATAGCCGCATCAATGCCTCCAAGGTTGGGCGTCCGAGTCAAGCCTCATCGGCTTCGCCAGGACTCCGCCTTCGCGCCATTTGCCCGCCGGTAATAGCGCTGCCAGCCGGGTTGTAAACGGCCGTGCTCCACCAACATATAAGTGTGCCACGCGCGATCCATTCCAGCGGGCGTCTTGCGAGTTATCGGTCCATAAATCGCAGAAACATGAACCTTCCCCCGTTTCACAGCGGCATTTTCCCTCCGGAAGACACCATCCATGATATATACGGCACACTCCCGCTTGGGATCATTTTCCCGCCCATGAATTTGCCGGCCATTTCACTTGCGGCCACGGCCCTTCAATGGCTATAGTTATCCGCCTGACCGAGTTACGAACCACGGCATGGATGCCGGCCGCTTGATCCAAGGATGGATATCATGTCTACACGTCGTCTATTTCGCGCTTCACTTACACTGGCGGGAATCGTCGCGGGATGCGGGCCGACACAGCCGCCGGCGGCGCCGACCACGCAGCCGATCGCCGCCGTCGCGCCCAGTGTTCATCGACCGAATGCCGCCGCGGGCGCCGCGACCGGCGCCGATGTCGCCGGCGCTTCAAATCCCGCGGCGATCGAGCCCAAACCAACCGCCGACGTTCTCGCAAAGCAGGCGGCGAAGTATTCGCAGGACGTCGAGGCTCGGCTGTCCAAGCGGATCGCCGCGGGAAAGACCGCGTCTTCTCCCACCGTCGCCGCGGGCGCACACGTGAATCCGTCGGCGGTGAAGTTCGTCGATCCCAACGCGGAGCGGCGTTCTGAAAACGCCGGCTCCAACTCGTCGCCTCCGGGATCGGAAGCGTCTCGGCTGGCGTCGGGAAGTCAGCAAGCTTCGCTGAATCCGATTCTGCCGCTGGTTATTCCGTCGACGGTCGTTACCCCGCCCCGTTCGGACGCTCCGTTCAACAAAGACGCGCCCGCCGTCAATACGCCGCTGATTGTGGGCCAACCCAGGCCGTTGCCGGCCACGGATGACATGGCGCTGAAATTCGCGCATCAGGTTCACGATTATCCACAGGACGTCGCCGCTCAACTTGACTGGCAACTTCTGCAATTTTTACAGGGCCAGTCAGTCCCCCAGGTTCAGTCGCTCGCGGGCTTGCCGTCGGAGGACCGCGAATTGCTCTCGACGCTTCTCGATGGCCTCACCAATTTCCGCAACGGCCTTCGTGCCGACAACAACCAACTGCTCTCCCGAAAAATCCGGCCGATCATCGAGCTTTCCGATCGGCTGCGGACGCAGGCCGAGCTGACCATTCCCACCCTTTCCCTCTGCACGGACGTCAAAGGTTTCGGCGTGTACGAGCCGATCGACCCGGCCCGATTCGAAGCCGGCCAGGAACACCGCGTGATCGTGTATTGCGAAGTCGAAAATTTCGCCTCCGTGCTGGATGAGCAAAAGCGATGGCAGACCAAACTCACGCAGGAAGTCGTTCTCTACACCGATCAGGGCGGCCTGGAAGTGTGGAAGGATAAAACCGCGGCTCGCCCGATCGTCGACTACAGCCGCAACCGCCGGCACGATTTCTTTATCGTGAAAATGATTCGCCTGCCGGCGAATCTCACGATCGGCCAGTATCTGCTCAAGGTGTCGGTGGTCGATCAACAGGCGAATCGAGTCGCGGAGAATACGACGCCGGTGCAAATCGTGGCCCAATAACTGGTGGCTCCGAAGAAAGGCGCAAATTCATCTCCCGCTAGCCATGCGATCAAAATGCCCGCGCCCCGCTCTATCGCGAGCTTGCGTCAACTATTTCTTCGCAGGCGGCTGAAACTCGGCGGCGGGCCAATTCTTAGGAACTCCCAGCGGTTCGGCCGGCGTTGGCGGGCATAGCGCCCAGTTATTCAGCGTTGTGCGTCCCGTCGAATCGCAAGTGGCGTCCGTCAATATCACGTTGATTCGCCACGATGCCCGCGCCGCCACTTTACCGAGGCCTTTGGGGAAAGCATCGAGCGGGATCGTCATCATCGCCTGCCACAGAACATCACCGCCGTCGCGCGGCGCTGGGGCCGGGCGAACCTGTCCCTCGGCGCCCACATCCGCCGTCCAATCCGGCGCCCATGTCACCTGCTTTTGTTCCTTGGCGATTCTCTCCAGCAGCGGCTTGTTTTTCAGATCCGTCGGGTCAATTCCGACGGCCGAATGAATCGAAAAAGTCCGCTGACCGTCCGGCGCGACGGTGAATTCGTAGACCACCGCGCCGTCGCGCCGCGGATCAAGGAGCAGCGTGAAAGCCGAGCCGGAACGGAGATTTTGCTGATCCAGCGGCGACACCAGATCGGCCGCCCTGATCGTCGCGTTGACGTACAGGTGTTTCTCGTCCCATGCCAGGCGGATATCCGCCGGCCCATCGCCCGCCGAGAGGCCATTGGGCTTGAGGAGCCCGGGAAGCTTGTCGGCCGAGCCCCACACGTCGGCCAGGGCGGCTCCGGTTGGATCGTCCAGCGCGACCGGAGTCCATTTCAAGTTACTCGGCGGCGCGCCGACCACGAACGACGCGGTATTGCCGCGATATTCGATCGGTTTGCCGTCGGGGGTGAGGGTGACGCGCGTGCGGCTGGTAAAGGTCAGGGTGTCGGCGGCGAAGATGGCGGGTCGTGCGATGCACCCGCCGCCGGGCATCGGCGCCTCCCAGCCGACCACGCCGTCGCTGAAGTCGATGCCGAAAAGATTTCCCATTTCCGTACCGCCGAACAGAATTTCCCCGACCAGGATCGGGGCGGCCATGATCGTCCCTCCGACCTGCGCCGGCTGGTTCCAGGCCGGCTTACCGGTAGCCGCGTCGAGGCAATGGACGTTTCCCGCGCGATCTCCGAAAGCGACGCGGGTTTCAGTGGCGCACGCGCCGCCGACGATCTCGGCGCCCCCGGAAAACTTCCAGGCCACTCGGCCCGAAGACGCATCCATCGCCGCGAAGTCGCCGGCGCGATCGCCGACGTACACCCGCCCGCCGGCGGCGCAGGGGGTTCCCAGAATCCCCGCGCCGATCGGCGTATGCCAGCGTTCGACCCCAAGCGCCGCGTCGACCGCGTAGACCACGCCGTCGCGCGATCCGAAATAAATTCGACCGTCGGCGGCCGCCGCGCCGCCTTCGACCCAGCCGCCGACCGGAAAGTTCCACAGCATTCGTCCGCGCTGCGCGTCCACCGCGTAAAGCCGCCGATCCATGCCGCCGTAATACAGCACGCCGCGATAAAGCAGCGGCGGTCCAAGGCACGATCCGCCCGCGGCGAACGCCCATTTTTCATCTCCGCTCGATACGTCGATCGCGTGCATGACGCCGTTTTTCGATCCGACGTAGAGCACGTTGTCGTCGACGCAAATGGCGCTGGTGACGCCCCACGGACGGCTGAGCATGATCGGAAAAGGCAAGCCGTAGATCAGTTTTCCTTCGAGGGAGACGGTGGAACTGATATGCCTTGAATCCCAGTTGGGAGCGTCGCCGGTCGTTCCCGACATACGCAGCGGCGGATAGAACCCGGCCGCCGCCGTCACGCCGGTGCGCGAGGAAAATTTACCTTCGGTCAGCCAATTGGATTCATAAGCGCTCGATCCCGCCTGTTCGTAGGCGTCGGCGAGAAGCTTGTCGCGATCGGCATTGCCGGGGAACTTTTTTCGCGCCAGTTGCGCCAGCGCGCGCGCATGAGAGAATCGTCCCTGCGCGATCCATTCGCGCACCGTCGCCAGATAGGCGTCGGCGAGCGGCGCGGCGCCGGAGTCGATCATTCCGCACGTCAGTTTTTCGGCGTGATCAAAATGCGAATCCAGTCCGGTTAGCCAGCGAAGCGGGCCGCCGCCGCTCGTCGGCCGCATGCGCATGTCCGGCGTGCGGCGGTTGGTCAGCATCTCAAATACATGAACGCCCGCCGACAGATTGAGCGTCGCCTGCGTGGCGATGACCATCATGGCGTCGGGCGTTTTGAAGCTTCCTTCGATGATCGGCTCCGGATTGCCGTCCAGATAAAGCAGACCCAGTTCCATGGCCGCCCCCGCGCCAAACTGGATCTGATATTCCCCCGCTGCCGGCACGTCGATCTCGGCGCGAAAATCGTGATAAAACCCGCTGCCCATCTCGCCGTCGGTCCCCCGGAGCAACCGCGTGCGGAGGAACTGGCTTCGATGGGCGGCGTCTTTCTGTTCTTCGGCCTTCGTCTTGGCCGCGACCTCGGCGGCCTCGAATGACTTACGCGCCAGAACATGGCCCAAAATGTCGCGCCGTGAAAGCGGCTTCACCTCGGCGTAACTGTTCACGGTATAGCCGCCGGAGGGCAGCCAATCCTTGCGCCCAAAATCCGCGACCTGGGGAATCTCCGGCAAGGTCGAGGATAAATTATCGAAGTAAATGGCGTATTCGCCGGCGCCCGCGGAGCCGTCGAAAATGATTCTCGCCTTAAGCGGATCGCAATAGGCGATGAAGTAGCTTACCGGCTGCCCGTCCGGTCCAAAGATGCGAATGTCGCGCGCGTCGGGTTGGGCGAGGCCGTCGTGATCGAGCAATACATCGTAATGCTCCGCCCTTTGTGGAGCCCGCACGGTGGTTTTGAAGAGCCAGCCTTGAGGCCACGACGCCGCGGTCGTGGGTTGCGAGGCGGCGTCCGCCGCGCCAACCACCCCGGCGGGAAGCAACACGCCGGCGATGATGAGCATGGCGGCAAGGCCGATCTGCACCTGGCGGCGCGGTCGTCCTCGCTCGCGGGCGCGGGCGCGAAGCGGGCGAAGACGCCACCACTTCCAGGCCAGCGCGGAATGATCGGTCGCTAACGGAAATTTACTTCGCATTCGTTTCATGTTCCGGCGACGGCTGGGTCGCGGGTTTGGGTTTTAAGGATTCGGGAAGCGCCCCGTACAGTTCAATTTCATCGATTGCCGAGAATCCCCCAAGAACATAGATGCGCAGCTTACTGGCGAAAATTGGCTTCTCCAGCTTGTAGACGTTATACGCGTTGCTATTCCCGCGGACCTTCACCACGTTCGTCCAGAACCCGCGCTTGAGCTGCCGTTTCTCAAAATCGCTCAGCCCCTTGCGCGTTTCCCGGCTCTCGATATACGCATCGACGGTATACGCCTCGGCACGCGCCAGGGCAGGATCCTCCGCGATCACGATATGCGTAATGACACGCTTGCGCGGCATGTTCAATTCGACGTAACACGGAATCTCCGCGTGAATCGACTCCATTCTCGTGCTGATGCCCGAACCGAACCATTTGCCGCGCAAAAGCCCCGGCTCGTTCTCCATCATCCGGCCATTCACCAGATCAAACGGATCGGCCCACCTTGCCACATGCGGCGAACCCTTTTCAAACACGTTGAAAAACATATCGATCGTCACCGGCGGATTGGCGCGAACCGCCTCGCTGATCTGCCCGCGATACAATCCCGGCACGCGGATCAGGTCATCCGACGGAAACGTCAACTGCCGAACGCTCAGCGAAGCGTCGGCGTCGCCGTCTCCGGCGGATTGCATGAGAATCCGCACGCTTTGGGGCCGGTCCCCAAGCCGCAGCAACGCCCGATCGATCGACTCGTTCTCGCGCGGCTGCGCCGACGCCATCACCCGCCGAACCGCGATCGGGGCGGCGCCGACGATCGGTTTGCCCGATTCGTCGACGGCTGATTCCAGTTCTGAAATCTCCAGCGACAACTGCGGATGTCCCGCGGTTCGGCGATGTTTCCATTCGACCAGGTAAGTCGCGAAAGCCGAGCCTTCGCAATTCGCCGTCAGCGGCGTCGCCGCCGTCACCCGGCCCGACAGGTTCGCCACATCCTTGCCGAGCGGAACGTTCTTCGCCACCTGTTCCCACCAGGAAAGGGCAGTCCCCGTCTCGGGTCCGGGCAATGCCTCAAGCTCGGCCCATCTTTTTTCCACGTCCTGCGGGTCGGCGTAGCGATTGATCGACTTGCTCCAGAGCGTTTGGCCGGCCGAATCCAGCAGCGCCGCCGTGCCGCGCATGGTGCCGGCGGCAACGCGGCCGTCGGGCAAGAATTCCAATACCGCCGCGCTGTCGAGCTCCGCGTGGCCGACGGGCTTGAGCGAGTAGTCGAACAGGCTGACACGGCCGGAATAATCCGAAATCGCGATGCGCCGGCGCGTTTCGTCCACCTTCAGCGAAAGAATCAGATCGGTCATGCGAACCGACTCGCACAGGGACCATTTCGGATCGGTAATGCAGAGCGTGTCGCCGACGGTGAAGACAAGGCGCCGATCGGGAAGCAGGTGGCGATTGGTCTTTTCCCGGCTGCCGCCGACGTAGGGCGGAATGTCAAAATGCTCGGCGGTAATGAGCTTCAAATCCTTGTCCAAGAGCACATCGACATGATTTGGACGAACGGTGAAGGTGAGTATCGAGTAGTCGCCGTTCTGATAAAAGACCCAGCTATCGAGCGGCGGGATTTGTTCCGGCGCCGCCCCGGCGGCCAGCGCCGCGGCGTCGATCGCGATAGGAACACGGCGTTTTTCCTTGCCGGTCAGCGCTTCGCGGAAGATCAGATCGTCGCCGAACTCCCCTGCCGCCCCCGGCGCCTTGCCGCTGAGGCGATAGGCCAGCGTGTCGCCGTGATCCAGCACCGCCAGCAGATTCGCCTTGCGGCCAAAGAGGATCTCCTTGCTGGTTTCGTATTGATCGAATTCGTCGAATTTCCACAGCGGCTTGAGCGCCAGATCGTAAACGGAAATCGTCCCGTCGGCGGTGGTGGCGACGTATCTCCCGGCTGGGTCGAGTATGAGGTTGTCGTGGTGAAACGTCTGGGGCGAACCGATGACCGGATCGCGGCCGCCGCGCGATCGCAGTCGCCATTTCACGGCGCCGTCGGCGTCGCGCAGATAGGCGCTTCGGTCCGACGCGACGAGCATGCGCTTCCCGTCTTGCGAAAGCTTCATGTCCAGCGTATTGACGTGCCCGATCTTGTCTTCATATTTCAGATTTCCATCCAGGTCGAACACGAAACAGTTGCGGGCGTAACCCAGCGCCCCAAAGCCGATCGATTTCCCGTCTCCGGCGACGGAAATACACTGAATCGGGCATCCATCCATGGTGGCGAACGGGCTGCCGGGGGAGACGGCGCCTTGCGCTTCGTGCGCCACGAGTTTCGGCGCGGCCGGTACGGAAACATCGGCTGGCGGGGCGGAAAGCGCGCCGAGCGTTTTGATCGCTGCGGAAAGGCCGGCGTCGTCCGGACCGAGCAAGCACAAGACATCGCGACCGAATGCAAAGGGACTGCGAACCAGCGCCAATACCGCCCGGCCCGGCCCCGGATAATCAGCCGTCAACGGGCGAACGAGCAATCCCGCCTGCTGAATCTCTTCAAGCAAAACGCTTTCGCCTTCGCCGCCGATCAACACGAGATGGTGATCGACGAATTGGGACGGCTGCATTTCCTCCCACCCCTTGAACAGATGCACGCGCTCGGTGCTTGCATAGACGCCGGGGTCGGAGGTCTTATGAATCTCGGCTTTGACGCCGAGATTCAGGAGTTGTTTCACGACTTCCTTGGCCATGGGAAGCCTGCCCACATATTGCGATTCATCGAGCACCAGGAAGACGGCCTGCCCGTCTTTCCGGCGGGCGTCGATGAAGGAGCGAATCAAATCCCCGCGTTGCACATCGACCGCCGGCACGTCCGCCATGGCCGATCCGAATGGCAGCACCGCCGGGGCGGAGACTTTCAGCGTTGTTTCGACCTGCCGACCGCTGACCAATTCCTTCACGATCAGTTTCCAGTCGCCCGGTTGGAAGCCAAGCGGAACGCCAAGCTCGCCGACGAATGTTTTTAGCGCCGAGGCGGGCATTTCCGTCACGCTCTTGCCGGCGGCGTCGAACAGTTGCAGGCGCAGCGGAATCGCCGCGTCGATGGCCGCGCCGTCGGCGTCCAGCGGCGTAATACGGATCGGCGTTGATTGGCCGAGCGTAAGGGCCGCGGGCGCTTCCACGCGGATCGCCGCGATCGCCTTGGGCAGCGTGATGAAAACGCGGAACGGCGACATCGACAGATCGCACACGCCTTCGGTTCGGCCGTCCTTGCCCGGCTGCGACGCCAGCGGCCGCTGCGTGAAAAGATCGTACGTCACGCCGCCGGGCGAGAAGGAGACTATCTCTTTCAACGGCATGAGCGTGCGTTCGTTGGCTTCTCCGCCGAACGCGCTCCCTTGCGTGTTTCCGCTCACGCGCGTCGTGCCCATCCAGCTTGGGTAACTCATGTCCCAGACGTAGGTGTAATGGCCTTGCCCCGCCTGATTCGTCTGCACCAGCACGCGCATGGTCGTGGCCTGCGCGAATGGCTTGAAAATGGGGTCCAGCGTCTCGCGCAGCTTCGCGGTCTTCCGCAACATCTCGCCGAAGATCCAGGCGTGCGCGTCATCCAGCGGATAGGCGTTTCCCCATTTCATGTCCGATTCGTGCAGCTCGGAGAAATCGTCTTCGATCTTCCGCGCGCCCTTTGGCACAAGCGTCGAATTCGCCCCGACCAATACGGGTTTTCCCGCCGCCGCGAATTTTTCGATCGCCGCCACATGCTCGGGCAGCAGGTAATGCTGAGCCGGCAAAAGCAGCAACTTATAGCGATCAAGCTTCCCCTCATCGATCATTTGTTCGGTGACCACTTCGCAGTTGTAGCCGAGAAACGCCAGGTGCATCATCGCGGAATAGCAGGAATAGAACGAGTCGTTCTTGTTCCAGCGCGGGTCGGTGAATTTGAGGTCTTCATACATCGATTGATGCAGCGGAAAGACCAGCCCGATCTCGGCCTTGTTGCGAACCTGCTTAAACATCGGCCCGTAGGCGCGAACGATATCGCGTATATCGCGAAACTCCTCCTGCTGAAAGATTTCCGCCAGCGAAGTCGGATCGACCACCGGGCCGCCCATGTAGCCAAAACCATCGGTGGCGGCGGCAAGTTGCCCCGCCAGATGATTCTTATTGTTCTTGGCGCCCGCGGTCAGCGTGGTCGAGATGACGCTATACACCTGATTTTGCGCCATCTGATTAAAGCGCGGACGGCACATGTCCTCGAAGATCAATTCCCATCCATAGTCGCTAAATCCCGTCCAGACTTCCTGCGGATCGGAGTTGGCGTTGGCTAACGCCGGATAGGTTCCCGAAGCGGCGAATCCCCAGCCGGGACCCACGTTCCAGCAGCGTACCGCGGGGTTAATCGGCGCGATCACTTCCTTCGCCCACTGGTAATGGTCCTTTTCCAGACAGTTGTAGTTATACACCCACGCCTCATATCGGCGGGCGATTTCCCGGGTCTCGGCCGTGCTTTTGCCGGCTAAAAACGCCTCCATCGCGCGCGACGCGTCGCTCATCGCCGGAGGACGAAATCCATATTTGGCGACGAAGTTCTTCTCCAGCGTCTGCATCCGCACGCCGCGATCGTTGTCGCCGAGTTCCGGATCGCCCAGGGGCGCGCTGTTGGGGTAGAGCAGGGCCATCCCCCGAAAATTCTCGAACTTCTGGCCGATCTGCGCGATCAGCTCATATTTTCGCAGATCCGAATCGACTTCCTTCTGGATGCTGTGAATGAGGGAGTTGGGGCTGAAGGCGCAGTGAACGCCGTTGACGTGCCCGATGCCCTGCGAGGCCAGGGCCTCGTTGCAGGCTTCCCAATGGTTTTGATAGTAATACACTTCATGTGCGGGCAGCGCGTCGTTTTCCCGCAGCACCGCCTCGACCTCGGCGATCTCGCTGGACGAATCGCGCCCCACATAGTCGGCGAACGTGGTGAAGATGTACCAGTCGCTGGCGGCGGTATCGAACTGCCAACCGAGCAGCTCGGCGTTTCGCCGAAGGATTTTCCGCGCTTCGTTGGCCTCGGCGATATCCTTCGGCACGTTTTTGAAAGTCATTCCAAGGTCGATGCTGTTGGCGCTGAATCGGCTGTCGCAGTGGATCGGAAACGGATTGTTCCATCGCGGCCGCACGATTCGCAGCGACCAGGCGTTGGAAACCATCTTCCCCAGCGACGCTTCGATGGTGTAGTCCCCCGGCGCCAGGGCGGCGGTGGCCGTCCCGGCGAGCCGCCAGTGAAACGGATGCGAGCCGGCCGGTTGCTCGGCGACGTCGCGATCCGCCAGCGGAAAAATATCGCCGCCGCGCTTTAACACGACGCGCAATTTACCGGCGGCGATGGCCGACGTCCCGCGCGCGACCACGCTGATGGGGACCTCCGCGCCGGCGGCGAAACTATGCCGGCCCGACGGGCAAAAGATCGACACGTTCGCCGGCGCCGACGGATTGATCACCCCGGTGACGAAATCCGCGTGCAGCGCCGACCTCGGCGAGCATTCGCCGCGCCGGTCGGCGACCAGCCGCAATCGATACACGCTGGCCGGCAGATCGACCGGAAGCAAAATCTTGTAGATGTCCGGCTCCGTCCCCGCCTCGACCCGAACCGCCGTCCAACCCTCGTCGGGCGCATCGGGGGCAAGCGCGTTCAGCCAGCCATCCTCGCCCAGCACCGGCGTCTTCCAGATATACGCCTGCACCTGCGCCGGCGAGAGCGTGGGTGCGTCGAGCGCGTCGAGCAGTTGAACGCGCGCCGCCAGGGTCTTTCCCGCGTCGGCGCTGTAGGCCGACATCGATACGCTCATCACCCGCGGCTCTTTCGAAACCGGCGATGTCGAATCGACGACGATCTTTCGCCGCGGGAATCGATCAAAATCGCCGGGCAGCGGCATCGGCTGATTGCTGGCTCGATGGCCAACGGTGATCAGCGCGCCGCCGCTTGCGGGGAAGGCGTAAAAGATCGCGTCCCTCTCGGGTTTCTGACTTGGCGGAATCGCCAGCCGACCGGCAGGTCCCGCGATTAAAACATTCACGTCGCCGCCGACGATCCGGATCGGCACGGCCCGCTGCGGAAGGACGAGCGTGAATTTTCCTTCCACCAGCGACGCCGAGTCCGACGCCGGCTTTCCCGCCTCATCCAGCACCACGATCCCGCCCGGCGTCACGTAGAATTGCCGATCCGACGGCGACACCCGGTAGCCAGCTCCCTGGGCATTGGCGAGCATATAAAGCGTGAGCCGTTTGAACGTCGCTCCCGGCGCCAGGTTCTCTTCCTTGGGAAGCAATTCCTCGGCGTTCCAATAGAGCCGCGCCGACACAGGCAGACGCCGAACCTCGGCGGGCATTTTTCGGATGGCGCTTCCGTCGACCGCCATGACCGTGACGGGAAAAATTTGAATATCGATCGTCGTGCCCGCTATTTTCAGCGTTGGATCGGAACTGGCGGCCTTTCCGCCGGCCAGCGTAAAGCGGTGGGCGCCGGGATTGATGACATGCTCGCCGTCTTCCAGCGAAAGATGAATTACGTCCGATCGGCCAAGAAAACTTCCCTTGTATTCGCGATAAAAATTGTGCGTGGCGTCGATGACGATGCCGCGCATGTAATTGGAATAGTGATCGAATTCCGCCTGCGGAACGACGCCGTTGTCCTTGACGAGGGCGGGGTTATTGGCCGCGTCCTGCGCCTCGGCCAGTTTCCGCGCCCGCTCGGCTTCAACGTCGATTTTGGTGATGGCGGTGGAGACGAGTTGATCCGGCGCGTCGGAGCGGACAAGGCGCAAGGTAAGGTCGGTGGCCGCGTGTGCCGCTGACGTGATGCCAAGCAAAACCATTGCACATATCAGCAGCGTCGCCGATGGCGACGCGGGGCGGGCGTGCTCGCCCGCCAATCGGCGTGTCGGTCGTCGCGGCCCGCCGTGGGCGAGTACATCCATCCCGCGAAGGCCGGTGGCGCGTCGCTGGGTCGGGTCGACAATGTTGACTTCGGATTCGCTCACTGCTGAACCTCGCTGGCGGGTTTGTGATTTAATTTCTGCTGCCATTGCGCGCAGGCGACCCGCACTTCGCGGCTGGGGTCCAGATACATCGCGTCAAGGAACGGCGTGTCATATTCGTCGAGCAACCCCTCGAACAGATACAACCCCAGCGTGCGCGTCGCCTCCAGGCGCACTTCGTCGGATTCATGGCTTAAATACTTGATGATGCCGTCCCGCGCCGCCACCGTCTGAAGCGACGGTTCGCGCAAAAGCTCGAGGAAAATCGGCGCCACTTCCCACGCGTCCATGTTGCGGGCCAACGCCCGGGCCGCGGGGCGGCCGATGGCGCGGATCGCCGTCTGGGCCGCTTCCGAAAGCTGGCTGACCCGGGTTTCCTTCAGAATCGCGGCGATCGGATGGCCGGCGCGATCGACCCTAAAATGGCCGAGAAGCTCGACCGTCTGAATATAAAGCTCCGTAAGATCCTTGTCCTTCCCCAGCGTCGCGTGCGGCAATTCCAGCGTGTCGAGCAGATCGTCGATGCACCGGGCGTCGCCCAGCTGACCGGCGATCACCGCCAGCGTGCCGTTGTTAATCAGCACCGGCATTCGCGTGGCGAACGCTTCCTTGTCATACGGGAGCGGCACGATTCTGCCGAGACAGACCGGCGCCGCCGTCGGACCGGTTCCCTTGATCGCCGCGATAATCGCCAGCCGATGAAAACTTTCGGCCCGTTCCATCGCGTCGATCAGCGCCGGCAGGGCGTCGACCGATTTGATTTTTCCGAGCGCTTCGATCGCCGCCAATCGCACCGACCCGCTCGGCTCCGCCCAGTTCACCTGATCGATCATTTTCGGCTTGGCGGATTTGTCGGCTGGATTCGGAACCTGCTGGACGTCGTAGGCCAGCATCGGCAATAAAAGCGGGATGAGCGACTTGTCGCCCGCCGCTTGCACCGCCTGCACCGCGGCCCGGCGAACGCGTTCGTCCGGATCGGCCAGCGCCGTCCGCAGGCGTGTTTCGAGGTTGCCCGTTTGCAGATGCGCCAGCGATAAAATCGCCGCCACGCGAGCCGGGGGATACGGGTCGGCTGAGAGTTTTTCCAATGTCGCCGACGCGTCGGGAGCGGCGCATTCGCCCAGCGCCCACGCCACCGCCGCGCGCAGCTCGCCATCTTCATTTCCCGCCAGCGGCGTCAGGGCGGACGCCGCCTGTTTCAGTTTCATTCGGCCCAATGCCGCGACCGCCAGATCGGGCCGCGCGCCCGTCAGCGCCGCGGCGACGTCCGGCAACGCCGACTCGCCCGCGTTGACGACCGCCTCAAACCGAGCCGGATCATCCAAATGCGCCGCCTGATCGGCAAAGGCGCCGGCCCGCGCGGCGCCGCTTAACAACGCCACGAATATGAGAACGCAAGAGAATACAAAGAAAGAAGAATGATCCACGAAGGACACGAATGGACACGAATAAATTCTCCTCTTCTTCGTCTCCTTCGTGACCTTCGTGGATAATCCCTCTTCGGTCATTCGGAGGGCGCTCGGATTTCGGCTCATTTCATCTCCAATCGAGCCGAGGCCCAGTTGGCGATGTCGTTGAGATTTCCGTCGCCGCAGTCGTCCACCCACATCATCAATATGATCGCGTCGGAGACGTCCAGATCGACGTTCTTCGGCTCGGTGTAATAATTCATGTCCTGCGAATCCCACAGCGTCCTGGTTCCGTCGCCGAGGCGAAATCGCACCGACCCGCGGCCATTGGTGGCCGCGTCGATGCCGACCGTCGCCTTAAACCGCTTGAACCGCTTATTCAACGGCACCACGATCAAACTTTGCGGCAGCGTGGCGGCGGAATTGGTGCCGATCCCTTTTTCGATCTTTTGATCAGGATTTTTGTAGAAGCGAATCGGGCCGCCAAGAATGTTTTTGTCGCGATTGACGCTTGGCCCATAGCCGCTGGTGTTGACCAGCAAAGACATATCCGAAACGTACAGCGTCTTGGTATGAAGCGGCGCCGCCCAGTAGCAATAGCTGGTCGCCTCGGCTTCGCCGACGTTGACGAAACGCAGCCGGACGGTTTTCTTGCCGGCGAAAAAGTGATTGGGGATGACGAGTTCGATGTCGCGCCAACGAAACCGCCGATCGCGCTTAAAGGCGAACCATTGGCCAACATATTGGTCATCGCAATAGACCTTCACCATCTGGTTCGGCACGGAGTAATTGATCCGTTTTCGGAGCATCAGATCGGCGTCGCCGTAGGTCGAGAGATCGAGATTAAAACTCTCTTCGCCCGTGAAATGGCGGCCGCTGTCGATGACGTGTTTGCCGTATTCGGTGTTGTAGTAGCTGTCGAGGGGACCGACGAGCCGGCCGTTCGTGCAGGTATAATTCGCGGCCTTTTCGTCGGCGGGATTTCCGACGTCGAGCTGGAACGCAAAGCCTCCTTTCCAGGCCGATTCAGGCGCGTCCTTAAAGCGAAGCACCGCTCGCTCCAGCGATCGGCAAAGCGCCGATCCGTCGGAATCGGCGAAGGTCGCGTAAATGGGCGCGGGCCGAAGCGTTACCTCCGCGGCGCCGGTCGGTCCTTGCGACGGCACAACGATATTTCCAAACGCGTCGATCACCGATTCCGGAACGCTCGGCAACGGCAAGGTGCTTTCGCCGTCGCATCGCCACGCGGCCAAAACCAGTTTTCCGTCGGGCCGTTTGAAAACGTAAGCGCGGGAAAGGCGTTCGTCGCGATCCCCGAGAAACGCTTCCTGAACGAATTCCGTATTCTCGATCATCCGCTGCACGATTTTGGCGGAAACGGCCGCGGGCTTTAGCCCGGTCAGCGTGCCGTCGGGATAAATCAGATCGGCCGAATCGCGGCGGGGGGCGACCTGCGTGCGATCGGGCTTAAGCATGATTTGCCGAACGCCCTGCGATCGGCAGATGACGTATCCGCGCGGCAGGTACAATGCCTGATCCGATTCACTGACGACGTACTGGTCATCCCCCGTCGGCCAGCCTAATTCAAGCACGATCAGTTCGGGCTTGATGTGCTCCTGCGCCCGCAATCGCTGGGCGCGGGCGAGGGTGACGTCCATGTAGCCGTCTTCGGGAGAGAGGGGCGCGGTGGAGGGGAGGATGCCGATCGCGTCGAGATATTTGGGCGCGCCGGCTTCGGCCATCCCGATCAGATATTTCTCCATGTTGTCGCGGGTAATGCCGCCGGAAATAAGCTTGACGTTGGGATTGGCCTCCTTGGCGGCCTTGTAGGCGACGGAGAGCATTTTGTCGGTGAATTCCTGCGCGGTGGCGTTAAATACTTCCGAATCGGGCCGGTCCCACACCACCCACGTATCGATTTTTCCCTTGAATTGCTCGACCGTGCGCAAAACATATTCTTCCCAGTAAACCGATCGCGACGGCATCACATAGACATTGCCGTTCCAGCTATTGGTGAACGGGTTGAAGACCGCCGACGGATCGGCCCACAGCGCGGTGAGACCTAAGACCCCGTACACCTCGACGCCCGACTTCACCCGGCTCTCGACGTCGGGCGCGATCCAATCAAACGTCCACGACCCCATGAAGGTTTCGACCGACGGATGCCCGTCGATCGAGTGCCACGGAATCACCATCGTTTCGCGCTTGAAGCCAAGGTCCAGGAGCACCTGATTACGATCGCCAAGCAGCGCGCCAAGCTCGGCCGGAGGCAACGGTTTACCCGTGGGCTCATAGACGAGAAATCCTTTTTTGTCGGTAGCGCTCGCCGCGGTTCGGCCTTCGCCTTTTGCGTCGGCCGACAATGTGTACGGACCGAACGGCAGCGCCTTGACCGACGCGACCTGCACCTGCTCTTCACCGGGACCGACCGCAACCTTCCCTGATTTAAGCGGCCATTGACGCCCGTTAATGTCCTGAAGCGCCGCCGAAAAATCGACCTCCACCGGCTTGCCCCACAGCCAGGCGTTGGCAATCGCCAGGTTCAGCGTATCATCCGGATAAAGAAGCCCGGTCGGCTTGGTCGATACCGCACGGACGAACAGGCTCCCTTCCTTTTCGCCCTGGGATTGACACGCGATGTCGTCGATCATCACCTGCGTTTCGGTGTCGGACGTGAACTGAAGCTGAATCAACGACAGCGGATAATCGACGACGCCGTTGGCTTCGCGATGCGGGTTTCGCTGCGCGAACGGCCGGCCGTATCCCGGCATCGGAATCTCGACATAATGCCAATCGCCCGGCGCGATCGTCACCGGGCCGACATCCCAGGTATCGTAAAATCGGCTCTGGCGAACCTCCACGCCGGGATCGCGAATTTGCATCGATACGTCGACGGGGCCTTCGGATTTCGCCCAAAACCCGATCTTCACCGGCCGGCCGGGCAACTCGATGTTCAACGGCAGCAGCGTCACCGGCGTGAGTGGTTTGGACGGCGGCCGCTGCCCCGGCAGCAACACCGGAATCGGCGGATTTTGCAGGCGAACCGTCAGCCCCATCTCGCCGCGACGCCTGGCGGCGGCGGTGTTTTCCAACGGGCCGCCGGGCTTGGGATAGCGGACCAGCTCAAAATCTTCCACCACCAATTTCCAGTTCGGCTGTCCCGCCGACGTGGAAAACGTTCCCTTGTTCTTGCCGTTGGTTTCCTCCCAGGCGCCGGTGAGATAGAAGGGGCCGGGATGGTCCTCGGTCGGCTTGATCGTGAAAACCCGCTGCGCCGTTTCGCCGGCCTTGGCGGAAAGGTCGGCCGATATTTTCTGAAGCTCGGCGCCCATGTAATCGATGATCGATCCGGTGGCGTGAATCGTATGATCGGCGTTGTCGGCCGCTTTTACCGCGAGCTGAAATTGCAGATCATTGCCGACATCGGGCAACAGGGCCGCTTCCTCCTCGCGTTTGACGCTGACGTATTGCTGGGTTTTGAAGTTGACGTCCATCCCCGTGAACAGCGACTTCACGCGCGGATAAATGTCCGCCGGCGAGGCGATGACCTGAAGCGCCGGCGGCGGGGCCTCGGGAGCGGGAGCGGCGCCGAGGGAGGCAAAAAGGCTGCAAAGCAGTAAGACAGGGAATTGCGGTGAAGGGCTGGCGACTACGCGAGCCTGACGGAACTCCGACTTTTCAGTCATCCGTTTAGAGGCCCCGCTCGCGGGGCGTTTTGCTTCCCTTGGAAACCACGCGGCCAATCGCGCGCAACGTCCCGCAAGCGGGACCGCTAAACATACACCATTGAAAATCGAACCGATCGAAAACGGCATTGCTCACCCTGTTCTCAGTGCGTCATCGAATAGAAAATAATGTTGATTCCCATGCGATATCCCGCCTCGCGCAGCCCTGGAAAATCATCCATGTTGTGCATCCCCGCCCCCAGCGGATTCGACGGCGTCGGCGGGCTGGAAATCTCCCACATGCACCCCAGATCCGGCGGCGTATAGATCACCCCCATGTGGCCGTCCACTTCCATATACTGAAACGCATTGGCCTTCAGCACCGTCGGCAACCCGACTTCATTCAATTCCGTCCACGCGAATTTTTCCTTGAGCGCCATCCCGATGACCGGATTGGCCGGATCGATATCCTTGAACGTCTTGTCCGGATAAACCTTCTCCATTTCGCCGTGCAGCGCCGGACCGAACGGGAAGCCGTACAGGCAATCGTCGGCGAACAAAAACCCGCCATGATCGAGATATTTCCGCAAGCCGGCCACTTCCTTCAATGAAAGCGTGAAGGCGTTGTGGGCCGTCATAAAAACGATCGGCCAATCCTTCATTTCCGGATCGTCGAACGTCATCGGTTTACGCGGCTGAAGCGCCTGGGCATCGAGGCCGGTTCGACGCTTGAACTGATCCACCAGGGCCGGCAGCGACGTCGGATCGGTATCCCAGTCTGCGTTAAATCGCATTTCCCGAATCACGAATCGGCGGCGATTGTGAACAAAATCGTCGGGAACCTCGTCGTCCCCGTCGGCGGCTTGCGGCGCGTCGGAATAGTTGGCCAATTCCTCGGCGCTCATCCCCACGATGCCGGTGTTGTCGGCGGGGGATGAATCGGCAAGCCCCCCGGCGCCGGAAAGCTGGACCGACCAGTTCTCATCCGGTTTCTCCGCGGCGTCGCATATCCGCGCGCCGGCCACGCCAATCAGCGCGGCAAAAATCAAAGTTGTCTTTCGCATCGACATATCCACTCCAAAGCGATTGCGTCTCGGCTCATCCCGTTCACTCGCCCGGCATTCCGTAAATAGGTTAGCGCGTCTTCAAGTTGCTTTGCCGTTCCCGCGTTTAGCGGCCCCACTTGCGGGGCGTGTTTCGCGTCTCAAGGTCGCGCTTCGCCAACACGAGAAATCGTGCTGATCGAGACCATTTCTCGTGATCGGTGGAAGATCCTCGCCCCGACCAGGGAGAATGATTGCCGACCGTTCTATTTCCCCGGTCGAAGCACATTCAGGCTGTCGAAATAATCCTGCACCAACTGCCGATCGGCGCCCTGCACGCTGTCGCCGTTTTGCGGGGCGTCGAGCAATTTTTTGGCGACCACCGCCGCCGGCTCGCGCTCCGGCGATTGCCGCGGCGGAATTTCCCGGCGGGTCAGCGTCGCCACCTTCAGCGCGTCATACCACTGCGTCGACCAATCATCCTTGTAGACGACCTCATTAAACGCCTCCTCCTGCGAAACCACCGCGATTCGATACGTCGGCGTTATCGTGTGGTGCGCGCCCTTGGCCGGCTGTTCCAGATCGTAAGCGTCCTCAGCCTCGGCCCAGAAAACCACCCGATCGCCCGCTACCGCGCCAAGCTCGGCAAACCGCAGCAACACCGCCTGCGGAATGTCCACTCGCGGCAACGGAAACAACTGCTCCTTAGAACCTTCGGTTTTGGTTTTTCCCGTGTCCAGGTCTTCGACGCGGTAATGGATCGTCAGCTTGCTCACGCCGAAATCGTCGGTGGCCCGAACCACCGCCGATAGGGAATTCATGCGGGCCTCAAGCAGGTGCGGCTCATCCCCGATCGAACGATGCGGCAATCCGATGAAGGCGATCTTGGGCGGCTGATCCTTGGTGATCACCAGGTTGTATGGCCGCCCGGCGTCGTCGTTGCCGTAGCCGTATTCGTCGGAGAGGGCCAGAAAATATTTTTCCGCCGACGGCGCACCGTCTTTCAGCCACCTGGCGTCGGCAAGACGAATCGCCGCCCGGGCATATTCGCCGCCGACGGTGAGCGTTTGGGCCTTGGCCAAAAATGATCCTTTCAATTCCGCCGACTTGATCGGCTTGTTGCAGCGAATGGTGACGATGACCGTCGTGCCGAACACCGCTTCGAGATTTCCGTCGCTTCGCGGCTGCGTGATCGGGGCGTGATGCGCGTAATCGGGAAGGTCATATTCCACGCTTAAATTGGCGATCCGCGGGCGCTCGGTCACGACCACGCTCTTGTGATCGCTTTCGATCCGGCTGGAAGCGAAATAGATTTCAAACGTGTCGGCGGCGCCTTTCACGACAAACTCCGCCCGGCCCCGGTCGTCCACGTTTATATCCGCCGATTTCCACCGCTGTTCGCCGGTTGCGCGGACGAAAGCCTGCATGGAATTTGCGTGAAATCCGTGCTGATGCGCGTGGATGGCGATATCGCTTCCGCGCAAATACGCCGGGCAATCGAGCGATTCGACGACAATTCCCGCGCCGCCCGCTTTTTGGGCGATGTTTCGCACGTCGGCCCAGGCGGAGCCGAGACTGCGAAAAGCATCGGCCATCGCATGGCCGGCGAAGACGAACGCAAAGAGCCACAACACCAGCGCCGCGCCTCCGACGGCGAGCTGGCGCCGCATGGGTCGGCGGTCGATGACTTTCGTGAAATCGTCCGATGCCGTGGACGAAGCGGTCTGCGTCACCAGCACGGCGACCATCGCGCCGTCAAACCGCGGCGAGGGAGATTGCAGATCGTGATAACATTCGAGCGCGCTGACGAGTTTGGAAGATAAGTGCGGCCGAGCGGATTCGACCAGCAAGGCGGCCTGCGTCACTGTGTATCGCCCAATGAGCGGCTGCAAAACCAGGCGCCAGGTCAGCCAGATCAACGAGAGCGCCAGAAGCGGGATCACCGGCACGCGAAGATAAAATGGCAAGCCGACGGCGATCTGCAAAATGAGGATCGCGAGCAACGGAATTCCGATCCACCAGATCAGCCTCCCCGTGCCCGCGGCGACCGTGCTGCGGCGATGCGCCGACGCGACCGCCAGCACGCGGCGGCGAAGCGATTGGTGCGCCTGCGTGACCTGCGAAGTGATTTCGCTTTTCTGTTTCATGACAACCCCCGACGTTTGCGCAACAGCCATTCGAGCGACAATGCCGCCAGGGCGATTATCATCAGCGCCGGCGACTGCCAAAGCGTCATCAACACATGTTGAACCCGGCTTGACGCATTTCCCGCCGGCAGCGCCCATTTAGCGTGATCGGCGAGCGATCCGCTGGTTCCGCCGGCGGCGGACGCCAGGTTGGCCAACGCCTGCGGATCGGGGCGGGGATCGAGGAACTCGGCTCGCGACGGGCCGACGCGATAGTGCCCCTCCTGCTTTAGCGGCTGATCGCCGGGGCGGGCGGTGGCGCTGCGAACGATATATTCTCCGGCTTCCATCGGCGTAAAGGTCAACGCATATCGTCCCGGCGCCGACGGATCGGATCGGCCGCGCGCGTAGACGGTTTTCGCCGACGGCGCGACGATCGTAAAATCGGCGTCGGCATCGGTGATCGGCGCGCCGGTCTTGTCGTGCAGCGAGAGGGACAGCGTCGCTGGTTTGGCCACTTCCATCACCGGGTCTTCCAGCACCAGAGAACCGGCCGCCTTGCCCGTGCGCGGGTCGCTGGCCAGCCAGCGGGCGACAAGGCCCCAGTAGCGGGCGTGATAATCGGTTTCGGTATCGCGCGCGGTGCGCCAGTGCCAGGTGCCGTCGAGGGCGGTGGAAAGAACCCGGCCGGCGCCGTATTGCCAGGCGGCGGCGATGGGTCGCAATCCGCTGCCGGTCTTGAGGGTCGGATGAACCATCAGCAACGTCGCCGACGGTTTCACCTGGCGGATGGCGTTGCCCCCTTCGACCCAGGGGATCTTTGCCCACGCCTGCACGTTCAGCACCGGATCGAATTCAAGCTGCATGGCCGGGTGCATCAACCCCTGCGTCGTGATCTGCGGCGTAAAACGATTGACCAGTTGCTGCTTTTTCTCTTTTTCGATCTCGAACGGCAGCATGTACGCCAGCGGAGTGCCGGCATAGTCACCGGCGCCGTAGACCTGCAATCCGCCCAGGGTGACCACGCCGCCTGCGCGTTTCTTGACGAACGAATCGAGCATTTCATAGCGATTGGCCTGCTCGAAAATCTTTCGTTCGAGATCGCCGACGATGAGGACGTCGAAGAAATCGAGTTCGTCGGCGGAGCCGGGAAATCCGCCGCGTGGGACGGCGATGACCGGCTTACCGTCGGGCCGGGTGGAAGCGCCCTGGTAGAGCCATTCATCGCCGGGCAGGCGGACCATGCCGTAAAAGTCGATGGCCGGGTCTTTTTCAAACGCCTGCTTGATGAATTTATATTCCCAGCTCGGCGAGCCTTCGACGAACAGCACGCGAATTTTTTCGGGTCGAACGTCGAGATGAAAAATGATGTCGTTGTTGCGATCGGTCAGCTCGCCGGGAACGGGAAGAACGCGGAGTTTGTATCGATTGATCCCCGCGATCGCGGCGACGAATTGAAGCCGTGCGACGGCCGGTTCATCGCCGGCCTTGAGCGTGACGTGGGTGTCGGCCACCTGCGTTTCACCGGCGCCGGAGAGCTGATAAAGCTGCAGCGTCGCCTCGCCGGAATATCCGAGCGATCGCACCTCGGCCGTCACCAGCGCCCGGTCGTCGTGATAAACGTACGGCGGGACCGAGACGCTTTGTAAAATGACGTCGGTAACCTTCGCGTCGCCCACGACCAGGGCGCTGACGGGGGCGGGCAGTTCGGCCGCGGCACGCAAAAGCTCGGTCGAGCCAAGTTGAACGCCGTCCGAGAGCAACAAAATATGCGACAGGGGCAGATCGGATCGGCGGTTCGATTCGCGGACGAGCGATTGCGCCAGATCTTGCGGAAGCCCGTCTTCTTCGACGGCGCCGGGGGTTCTTCCCGACGTGTTTTTGATCCGCACATCGAACCGGCCGCTCAATCGTTCAAGCAATCCTTCGTCATGCAGCGCATGTTCGACGGCAACCGCCCGGCTTGTTGCGCCCAGCGGCAGCGTCATGCTCGGCGAGTCGTCGATGAGCACGAGCATCCTCGGCTTTTCGACGCTGGCCACGTCCACCGTGCAAACCGCTCCGCTGGCCATGACGAGCAGCGCCAGGAGCGCGATCAGCCGCAGGCCGCCCAGTCCAAGGCGGGCGCGGAGCGTGAGGCCTTCGATTGTTTTGCGGTAGCAGAGAACGGCGACGATGAGCGCCACGACCGCGCCCGCCGCGAGGAAATAAAGGCCTCCCGCGGAGAAATGCCAGCGCACGTCGCCGATGCGGCCGCGCGCCAGTCGCCAGTGGCCGGTCAGAAAGAGAAGGAGTCTCGCCAGAATCTGCATTCAGTTCTCGTCAAACGTTCTCAAGGCGATGAACGGTCGCTTATTGTCGTCATGGTTGATCACGGTCAACTGCCGTCCACGTTTCGGTGAAAAGCAGTTCGCCCGACTATTCGTCCACTCTCCGGTCGAGTGCGAAGGGGCGTGAGCAGGTGAGCATTGGCAGTTCGTTCGTTTAGCGTATTTTCTATGTCGGCGGCGCGAGTTCCGGTTGGGAAACACGCCCCACAAGCGGGGCCGCCAGACAAAGAAACGCTGCAGCAAACTAAATAATGCCCTACGAACTTTCGCTCGCCCAACGCCAGGCGATTACGCCTTCGCAAAGAAGGAATATCAGCGCGCCCGTCACCAGCCATCGCCACAGATCTCGCCCGGAGCCGATGTCGATCACGCCGGCGGCGGTTGCCGTTTCCAGGGAAACTCGCGCGCCGGGCAATTGTTTTTCAATCGACCCGGCCGTCGCCGGCGTCAGATCGCTTTCGCGAGCGTCATGATTCACTGAGACCGGCACGATATCCGCGCCCAGCCCCGGCTCGGCCAGCAAACCCGGAGCGGGATCGGGACGCACAGCCAATAAATATTGACCCGACTCGGCGGCCTCGGGCATCACCAGTCGATCGTTTCGGCGATACCACGCGAGCGCTTGATACGATCCGTCGCCGGCCTGCGTTGCGACGCGAAATAATTCCGGGGTTCCGCCCCCATGCTCGGCGGAGATCGCCATCGCGGCGCCGTCGCCGACGATTTGGCGCGATCCGATCGCGGCTGACGCGTTGTTGGCGCCGAGGTTCTGGACAAGCTCGCGAACGAGCAGAACGAACGCCGGCTGCAGCGGCCAATCGCTGCGGGAAACGTGGCAGCTCGCCGCCGCCAAAATGACCCGGCCCTTGCCGACCCGGCCTTCGACCAGCGCGGGAAGACCATCGGAAAATCGCGCCAGGACGGTCGCGTTTTCCGCCGGCTCCAGCGCGAGCGATTCGTTGCTGGTCAACGCGCTGACCGTCGATCCGGCCCGGCGGCGCACATCCGCGACGGCGGTCGCCTTTTCCGCCATCGAGCGGACATACTGGAACGCCTTTTTCTGCCCCGTGACGCGGGCGGGAAGGAAGTCCCAGCCGTTGTATTCCGAAGCCGCCGCGTTGGGATTGGCGAAAATGAGCAGTCCGCCGCCGTCGGAAACGAACTGCCGGAGTTTTTGACGGGCGTCGGCGTCGAGAGAAGTCACGTCGGCCAGCAGCACCACGCCATATTGAAAGAGCTTCTGATTCTTGAGTTCTTCGGTTTCGCATTCGCGCGCGTCGGCGGAGGGGGCTGATCCGCCGCCTCGCGTGGCCAGGGCGTTCATCACGAAGAAGGTAGACTTATCGGCGCCCGTCGCGCCGACGGCGCCGTTGACGCACAGCGCGGTGACCGGGGGGCGAACGCCGATCTGAAAATACCAGGTGTTGTCGTAGGCGAACGGATCGGTGGCGTTCACGATCGTTGCGCTACAGAGCATGTGATCGTGACCGCTCGCCCGCATTGGGACAGCCACGAGAAGAGACGCGCGCGGCGGAATCGCGGGAATTTTCGTGTCGATCGGGACGCCGGCGTCCGCGACCACGCGAAGCGTCGATTGCCCCGACGCCTGCGAGCCGTAATTATGCAGGGTAACGCTGGCGGCGACCTCTTGGCCAAGGCCGGCGAGAGGCCGCGAAACCGTGCAGTCGTCGATCGCGAGATTAGGCCCCACGGCCGGGTCGGGTTCGATCGAAACCACGTTGACGTCGATCCCGGCCAAACCGCTCGTCGGCTCGCCCCGCCAATCGGCGGCTTGAAGATCCGAGACGATCACCACCCGTCGATCCCCGTCGCCCGAACGCGAAAGCATCTCGGCGGCTGATGAGACGGCGGCCTGCATGTTTCCCGGAATCGACGACACCGCGACCGAATCGAGCAGTGCGCGGAGGCGGCCGTGGTCGTATCCGAATTCCGCCGCGCTTCCGCCGGAATATGAGGCCAGGGTGACAGGCGTGCCGTCCGGAATCGCGCGGGCGGCCGACTGTAGACGCGCGGCGTCGCTGGTCATGCCCGGCACGGAAAGCGCGGCGCCTTTTGGTCCGGACACCAGCATCGCGGTCGGTTCGCCGTCGCGCAAAACAAGCTCCTGGGCGAGGCGTTTTCCCGAGGCGGGCGCCGAAGGGGCCGTTCCCGACGTCAGCAGAATTTCCGCCCGATCGCCCGGCCCCAGCCGATCCAACATGCCGGCGACGGTGGCCTTGGCCTGATCGAGCAGCGGCTTGCCGTCGTGTCGGCGGGCCATGCTCGGCGAATTATCGAGAAGAATGACCAGCGACGTTCGCCGTTCGCCCACCGATCCGTGCCAGAACGGCCGTGACAGTCCCAGCGCCAGGCAGATCAGCGCCACCACCCGAAGCAGCAACAGCAGCCGATCGATCAGGCGGCGCTGGATGACATTGTGCTTGATGGTTTTGTCGAAAAATCGCAACGTCGGAAACGCGCGATCGGGATATCGCTGGCGGTGAATCAGATGAATGACGATCGGAACCGCGATCGCGGAAATACCGATCAGGAACGCGGCGTTCAAAAACATTACCGGCTCCTCCCCGCGCGAAAGGCCATGAATTTTCCGATGGCCGCTTCAAGGGGCGTCGACGTTCGAACAAGATGATAGTCGACGTTGGAGCGCTGGCATCCTTCGCGCATCTCGCGCAGAAAATCACCGACGCGCCGCGTGTATTTGCCGCGAAAGGCGCCCGGATCGACGGCAAGGCGCCGGCCCGATTCCATGTCGCGGAAGTTAGCCAGTTCCTGGTACGGCAGATCGATTTCGGCGTCGTCCATCACATGAAAAACCGCGACGTCATGCTTCTTATGCTGGAACGCCTGCAAGGCGCGGAGAATTCGGGCCGGGTCGTCGAGGAGGTCGCTGATGACGATGACCATGCCGCGCGATTTGATCCGGTCGGCCAGTCGCAGGCAGATGGAAGGAACGTCGGTGGCCGGTCCGGGCTGAACGGCCGACAGGGCGTGAAGGATGGTGCGAAGGTGCAACCGCCCGCCGCGGGCGGGAAGGTAATCGTGAATTTTGTCGTCGAAGGTGACCAGTCCCGCCATGTCGTTCTGATGGATCAATAAGTACGCGATGCTGGCGGCAAGGTAGGAGCCGTAGGAGAGCTTGGTCATTCGGTTTTCGCCGAAGTCCATTGAGCGGGAGATGTCGAGAAGGACGGTTCCCTTGAGTTGGGTTTCCATCTCGAATCGTTTGACGAAGTATTTATTTTTGCGGGCCCAGACGCGCCAATCGACGGTGCGGAGATCATCGCCCTGAACGTATTCGCGATGATCGACGAATTCGACGCTGTAGCCGAAATCGGGGCTTTTGTGGTACCCGACGAACAGGCCTTCGACGAGCTTGCGCGCGGCCAATTCGAGGTTTGGCAGCTTCGCGAGGATCTGAGGATCGAGGAATCGGGAGCCGACGATTTTCATGCGGGTGTTCTTGTTCTTGAGTTACCGTCGCGCGGCTGAAAATGTTGTTTGGGATTCCCAGGAGGGTGTAGCGTTCGCTGACGATCTTCCGTGTGCCGCCCGAAATCGCCAAGCTTCTTTTGAATTTCGCTCAGTTATTCGACGGCGCCGCCTCGGGCGGGATCATCTGGGCGGAGAATCTGCTGTATTGCGTCGATCCGTTTGGGGGTCGCATCACCGCCGCGATTCCCACCTTGATGTCGTCGAAGTAAATCACGTTGATCGGCCGGCCGTCGCAAAGGCCGGCGCCGTGGATGAACTTTGTGCCGGGGACGGGGATAAGGAAAAGTCGCTTCATCGCCACTTTCTTCCCGAACATCTGGCCGGCCACCGCCGTGAGCAGGCTTTCAAGCAGCGGATGCCGCTTGGGCTTTCCGAGATTGAGAAAAGCTTCTTTTTCGCCGAAATGATCCAGGAAATAATGGAAGGCCGCCGAGAGGTCTTTGCCGTCGGCGAGAATCGTCTTGAGTTTTTCCAATCCGATGAGATTCATGATCTCCCCGGCAGCATATGATTTGCGCCACGCGGCGGCAACGAAATTCCGGGAGTTTTCCGTCGGAGAAAAGACCGCTTGCGAAAGGCTTGCCCTCCGTTACACTTGCCGCCGCTTGGACCGGACGAGGCAGGACTCGTTGCGCGAACGGCGGGCAAATGAACCCGCGTTCGCCGGCAAATAACTGGCGTATTTGAAGACGTGGAGGAACGTTCATGGCGAAGCAGACCACCAACGTCTGCCTGATCGGCCACAAGTTCATGGGCCGCACTCACAGCAACGCGTATTTGAAGGTCGGGAAGTTTTTTGATCCGCCGGTGCTTCCGGTGATGCACACCATTGTCGGGCGCAATGAGGCCGAGCTTGCTGAATTCGCCGAGCGGTGGGGATGGAAGCACACCTCCACGAATTGGAAGGCGGCCATCGACAACCCCGCGATCGGGCTGGTCGATATCGGCACGCCGAACAATATGCACGCGGAAATGGCGATCGCCGCTTTGGAAGCGGGGAAGAACGTCGCTTGCGAAAAGCCGCTGGCGGGAAATCTCGCCGAGGCCCGGCAGATGCGCGACGCGGCGCGCAAGGCCAAAGGCAAAACGTTTGTCTGGTACAACTATCGGCGCGTGCCGGCGATCGCACTGGCGTATCAGTTCGCCAGGGCGGGGAAGCTTGGCCGCATCTATCACGTTCGCGCCGTTTATCTCCAGGATTGGGCGGGGCCGGACGTGCCGTTGATCTGGCGGTTTCAGAAAGCGATTTCCGGGTCGGGATCGCACGGCGACCTCAATGCCCACATCATCGACATGGCTCGCTTTATCAGCGGAGAAGAGATCACGGAAATCGTCGGCGCGCTGGCCGAGACGTTCATCAAGGAACGGGAGATCCCTTCGCAGGGATCAACCGGCGGGATTGCGTCCGGCGCCGCCGCCGCCAAGGGAAAAATGGGAACCAGCGACGTCGATGACGCGTTTCTTTTTCTCGCCCGCATGTCCGGCGGCGGGGTCGCCAGCTTTGAATCCACCCGCCAGGCTACGGGAAACCAGAACAAGAACGGGATCGAAATCAACGGAGACAAGGGCGCCATCCGCTTCAATTTCGAGGACATGAACTATCTGGAATTTTACGACGCGAGTCTGCCGCGAAAGCAGCAGGGGTGGGCGAAAATCATGGTCACGCACGCCGGCGATCATCCTTACGCCGCCAATTGGTGGCCCGATGCGCACGTGATTGGATACGAGCATGGTTTTATCAATCAGGTGGCGGATATGATGAGCAGTCTCGGGAACCAGGCGCCGGTGGTTCCGTTGCCGGATTTTGAGGACGCGTACAAAACCCAGCAAGTGCTGGAGGCGGCGGCGATTTGCGCCGAGCGGCATACCCCGGTCCGCGTCGACGAGATGAAGTAGCCGGCCGCGAGCGTAGTGGAATCAGCCTGCGGTGAGCGCAGTCGAACAGACACCCCTGGAGCGAACATGACCCTTGTCCGAATGAGCCGGCCGATGATGCGATGCCTTGTGATTCCGTTGGCGTCGTTGTTGCTGGCGGGCTGCACTCCCAAAGGAAACGCCAAGCGCGTCCTTCCACAACCGCCGCCGGCGCGGGACAACGACCGCTGGATCGCCGAGACGGCCAAGCGCGTGCGCGACCTGGAGCATGAATCCGAGCGTCTGGCTGAAGACGCGCGGACATTGCCGGGCCAGAATGCGGCGGAGCATTCCCGCATCATGCAGAAAATCTTCGGCGATTATCTTCGCATTCTTCCGCTGCTGGCCAATCCGGCGTCGGACCGGGTATTGGCCCAGCGCATGAGCATCATCGACAATTCCCGCGCCCAACTGGCCGGCGCCGCGCCCAACCTGGCCGTCGAGCCGGCCATCGACACGGCTCTTCGCGCCGCCGCCGCGGCGCTGGGGGATATTTCGCATACGGAAAATTATCAGCAAGCCGACGTGGGCCAGACGCTGGACAAAATTTCCGCGAAAAACAACCAGTTGGATACCGAACGTGACAGCAACCTTCATCGCGTCGACGTGGCCGAGACGGTCGATCTGAGCAGCCAGGTCGTCAGCAAGCTTGCCGCCGCCATCGGCGGAAAATTGTCGGGAAGCCCGGCGCCGGCGACCCAACCGGCCGCGCCGCCCGCGACCGCGCGATAAGCCAAGTAGGACCAAGCCATGGCCTGGACCTCTCTCTGCGATCTGACCGAGCTGGAAGAAGGCAAAGGCAAGTACGTCGAGATCGGCGGCTTTCAGCTCGGTGTCTTCCTCGACGGGGGCAAGGTTTTCGTCACCGACAATCTATGCCCTCACGCCGGCGGAAATCTCGCCAAGGGACACATCGAAGAAGGCCATGTCGTCTGCCCCTGGCATTCATGGCCGTTCAATTTAATCACCGGCGAACTTCGGGAAATGCCCAACTGCACGATCTCCGTCTACAAGACACGGCTCGTCCAGCGCGAGGGAAACCCAACGCTCGTGCAGGCGGATTTGCCGATCTTTTAGAGTGGGCGTCGTGACGCCTTGTGGAATCCCGTTCTTATCGGACCGGCCAGCGGCCGATCGCTCCGCTTTATTCGGCCGTCGGAATGGAACGATAACAGTGGCAGCGTGCCGCGTCCCCAGGTCAGCATTATCGTTCCGACGCTCAACGAAGCGGAAAATCTTCCGCTTCTTGTGCCGCGCATCGGCGCGGCGATGAAAACTCGAAGCTTCGAGATCATCGTGGTCGACGACCATAGTTCCGACGACACGCCGATCGTTTGCCGACGGCTGGCCCAGGGATTTCCGATCGTCTTGCGCAGCCGGCTGCAACCCAAAGACGGCTTAAGCGGCGCGGTTCTCGACGCAATGACCGCGGCCCGCGGAAAATATCTGGTCGTCATGGACGCCGACTTGCAGCATCCTCCGGAGAAAATCCCGGAGTTGCTTGCCGCGCTGGAAAGCGGAGAAGCGGATTTTGTGGTCGGCTCTCGGTATATCCCCGGCGGCAGCACGCACGGGTCGTGGGGATTTTATCGCCGGTTCAACTCAAGACTTGCCACGCTGCTCGCTCGCCCGTTCGCCGGCGAAACGCACGATCCGATGTCCGGATTTTTTGCGCTTCGTCGCGAAACCTACGAGCGGGCCGAGCGATTGACGCCGTTGGGATACAAGGTCGGACTGGAGTTGATGTGCAAGTGCCGGGCTCAGCGCGTGCGGGAGATTCCGATCCATTTTTCGACGCGCACGCACGGCCAATCGAAGCTCACCGCCGCCCAGCGGTTCAAGTACCTCGAGCATCTCAGCCGGCTCTACGATTTTTATTTTCCGCGCGGCTCGCCGATGCTGAAATTCATGGTGGTCGTCGCTTGCGGATGGCTCGCCGCTTTCGGCGCCTACATGGCGCTGATGGCCCACGGCGTGAACTGGGTCGCCGGGCCGTCGCTTGCATACGGCTTAACGATCGCCGCGACCGCCGTCTTTCATTTTCGGTACGTTCGCACGCAGAAGGATTTTATCGTTTCGCCTCATCCGTGGCGTGATTTTTGGATGATATCGGCGGCCGAATGGGGCGCCTGCACGACAGCCGCCTATGGGCTTGCGCATCGCGCGCGGGTCAACCCGCCGGAAATGTTCGCCTTGGCGTTTGGCGTCGCCACGATCGCACGATACGTGCTGCGGAAGGAGCTTTTGCAGGACATTCGTGGATTACGAGCGGGCCCGCGGGAATCGCGACCAACGTCTTCGACGGAAGAACGCAAAGCCGCCTGAATTGAGCGCATTTCTCACATTGGTGGACCGACCCCGGATCACAAGACAACGCCCGCAAGCGGGTCCTTCCTTTACTCAAACCCGCTCATGCCAATGGCCGCGTCTTTGGGTCGCGATAACGCCCCGCAAGCGGGTCCGCTAAACAAGGGAGCGCTTCAAAAATCTCGAAAATGCTCCGGTGAGGGGCCCACGCGCCAATTCAACTTCCGCCGATCTCGTCTTTCCAAAATCCACGGGCATAGAATCCGAATCAATCATGAACGGAGCCGTTTAGAATGCCAAAATTTGAAGTCGTCAGCCCATTTCAGCCGGAAGGGGATCAGCCGCAGGCGATCGATCAGATCGTGAAGTCGCTGGAGGCCGGGCGGAAGTTTCAAACGCTGATGGGAGTGACCGGATCGGGCAAGACGTTTACGATGGCCAACGTGGTGCAGCGAGTGCAAAAGCCGACGCTGGTCATCAGTCACAATAAGACCCTGGCGGCTCAGCTTTACGAGGAGTTCAAGGAGCTTTTTCCCAACAACGCCGTGGGATACTTCGTGAGCTACTACGATTACTACCAGCCCGAAGCGTACATCCCGCAGCGCGATATCTATATCGAAAAAGACGCGAGCAGAAACGACGATCTCGATCGTTTGCGCCTGTCGGCGACGAGCAACCTCGTGAGTCGCCAGGATGTGTTGCTGGTCGCTTCGGTGAGCTGCATCTTTGGGCTCGGCTCGCCGATGGAGTACACCAAGAGCGTGCTGCCGATCCGCAAGGGGATCGAGACCGATCGCGATGAGATGTTGCGAAAACTGATCGACCTGCAATATGCCCGCAACGACATGGATTTCAAGCGCGCCACGTTCCGCGTTCGCGGCGACGTGGTCGAACTGCATCCGAGTTACGAAGAGTTCGCCTATCGAATCGAATTTTTCGGCGATGAGATCACCCGCATCGAAGCGGTGAATCCGCTGACCGGCGAAGTAATTTCCGACCACGATCAGATCTTCATTTACCCGGCGGTGCATTATGTGATGCCCGAAGACCGCGTTCAGGAGGCCGTTCGATCCATTCAGGAAGAACTCGACACCCGCGTGATGCAGCTTCGCGGCGACGCCAAATTGCTCGAAGCCCAGCGCCTTCTCGCCCGCACCAAGTATGACCTGGAGATGATGCTCGAGGTCGGCTACTGCTCCGGAATCGAGAACTACAGCCGTCATCTGGACGGCCGCAAGCCCGGCGAAAAACCGTATACGCTGATCGATTATTTTCCGAAGGATTACCTGCTGATCATCGACGAATCGCACGTAACGCTGCCGCAGATCAAGGCGATGTTCAACGGCGACAAGGCGCGCAAGCAGGTGCTGGTCGATCACGGGTTTCGCCTTCCCAGCGCGATGGACAATCGCCCGCTGAAATACGAAGAATTCGAGACCATGTGGAACCAGGTCCTGTTCGTCAGCGCGACGCCGGCCAAGGAGGAGCTTGAGCGAAGCGTCGGCGAAATCGTCGAGCAGGTGATCCGGCCGACCGGATTGATCGACCCTGAAATCGAAATCCGACCGGCCCAGGGGCAGGTGCCGCACTTGCTGTCGGCCATCAAGGAACGGGCGGCGCTCGGAGAGCGCGTGCTCGTGACCACGCTCACCAAGCGCCTGGCCGAGGACCTTAGCGCGTACATTCAGGAGGCGGGATTCAAAGGCCGATATCTTCACAGCGAGATTCAGACGCTGGAGCGCGTGGAAATCCTCAACGATCTCCGCAAAGGGGACTTTGACGTTTTGGTCGGCGTCAACCTGTTGCGCGAAGGCCTGGACTTGCCCGAAGTGTCGATGGTGGCGATTTTGGACGCCGACAAGGCGGGATTTCTTCGTTCGGAAACGTCGCTGATGCAGATGGTGGGGCGATCGGCGCGAAACGTGAACGCGCGGGTGATCATGTATGCCGACACGGTCACGCCGGCGATGCAAAAGGCGCTTGACGAAACGGCGCGACGTCGAACGATACAGCTCAAGTACAACGTCGATCACGGCATTACGCCCACGACGATCAAGAAGGCGATCCGCACCGGTTTGGAATCGGAGCTTAAGGCGCGCAAAGTCGCGCAGGAAGCGATTCGAGCCAATGAAGGCGAGTTCGATCTAACGGAAATGACCCGGTTGCTGGAAGAGGAAATGTTGGAAGCGGCGAGGAATCTGGAATTCGAGCGGGCGGCCCAGCTTCGCGATAAGCTGAACGAATTGAAGGGGGCGCCGATCGTGAAATCGGGCGGCGCCTGGAGTCCCGAGGGCGACGGCGAATCGCAAAAAATATGGGAACCCAAGAGCAAAGGCCGCGGAAAAGGGAAACGCGCCGCCAAGTGATGCGATTTGTCGAAATCCCCCCGGATTGGTTCCGCTTGGGACCCGCTTTTCGTCTTTGAATTTGCGACCGGCTTTTGAATTGCGCCATCGTCCGATTGGTCTACGTAACGGCTTCCCCGTGGTTTGGACGTGGGCGACGGGAGGGAATAAATCCCCGACTTTTGCGGTGAATCCAGGTAGCACATTCCACGGTGACGGACTTGGTCTCGATCGCGAGAGTTATTACGCTATCTCCAACGAACAACTGAATGATTCGGACATAATAATTCTAGCGACCGGCGCATCGACCGGCAAAGAAACAACGGCCCGATGCGACAACAAAAGATTCACTATGTTCCCATTCCCCTCCTACGAAGACCTGCGTGATTTGATCAACCTCGCCAAGCGCGAGGACCTGCGCGGCGACGACGTCACCAGCCGGCTGATGATTCCTGAATCCGCCGTCGGCGTCGGGACGCTTATGCAAAAAGACGTCGGCATCGCCTGCGGGTTGCCGATCGTCGAGATGATTTGCCGAACCTACGACGAGCGCCTGCGGGTTGAACTTATCCCCGGCTTTCACCTCGATCTGATCGAGGGCCGATTCAGCGACGCCCAGCGCTCGCCGCTTTTGCGCATCCGCGGTCCGTTGCGTTCGCTCTTGTCGGCCGAGCGCGTCATCCTCAACTTCCTTCAGCGCATCGGCGGCGTCGCGACCCATACCCATCGCTACGTCCGCCGGGTCTCCGGCGCCGGCGCCAAGGTCTATGACACGCGCAAAACCCTTCCCGGCTTCCGCCTGCTCGACAAATATGCCGTCCGGTGCGGCGGGGGGTTCAACCACCGCATCGGCCTCTATGACGGATTGCTCGTGAAGGACAACCACCTCGCCGCCGTCGCACTAAAAGAGCTTCCCGCTTACCTCGGGAAGGTCGTTTCGCGCTGCCAGGCGGAGGACGCGTCCAGACTTGTCGAGATCGAAGTAGACAACCTCGAGCAACTTCGCGAAGTTTTGAAAGTCGACGGCGTGGGCGTGATCTTGCTGGACAATATGGACTGCCCGAAAATGGAAATGGCGGTCGATCTTCGCAACAAGGCCGGCAGAAAAGGCGCGGTGGATCTCGAAGCCTCCGGCGGCGTTACGTTGGAAACCATCCGCCGAATCGCCGAGACTGGCGTCGAGCGGATTTCGGTCGGCGCCATCACGCACTCGGCGCCGGCGCTTGATATCAGCCTGGACGTGGAAGATTAGGCGTTCCCCAGAATATGCTTAAGCCATCTGAGCCGTCGCGCCTTCCGATAGCGGATCGCATCGGCAGTATTGCGGATAGTCCGCTGAATTTCAAGCATGCCGTCGTCCACGATTTCACGGCCCGAACAGGGTCCGATTCGCGATGCGCGCCCCAGCTTGGCCTGAATATCGCTAACCCGAGCCGTCAACTGCGCCGTGGCGCTTCGGACGCCGGCGCCATCCCGCTTTTCCAACAGGCATCGCGTGCCGTATCCGGCGGCCAATCCCGCGATTGCGGTCAAGGCATAGGCGGGCGCGACGCGCTGGCTTGCGGGGCGCGTATAGCTTCTTTGCGGCGCGCGATCATTCGTCTTCTTCGATGACGGCAAACTCCTTTGCATGGCCTGCCTCATTCGCTTTTGCGTGGGGACACCCTGTTGCGCCCGATCTTCTTCCGTGACTTTCACGGCGTCTTCGGAAGGAATGATGCGCCCGCAAAGATGCACTGACCATACCTTGGTGAACTCGGCGCCGAAAAAAAGAATGAAGGCCGAGTAGTACACCCACAATAACACGGCGACAAGAGAACCGGCGGCGCCGAAAGCCGACGTCGGGGTGCCGTATTTGAAGTATAACGCAAGGCCATACTTGCCGACGATGAACAGGGCGGCCGTGAGAACGGCGCCCGCCCAGACTTCGCCCCATGCGATCTTCACGTCCGGCAGGAATTTAAAGATCGCCGCGAACAAGACCGAAACCACCCCAAATGAAACCACGATATCCAACGGAATCGCAATCCATTTCGTGTCGCCCGCGAAATAGTGGGCCATCGCCGACATCAGCGTGCTTACGAACATCGACACAAGCAACAGAAACGCGATGCCCAGCACCATTGCCATGGAAAGCAGGCGGTTGCGGATAAACACCCAAATCCCCTGATTGGGCTTGGGCTTCACGCCCCATATCGTATTCATCGAATCCTGCAGCTCGGCGAATACCCCTGTCGCCGAGAACAGTAAAACCAACAAACTGATCACGGCGGCAAGAACGCCCTGGCCATGTCTGCCGCCGTTATTTAACAGGCCCTTCACCACGCTCGCGCCGTCCGATCCCATGAGCGAGGTAATCTGCTTCATGAAATTCGTCTGCGCGCTTTCCTTGTTTCTCCAGATGACGCCGATGATCTTCAATGAAATGACCAGAAGCGGCGCGAGAGAGAGTATGGTGTAAAGCGACAGTGCCGCGGAGAGGCGCATGGCGTTGTCTTGCATCCAGTCCGCGCCGGTCTCCTTTAAAATCGTGAATGTTCCGACCGCCTTGGGTTTTTCTCCGCGATTCACGGCCGCTTCTGTTGATTGAGCCATCCGGGTACGTCTCCTTGGTACATCCGCGGTCGACGCACAAGTGAATCGCCTCGCGACGGAAAAGGCAACGTGCAATCCGTGAAGTTCGCGGTGAATGCGCCGGCCCACGATCCCACCGGCCCCACCCTTGTTTTGTCCTCGCCCGCGACTATAACTTTCCCGGAACAACAACCGCGCGAAGGACGGTGGCATGTTTGCGTTCGGGAAGCGGGATGAGCCAGACACTGGCCCTCGCGTGAGCACCCGGTTATGCACCAACAGCTTCAACGGCAAATACCCCACCGTCGGCTTATACGATTGCCGCCAGCGGAAGGTGTGGGTCTGTAAGCCGTTGGGCGGTCAGGCTATTCGCACGTCTCACGCCCGGCTTATCACCGGGGCGGAAAACGCCGTGAGCACCGCCTGGAAGGACCGCTTTCTCTGCTTCTGGTTCTATACGCCGCACACCGGGGAGGGATATATTCATGGCTATCCGATCGAATGGGAAGAAGCGCAATTGCTTGTCCGCATCGACCCCAATTGGGATTACGACCGCCAACGCCTGATTCCGCCGGAACTCGAAGACCAGGTCAGCGACAACATCGAGCGCCAGCACAAGCACGGGGAACGAATTTTTGAATTTTTTAAGGAGTTGAAATTACATTATCCGTTCAGCCTTCACCTGGTCGGACAACGGGCGACCGATTCGATTTTTTACGTCAAGCGGACCGAAGCGGTTGGCGGACTTCGGTAACCAAACGCTGCCTTCGCTAAACGCCGCCGATCTTGGGCGAGGCGCCCGAGCACTTGAGGACGTTTGTGATTTTGGCTAGAAACCGCAAAGAACCAATGCGGCGTGCGCTTTCGCCGGTCGAATCGATCGACCGGAATTAAAAAGGATTTCAATGTCTGATGTCGTTCCGACGATCCGTACCTTTCAGGTTTTCCCCGATCTGCCCAAGGCACTTGAGCCGCTACTGGAACTTGCCCGCAATCTCTGGTGGGTATGGAACCCCGAAGCCGTTGACTTGTTCCGCCGGCTCGATCGCAAGCTGTGGGAAGACGTCTATCATAACCCGGTAAAGCTGCTTGGTTCGGTCGCGCAGGCCAAACTGGCCGCGGCGGCAAAGGACGACGGATTTCTCGCGCACCTCAAGCGCGTGATGACCTCGTTCAAGGAACACATGAGCGAGAAGGGCTGGTTCAGCGAAACCCATCCCGACAAGGAAAAGCTGCTGATCTCCTATTTCTCCGCCGAGTTCGGGTTGCACGAATCGCTGCCGATTTACTCCGGCGGCCTTGGAATTCTCGCCGGCGATCACCTGAAAAGCGCCGCCGAGCTTGGCGTGCCGCTGATCGGCGTCGGGCTGCTTTATCGCAACGGCTATTTTCAGCAGTATCTCTCCGCCGACGGCTGGCAGCAGGAGGCGTATCCCGAGCTTGATTTTTACAACTTGCCGATCGAGCCGATGCGAAACGCCGACGGCGCATCCGTTCATGTGCGCGTCGATCTACCGGACAACGCCGTCTTCTGCAAAGTCTGGCGCGCGAATGTCGGGCGGGTGCCGCTGTATCTTCTGGATACAAATCTCGTCGAAAATTCACCGGCCGACCGCGACATCACCTCCAAGCTGTACGGCTCGGGAACCGACCTGCGCATCAAACAGGAAATCGTCCTGGGCATCGGCGGAATGCGCGCCCTGATCGCCCTGAACATCACGCCCACCGTATTTCACATGAACGAAGGCCACAGCGCCTTCATGGCGCTGGAGCGAATTCGCACGCTGCTGGAAAATTCGCAGCTGAGTTTTGACCAGGCCCGCCAGCAGGTGATGGCCACCAGCGTTTTCACCACGCACACGCCGGTGCCGGCCGGCATCGACACGTTTTCGCCGGAGACGATGATCCGGTTTTTCCGGTCGATGTTGCCGCAGCTTCGGCTCAACGAAGAAGGATTTCTCGCCCTCGGCCGCGAGGACGTCTCCAATCCCAAGCAGGGCTTTTCGATGGCGCTGCTGGCCATTCGACTCGCCGACAGCGTCAACGGCGTCAGCGCCCTTCACGGCGAAGTTTCCCGGCAGATGTGGCACAACGTCTGGCCGCGGATTCCCATCGACGAAGTGCCGATCCGGCATATCACCAACGGCGTTCATATCCGCACCTGGCTTGGCCAGGAGATCGCCTTCACGCTCGACCGCTATCTGCCGCCCGAATGGGCAAGCGATCCCGCCGACCAATCGGTATGGGACGGCGTCACGCAAATTCCCGACGAAGAGCTCTGGCGCGCCCACGAGCGCAGCCGGGCGCGATTAGTGAGCTGGGCGCGCGCCGCCCTCAAAGAACAGCTTATCCGTCGCGGCGCCAGCTACGATGACGTCACCGCGGCCGATCAGGTCCTCGATCCCGAGGCGCTGACGATCGGCTTCGCCCGCCGCTTCGCCACCTACAAGCGCGGCACGCTCTTGCTTCGCGACATGGATCGCCTGAAAAAAATTCTAAATGATTCGGCCCGTCCCATTCAGTTCCTCTTCGCCGGCAAATCGCACCCGGCCGATTCCGAAGGCAAGGAACTGATCAAGCAGATCATCCATTTCGCCCGCGACCCGGCTGTTCGCCGAAAGGTCGTCTTCCTGGAAAATTATGACATGAACGTCGCCCGCTATCTGGTGCAGGGCGTCGATGTCTGGCTCAACACCCCGCGCCGACCCTACGAAGCCTCCGGCACCAGCGGCATGAAAGCCGCCGCCAACGGCGTTCTCAATTGCTCCATTCTCGATGGCTGGTGGGTCGAAGGCTACGCCCCCGATCTCGGCTGGGCGATTGGCCGCGGCGAATCCTACAACGACACCGGCTACCAGGACCATATCGAAGGCCAGGCTCTCTACGACATCCTCGAAAAGCAGATCATTCCGTTGTTTTACGCCCGTGGCGTCGAGAACACGCCGCACGAATGGATCGCACGGATGAAGAACTGCATGCGCAAGCTGGCGCCGGTTTTCAGCACCAACCGGATGGTGCGCGACTACGCCGAGAAGTTTTACGTACCGGCTTTCACGCGCGGCCAATCCCTCGCCGCCGACGGACTAAAACGCGCCATCGAATTGGCCAAGGCCAAGGATTCCCTGCGCACGCGCTGGAACGCGATCAAGATCGTCGCCGTCCATCCGACCGGCAACGGGCATTTCAAGGTGGGCGAGTCGATGCAGGTCGAAGCGATGGTCGATCTTCCCGGCATCGACCCCGCCGAAGTCACGGTTCAGCTTTATGCCGGCCCGGTGAACGCCCGTGGCGAGATCGAGCAGCCACAGGCGCTGTCCATGACCCATTCCAACGCGATGGCGCCCAATCGCCATGTGTTCATCGGTAAGTTTGATTGCCGCAACAGTGGCCGCCAGGGTTTCGCGATCCGCATTCTCCCCGGCGCCGCCGACCTAGCGACGCCGTTTGAACCGGGACTAATTGTATGGAATTAGGCGATCGCGAAAGTGACTGTAACGTCTCTTTATCTAGCGGTCCCGCTCAGACGAAAAGCGCTGCGAACGCAATAGTGGACCTGTACCGCTTTTTGGGACCATGGACAACGCTCCGCCCTATCTTCGAAGCGCATCTTATACCTTGGCCGCGCCCGCCATTTCCATCATGCCGGCGCCAAGCAATTTTTGGACGGCAGATTCGTTGGAACGTCCGTTACCGAAGCTATGGCGATTTACGGCGTAGCTCTTTCCAGCGGCCAGAGATTTTTTTTGTATCAGTCACGGTTTCGGCTCGATCGGCTCTTTCACAATCGACGTGGCGTTGGTCGGGTCGAAGATTCGATAGGCCAGCAGTTTCACGCGGTCGTTAATCAAAAACCACGCCAGAGCATAGCCCCAGACGAACGCGGCCCAACCCCAGCCGAGCGGTGTCACAAACACGCCGAAGCTGGCGTTCCCGAGACGTGAGATGACGTTTAGAGTACAGAAGGCACGTTTTCAGCCGAGTACGAAAGCCTCTTAAAATGGCGGGCTCTCCAAGAAGGAAATCAACTGTGAGCGCCTATGCAAACGCCGAAGAATGTCGATGTGCTATTTGTTGCCGGTTTTGGCCCAATTGTTCGCGACCTGGCCGCAAGTCGCAAGTTTTATTGCGAGGTATTGGGACTGCCATTGAAAGAAGATACCAATGGCTATCTGCATACGGGCGGCTTAGATGGCGTGAAGCATTTTGCCCTGTGGCCATTAGCGCAGGCCGCTGAATCTTGCTTCGATACGGATCAATGGCCTAACAATCTTACCGTGCCGCAAGCGTGGATCGAATTTGATGTAGAGAATATCGAGAAGGCAACCGCCGAGCTGAAGTCCCAGGGCTACACGTCGCTGGTTGCGACCCGAAAGGAACCCTGGGGCCAAGTCGTCACGCGGCTTCTGGGACCGGAAGGTCTGCTGGTGGGCATAACCCATACACCCTCGATGCGGAAGAGATCATGAATATGATAACTATATCTAAGAACTCGCGATCCATTGACGCTCGCCGCCCGGCGCCGAACGCAAGGGAGGGTGGTTCAGCAAACGCTTCCCGATGCGATGCAATGGCTCTGGCGCGGATCTGATTGATAAGGACCAGAAGGCGAAGTGACCGGCGCCGGAGACCAACAAAGCTGCGCCGGCGCATCGGTCACTTAGCAATACCCGTTTTTTCCTGGCTCGGAGATTATTTTGCACGCGAGCAACAGCGACGGACAACAAGACCCGGCATCGATCATGCGCGAGGTCAATACCCTCCTTGCCGCCGGCAGGACGGTGGATGCCGAAGATCTCACGCGGCGCTGGGCGCACGACGTGCGGCAGCGAAGCGGCGCGGGCAGTCATCGCGATGCCGTCGCGCAACATCAGCTTGGTTCGCTGTTGCTGAACGTCGGCCAACTCGACCACGCGATTGAGGCATTCCGAGAAGCCGTCGTCGGTGAGGCGCCGAGCGAACCGCAGGCGCTTCGCGATCGGCTGACGTTTCTGACGAGTTTGGGTCAGGCGCTGGCCGCGGCCAAGGAGTATGAGCAAGCCGAGCAAGTGCTTGCAAAGGGCTTGGAAGGACGTGGAACATTTTATGGCGCCGAGCACGCGGGGTATGCGTTTGGGCTTGAGCCGCTCGCTGAGGTGACGATGCGGCTCGGCGACGCCGACGCGGCGCTGGAGATGATCGAGCAAGTGATCGGAAATTTTTGGCGAAACGGGCATGATCGCATCGCCGGGGCAATTGCGATTCGTGCCGAGATGCTGAAGACCGCGGGGAAAGCGACTCCTCCGTTTGCGGGGCTGGAGAAATTGCCGACGCAGGCGATCGAACGGATCGCCGGGCAGGCGATCGCTCGGGCGGCCCGCATGGAGGATTTGAAAATCGCACGCCAGGTGTTGGCTGATCTGACGCCGATGCTGGAGGCTCGCCTTGGGCCATCGGATGCGGGAACGGTCGATCTGTTGATCGCCGCGTCGAACATCGAGCGCAAGCTGAATAAGGAGGGGGACGCGAAGATCCGGCAGGACGCCATCGGGAAATTGATCGGCATCTTCGACGCGCAGGGCCGGGCGCGCGACGCATTGCAGGCGGCGATGGGGCTTGCGTTGGCGCACGGCGACGCGGGCCAGACATCTTTAGCCGTCGAGACTTATCTACAAGCGCTTGCCCGTGCCGCGTCGATCGGCGATCCGGGCGAAACATCGCAGGTTCTGCGGAACCTGGGATTACTGCTTGCGGAACTCAAACAGGACGGCGACGCCGAGCGACGGTTGCGGGAATCGGTGGAACACGCCGAGCGCAGCGGCGACGGCGACCTGCTGGGCCGGTCGCTGATCGCGGTCGGCGTATTGCTTCAGCACGGGGGACGACCGGAGGAAGCGCTGGCTTTTCTGCGGCGGGCGTTGCCGCTGCTCGACCCTGCCGACGCCGACGCCATCACGTGCAAAAGCCATCTCCGCGCCATTGAAACAGGCGTTTCGTGCGGATGCGGCGAGATGGAAGCGGGAATCGCCGAGGCCTTTCGTGAATTCGTCATGGCGAAGTTGCCGCCCGGATTGCTTCAGCGCCTCGACGTCGCGCTGGAAGGCGGAGAGTTTTCGATCGGCGTTCATCTCGATCGAAGAGCCAGCGATGATGAATTGAAATACGTGAACCGCGTGGTGCAGCACGCCTTGGAAGAATTTCGCCGAAAGGTCGCGAGGGAAAGATAGCGACCCGCGGGTCCATTCCGACAAGAAAGCGCGGAGAAGGCCGTCATGGGCTCCTCCGCGCTTTAAGAACAGATTCATTCCCTGACGAAATCAGGCAGCCGGTTTCTTGGCGTGATGTTTGGTGGTGACGGTGATCGTGCTCGAAGTCACCGCACCGTTATTTTCGGCGCCGTCGACGGTCGCACGTTTGCCGACGAGAGTGGAGTCGAGTTTGCCGCTCGCCCCGTCGATCATGATCGTGGCGCCGGTGGCGAGGGTGACCGTGACGGTGTGCGGATTTTTATGTCCGCCGACGGTGAGGGTGACGGTGTTGCCGCTGATCGATTGGATTTTTCCGTGAATACCGCCGTGGCTCTTCTTGCCCGAGCCGGCATTGGCCAGACCTGTCATACCAAGCATGGCGACGACCGCGAGGGCGACGATCCAATGTTTCATCACATATCCTTTGCCGTCGTTCACGGCGGGTTTTAGACTTCTTTTGGAGCACAAAAAGCTCCATTGACGTCTTTATGAACGATGGACGCGATGAAATATTGTGGGCCGGGCCATTTTTTTTCGGGGATGATCGCGGGCAGGACTATCGGTCTTGCGCCGCGCGGAGCGCGATGAGGTCATTGATCCGCCGGGCGAAGGCCACCGGGTCTTTCACCTGCGATCCTTCGGCAATGAGGGCCTGGTCGTAAAAGAGACGGCCCAATTCTTCCACGCGCGCATCGTTGGCGTCTTTCTCGGCGACCTTCAGCATCGCCTGCACCGCCGGGTGTTCAGGATTTAATTCGAGGCTGCGCTCGGATTTGGGAATTTCCTCGCCACGTCCCATCTTGCGGAACAAGCGTTCCATGTGCGCGCCCATGGCGTGTTCTTCCGACACCAGCACCGCCGCGCTTTCCTTGAGCCGGCTCGACAGGCGCACTTCATGCACTTCGGTCAATTTGCTCTTGAGCGCTTCGAGCAGCGGCTTAAAGCGCTCGGCCTGCGCCTTTTTTTCATCGGTCTTTTCGTCCTCCACGTCGCCCCGGTCCGCGGGTTTAAGGCGCTTGTCCTTATACGCGGGCATCGATTGAACCATGTATTCGTCCACCGGATCGGTCAGCAAAAGAACCTCCTGGCCCTTCGCCCGGAACGATTCGATATAGGGCGAGTTGGCGATCATGTCGCGGCTCTCGCCGATCAGGTAGAAAATCTCCTTCTGATCCGACGACATCCGGCTGACATAGTCCGCCAGCGTGGTATATTTCCCCGCTTCGGTCTTGGTCGATTCGACAAGCAGCAGGTCCGCCAGCCGATCGCGATTGGACCAATCCGTCGCGGCGCCTTCCTTGATGTACGACCCAAATTCCCTGAAGAATTTAACGTATGTTTCGTATTCGGAGGTTTTGATTTCGTCGAGCGTTTTTATGACGCGGTTGACGACGTTGGACTTGATCTTCGCCAGCAGCGGATTGTGTTGAAGCGTTTCGCGCGAGACGTTAAGCGGTAGATCCGCCGAGTCGACCACACCCTTGACGAAGCGCATCCACGGCGGCGAAAGTTCTTCGCATTCATGGCTGATGAGCACGCGCCGGACGTAGAGATCGAGGCCCGATTTTTTTTCGGGTCCGGATAGAAAATCCATGCCGCGATGCGCGGGGATGAACATCAGCGCGCGAAATTCCGTCGTCCCTTCCGCCGCCACGTGAATGACCTTGAGGGGATCATCCATATCGTGGGCAAGTTGCTTGTAAAACGCGTTGTATTCCTCCGGCTTCACCTCGTTTTTCGGCCGAAGCCAGATCGCCTGGCGGGAGTTGCAGACTTCTTCCTTGGTTTCGCTTTTTTCCTCGTCGCCTTCCTTGGTTTTTTCCTGCGTGATCAGAACGATGGGGTGATCGATGAAATCGGAATAGCGCTTGACGATGTCCTTGAGGGTCCAGCCGGACAAAAACTCTTTCGCGTCGTCGCGCAGGTGGAGGACGATATCAGTCCCGCGGGTTTCTTTGTCGGCTTGTTCGACGGTGTATTCGCCCTGGCCGTCGCTTTCCCAGCGGACGCCGTCGGCTTTGTCTCCCGCATGCCGCGACAGGACGGTGACGCGATCGGCCACCATGAACGACGCATAAAAACCGACGCCGAACTGGCCGATCAATTCCGGCCGGTTCTGCACGTTGGCGGCTTTCAGATTTTCGATGAACTGCTTGGTGCCGGAACGCGCGATGGTTCCGAGGTTCTCGACGATCGAGGCTCGCGACATGCCGACGCCGTTGTCGCGAATGGTCAGCGTACCCGCTTTTTCGTCCGGGATGATCTGGATCTTAAAATCTGAATTGCCTTCGAGAAGGTCGGGCTCCTTGAGCGATTCAAAGCGAATTTTGTCGATCGCGTCGGCGGCGTTGCTGATCAGTTCCCGAAGAAAGATTTCCTTCTTGGTGTAGAGCGAATGGATGATGAGATCAAGAAGCTGTTTCAGTTCGGTCTTAAACTCCATTCGTTGCGGCGCGGCGGGGGTCGCTGTTGCGGTCATGTTGATTCTCCGAGATTAAGGCGGTGATCGGGTATCGTGTTGCGAACGAAAACAAACCTCGTGCCGCGAAGGGTCCGCCCGCCCCGTGCGAAAGAAAGACGATAAACGACGGCTAGAAATGGATTTGCCCTCGCAAAGGCGCCGCGGCGTCAAGCGAAAGGGCGATGCCGGCGAATGGCCGCAACTGCCATGACGGCAGTTAGATCCCATTTGGAATGCCATGTTGAAGCGGCCCGTGGCTTGGGCGGGCAGCGTGCTTTTCCGGCGAGGTCGCCTCGCCCCGGCCAAAGCATTTGTCAGGTTGTTTGCGCGTTTCTATGTTTAGCGGCCCCGCTTGCGGGGCGTTTTTCGCGACGTAACGTCGCTTCACCAACATAAGAAATGCCCTAAGTCGGCGTCTTGGCGCGGAGGCTCTCGAGATACCGCCCATGCTTACCCGAATCGCGGCGTCGCAGGAATTCGATAAGCTGCGCCACATAGGGATTGATGCCGTCGCTTAAAACGTATTCGGCCATCGCAACCGCCTGCGGCCGTTTCTTCGAGAAAAGATTTCTGCACGCTTCGGACAGGGCGGCCACGTCCTCCTGGCCGAAACCGGTTCGTTCCAGCCCTCTTTTGTTCAGCCCGTGAACGCGGTCGGAGCCTTCGACTTTGCAGAAGGGGGGAACGTCGTGATGGATTCGCGCATAAGCGGCCACGAACGCGTTGCGCCCCAGCGTGACGAAATGATGGACGCCGACGCCGCCGGCAAGCCAGACGAAGTCTTCGCAGTGAACATGCCCGGCGATCATGACATTGTTCGCGAAGACCACGTGGTTGCCGATCTGGGCGTCATGGCCGACGTGGGCGTTGACCATGTATAAGCCGTCGTTGCCGAGGCGGGTAATTCCGCCGCCGGTTTCGGTGCCGACGTGAACCGTGGCGGCCTCGCGAAACACGTTTCGGCTTCCGATTTCCAGCAGCGTTTGACTGCCCTGATATTTTTTATCCTGCGGGGCGGCGCCGATGACGGTGTTGGGGAAAAAGACATTGTCGCGGCCGATGCTGGTCCGGCCATGCACGGTGACGTTATTGAGGAGCCGACATCCGGTGTCGATCTTGACCTCGGGACCGATGACGCAGAACGGGCCGATCTCCACGTCTTGGCCGATTTCGGCCTGGGGGTCGATGACGGCGTGCGGGGAAATCTTCGGCTGCGAATCGGAGAAGAAGCGCAGCTTGAACAGGGAATGAAACCACGGCGATCGCCTGGCTTCCTTCACTTTGACCGGAGTGTTTTCCATGATCACAACAAGCAACTAGAATTTAGGCCGGCTCGGCATCCACGAGCATGAATTTGATGTCAGCTTCGCAGGCCAACTTATCTTCGACGAACGCCTTGCAGCGGACATGCCCGGTCCGGCTCTTCACGCGCACGGCAATCGCTTCCAGCAGCAATTGATCGCCCGGGACAACGGGATGGCGCATCTTCACCTTATCCATACTCAGCAACACCGCAAGTTTTCCGGTATGTTCGAGCTTTTGGCTCAGCAGCAATCCGCCAAGCTGCGCCATCGCCTCGACGATCAGCACGCCGGGCATGATCGGCGTTCCGGGATAATGACCTTGGAAAAAGACGTCGTTGAACGTGACGTTCTTTATGCCGGTGGCCTTGGTATCCCCGACGATTTCCAAGACGCGGTCGACCATCAGCATCGGATAACGGTGGGGGAGTATCCGCTGGATTCTGCGGATATCCATGGCCGCGTCGCGATGGAGCAGGTTTTGGCGATGAGCGGATTCTTCCTGCTCGAGCAGCTTGCGGGCCAGCATGTGATTGAGACGGTGGCCGCTTTTATAGGCGACGATTCGGCCGCGGATGGGCCGGCCGACGAGGAACAAATCGCCGATCAGATCGAGGACCTTGTGCCTGCCGCACTCGTCGGCGAATCGGAATGCGTTATCGATCGGCCCATCGCGGCCGATGACCAGCAGATCCTTGGGCGTCAGATGTTTTCCAAGACCGTGAGCGCGCAGCTCGCGCGCTTCGTCTTCAAACACGAACGTGCGGGCGGGAGCAAGTTGCGACGCGAAATTATCGCCCCCCAGCCGAAAGCTGATCGTCTGCCTGCCGACCGGCGGCGGGGCCTCGAAATCATAAATGACGTCGAGATGATCGACCGGGCCGGGAAGAGCGGCCAAGGTCGCCCCTTCCATGCTGACCTGCACCGGCTTACGAATGATCAGCGGATCGACTGCGACGTCTTGCTCGATGATGCCGGCTTCCTCGATGGTTTCGACGAAGTTTCGGCTGCTGCCGTCGCCGCCGGGCAGCTCGCCCCCTTGCCCGCCGGTCACTTTTACGACGGCGTTGTCGATTCCAAGACCGGCCAGCGCGGCCATGCAGTGTTCGATGGTTTCGACGTAAAGCGTCCCGTTGCGAAGGCAGGTTCGGCGGGGACGATTCAAGACATTTTGGACCAAGGCGGGGATGGTGGCGACTTTGCCGTCCTGCTCGCGGACGAAGGTGATGCCGGTGTCGGGCGCGGAGGGGCCAACGGTTAAAGTCGCGATTTCCCCGGAGAAGAGGCCTGGCCCCACAAAAGACGCTTCGCGGGAAACTGTTTTCTGACGATTGCTTGCAACCACAACGCACGACTCCGTCAAACCCTCGAATCCACCCGCGCTTTAAACTAGGCGGCAAACCACCAAAGCTACTATACATGTCGTCTGAGAACATGGAAGTGGCCGGCGAGGGCGGATATCGGATGAATCGGGTCCACGAATAATGTAATTTTCAGAACTACTCACGAATTTCTTACAGAATCCGAACCCATGTTGACGATTGATTAATATCTATGCCTGCGACCCGCGCATTCCTCCTTGCCGCTTTTTTGCTCGCAGCACTCCTTGAGCGATTAACAATTAAGCACCGATTAAGGTTCGAGCAATCCGGGAGCGGGGGAAGGACCGCGAAAAACGCGTTGGACGCCTATGCCAATGCCTTATCGCCACCGGACCCAACCATGCTGGCATATATCTTGCAATTGCAGCCTTTTGGCTGGATTCAAGGGCGTCGCATTTTCTTCCACACACTGAGGAGATTCTAATGTTGCATCGGAAAGGTTTGGTCCGCGCGGCCGCGTTTGCCGCGTTGACCTGTACGGGTATCTGTCGCGCTGAGACGACTGCTGTAGCGTCGGATGACGGGCTGACGTTGCGGCCTTCATTTCTGGATGCGGTGCCCACCAGCGCACCGGCAACCGCCCCGGCCACCGCGCCGGCGCCCATCCCCAATCCGCTCATGCTGCTGCTTGAGCATACGCCCCTGGGCAAACCGCTCGAAGACGCCGGCTTTACGCTCAGCGGCTTTATCGACGGCGGCTACACCGCCTCCTTCCAACATCCAGCCGCCACCAACGCCAACATCGCCGGCCGCTTTCAGGACAACAAGAGCGAACATATCGTTCTCGATCAGATCGACTTTATGATCGACCGCCCGGTCGACTACAGCACCGGCAAGTTTGACGTCGGCGGCCATTTTGAATTCGTCTATGGCCGCGATACCGAGTTCTTCCACTCCACCGGAATCTACGACAACCCCTTCGTCTTCGGCGCGCGCACTAATCCTTATTACAAGTCAACCACGGCCCCCGAAAATCAAGCGGATATCGTCCAGGCGTACCTGGATTTTTCCGCGCCGGTCGGCAGCGGGTTGCGCATCCGCGTCGGTAAAATCGTTACCTTGCTCGGCTGGGAAGTGATCAATCCGACGGGCAACGCCTTCTATTCGCATAGCTATTTGTTCTCCTTCGCCATCCCCCTCACGCAGACGGGCGTCATGGGCGAGTACAAGATCAATCCCGAAATTCAGATCGACGCCGGCATTACCCGCGGCTGGAGCCAATCTCTGCGGGACAACAACGGCGATCCCGATTTCCTCGGCGGAATCACTTACACGCCGCAGGGAAGCGACTTCCTCAAAAAGCTGAAATTCATCGCCAACCTTTCCGAAGGTCCGCAGGCGAGCCATGACAACAGCGATTGGTGGACGGTCGTCGACCTTCAGGCGATCTACACCGACGGCCCCTTGACCGCCGTCATCAACGCCGATTACGGCGACGCCCCCAACGCGCTGCCGGGTTCCTCGGCCCAATGGGGCGGCGCGGCGTTTTATGTCGGGTATACGCCGGGCAATCAATCGTTTGTCACTCTCAATTCCCGCCTTGAATGGTATCAGGACGCGCAAGGTTATACGCTGGCCGGCTTCGTCGCTCCCACCGGCGGAACCCCCGCAGGCGTCGAAAACCTTTACGAAGCCACCTTCGGCGCCAACGTCACCTGGTTCCCCGACGATCCTGTCATGAAGAACCTCGTGTTCCGCCCCGAAATCCGTTTCGACTACGCCAGCAAGGATTTCTTTAACGGCGATACCAAGCATTTCCAGACGACCTTCGGCATCGACCTATTTTTCAAGTATTGATTTTTTGCCGCGATTTATTTAACCGCCGTCGCCTCGCGAAAAGTTCTCGCGAGGCGACGGCGTTTTCGTCATCGATTGCGTCTGCCGCGCTTATCGTCGCCGCCCCCTATTGACATCCGCTCTCCCAGACTCGACAACCGACAATCGATGACCGCAAAACCCCGCATCCTCACCGGCGATACCCCGACCGGCAAACTTCATCTTGGCCATTATGTCGGCAGCGTTGAAAATCGCCTGGCGCTGCAGGACCAATACGACTGCTTTTTCCTCATCGCCAACAAGCACGCCTTTACCACGCGCGCCGATAGACCGGCTGAAATCCGCCAGAGCGTGATCGATATCGCCACCGACTGGCTGGCCGTCGGCATCGATCCGGCCAAGAGCGCGATGTTCATTCAGAGCGAAGTGCCGGCTATCGACGAGTTGACATTCTTCTTCGCGATGCTCATTCCCTTCAACCGCGTCATGCGTAATCCGACATTGACGCAGGAGATCAAAGACAAGGATCTCGGCGACAAATACCCGTTCGGCTTCCCGATGTATGCCGTGGGGCAGTGCGCGGATATCCTGGCGTTTCGCCCGCAGCTTGTCCCGGTGGGGGAGGACCAGCTTCCGCATTTGGAATTGACCCGCGAAGTCGCTCGGAAATTCGATCAGCTTTATTGCGGCGTCGATTCTCACTCGGAGGACAAAGACTACGTAAAAGCCGGCGGGCTCTTTCCGATCATCGAGCCAAAGCTTGGCCGCGTGAAACGGCTGGTCGGCCTTGGCGCGCCGGACGCCGAAGGGCGTCTGCTCAAGATGAGCAAGTCGTTGAACAACGCCCTTTTCCTGAGTGACGACGCCGATGCGGTCAAGAACAAGATCATGGGGATGTATACCGATCCAAAACGCATTCGCGTCACGGACCCCGGCGAAACCGATCCGGAAAAAAATCCGCTCTGGGCGTTTCACAAAACCTTCAATGCCGATTCGGCGTGGGTCGACGAACATCGCGACCTGTACAAGAACGGAAAGATCGGCGATGTCGCCATCAAGCGGAAGTTAATCGAGGTTTTGAACACGCTGCTCGATCCGATCCGCCAGCGCCGCAAGCAATATGCGGATCGACCCGACGACGTGATCGACATCTTGCGAGCAGGCACGGCGCGGGCCAACGTCATTGCGGAAGAAACGCTGGCGCTGGCCAAGAAAGCGATGCGGCAAGACTACTTTTCCCGAAGCGTGACGATCGGATTATCCAGTTAGTCGAAGGATGAGGCATTTCAGAGGTAGCTGTACCGCTCCTGCGTTTAGCGGAGCCAGCTTGCGGGGAGGACGTGTTGGGCCCAGTGCTCTTTACGCCGACTTGTTCGACGCTTTCAAATTTCCGCCTTCTCTTGGTCTTCACCTTCGGCAATTCCTGATTCAATCAGCCAAACTTTTGCCGCCTCGGCATCCGAGCAAATCAGAAAAACTTCCTGCACGGTTCCGGTTCCGTTGTACAAGCATTTGAGTCCGGCGGTGGTCGGATATTGAACGCGAAACGATGGGCGCGTCTTGCCGCGCCGGACTTTAATTCGGCCCGGCACGATCCGCGTGACATGCCGACATTCGGCCACGATCGCGTTGAGGATTTGATCCAATCCGCCGACCCGTCCATGCTGGCGCTTAATGCGGCCGAATTTCATATCCGAGATTCTATGGCCGATCGCCGGGGATCGCGATGCGGGTTTGTCCTAAATCGAGATCAAGCGTATCATCCGCCACATGGCGGCGATCGGCCGATTTGTACCTCATTTCCCGGAGAATTTGAATGAGCGACGCGACTCTCAAACATGGCGACCCCGCCCCCGATTTCGAGCTGATGGACGAAACGAAAACGAAGATCAAACTCTCCGGTCTTCGCGGCAAGACGGTCGTACTCCTATTTTACCCGATGGATTTTTCGCCGGTCTGTACGAGCGAGCATTGCGAGTTTGGCCCCCAGTCGCCGAAGATCGCCGGCGGCGCGGACACCGTTGTTTTTGGAGTCAGTTGCGACAGCCCGTTCAGCCACGCCGAGTTTAAGTCCAAATATAAAATTCCCTATAGCCTGCTGGCCGACCCGACCCGCAAAATGGCCAAAGCCTATGGAATGTGGGCTGGCGAAGAACCGTATAACTGTACAAAGCGCGGCACGGTGATCATCGACAAGAACGGCAACATCGCTCATTACGAAGAAGTGCCGATGCGCGAGCCGCGAAAAAGCGATGACCTCGCCAAGCTTGTAGCGGAATCACGATGATTAGCCGCTCATCGTCGCGTGCCCCGCTTGTCTGGGCGCTGGTCTTCGCGATCCTATCGATCGCCGGGTGGCGGCTGGTGCGCGCGTTTAATCGGACGCATGAGCAAGCGGGTCTTGCCCGTCTTGTCGCCAATGCAAAAACGCCTCGGGTCGTCTCCCTTTTGCCGCAGGCGACGGACATCGTTTTATCGATGGGGTGTGGCGATCACCTGGTCGCGGTGAGCAACGTGGACGACGCTCCCGACGCCAAAACGCTGCCGCGCGTCGGGGATTATCAAACGATCGACTGGGAGACGATATCGGCGCTTTCGCCGCAGTGGATCGTCACGCACTACGGCCCCGGCCGCACGCCCGCCGGCTTTCTTCAGCGCGCCGGGGCCGTCGGCGCCGGCCAGTTGAATCTGCAGACCGAAACGCTCGACGGCTCGGATAAGACCACCACTATTTACGATGCGATCGCCGAACTGGGGAAAGCGTGCAATGAGTCGGCGAAAGCCGCCGCGGCCATCGCGTCGCTTCACGCGAAACTGAAGTCCGTTCATGATCGCGTCTGGGCCGACGCGCCGATATCGGCGTTGATCGTCATCGGGCCCGACGGAACGACGGTCGCCGGAAAAGAGACCTTCCTGAGCGAACTGCTCCAGACAGCCGGCGGCGTAAACGCGGCGGCAGGTTTGGCAAGCCGGTATCCCAACGTCGATCGAGAGCAAATTATCGGCATGAAGCCGGAGGTTATTTTACAACTGATGCCCAGCGCCACGCCGCAGGTGCTATCTCAGGCGGCGCGCTTCTGGTCTTCCTATGACGACACGCCGGCGGTGAAGCATAACCGCGTCGTGGCGTTGACGGATTGGTACATGCTGCTACCGGGGTATCATGTCGGCGAGATCGCCGAAAAGTTCGCGAACGCATTGCACCCCAGCATGGGAAAGTCGAAGTCCAATTAGGCTGAAATCCGCTTGGGCACGCGGCTGTGAATGGAAATCCCAAGGATAATGCGGCCGAAGGAAAAATGACTTTTGCGCCGGTATGAGCACAGGTGAATACGCATGTCGCTTTCGTTTTCTCAACCGGAAATTCGCCTGCGCCGCTGGAGCGTCAATCGTCTGGCGCTGAATCTGCTGCTGGGCGTCGCGGTTTGGGCGATCGTGGGCGCCGGGTGCGTTTGCGTCGGATCGACCGGCCAAATCGGCTGGCCGGCCAGTTCCGCCATCCGCGACATTCGCGTCGAAATCGTGTTGTTGTCGTCGCTCATCGGCGCCGCGCTCGGCGCCGCCGGCGTCGTCTATCAGGCCATCCTCCGCAATCCATTAGCCGATCCCTACCTGCTCGGCGTCAGCAGCGGCGCCTCGCTCTGCGCCTACGCATGGAGATTCCCGTTGGTGTGGTGGTCCCTTGGCGAATCGTTCTTCGCGGCGATCAGCCAACAGGCATTCGCCTTCGGCGGCGCCTTGACGGTCGTCGCGATCGTGCTTGTGCTTGCCACTCGCCGGGGACGCCTGCAGCCGGTCACGCTGCTTCTTGTCGGCGTGATCGTCAATTCGATCAACGGCGCGCTGTTCCTCCTGCTCGACGCGCTAAAACCGCAAATCACCCAGGGCATCGGCGGCCCCATGTCCTTTCTCATCGGCGGAATCCAGACAAATCTCACCCGCGGCCAGGAATACGCCGCCGCCATCGTGATAATGGCCGCGGGAATCGTTCCATTTTACCTCGCCGGCCAATTAAACGTCGCAACGCTAAACGAAGCTGAGGCGGAGGCGCTGGGCGTGCGCATCCAACGCCTGCGCTGGACGGCGTTGATCGCCGCTTCGGTCATCACCGCCGCCGCCGTTTCCATCAGCGGGCCGATCGGATTCGTCGGACTGATTTGCCCGCACATGGCGCGAAAAATCGTGGGCGCCGATCATCGCAGATTATTGCCCTGGGCGACGGCGTTCGGGGCGGCGTTGTTATGCGTCGCCGACGCCGTTTCGCGATTGCTTGTCGCGCAGAAATTGGCCGGCACCCGGCTGCCGGTGGGCGTATTGACCGCGCTGCTGGGCGGCCCATTTTTCCTGCTGCTCCTGCGGGAAAATAAAAGCATGAGGCCGGAATAATGATTTTTGCTTGCGATAACCTCTCGTTCGCCTACGACAAAAAGCGCGTCATCGACGGCGTTTCATTTACATTAGCCGCCGGCGAAATCGTCGCGCTCCTCGGCCCCAACGGCAGCGGCAAATCCACGCTTCTCCGATGCCTGCTCGGCCAGCTCATTTCGTGCGGCCAAATAAAGTGGGACGGCAAGCCCCTCCAACAATGGAGCCGTCGCGACCTGGCCCGCCGCGTCGCTTATTTGCCGCAGACGCTTGACCCCGAATCATCTCAAACGGTCGCCGACATCCTGCGCATGGGCCGCGCCCCATTTCTCGGCCCCTTCGGCGTCGAATCGCGGCGCGATATCGACGTCGTCGGCGACGTCGCCCAAACCCTCCACCTCGCCGACCTCCTGCACCGCCCGATCGACCAACTCTCCGGCGGCCAGCGCCAGCGCGTTTTTCTCGGCCGTTGCCTTGTGCAAGAGCCGGCCGTTTTGCTGCTCGATGAGCCAAACACGCATCTTGACCTGCGGCATCAAGTCGAGATGGGGCGCATGTTGAAAACATTGGCCCGCTCCAAGAACATCGCCGTGCTGATGGCCCTGCACGACCTCAATCTCGCCGGCGCATTTGCGGATCGGCTGATACTTCTGGATGAGGGAAAGGTCGCTGGGGATGGGCCGCCGGGCGACGTGCTGCGGGAGGAGATGATCTCGCGAGTCTACGGTCTTGCGATGGAACGCATTGAGCGCAAAGACGGCGGCGGATTTATTTTTCCGGTCATTGCGCCGGAGTAATCGTTATCGAGTGGTCCAAGCGGACCAGCTGCGGCGGTTTTCAAACGGAAGATTTTACTTGGCATCAGGACCGATCTCTCCCTTTTCGATCATCAGTTTTACCCATGTTCACGCGATTTGGTGCAAAGCGCGAGTTCCTTGGCGAAGCGAGTAGGAACCGCCAACTCTTTTTGAACGTGATCGTGCCCTTTATCTTTCTCCGAACCTCGTCTGATCTCGAATGACGCGACAAGTTTTTCGCCGCTATAGACGGCCACTATCTCGTGAGCGCCTCCGCCTTCCATGGATTTGGCTCGCAATTCCTCGACTTTTTTCCGGAGATCTCGGACGTCCTGCTCCAACGAATCGATGCGCTGAAACTGAGTTGACGGCCTCGCTGCCATTCCGTTTCCAATTCAAGATGAACTCATGAAATCATACGAACCGCCGGGGGAAATCTCCAACTGTCGCTGACTTCATTTCGTCAGCTTCCGATACTTAATCCGGTGGGGCTGATCCGCCGCGATTCCGAGGCGGACTTTTCGGTCGGCTTCGTACGCCGAGTAATTTCCTTCGAACCACACCACGCTGCTTTCTCCTTCGAACGCCATGATATGCGTGGCGATGCGATCCAGAAACCAACGGTCATGGCTGATGATCACCGCGCAGCCGGCGAAATGCTCCATCGCTTCTTCCAACGCCCGCATCGTGTTTACGTCCAGGTCGTTGGTCGGCTCGTCCAGCAAAATGACATTGGCGCCTTGCTTGAGCATGCGGGCCAGGTGGACGCGATTGCGTTCGCCGCCGGAGAGGGCGCCGAGTTTTTTTTGCTGGTCGGTTCCGGAAAATCCAAAACGCGAAACATACGATCGGCTGTTCACCTGAGCCGCCCCGAGCTTCACCATTTCCAAGCCATCGGAAATCGCCTGCCAGACGTTGTCGTCGGCCTTCAGGCTGTCGCGGCTTTGCTCCATGTATGCGAGCTTGACGCTGTCGCCGACCTTAAAGCTGCCGGCGTCGGGCTTGTCCTGATCGGTAATCAGGCGGAAGAGCGTGGTTTTGCCGGCTCCATTCGGACCGATAATGCCGACAATCCCGCCGGGCGGAAGGGAAAACGAAAGATTGGCAAAAAGGATTTTTTCGCCGAACGCCTTGCTGATCGCTTGCGCCTCGATGACCAGCCGCCCAAGTCGCGGGCCCGGCGGAATGTAGATTTCGATCGATTTTTCCGTCTCCCGCTGGTCCTCGGCCAGCATCGCTTCATATCGCTGCACGCGCGCCTTGCTCTTGGCTTGCCGGGCTTTTGGCGATTGGCGTACCCATTCCAGTTCATGGGCAAGCGCCTTTTGCCGGGCGCTTTCGGTTTTTTCCTCGACCTGCAGGCGGCCGCGTTTTTGTTCGAGCCACGATGAATAGTTCCCCTTCCACGGAATCCCCACGCCACGGTCCAATTCGAGAATCCACCCCGCCACATTATCCAGGAAATACCGGTCGTGCGTCACGGCGATGACCGTCCCCTCGTACCGCTTCAGATGCTGCTCAAGCCAGCTCACCGACTCGGCGTCCAGGTGATTCGTCGGCTCGTCCAAAATCAAAACGTCCGGCTTTTGCAGCAGCAACCGGCACAGCGCCACCCGGCGTCGCTCGCCGCCGGACAGCACCTCGCACAACGTATCGGCCGGCGGGCAACGCAGCGCGTCCATCGCCATCTCAAGCTGCTGATCGAGGTCCCACGCCCCCAGATGATCGAGCTGTTCCTGTACCTTTCCCTGTTTCTCCAGCAGCTTGTTCATCGCATCGTCGGTCATCGGCTCGGCGAATTTTTCGTTGATCCGCTCGTACTCTTTCAGCAAATCCAGCGTCTTTTGCGCCCCTTGCTCCACCACTTGCCGAACCGTCATCGCGTTGTCGAGCTGCGGCTCCTGCTGCAAATAGCCGACGGTATATCCCGGCTGCAAAACGCATTGCCCATCATAGTTCTTATCGACGCCGGCCAGGATTTTGAGCAGGGTTGATTTGCCCGATCCATTAAGACCCAGCACGCCGATCTTGGCGCCATAGAAGTAGGAAAGATAAATATCCTTGAGGATGACTTTTTGGTCATAGCGCTTGGAGACGCCGACCATTGAATAGATGATTTTATTGGGTTCTGTCGGAGCGGCCATGGTTCTTTCGCAAGCTTTGGTAAACGGTGATTCTCAGGTGATTTTACATGATTCATCTCGATGGCGCCAAACCGCGGGAGCGGGTAAAAATTCGCTCCGCGTAGCTCGGCGGCTATGCGCGATGCGTGGCGCGCTGCATGATAGATCAATCGGAAAACGAAAATAAAGTTCTTAAGCGAGATGACTTCCTATGCAAGAACCCGTAGCGCTAATCACCGGAGCCGGACGGGGAATCGGACGCGCGGCGGCTCAATTGCTGGCTGGTCGGAATTATCGACTCGCATTGCTCGCTCGCACCGAAAAGGATCTGGAGGAGACCTGTTCACTCTGCGGCGGCGGGCTGGCCTTGCCGACCGACGTGACCGATCCGAACGCCGTTGAACGGGCGGTCGCGCAGACGTTGGCGGCACATGGGCGCATTGACGCGATCATCCACTGCGCGGGGTTGGCGCCGGTGCGGAGCGTCGCGGAGATGACGATCGACGAATGGCATTCGACGATCGATACGAATCTGTCGGCGGCGTTTTATCTCTGCAAGGCGGCGTGGCCGGCGTTCGTGCGGCAGGGGGGCGGAGTCGTAGTGAATATTTCATCGATGTCCGCGAGAGACCCCTTTGCCGGTTTTGCCGCGTATGGGGCGGCGAAGGCGGCGGTCAATCTGCTGGGGCTTTCGGCCGCCCGCGAAGGCAAGCCGATCGGCATACGGGTCCATACCATCGCGCCGGGCGCCGTCGAGACAAGCATGTTCCGACGGATCATGACGCTCGAGCAGTATCCCACGGAACAGACGCTTGCGCCGGAGGATGTGGCGCGCGTGATCGTGCAATGCGTGGTCGGCGACCTTCGCCATACCAGCGGGGAAGTAATTTACATGCAGAAGTAGTCAACGGTCAAAAGCTTTTTGCGTGGGCGGAAAGGTCTGCGCGGAAGCTGGCGAATGCGCAAAAGACAGGTAGCGTTCGTCCGTTTAGCGGCCCCGCTTGCGGGGCGTTTTTCGCGAGCAAGGGCTCGCTACGCGACCATGAAAACGCCCTATTTTTCGATTTTTCCGGTATCGCCCGGACGCTACTCGAAATTCAACATTTCGCTATGGCAGCCGGGCGCCCCGCAGGCTTGCGCGAGGCGGTGGACGTTTTCACACATCGTCTTGTATTCGGTGGTGCTGGCGAGAATTTCCAACCCGCGCTCAAGGCTTTCCAGGTCGGCTTTGCTGACGATGACGCAGATGTCGTCGCACCCGCTGCGGGTGAGTTCAACGCGGCCATGGCCGCAGGCCACTTGTTCGTGGATTTTAGCGATCGCGTCGCGAAGGCGCAACACGTCTATCGACTGGAAAAGTTCATTTGGCATGCTGTGAAGCCTTTCAAATCCGCTTAATACGTGACGATCGCAGGTCATTAGTCGATTCGCACGAACCTGTTGATGTGTATGGACCAAATGGGCTGGAGGTTCGCCATTTATCCAAGATTTATAATAGGCGGGGCAAGATGCCCAACGACGATGCGTGACACCCTAGCCGGCGCGCTGCTTCATGAACTGGTTGGCGAACCGAGCGCGGACCGACGCGAATCACCCGCAATCGTTCGGATTCCGACGGACTCGCGCTGGAGAACTATGCGGCGGGCCTCAGTGATCCGGGAATCATTATCGTCCGCGTCGGCGCCTTAGCGACCCGCCACCGCGATTGCGCGCCCAGAAGTTGGCGTTCCCGCGGTGATCGGTTCTTCTGACGAGACTTCGATATCGGCGGGATATTATGGTGTTTCGGGCGGCGCGCTTATCCGATTATTCTAGTTTTGGAATTTCATACCCGTCCGTAAATGTACTCATTCAAGTAATGAATCTCCATGGACTGCTGCGTCGCGTGCCGGGCGTTGATGTCGCCGATGGAGATCAGGCCCAACAGCTTCCCGTCTTCCTCGCAGATCGGAATATGGCGGATGCGGCGGCTGCGCATCATTTCGCTCATTTCCTCAAGCGTGGCGTCGGGGCCGCAACAGACCACGTCGCGCGTCATCACTTCGCCGACGCTGATGTCGCACGCCTGGCGGTCTTCGCCGATCACGCGCTGAAGTACGTCGCGCTCGGTGAAGATGCCGGCGACGCGTTCGCCGTCCATCACCATCATGGCGCCGATGTGGTGTTGGTTCATCTTCCGCGTCGCCTCGAGGACCGTCTGGTCCGGGGTCGTGGAGTAAACGTGCATCCCCTTCTCACTGAGAATTTCAAGAGCGGTAGGCATCTGATGCTCCTCTCGGAATATGTGGCGGGCGATAGCGGCGAAGGCCGTCCGCGCGCGGGTGATACGGTGAAATGGAACGACAAATACAGTCTACGCAGATCCGACCGCGCAATGCAACATCGTGAAAATTATATCAATGTGCGGGATGATCTGAAATCTGAAATCGATCTGAGATCTGAGATCTGAGATCTGAATTTGATGTCTTAGGGTTTTAAATTTCGCGGCGGGGATACCTTCAACTCCCGGCTAAATTGCTATTCCCCCGCGTCTGCCCAACAATAGGCCAATGCCTACTCTTCCAAAGATCGCGATCGTCGGCCGGCCAAATGTCGGCAAAAGCAGCCTGCTCAACGCCATGATCGGCAAGCGCATCAGCATCGTTCAAGACATGCCCGGCGTCACGCGCGATCGAATCTCCATCCCGCTTCAGATCGGCGATCGCTTCGTCGAACTCGTCGATACCGGCGGCTACGGGTTCGTCGATCCCGATGAACTGACCGAACACATTAAGCACCAGATCGAAATCGCGATGACCCAGGCGCAACTCGTCCTGTTCGTGGTCGATTGCGTCGAGGGACTTACCGGCGCCGACGAAACGATCGCGTCGCTGCTCCGCCGAAAGGGAATCAAGACTTTCCTGGTGGCCAACAAAGCCGACGGCGCGAACGCCGACGTCGCGCTTGGCGATTTTTCGCGGCTGGGGCTGGGAACGCCGATCGGCGTGTCGGCGCTCAACGACCGCAATATCGATAGGGTGATCGACGCGATCAAAAAGAACGTCGATCTTTCCGACGCCCCGCTTGAAGTGCCTCCGCCGCAAATGATGGTGGCGATCGTCGGCAAGCGCAACGCGGGAAAGAGCACGCTCGTCAACGCGTTTTCCGAAGTGTATGAGGGGCAGGGCGATCGCGTGATTGTGTCGGAAGTGCCCGGCACCACGCGCGACAGCGTTGACGTGCGGTTCGAAAAGGACGGAAAAGCGTTGACGGTCATCGATACGGCCGGCGTTCGGAAAAAACGCCATATGGTCACCAACGATATCGAGTTTTACAGCTTCCATCGCGCCCAGCGTTCGATTCGTCGGGCCGACGTGGTGCTCATGCTGATCGACGGCGCCGAGCCGGTGAGTGAGCCGGACAAAAAATTGGCCCAGTATATATTTGAGCAGATGAAGCCGGTGGTGATCGTGGTGAATAAATGGGATTTGGTGCGCGATCGCGCGCGGGCGATGCACAAGGAGAAAGACGACAAGCCGGCGCCGGTGGACGACAAGGAATTGATGGAAAAGTACCGGGAGTATCTGGATCAGGAGATCAAGAATCTGGATTTTGCGCCGATCGCGTTTGTGACGGCCAAGGATATGCGGAACGTGCAGACGGTGCTTGACGTGTCGCAGCACCTTTTCAAACAGGCCAGCGAGCGGGTGACGACGGGTAAGCTGAACACGGCGATTCGCGAGATTCTCGCCGAGCGGCATCCAAGCACGCCGACCGGCCGCAAGGCAAGAATATATTATGTGACGCAAACGGACGTAAACCCGCCGACGATCGTTTTGTTCGTGAACAAGGTGGAATATCTGAATGATTCGTATCGACGGTTTATCGTGAATCGGTTTAGGGAGTTGCTGCCGTTCGCGGAGGTGCCGATCAATCTGGTGGTGCGGCCGCGCGAGCGGCGCGACGCGACGGCGCCCTCTCTGGACGAAACCAAAGGCGGTTCGGGCAGCGACGAGAAGGCGCCGCCGTTGGCGCCGCAACGGCCGGTAAAACCGCGGCCGCGGGCGCGGGCGACGCCCGGCCGAAGAGGGACCGCGAAAACGCGAGGCAGCGGGCGGCGAAGCTGAAGGCAGCGGCCGGCCGGGCGGAGAACATCAGCCATTCACAGGTCGTCACTTGCCATCCACACGGATGGCGCCCACTAAATGGACTCACGCGGTTACGCGCTCTACTCCCTCGCCCGGTAATCGGGGAGAGGGTTGGGGAGAGGGTTTTTTGAAATGATGCAAGCCGCGTCAAATCCGCGAGCTGTCAAAGAAGCCCTCACCCTGCCCTCTCCCGGAGTAGGGCTTGTCGATTTATACAATTTCGTCTTACAAACCTCGTGTTCTCACGAAGAATGACGGTGAAAACGCGGAAAACCCAATTAAATCGACAAGCCCCGTACCGGGCGAGGGTATAAAAAAAGCGCGCGTGATCGCGAAAGCTATTTAGCCGGGAGCTGATCGATCATTGGCCGACCATGGAAGGGTCGTCGCGTCGCAATCCACGCTCACTCGCCGTCAATCAACGACATGGCACGGATGGAAAATCCGTGCCATGTCTTTCAACCGGGCTATTCACCGATGGTGCGAGCCTACTGCTTGGCGGCGGCGTCGGGCCGCTGGTTTTGCATCTGGGCGACGCGAACGTAGTAATTCTTGATCATCTCCTTATAGGCGGGAGGACCGCTTTGCTGGGAGGCGTTCATCAATTCCTTTTGCATGATCGGCGGAAGCTTGGCCCAGTCACTGGCGCTGATGCCCAGCGCCAGAACGGCCGCCGGGGGTTTGTTGTCGCCGCCGGTTTCGTTGGCCGCGATTCCCAATTTGGGGTCGGCGACGGGGTGGGGGTGCTCGCCGGGCTCGGTACCGGGTTCGGTTCCCTGTTCGGGGGGACCTTGACCGGGAAGGCCTTGCTCGGCGGCTTGCGCCGCCTGGGCAAGCGCCTGGGCGGCTTCGGCGGCGGCGGCGGGATTGGGCTGCAGCGCCTGCTGCTGCGCCTGGGCCGCTTCCTGCGCCGCTTGCGCGGCGGTTTGCTGCGGCTGGCCCTGGCCGGCGTCGGGCTTGCCGGCATCAGGTTGGCCGGCGTCGGGTTGACCGGCCTGTGGCGGCTGACCTGCATCGGCCTGGGCTTGTGCCGGGTCGGCGGCGGCTTGCGCCTGGGCCGGATCGGTGGCGCCGCGAAGCGCCTTATCGGCTTTGGCTAACGCCTTTTGAGCGTCGGCCTGCGCCTGGGCGGCGTCGGCGGGCTTGGCGGCGGCATCGGCCTTGGCCGCGTCCTGCTGCGCTTGGGCCGCCTGATCGAGCGCCTTGGCGGCGGCGTCGGCGCGCTGGGCGAGGGCCGGGTCCTGCTGGGCCTGGGCTTGCTGAGCGAGTTGCTGGGCGGCTTGCTGGGCTTGTTGCGTTTGCTGGGCAAGCGCCAGCTGCGGCTGGGCCGACTGCTGAGGCGCCGGGGCGGCGGCGGCGTCGGCCTGCTGCTGCGCCTGTTGTTGCAACGCCTTGGCGATTTCCTGCTGCTTGGCCGCCAGATCCTTGGCCTGATCGGCCGCTTGAGCCGCCGCCTGCTGATTGTCCGCCTTGGCGGCGGCTTGATCGGCCTTGGCCTCGGCCTGGGCGGCTTGGTTCAATTCCGTCGCCGCTTTGGCCAGTTCCTGACCGGCTTGGTCGGCGGCCTTCTGCGCGTCCTGCGGATTCGCCGCGGCCGCCGCCTGCTGCGCCTCCTGAGCGGCCTGCTGGGCGTCGGCCTTGGCCGCCTCGGCGGCTTTTTGCACGTCGGCGTCCTTGGCGCCGGCGTCATTCTGTTTTTCCACCTTGTCTGCCTGCTGCTGCACCTGCTGGGCGGCCTGTTCCACTTTCGCCGCGGCATCCTTGGCGGGGCCGGCGTTGGGTTGTGCGGCGTTCTCCTGCTTTTGCAGATCCTTCGCCGCCTGGTCCGCCTGTTTCTCGGCGGCCTTGGCGTCCTGCTGATTCTGCTGATCCTGCTGTTGCTGCTTCTGCTGGTCGGCGGTAGCCGTCGGCTTGGCCGCTTGCGCCTCAAGCTTCTTGGCGTCCTGCTTCAACTGGTCCGCCTGCTGCTGCGCCTGCTGGGCGGCGTTCTGAAGCTCATGCTGCTCAATTTTCTTCACCAGATCCTGCTGCTGATTCGCATCGGGCGCCTGCGCCTGGGCCTGCTCCAGCGGCTTCTTGTCGTCCTTGGCGAATTGCTTCACCTCTTCGTTGAGCTTCTTCTGCTCCTCGGCCAACGCGTTGGCGGCTTCCTGCGCCTGCTGCTTTTCTTCCTGCTTTTCGCTCTGATTTTGCAGGTCGGTCTGCTTCTGCTGTTCCTGCTCGACCTTGTTCTCCAACTCCGCCAACTTCTGGGCCAGTTGCTGGGCATCACGATTCTGAAGCGTCGGATCCTTCCGCATCGCTTCCTCAAGCTTCTTGATGGCCTCCTGCTGCTTGAGTTTATTCTCCAGCTGCTTTTCAGGATGCTCGGCCATCTCCTTGGCGACTTCTTCCTGCTTCTTGGCCGCGTCCTTGAGGGCTTGTGCCGCCTCGGCTTTCTTCTCGGCTTCTTCCACCTTTCTCAAAAGCTGTTCCAGCGCGTCGCGGGCGTCGATGATCTTGCCGTAGGCCACTTCGCCATCGGAATGGCCGGCCTTGATATCGGCGCCGTCGAGGGCGATTTTCGCCGTGTTGTCCGCGGCCTGGGCGATCTGGTTATCGGAAATCTCCTTGGCGGCTTTTGCCACCTCGGCGAAAGGCGTATCCAGGTAATCTCCCGCGGTTTCCGCAAGGCCCTTTCCGGTCAGCGAAATATGATCGCGAACATCGGCCAGATCGCGCACCTGCTCTTCGCGAAGCGCCAATCGGGCAAGATGATCGCGTACCACCGCGACCTTGGGACCATCCACGTTCAGGCGTTCGATCGCCTTGCGGATGGCCGCCTGCAGGTCTTCCTTGCGCATCTCATTGAGCTTGTCCTGAAAGCTCTTTGTTTCGTTCTTGCTGATCAAGAGGGTTTGCCGGGCGGACAGGCCGGTCTGGGGATCGGGGTCGCGATTGTCGGTGGCTTTGAGCTGATAGGAAATGCGAGTCGCTTCGGCGACGCCTTCCATCCGAAGGATCGCGGGCACCGAGAGGGTCCAGGCGTCCTTGATGTTTTTACGATTCTTTGAATGGATCGCCACCGGCGCCGTCCGCTCGGGCTTGTCGTCGATTTGCAGCAGGACATCGATATGATCGACGCCGAAATCATCGCTGGCCAGGTACATCACCGATACGTCGTCGTCGGGGCGGACGGTAATTTGTTCCTTGGGCGAGCTGATCGCGATCGCCGGCGCCTCGTCGGCGCGAGCGGTGACGGCGCGGGCCTGGTCTTCCTTCATTCCCAGGTTGTATTGGTTGAGTAGTTTGATGTGATAATCGCCGCTCTGGGCGACGTCGAATTTCGCTTCATACACGTTCTTCTCGGCGGTGGGGGTAAGGGCGGCGACGCTCTGCGTCGGCCTTCCGTCGTCGAAGACCAACTGGCTCTTGTCGGCCGCGAGACTGTCGGTCGTGTGAACGATGAGGGTGATTTTGGTTCCGACGACCGCGTCGATGTTGCCGTCGTTGGCGGTGAGGGTTTTGGTTTCCAGGGCGGTGTATTTGGGGAAATCGTACTTCACGTCAAGCCGGGCGATGGCGGGGCGGGGGTTGACGGTGACGGAATAGGTCGGGCTGACCCCGCGATCGGTGCTCACCTTGTAGGTGAAACTTTGCTGAAGGTTGTTCAGCGGCAGTTCAAACTTGGTGCCGCTCTCCTGCACGAGATTCTGGCTGATGCTTTGGCCGGTGGCGTAGGTGAGGATCAGATTGGCCTGGGAGATGCGTTTGCCGCCGTCGGCGGAGATGCGGGCGACGATTTGCAACGAATCGCCTTGCGCGACGGTTTGATCGCCCGGCAGTACCGCGATGTCGGCCAGTGAAAGCGGCACCGATTTCCACGGCTCGAGCATGCTGAACAAACCGCGGAGAAAACTGTGACGGGTATGGCCGTTGATTACCAAAACCATCCACAGCGCCAAGACCGGAACGCACATCAGCGCCCAGCGCCCGATCGCGGCATACGGAATCACCGCCGACGCGTTCACGCGCGAGGCGTCCTGCTCGGCCTGTTGCATCAGGTGGGCCAGCAACTGCGGCGAGCCGCGATAGTCGTCCCGCGACTGGCTAAGCTCGACGGCGCTGCTGATGCGTTCTTCGGAGTCGGGAACGGACAACTCCGCGAATTGAGCGGCCCGGCTCATATTCCAGCGATGCAGCGCCGGCCGCAACCCGCGAACCGCCGACCAGATCACCGCCGTCCATACCGCAAGCGCCAGGAGAATGCGGATGACGACCGGAATTCCGGTGGCGTATCCCAGCAACAGCGAGGCGACCAGCAAAAGTCCCATTCCGACCACGAGCGTTTGAAGCACGCCACGCGCCGCGAGCACGGTCCATTGGCGTTGAGCGACTTCCCTGAGTGGATTGGAGATGCGGGTCGAAATCACTGGGGCGGGAGCGTTGGCGGACATAATAAGGTCTCCTGGGAACGGGCTGGCGAACGATCGCCTTGAACATTGCCGAGAACAAAAACTGGCGATTCGCCGATATAGATGCGCGCCGGCTGAAATCATTACAGCCGAATGGCGCGAATTGTTATGGAATTTTGGCGAGTCGGTTTCGGTTCCCTCTCTCCCGCGAAGAAGCGAGCCGCGAATATGATGCGCGGCAATCCGCGGAAGGCATGGACCGCCTGGCGGAGCGGGAGAATTATTTGGGCCGTTTGATTCAACGATCAAACGATGGTTTAACTATTACTCGGCGATGACGCGCTATTTTTCGCGAAAGGACCTCCGATGACCCTGACCGCCGCCCCGCCCCGGCAACGACATGCCTCGCCGTTGTCCGATGAACAACGGCTTCAATATGAGCAAGACGGTTTTCTGATCGTGCGCGATTTCTTCTCGCCGTCCGAGATCGCCGCCGCCGCCGGGGAAGCCGACGCGCTTCTTCGCCGCACGGAATTGATCCATACGGACAACCTTCGCTGCCGCTGGACCACCGACTCGCGCGATCAGGCCTGCGTGTTCGAGACGTTCGATCCGGTGATCGATCTGGCGCCGGCGTGCGGAAGGCTTGCGACCGATTCCCGGCTGCTCGGCGCCGTCGGCGTTCTCTACGGAGAAGAAGCGTGCCTCTTCAAGGATAAACTGATCTTCAAGCCGCCCGGCGCCAAAGGGTATAACCTGCACCAGGACTATATCTCCTGGCCGAGTTTCCCCAAGACCTTTATGACCGTAATCGTCCCGATCGATCCGTCAACGCAAGGCAACGGCTGCACGGAAGTCTTCGCCGGGTATCATCATAACGGCAACTTGTCGGCAAATGATGGCGAATACCACGAGCTTCCGATCGGCAGCGTCGAACCGTCGCGGGCGGTGAAGTTGGAACTGGAGCCGGGCGACGTCGTCTTCTTTGGCGGGTTCACTCCGCATCGCTCTGCGCCGAATTCATCCGACGGATACCGCCGGCAGCTTTATCTCAGCTACAATGCCATCTCCGATGGCGGTCACCAGCGCGACGCCCACTACAAGGAGTTTCTCGAATGGCTGCGCAAAAAGTATGCGGATTACGGAAAGGGGAGCACCTATTTCCGGTGATCGCGCCCGACAGTGCTCGAAGCATCCGCGTGTAAGAGCATTTTACAGATTGCTGTATCGTTTCTATGTTTAGCGGCCCCGCTTGCGGTGCGTGTTTCGCGACCCGAGGTCCCTTCACCAAGCGTAAGAAATGCCCTTGCGTCAACACCAATCGTTAAGACATTTTTTTCAGATGGTATAGCCAGCGCGGCGCGCATCGGCCGCGGCCACTGAAAATAAAACGTCGATCCGCAACGCCGCGTCGCACGTTTTCAAGAAAGCAAAGCAATGCCCACCACCCTCGAACACTCCGCTCCATCAGTTCCGCAGGCGCCTTCGGACGTCGCGACGAAATTTCATCTGTCGCTGAACGTCGCCAACCTCGATTCGGCGATTGGCTTTTACCGCGTCCTCATGGGCGTGGCGCCTGCAAAATGCTATCCCGATTATGCTAAATTCGAGATGAGCGATCCGCCAGTCGTCCTTTCCCTGGAGCCGCAGCGGCACGCCGCCGGCGGCGCGCTCAATCACCTGGGCTTTCGCGTGCCGACGTCGGCGGCCCTGGTCGATATGCAACATCGCCTCGAAGCCGCCGGTATCGCCACCCATCGCGAAGAGGGCGTCGAATGCTGTTATGCCCGGCAGACGAAATTCTGGGTGAAGGATCCCGATCAGAACCTTTGGGAAGTGTATGTGCTCGAAGCCGACACCGACCATCGCGGCCAGGGATCGGCGGTGGCGCCCGTCGGCAAGGGAGATGCACACCCCCCGGCCGCCGAGGCAAACGCGCCCGATTCATCGAGCCCCGAAACCACGTGGGAACATCATCTCGGCCACGCCTTTCCCGCCGCGATCCCACTGCAGGACGGCAGCGCCGATCGAGTCTATCTTCGAGGAACGTTCAACGCGGTATTGACCGCCGACGAGCAGGCGAAGATTCTGGAAGAATCACGCCGCGTCTTGCGGCCGGGCGGGCGCGTGGTGATCCACGGCCTCGCCGCCGACGCGCCCCTGACCGGCCCGGCGCCGCAACTTCCCGGACCCGCGGCCGGCGTGCGGCGGGCGCCGGCGCCGGATGCGCTGATCGACGCGCTGCGCGCGGCGAATTTCACCGCCATCCGCCTGCTTAAACTTTCCGCGACGTCCGTTTTCCGGCATGAGGGGATCGGGCTGCGGGAAATTCTGATCGAGGGCGTTAAGCTCGATTCCACGCCGTTCGATCTTCGGCAGGTCGTGCAGTATCAAGGCCCGTTTCGAGAAGTAACCGACGATTTCGGTAATCTCTTTCCGCGGGGACAGCGAAAATCGATCGCCACGCCCGCGGTGGAAGCGCTGCGCGGCGGACCGACGGCCGATTCCTTTCTCTTCTTTCCGCCCGGAGGCGAATCGTGACTGGCGCCGATCTATTGGAATACGCGCCGTTGAAAACGCGCACGTCGTTTTATTACGGTTGGATCATCGTCGCCGTCGCCGCCCTGGCGATGGTGGCGACGTTGCCGGGACGAACGTTCGGCCTGGGCCTGATCACCGAGCCGTTGCTGCGCGATCTGAATATCACCCATGTCAGCTACGGCGGAATGAATCTCGTGGCGACCTTAATCGGGTCAGCCTTTTGTCTCGGGTGTGGATCGCTGATCGATCGCCTGGGATCGCGGGTGATGCTGACGGCGACCTTCGCGCTGCTGGGCGGAACGGTGCTGGCCATGAGCCGGGTCAGGGGAGCGACCGGTCTGCTGGCGACGCTGATTCTGACGCGCGGGTTTGGCCAGAGCATGTTGTCCGTCGTGAGCTTGACGCTGGTCGGCAAATGGTTTTCGCGAAGACTTTCAATGGCGATGGGCGTCTATTCGCTGGCGATGGGGATCGGCTTCATGGCCGCGATCATCGGCCTTGGACAAGCCGTCGGAGCCAGCGATTGGCGGCACGTCTGGCGGTGGATGGGATGGGCGCTGCTGGTGGGACTGGCGCCGTTGGCATGGCTGACGGTCCGGCGATCGCCCGAGTCGATTGGGCTTGCCGTCGACGGATCTGATGCCGACGCTCATGCGCCGATCGACGAGGCTGAAATCGAAACCGGCCTCACGCTGGCCGAGGCGCTCAGGAGCCCGGCATTCTGGGCCTACGCCTTGGCGGCATCGACCTACGGGCTGATCGCGTCCGGCCTCATGCTCTTTAACCAATCGGTTCTGCACGAACACGGGTTCGACGGAAAGATCGTGAACTGGGTGCTGGCCATCAGCACATTGACCGGCCTGATCGCGAATTTGGTCGGCGGTTGGATGGCGCAGAAATGGTCGATCGGCCGGTTGCTCGCCGGCGCGATGCTTTTGCTGGCGGTGGCTTTGTTCGCCCTGCCGTTGGCGCACAGCAAGGCGATGGTTTATCTGTACGCCGTCACCATCGGGCTGGCGGGCGGAATCATTACCGTCGGATTTTTTGTCTGCTGGGGCAAGGTGTTCGGCCGCCTGCATCTGGGCGCGATTCAGGGCGCGGCGCAGGGCCTGACGGTGCTGGCGTCGGCGGCGGGGCCGTGGTTGCTGGCCGAAAGCGTCAGCATCAAGCATTCGTCGACGCCGCTTCTTTTCGCGCTGGCGCCGGTGGTGTCGCTGCTGGGAATTTTCTGCGCGCTGGCGCCACTTCCCGTCGCCGCGCCCCAGGAAGTAAAATATCCGGCCGAGCCGTAGAACTCGCCCCTCTTTTCGCTCTCCAACGCAATTTCATCCACGCGCGACACGGGCGGTCCGAGCCGGATCGAACATTTCCGCGGGCTTTCGCCCCTTTCGCATTTTTAATTCAACGCTCAAACGATTATAAGAATAATATACCTCGGCGGACTCATGCGGGCGCATCCCGTTCGCATCGACCCGGCGCCGCGTCCAACGGACGAACGCAAAAGACTCTTCACAACCGAAAGGCGAGGAATATGGGAAGGAAACGAACGATGTGCGGCCACTCCCGGCGCTGGCGGCTAGTGGCGGCATGCGGATGGATCGGAGTCGCTTCGGCTCGCCTGCCGGCCGAACCCGCGACCCAACCCGCCGGCGACGCCGCCGCCCAACAATTGGCGCCCGTCACGCTCGAACCGATCAAGGTGACCGCCGAGCGGCGCGAGCAATCCATCCAAGACGTGCCGGCCAGCGTAACGGCCGTCGATGGCGCCACCATTCAGGACGCGCAGATCGAAAACGTCAAACAGGCTTCCTACTACGCCCCCAATCTGTTCATCAGCCAGTTCAGTCCCATGCGCGTGAGCAATCCATACATTCGCGGCGTCGGCGCGGGCCAGAACAGCCCCGGCGTTTCCACTTACATCGACGGCGTTCCGCAGCTTTCTTACTCGACGTCGAACATCGAGTTGGTCGACATCGATCATTTCGAATTCCTGCGCGGGCCGCAAAGCACCCTCTATGGCCGCAGCGCGCTGGGCGGCGTCATCAACATCAACTCCATCCAGCCCGACAACACCTTCCGCGGCGACGCCACGTTTTCCGGCGGATCATTTTCTCAACAGGACTACCGAGGCGGCGTGAGCGGGCCGATCGTTCGGGACAAGGCTTACTTCGCCTTCGCCGGCGGTTACGACTCCCGCGACGGTTACACTAAGAATCTCATCACCGGCGACAATCTCGATAACGTCAACAATCTTTTCGGCCGCCTTGAATTGCGTTTTACGCCGACGCCGCAATGGGACCTGCGCGTGACCATCCACGGCGAGGAAGACCACGACGGCGATTTTCCCATCGCCGATCTGAACTTTCTAAAGTCATACCCATGGCGCGTCAGCCATGACTACACCGGAATCGCCCATCGCGACATCGATGAAATCGCGTTCACGGCGATCTACCACGGCTACGCCGCCGACTTCACGTCCGTCGCCTCGGTTCAGCACTGGCGGGAAAAGGAAAATACCGATCTGGATGAAACGCCGCTGGACTACTATCGCCGATTCAACGACGAAAAGCAGACCAATTACACCGAAGAGATGCGGCTTGTGTCGCCGACCGGCAGGCCAGTAATCATCAACGAACACGCTAAATTCGCCTGGGTTTTGGGCACGCTCATCTTCGTGACCAACGACAGCCAGGTGATCGACAACCAGGCCCACTCCGCGGCCGCCGCCGGCGGTCTTCCGGCCCCGTTAAATAACTTCAACAACGCCAACACCGATACCTATGGCATCGGCGTGTATGGCCAGGCCACCCTCACGCTCTTCGACAAATTAGACATCACCGGCGGCGCCCGGGTCGATTACGAATACAACAGCGCCGAACTGGCGAATTTCTCAAGCTCGCCGTTCGTTCCGGCTTCGTACGCCGACGTCAGCCGGGACGACACGCAGGTGAGCCCGCAGGTTTCCGTCGACTATCACCTGACCAGGCAGGTGATGCCATACGTCAGCATCGCCCGCGGATTCCGGGCCGGCGGATTTAACTCGACCGCGCCGCTCCCCAATGAAATTTCCTTTGGCCCCGAGCAAAGTTGGTCATATGAAGCCGGGATTAAAACCAGCTGGCTCGACAACCGCATTCTCTTCAACGCCGACTATTTCTACATCGACTGGAAGCACATGCAGTTGAACGCGCCCACCGGCCAGCCCAGCCAGTTCTTCATCGACGACGTCGGCCGAGCGCACAGCACCGGATGCGAGGCCGAGGGAAAAGTATACGTGATGCGCGGTCTCGACCTGTTCGCCGGTTTTGGCTTTACCGACGCCCGCTTCGATCACTACATCCAGACCAACGGCGTCAGCGCGCGCGGCAACCGCCTGCCCAGCGCCCCGGAAACCACGTGGAACGTCGGCGCCGAATACTCCACGAGCATCGGCCACGGCCTTCGCCTTTTCGGCCGAGCCGAATGGATCGGGTTCGGCCCGATGGCGTATGACTCGACCAACGCCGTCGAGCAAGCCGCCTACACCCTGACCGATTTCCGGATCGGCATCGGCGCCGACCGCTGGCGGCTGGAGGGCTTCATCAACAACGCCTTCAACACGCATTATTACCCCGTCGCCTACCCCTTCCCGGGATCCCCTTCCGGCTATGTCGGACAAGAAGGAGATCCTAGGACGCTGGGGATTACGTTAGGAATAACGTTCTAAATTCAGAGCGTTTTCGGGTTGCTTGAGCGTCGTATGTTTATGAATAGCGGCCGCGCTTGCGGGGCGCGTCGAGCGATCGAAGCTCCGCCTTCGGGCGCCGCCACGCCGATGCGAAAAATGCGGCGCCTGTTCGGACAGCAAGAACAAGTATCCCAAATCCGAATCAAATCCGATTGCTCGGCTGACCAAGCGCGCGTCCTTCACCCGGGCGCGTCGATGCCGATGTCCGCGCACCGTCGGGTATGAAAGCATTCGGACTTTTTCGGATTCGAGTTATTTGGCTTTCGGATTTCCCGCCCCCGCCTCATCAACACATCGCATCGATCCCTTGTACTGTAACCAACGAGGAACATCCCTCCTTTTCTTCAGGAGATCTTTTCAATGGCACAGGCGCAGCAACCGGTCGCAACCTCCAATGACCTTCAGGCGGTCGAACAATTATCCAAGGCCTACAAGACCATGGCGGCCGAACTCGGCAAAGTCATCGTCGGTCAGGGAGAAGTGGTCGAGCAAGTGCTGACCGCAATGTTCTGCCAGGGCCACGTGCTGCTGGTGGGGGTGCCGGGATTGGCCAAAACGCTGCTGGTCAAAACGATCAGCGACGTGTTGCACCTGTCATTCAAACGCGTGCAGTTCACGCCCGACCTGATGCCGTCGGACATCACGGGAACCGACATCCTCGAAGAAGATCACACGACGGGCAAGCGGTTTTTCCGCTTTGTCAAGGGACCATTGTTCGCCAACATGCTGCTGGCCGACGAAATCAATCGTACGCCGCCCAAGACGCAGGCCGCGTTGCTCGAGGCGATGCAGGAGCATCGCGTCACCGTCGGCGAAAAGACGTATGAGCTGCCCGAGCCGTTCTTCGTGCTCGCCACGCAAAACCCCATCGAGCAGGAGGGCACGTATCCGCTGCCCGAAGCCCAGCTCGACCGTTTCATGTTCATGGTAAACGTTCGCTATCCGACGCCCGCGGATGAAATCCAGATCATGAAACAGGCGAGCAGCGAATACCGCGCCGAGCTGGCCCGCCTGCTCGACGGCGACGCCATTCAGGCGTTGCAGAAGATTGTTCGCCGCGTTCCGGTGGCCGATCACGTTTACGCATACGCCCGCGATCTCGTTCGCGCCACCCGTTCCGGCGAGACGGGCGTGCCGGCGTACATTAACGACCTGGTGCAGTGGGGCGCCGGTCCGCGAGCCAGCATTTATCTCATCCTTGCCGGCAAGGCCCGCGCGATTCTTCAGGGCCGCGTGCATGTGACGACCGAAGACATCGCCAAGGTGGCGCATCCGGTGCTTCGCCACCGCATTCTGCCGACCTTCAGCGCCGAGGCGGCCGGAATGAACAGCGACAAGATCATCGACCGCCTGCTAAAGGAAATCCCGCGTTCGGCCGCGGAAGCGGCTTGATCGGAGGAAGTTGCTGGTTATTAGTTGCTGGTTGCTGGTGAGAAACAAGTCTCGCCGTCTTCACGCCGATCTTCACTAGCAACTAGCAACGATCAACAAGCAACTTCAGCCTGCACTAACAACTGGCAACTTACCCAACTCCCATGACCGCAACCGCCACAGTTCCATTGGCCCGTCCGTCGGCGACGTCGCTGCTTGAGCCGTCTGTCTTGCAGAAGATCAGCAAGATGGAACTGGTCGCCAAGCAGGTGATGGACGGCTACGTGCAGGGGATGCACCGTTCGCCGCACATCGGGTTCGCGCTGGATTTCGCCCAGCACCGTCAATATGTGCCGGGCGACGACGTGAAGCGCATCGACTGGCGCGCCTTCGCCAAGAGCGAACGGTATTACATCAAGCAATATGAGGTGACGACCAACCTCCGCTGTCACATCGTGCTCGATTGCAGCGGGTCGATGGCTTACAAAGGCCCAAGCGACGCCTTGAGCAAATTCCGCTACGGCCAATTCGTGGCGGCCTGCATCAGCTATATCGTTCTGCATCAGCAGGATTCGATCGGGCTGATCACGTTCGACAATAAGGTGCGGACGTTCATGCCGCCGCGTTCGTCGCCGTCGCAGCTGTTGCGGATCGTGCGGACGCTGGACGACACCAAGCCCGAAAAAGAATCGGCCATCGCCCCCTTGCTCCACGAAGTCGCCGAGCGGATCACCCGGCGGAGCATGGTGATCGTCATTTCCGATTTATTCGACAACGCCGACAAACTGATCGAGGCCCTGCATCATCTGCGTTACAAGCGGCATGAAGTCATCCTGATGCAGACCATGGCCAACGACGAATTGGAGTTTCCGTTCCGAAAATGGAGCTTGTTTGAGAACCTGGAATTAAGCAGCGATAAACTGAAGCTCGACCCGGCAATGATGCGGAATGTATATCTACAGAATGTCGCCAATCATCTCGCGAAGATTCGCGACGCTGTAAATAAACTCCGCGTCAGCCATCTCCTCCTGAACACAAGCCAGCCTTTTGATGAGGCGTTGATGATGTTCCTCGGCGAGCGCGCCGGGAAGAAATGATGGGGGTAGTTGCCAGGTGTCAGTTGTCAGAAAAGACATGAGGAGCCGGACGTTGATGGCCGTTCAGCAATTCCGAGAGCTTGTTGCGTGGCAGAAGGCAATGGATCTGGTAGCGGAAGTTTATCGACTGACGAAGGTGTTTCCGCGCGAAGAGATTTATGGTCTGACCAACCCGGTTCGACGCGCGGCGGTGGCCGTTCCGTCGAATATCGCAGAAGGACAAGGTCGCGGGCCGGGGTCATCGTTCGCAAACTTCCTGCGTATTGCCTACGGATCGCTCCAGGAAGTTCAAACGCAGATACTGATTGCCGAGCGACTTCAGTATATCGATAGTGAGCAGGTTCGTTTGCCGATGGAGCTTAGCGACGAGGTAGGTCGAATAATCAAGGATTTACTCCGGTCGCTCGACAATGGGCCGTGACGCGCCAACCGACAACCGACAACTGACAACTGACAACTTCCGCCGAGATACAAATGACTTTCCTGATGGGTTCATCGCTCCTGTTAGCTGGCTTGCTGGCCGTGAGCATTCCGATCATCATCCACTTGCTGCATCGGCAGAAAACAACGCCGTTGCTGTGGGGGGCGATGATGTTCCTCAAGGAATCGCCGCTGCAGATGAAGCGGCGGAAGGATATCGACTATTGGCTGCTCATGCTCCTTCGCATGGCGGCCCTGGCGCTGCTCGCCTGGCTTCTTGCCCGGCCTCTTTTCAACAACAGCAAGTACAATCCCCTGGCCGCCAATCAACCGGCCGACGTGGCGGTCGTGCTCGATCACTCCATGTCGATGGGCCGTCATAGCGGCGATCACACGCTTTTTGAAGAAGCGCAAGGCGTGGTCGATCAATTGACCGACGCCTCCAATCCGATCCTTCGCGCCGGCGATACGTTTTCGATCGTGCTGGCCGAGCATCGGCCGCGCGAGCTGACGCCGGTGCCGCTGGGCTCGCGGGATACTACCAAGCTCGCCGAGTTGCGCAAGCAGCTTCATGGCTTGCACGCCGGGACGACCGATTGCTCGATCCCCGAAGCGATCGAGGCGGCTCGCGAGGTGCTCAAGCGCGGGCGCAACATCCGCAAGATGGTTCTGGTCGTTTCCGATCAACAACGCGCCAATTGGGCCATCGGCGAATTCGCCGCCTGGCAGCGGGCGCTCGGCGACGCCAGCAATGGGTTCGATCATCGCCTGGAAGTCCACAGCTATCCGCTCCTCCCCGACGACGCGGCTTCCAACATCACCGTCGGCGACATCGCCATTCAACCCAGCCTGGTCGGCGTCAATCGACCGGTGCAACTCACCTCGACCATCTCCAACAGCGGGCCAAAAGACGTCGCGACGCTGAACATCCATCTGAGCGTCAACGGCCAGGAAGTCGGGGCGCCGCAGTCCATTCCAAGCCTGGGCGCCGGACAGACGATGACGGTGCGATTCGATCACACTTTTACGACGCCCGGATCGGCATGGGTGCGGGTCTGGACCGACGTGGTCGATTCCCTCGCCGCCGACAATGAATCGGTGGCGGCAATTCATGTATGGCAGAAGCTGCCGGTGTTGGTGATCGACGGGCAGTTGACGAATTCCGGAAGTTTCAAGAGCAGCCAGTTCCTGACCGCCGCCATGCAGCCGGTCGAGATGGAACAGACGGCGACCGCCTTGATCCAGCCGAAGGTGATCAGCGTGAGCGATAGCGGCTCGGTGAATCTGGACGACTACTATGCCGTCGTGTTGAACGACGTGCCGCAGCTTCCGGCCGATTTTCAGGGAAAGCTCGCCGGTTACGTGAGTTCGGGCCATGGGCTTTGGGTGGTGCTTGGGCCGCGAACGTCGAGCCAATTCGTAAGATCGCTGGGAAGCTCGAGCGACGGCGGGCAGACTCTTTTCACGGCCGATCTTAAAGCCTCTTCGCCGCGAAACGAAAAACTTCCGCCGGCGATCGAGATCAAGGATCCGAACAACCCCATGGTGGCGATCGTTTCCGCGGCCGAGCGCAACGCGCTGGCGGGCGCGGTCACCAAGCAGTGGTGGTCGCTAACGCCGCGCGACGCCGACGCACAGGTGGTGCTGGCGTCGACGACGGGCGATCCGCTCATCATGGAACGTCCGCTCGGCGGGGGCCGGGTGGTGGTTTGGGCGACCAGCGCCGAGGGAGACTGGAACAACTGGCCGGCCATGCCGAATTTCGTGCCGCTGGTCAACGAAGCGGTCTATTATCTTTCGGCCCCGCAGACGCGCGTTCACAGCAGCGGCAACATCGAAGCCGGCGCCTCGATCGCCTGGAGTTCGCCGGCGAATCCCGCGATCCAAAAAGTCGACGTCACGCTTCCCGACGGCACGGTCGACGCCGGCCGCAAAGCGACGTTTCGCAATGGCCGATGGGAGTTTACCTATCCCAATGCATTCCTTCCGGGTTTGTACCAGCTGCACTTTAGCCCGACGGAAATTGCCCAGCCGATTTTTTATGGCGTCAGTATCGATCGCCGGGAATTGGATAACACGCCGCTGTCGGCCGATGACAACAATTGGCTGCAAAAGGGTAAATTCCTCGACTCGCAAAACCCCCAGGTGAAGCCGTCGGAGTTGGCTTTCGTCGTCACGCGCGAAGACAAGGGAATGGAAATTTGGAAGGTGCTGGCGCTGTTCGTGCTGGCGAGCTTGGTGGCCGAAACGTATATGACGTACCGGATGACGAATCTGCAAAAGAAGATCGATGTGGCCGGCGCGGGGCTTACGCCCAAAGTTTGAACGATATTGGCGAGCCGAAACCCGCGGCGGAGCGCCTTGGACTTCTTGCCGGGAAATTCGGGTTGCCAAAAACGCGTTTCGCTTCGAATCGCGGCTAACCAAGACGCCGCGAAAAAGCTTTCGTCGTGCTGATGTGAAATGCGACGTCCCGCGATATCGCCGATGACTTTTGGAGTACGAGTGTCTTACGCAACCAACATGATCTTTCCGCTGGCCGACCAGGACATCGTCCGCAAATTTACCATCGCCCCCGCCATCAGCGCGTGGATATTGATTCCAGGGCTGATCGCGGTGGGTTTCATGATTTACTACCTCTACAGCGCCCAGCGCCAGGTGGCGTCGGCCCGAATCGTCAAGTGGCTCACCGCCATCCGCATGGCATTGATCGTCCTGCTGGCGGTCTTGTTGCTTCGGCCGTTGTGGGTGTGGAGCGAAACGCATAAAGCGGGGGAAACGCTGTGGGTCGTGCTCGATCAGAGCCTTTCGATGGGCCAGAAAGACCCGCAATCGACGGCGGTCGAGCGGGTTCGCTGGGCCGACGCGCTGGGACTGCTGCCGGCCGATTCGCGCCAGAGCAGGCTCGATCGCGCCGCCGCCCGGTTGTCGGCGTTGCATGATGAACTGCTCGATCTCCAACGTCATAAAACCGCCGGCGCCGACGAAAAGGAATCGGCTTCCCTGGCCGAAAATTTCGTCCAGACGCTCAAGACCTGGAACGAGAATCTGATCGACATAACCACGCGCCTCGAAAAAGATCCCAAGGCGCAGGGGGGCGACGCCGCTTCCATCACCGTCGATTTGCGCAAGACCGCCGACACGATGGCCGCGGGGATTACCCAGGCGGCACAGAAGACTCAGCCCGACGCCGCCGCCGCGGACGTGCCGTGGGCGAAGGTTGGGGAGGGGATCGATCAAGTGTTGACCAAGCTCATTCCGTTGTCGGATCAATCGGATGCCGAGTACCTCAGCCAGCATGCGTCCGATCCGCTGGTGCAGGACGCCCTCGCGAAAGTCAGCCAGATGCGCCGGGCGGATATCGCGTATGGCGCGCTCGTCGGCAAATCGCGCGATCTGCCCAGCTCGATGGCGGAGGTCTTCGATCGCCAGAACACGAAAATCATCACCTTCGCCGGCGGCCAGCAGATCATCGCATTGCCTTCCAAAAACGAAATCCCCAAGGCGATCAAGGCCGGCGTCGAGCCGATCGGCACATCGACGAACATCACCGACGCGCTCAAGTTCGTTTCCGAACAGATCGCCCAAAACGAGCGGGCGTCGGTGCTGATCGTCAGCGATGGCCGGGTCAACGACGGCGGCGACCCGACCGAGGCGGCGCAGCGTCTTGGCGATCGCGGCGTCCGCGTCTTTGCCCTTGGGCTGGGCTCGCGGCAAGTCGCCCCCGACGCCGCCGTCGAATTTGTCGATGCGCCCGAATGGGTTTATAAAGACGACACGCTTAAGGCATCCACGCTCCTTCGTTTTGACGGCCTGGCGGGCCAGCCGATCAAAGTCGATTTCCTTCGTGGCGTTACCGTCCTCGATACGCAGACGATCACGCCAACCTCCAGCCAGACAACCGCGGTAATGAACTTCAAGGACAAGCCGCCGGAACCGGGCGTTTACGAATATACCGTCCGCGTGCAACAAATGCCCAACGAAGCGGTGAAGGAGAACAACGTTCAGAGCTTCCGCGTTTCGGTGAAAGACGACAAGCTTCACGTGATCCTGGTGGAGGACCAGCCGCGCTGGGAAGACCGCTACATCGCCAATTATCTGAAGCGCGATAACCGCGTTCAGTTGCAGCAGGTGTTGCTTGAGGCGGCCCATATCGCCGGCGTGCAAGCCCCGGCGACCGTCAAGGCCTCGCCGACAAACAAGGGAGACGCCGCCCAAATTCTTCCGGCGACCGCGGAAGAATGGTCCGCCTTTGACCTGATTATTCTCGGCGACATCCCGACGGAATTTCTCAGCCCCGAAACGCAGAAGAATATCGCCAAGGCGGTTCGCGATCGCGGCGCCGCGCTGATCGTGATCGCCGGCCCGCTCAACATGCCGGGCCGTTACACCGGCTCGCCGCTGGCCGAACTGCTTCCGGTTCATCTGGCCAGTAATTGGTCGGTCGCGTCGCTTGCCGATCACATGAAGAACGGCTTTCGCCCCAAGGTTTCCAGCGAAGGCCTGAACAGCATCCTCGGTCAACTCAGTCCCGACGAAAAAACCAACGCGCAATATTGGTCGATGATGCCGACGTGGTATTGGCACAGCGAGCAGACGCAGGCCAAGCAATCCGCCAGCGTGATCTGGGAAATTTCCGACGCCAAGCGCGACGCCGACGCGCGCTCCGAAAACACGTCGCTTGCCGAATCGCGGCAGCGGGCGCTGATCGCGACGATGCCGGTCGGGCTGGGGCGGGTGATGTACCTGTCGAGCGATTCGACATGGCGCATGCGCCAAGTGGACGGCGTCAACCTTCACGAAAAGTTCTGGGGCCAGGTGATCCGCTGGGTGGTGCAGAGCGATCTCCCGGCCGGCGGAAAATTCGTCCGCTTCGGCGCGTCCAAGCCGCGCTATGTCTACGGCGATCCGGTCGTCGTGACCATTCGCGTGGCCAAGGAGGATTTCACGCCGCTCACCGGTCAAACTTTTAAGGTCGTCGCCAAGGGCGTGATGCCAAAAGACCCCGTTACCGGGCAGGTCGAAGGGGGCCCGGTGCTGGCCACCGCCGACGCCGTCGAAGCCCCCGAATCGCCCGGCGTTTACCGCGCCACCTTAAGCGGCATCAAGCCGGGCGGGTTGGAGATTTCCCTCCGCGGCGCCGCCGTCGAAAAACTGCTGAACAGCGACCCCGTCGCCACGCAAAAGACGTTGCTCGTTGACGTCCTCACCGGAACCGACCGTGAAATGCGCAACGTAAACGCCGACCGAAATACCTTGTCGCGCCTCGCCCAGGCCGGCAACGGAATCGCCGTCGATGCCGCTTATGCCGACGTGCTGGCCCAGCACGTTCCGAATCTGGAAAAGCCGTTGGTTACGGTTCAGCAGATCGGGCTGTTCGCCGACCCGGAAAATCCGTATACGCGCAAGGCGCACTGGGCGTTTCTGGTGGTATTCGTGACGCTGATCACGTCGGAGTGGATTTTGCGAAAAGTGGGCGGGCTCGTGTAACGCCTCGTCAGCCAGCCAGCAACGACGCCCGGCGCGCCCGGCGGGTTCGTTGCGCCGCGAATCGCAGCCGAACGGCAGATCCGCTTCCCGCTTCATTTTCATCTCGTTTGCATTCTCAAGCCGTCGGTCTTATCTATTGCCGCTCCGGAACGGCGCGCCGCGCGCCTCGGCGCCAATGACAATGGAAGGAATCGGACAGTCGAAATGAAAGTCTTACTCGTCGGCAACGGTGGTCGGGAACACGCGCTGGCATGGAAGCTGGCCGCGTCGCCGCGCGTCACGGCTCTTTATGCCGCCCCCGGAAATCCGGGCACGGCGCAATTCGCCGACAATGTCCCCATCCAGCCCGGCGATTTTCCCGCCCTGGAAAAGTTCATCCGAACGGCCGGCGTCGAGTTTGTCGTCGTCGGCCCCGAAGAACCGTTGGCGCTCGGTTTGGCCGACCGCGTTTCGGCGATGGGCGTTAAGGTCTTTGGGCCGTCGCGGGAAGCCGCCCGGATCGAAGGGGATAAATGGTTCGCCAAGGAATTGATGCGCCAGCAGGCGATTCCCACCGCCGAGGCGCGATCGTTCACCGATCCGGCGGCGGCGGAGGAATATATCCGCGTTCGCGATGAGCCAATGGTCATCAAGGCCGCGGGTTTGGCCAAGGGAAAGGGCGTGGTCGTTTGCCGCACGATGGACGAGGCGCTGGAAGCGGTGGGGCAGATCATGCGGCACAAGGCCCATGGGCAGGCCGGCGCCCGCGTTGTGATCGAAGAGGTGCTCAAGGGCGCCGAGTGTTCGATCCTGGCGTTTGTCGATCGAAAAAATATCTACGTGATGGAATCGGCCCAGGATCACAAACCGGTCGGCGACGGCGATCGCGGTCCGATGACCGGCGGGATGGGCGCCTATTCGCCGGCGCCGATCGTCACGGATGAAATCATGCGCGTGATCGAGCGCGAGATTCTCGTGCCGATCGTGGACGGATTGATCCGCGACGGAATCGAGTACAAGGGCGTGCTGTATGCGGGTCTCATGCTGACCGCTCACGGGCCGCGGGTATTGGAATTCAATTGCCGATTCGGCGATCCCGAAACCCAGCCGCTCATGATGCGGCTGCAAAGCGATCTGCTGGAAGTGATGCTGGCCGTGGCGGATGGCACGCTGGACAAGATCGAGTTAAAATGGGACCCTCGCCCGGCGGTGGCGGTGGTCGCCGCCAGCGGCGGATATCCCGGGGCGTACGCGCCTGGGGTCCCGATTACCGGAGTCGTGGAGGCCGACGCGATGCCCGACGTGAAGGTGTTTCAGGCGGGCACGAAAATGGACGGCGACACATTGGTGACCGACGGCGGGCGAGTGCTGGCGGTGACGGCGCTGGGCGCGACGGTCGCCGCGGCGCAGAAAAGAGCCTACGCCGCGATGGCGAAAATTCATTTTCAAGGCATGCATTACCGCAGCGACATCGGAAGCAGGGCGATCGTCTGATCGAGAGTTCAACCGGAAGGAGCGTTTCATGTTTCAGCATCGAAGGATCGCCCGAGCGGCGATCGTGATGGCGGCGTTTGCTACGATCGCCGGCAGTTCGTCCGCCTTTGCCGCCGAGGGCGCCGGGGCGGGATCGTCTCTGTCGCTTTCGAACGAAATCGCGCCGCATTATCTCGACGAAAACTCGCCGGGCGTCGCGCCGGGCGCGCCGGTGGCCGCGGCGCCGTCGCTCAACGCCCAGCGCACGCCGCTGATGGGACTCCTCGAACAGGCCGGCGTGGGGCGAACGCTCGATGACCTTCGCCTGAACATCTACGGCCACATCGAAGGCTCCTACACCTACAACACCGACAACCCCGCCGAGCATCTGAACCTGGGGCGCGTTTTTGACATCAATGACCTTCGCGGCGAAATGAATCAACTCGATTTGAACCTCGAGCGCATCGCCGATCCCCACCAATTTGACCTCGGCGGACGTCTCGAACTGCTCTACGGCGCCGACGCCCGCTTCATCCACGGCAGCGATTTTATCGACTACGACAACAAAAACGTCGCAAACTCCACCCGCCTGTACAACGGCCCCGAATATCAATTCGACATCCCGCAGCTTTATCTCGATCTCACCCTGCCGATCGGGGAAGGCATCCGCATCCGAGCCGGCAAATTCCTGTTTTTCAAACAGATCGACCCCAATGCCAGCGTCTTTTACTCCCACAGCTTTACCTTCGGCGGCGCCCTCCCGTTCACCTTGACCGGCATCACCGCCTACTACGCCTTCAACGACAACATCAGCGTCGAAGGGGGAATCTCCCGCGGCTGGGGACAAACCTTCACCGACAACAACGGCGCCATCGACGGCCTGGGCCGGGTCAACTGGAAGATCAACTCCCAAAGCAAATTCACCCTGGCCTTCATCTGCGGCCCCGAACTGAACGACGACAACTCCCACTACCGCACCGCCGTCGACGCGACATTCACCTATACCCTGAATCCGCAAACCACGCTTCTGTTCGACGGCGTCTATGGCTATCAAGCCCAACCCAGCGGCACAACCACCGACGAGTGGTACGGCATCTCCGGTTATGTCGTCTACAAACTTTCCAGCTACACCAACATTAACTTTCGCGGCGAGTTTTATCGCGATGAAGGCGGCCTCACCACGGGCCTGAGCCAAAGCCTTTTCGAAGGAACACTGGGACTGACCGTCACGCCGTTCCCCGACAACGCCGTGGGTCAAAACCTCAAGATCCGGCCCGAAGTTCGGTATGATTATTCCAACGTCGGTTACTTCAACGGCCTAACCGAACACAGTCAATGGACACTGGCGGTCGATGCGTTCTTCGACTTTTGAAGCGTTGACCCGCAACGCTTCTTTGTTTAGCGGCCCCGCTTGCGGCGCGTGGTTCGCGGCTCTAAATCCCTGCTCAGGCACACAGTCGCGCGGCAAAATCGTTCAAGCTGGCTCAACGCGACGTCATGGTCAAAGTCGGATTCCGCGGCGCAGCAATCCGACAGCACAATCATCGGATATTGAAGCATGTGCGCGTCATGCGCGGTGAACAGCACGCAGAGATTCGTGGCGATGCCGGCGAGAATCAGGCGCTTGACGTGAAGATGTTCCAGCAACGGCACGAGCGACGTGGCGAAGAAGGCGGAGTGGCGCGGTTTCAATATGAAATAGTCGTCGCGCTTTGGCTTGAGCCGCCGGCAGACGTCGCGGCCGCGGGCCGAGCGCCGGGTGCAGTGGGCATAGACTTCGTGAAAGTTGCTGTGCCATAAGCCGAAGTTGTCATTGACGTAGATCACGGGAATCCCGGCGCGATGCGCCGTGGCCCGAAACGCGGTCAATCGAGAGGCGAGTTTAATGGCCCATGGAAGAACGTTTTCTCCGCCGGGAAATTCCAGGTCGTTGATGCAGTCGATGATGAGCAGCGCGTCGCCGCGATGGAACGTGGCGACGCTCGGGCGTTTCTTGCCGGTGGCTTTGGTCATATTCATGTCTTGGCCAGCAACTCGCCGACGAATTTCGTCTGCCGGACATTCGTCGATGGCCGTTTCCGGAATTTTCGAAGAGACTTTTGGATTCGTCGGCAAGAATATTTCCCACGATGCGCGGCATCTGGCTTTCGGGGCTGATCGGCGGACGTACCCGCGTCCGTCCTCCGTCGGTCGGCGCGGGCAGCCCGAATAGGGTATGGACCGCCGCTTCCATCGCCGCTCCCAGACACATCACGCACGGCTCCAGCGTCGATACCAGGAGGAAATCGCGCGCGTCGGTCGGCGCCTTGCCCGCCGCGCGATTGAAGGCGACCATCTCCGCGTGCGCGGTATTGTTTTGCGAAGAGTTCGTTGTAGCCGCGCGATGACGCAGCCGATCGGCGCCTCGCCTCGTACACTCGAGGAACTCACGGCTCTTGGCGGAGATATCTTCAAACAAGCACATGCGTCCGTGTCGTTAATCAGCCGATGTCGGTAATTCGTCGCCATCGATATTGTAACGAGGGATTACGAAATTAAAGCAGACGATTCTACGGCCGTCGCACAACTGCGCTCGCAAAAACCAGACGCGCCCGTCTGGCTGATGCGCGTGGGATTCTCCGCGGCATATCGAATCGAGTGCAGCCGCTGATCCGGGGGCGCAGAGAATGGTCGCCACGAGGCAAATCGTGCGCCTACGCGTGCCTCAACCGGCGAGCATCAAAACAAACGTAGACGCGATCGTTGAAATTGGGCACACGGCGTTCTTGACTCTACCGACAGCGATGATATCGGCGCTTGGCCTTACTCGACAGTCCGGCAGTAGCGCGGTCCTGGCGAACGGTTCGGTTCGGCGATTTGACATTTGCGCCGCCGAAGTATATTGGGTGGCGAGCGCGATCAATTGCGATACGCGCACGCGAGAGACGCGCCGCAGTCGCACGAGCTCGCCGTTCGGCGTCTCAATGTGGGGATAAATCTCAAATCTCCAATCTCACGAAAAATTGGACAACGCTCGTCACTCCCTTACACTCCCCGCGTGCCCACTCATTTTGACGCTTTCGATGCCGTTTTGCTGGATTTAGACGGCACCATCTATCACGAAGAACACTCCCTTCCCGGCGCCGTCGCGCTGGTCGAGCGATTGCGGGCGGAACAGCGCACGTTCGCGTGCCTGACCAACAGCACCAGCAGCCCGCGGCGAATCGCCGATCGGCTGCTGCGAATGGGTATCGCGATCGACGCCGGTCACGTTTACACCGCCGCCGCCGCGACGGTGGATTATGTGTTGCAGACCTTTGGCCGCCGCGGGCATTTACTCCCAAATATCTTCAATCTTTCGACCGAGGGCGTGCATGAAATGCTCGACGGCAAAGTGAACTGGACGCAAACCGAAACCGATCCCTGCGACGCCGTCATCTGCGGCGTGCCGCTCAACGTCTTCGCCACCGAGGAACGGCAGCGCATCGCCATGCTTCTTCTTCGGAAAGGCGCCGTGCTGGCCGCCATCTGCGCCGATCGGATTTATCCCAGCCCTCGCGGCCTGGAGTTCGGCGTCGGCGCGATGGCCGCCATGCTCGCCTATGCCGCGGGCGTGCGCCAAATCTTCTGCGGCAAGCCGGAAAAACTTTTCTTCAGTGAGCTGTGCGGCCGTCTTGGCGTCCGCCCGGACCGTTGCGTCTTGATCGGGGATAACCTCGAAAGCGATATCGCCGGCGCCAAGGGCGTCGGAATGAAAACTATTTTGACGCTTACCGGCGTCGCCACGCGCGACGATGCCGCCAAGTTACCGGAGTCATCGCGGCCTGATTGGGTGATAGAGGACTTGACGGCGCTTTTATGAACCCGTGTCGGAGAACTGCCACAAGGGTATGGCGATCACTATGCGAATCACCGACGCTCATCTCGATCATCTCGTCAAGCACGGGTTCGTCCTGGTCCCGGACTTTCTTACGCGCGAAGAAATCATCGGCGCCCGGGAAAATATGCTGCGGTACGTGCCGACGCCCGAAGAACTCGCGGCCACGCCCGAACGTTATCCGTGGATCTTCGAGGAAGGCGATCGATTGCAGACGGAGTTTCCGTTCGTCGGCGACGCCCTGAACAACGTCGCGACGCACCCCGAACTGATTTCATTCGTCGAGCGCGCGATGAATACCCGGCAGGTGGTTCTCAGCCAATCGGCGATCTGGGCCAAGTACGCCGGCGCCGGGGATTTCGAGCAGGCGCTGCATCTGGATTATGAGGGCAACACGCTGGTCGTGCCGCGCGACGACGGCGACTATCGCCAGGTGAACATGATCCTCTATTACACCGACGTAACCGACGACATGGCGCCGACGTGCGTGGTTCCGGCTGAAAAGAGCGCGGATCTGCCGATCTGGCCGACATTTCGCTCGCGAAAAATGTCGCCGCAGCTCTATCGGCACGAGCGGAGAATGATCGCCGGGGCGGGGAGCCTGCTGATATTCGGCATGAAAACGTGGCATCGGGCTTCGGCGATGGACGCGGATTTCGGCGCCCGTTTTTCGCATCACATGATCTGGCGCAGCGTCGCCCACGGCTTTCAGGGTTTTCACCAATGGTCGCAGTTCGGGGAGAAGCCGGAGTTCAAGCGATTCATCGAGCATTCCACGCCGCGCCAGCGCGAGACGCTGGGTTTTCCGACGCCGCAGGATCCATATTGGACCGCCGACACGATCGCCGCCGTCGCGATGCGATATCCGAAGATGGACATGAAGCCGTATCGGACGGCGATCAAAGCGGTTTCATCGCATTAGACCGTTTTTCGGTTTGATAGCGCGTGCGACGTTTTGTTAACGAGCGCGTGGCGGAGCGTTTGACGGTGACTCTGGTTCTGAGGTACTTTGAAGAGCCGGATTCCGCGACGCTTCGATCCGGTTCTTCGGAGTACCCGAGAACCGGCGTCGGGTGACGAAACGGGTTCCCACGCACGTTGGAAGCGCCAGCAATCTGAAAAACGCCTTAGTTCGCAACTTTCCGGTCGCTCGCTGCCGCGACGGGAGAATGGCCGCGATTTATTTCAAGGGGGGAAGAAACTAACAACCCGCTCGCCTGCGTTGTCTTGCCTTTTGGGAAGGTCCTACTCGCTTTGGAGAAGTGGAACCTGGCATGCGATGGATGGCGTTGTTTATTTCGATCTGTGTTGCCGTTGTTTCGCCGACGTTGCGCGGCGACGATTCTCAGGCCGATCAAATCAACGCCGCCGCCGCGCAGGCCTTTGATACCCTGCAACGGGAGGTGTTGGGCGCGAGGTTGACAAATGAAATGACGGTCGGCGCCTTCGTCGAACATTGCCACGCGCGCGATGCGTTAGACGCCACGCTTCACGGCGCCGAGCAGATCGGCGGCACCCGCTGGCTCGACGATCAAACCGTTCAGGTTCGCCTCGAGATTCGCGGCGCGGATCTGGCGCGGACGATCGAAAAGATCGCAGAAGACAATTCCGCGTCGCTGCCCGCCCCGTTACACACGCTCCGCGAACGGCTGAAAAAGGATTTTTCCCATCGCATTTTTTCCGCGACCGCAACGAGCACAGCGGCCGGCGCCGCCGATCGGCTGTGTCCGGACGCATCGCAGATCGCATGGCGGGCGGTAACTGACGGCGATCGCCGGGCGGCGATCGAAGCAGCCCGGCATAACGCGATCGAACGCGTGATCGACAGCCTCCGCGCAGTCGCGTGGGACAACGGGAAGCGCCATCTGGCTGACGCCCTCGCGGCGGGCGCCGTGAGCGATTCGCTGCGCGATTGGTTATCTGGCCGCCCGATCATCTCGATGGAATTTCGCGATGATTTGGAAGTTCGCATTTCGCTGGCGGCTTCGCCGGCCGATCTGTGGCCGGCGCTGTCGGGGGCGTTGGGCAAGCAGTCCGCCGTCTCCGTTCCACGCGACGCGCGGGAATGGGATGCACTTCGTCATCAGGTGAAGATGAAGATGGCGGCGGCGATCGGCGCCGCCCCTGCGCACGCGTCGGCGCCTGGCGTCGGCGCGGGGGCGCCTCTGCGGATTATTTCCCGCGAGCCGCCGGCATGGGCTTCGACATCGGCCGACGCCGAGGGCGTTTCCACTTCGATCGGCGGCAATAAGCTCAGGACCGCCCGCGTCGCCGAGAACATCGCCATGGCGCGTTTGCGCGCCCGCGTCGATGCGTTGTCGCTTGATTCCGAAGCGACACTCGGCCAAGCCGCCCGCAGGGATCCGCAAATCGCCGAGGCGCTCGCCCGCGGAATCGGCCGTGCTCGAATTTCCAAGGTGGATTACGACTCGCCCGAGCCCGGCGCGGTGCGGGTCAGGATGACGCTGGATTTGGAATCGATCTGGCGCGAGTTAGCCAGATGAAAAGCGCTCGAACTATTCCTGCATCGCATGCTGAACGAACGGATTGGTTTTTAATTCATCCCCAAGCAGACTGTGCTCGCCGTGTCCCGGCAGCAGGCGCGTGTCAAGCGGGAGTTGCATCACGCGGTAGATCGACTCATTGAGAACATCGTGATTCGCGTCGGGGAAATCGGTCCTGCCCACCGCGCCCATGATGATCAAATCGCCGCCGATCAGCACCTTTTCCGCGGGGAAATGAAACATCACGTGTCCCGGCGAATGGCCGGGCGTGAAGATCACCTCCACCTGTAATTGGCCGATCGAAAGCGCCTGTCGATCTTCCAGATATTCATCCGCTCCCCGCGGCGGAATCACGAAAGGCAGCCGAAACGTCGAGCTGTTTGGCCGTCGTAGTTTAGGCTCGTCAAGCCGATGGATGAGCACTTTCGCGAGCGGAAACGCCGAGGTGACTTCCGAATGATCCGCGACGTGATCGAAATGCCCGTGGGTGAGCCACAAGCCGACGACGTCCCAGCCGTTTTTTTTCGCCTCTTGGACCAGCGGCGCGACGGTGCGGTCGGGCGCGTCGAAAATGACGGCTTTGTTCGTGGCCTCGTCAACCACCATATAACAGTTGGTGCCGGCGATGCCGCCGGTGTTTTGAAGGATCTTCATGGCGCCTTACACAATAGTCGGTTGCGCGCCAGAAAGAAGAGGCGCAAGTGAAATCCGAAAAACAAAATCCGAAATTGCGAATTGACCTACCCGTGTTTTTTTGATTTTGGACTACGTTCTTCAGATTTCGGATGCGGCGATCTGTTTTCGCATCTCGTCGATGACGCGCATATTCCCGAGCGTGTCTTCCGCGCTGACTCGGAGAGGGGCGCCATCGAGAACCGCGGCGGCGAAATCGTCGGATTCCAGCGCGTAAAGCGCCTTTCCCGCGTCGACGGCAAAAGTCTCTTTCGGTCGTGCCGGCGCCACGACACCGGCTGCCTGATCCATCTTCGGGGGGATGGAATAGGCCAGGCTCCAGGCGGCGTTTTTCACCGGCGGTTTCCAGGGGACGGGAATTTCGATGTATCCTTCGTCGCCGCAGATGCTCGCGGAATTGTCGGCCTGGGCGTTCATGCCGCAGGTAAAGCTCGCGGTAACGCCGCCGGGAAATTGCATGACGCCGGCGACCAATTCATCGACGCCGCTGGCGTGCGACTGGCCGGCCGCGTAGATCCCGGTCGGCTCGGCGCCGGCGATCAGCCGGCTGAAGTTGACGCAGTAACATCCGATGTCCATCAACGCGCCGCCGGCCAGCGCGGGATCGAAACGAATATTGTTCGTCGTATTCCAGACGCGAAAACAGAAGCTGGTGCGGATCAATTTCACCCTGCCGATTTTTCCCGATCGGACCGCATTCCGCACCGCCTCGGTGAGCGGGTGAGAGCGATACATGAACGCCTCCATCAGCACCCGGCCGGCGCGATTGGCCGTGTCGAACATCTCCAGCGCCTCGCCCGAGTTGCTGGCGATGGGCTTTTCGCAGAGGACGTGCTTGCCGGCTTTCAGCGCCTTGATCGTCCACTCGCGATGCATGGAATTCGGAAGCGCGACGTAGACGGCATCCACGTCTTTCGACGCAATCAGTTGTTCATACGATCCGAACGCGTCGCCGGCCGAGTACGTCGCGGCAAACGCCCGCGCCGTCTCGGCGCGACGCGATCCGATGGCGATAAGCTTGCCGCGATCGGCGGTCGCAAAGCTTCCCGCAAACTGGCGGGCGATGTTGCCGGCGCCGAGGATTCCCCAGCGAAGCGTGGTTTTCAAGCGGGCTCCTTATTTGAATCGAACGGCGCATCGGTCATCGGTTTTGTCGCTCGAATCAGGCGATCGCGCACCGCCGTCCATTTCGGCGCATCCGGCGGCATTTCGACGAATATCGCCTTCATCGCCGGCACATCAAGCGCGCGAAGCGCCGCGTACATCAATCTCGAATATTCCATCGGCGTCGGCGGCAGCCATGTTTGCCGATGGAATTCGACGCGGGATAGCGCGGCCGGAATCGCTTCACGCGTGCCGAGCAACAACAACGCGGTCCATTCGGCCCCGAGCTTTCGGCATTGTCCGGCGACTTGATCCGCCTGATCGCGCGTGAATCGATACGCGGCGGCGGTGGGGGCGTAATGAGTCGCATGCTGACCGGGACTGGCGGCGGAGGCGTCGTGACCGACCGAGCCAGTGAAAATTTCCACGCGACCTAGCGCCGATTCGATTTGGTGGCGCGTAATTGAACCGGGGCGAAGAATCGTTGGCGCCGCGACGCTCAGGTCGAGAACCGTGGATTCAATGCCGACCCGGCAGGGGCCGCCGTCGAGGATTAAATCGACGGCGCCGCCGAGTTCGTCGCGCACATGGTCGGCGGTGGTGGGACTAATGTGGTTAGAACGATTGGCGCTGGGGGCGGCGATCGCGCCGTCGAAGGCGCGGAGTAATTCGCCGGCGAGCGGATGATCGGGAGCGCGAAGGCCGACCGTATCGCGTCCGGCGCTGACCGCCGGCGCCAGGCTCAATGCCCGTGGCAGGACCAGCGTCAGCGGACCGGGCCAGAAAAGTGTGGCCAATTTTTCGGCCGACGCCGGCCATTTCGCCGCATAACGCCTAGCCGCGCGCTCGTCGGCGATATGCACGATCAGCGGGTTGGTGGACGGCCGGCCCTTGGCCGCGAAGATTCGCCGAATCGCTTCGGCATTGGTGGCGTCGGCGCCTAGGCCATAAACGGTTTCGGTCGGAAATGCGACCAAACCGCCTGCGCGAAGAATGCTCACGGCCTGGGCGATCGAGTCCGTCATGGGTCTTCGTTAAATTATTCCCAACAGTCCGTCGTCCCGTTTTAGCGGGCCCTCTCTCGGGGTTGCGCTTTACAATAATTCATCTAACTCGCCGACCAACCTGTCGAAGTATCCGAGGGCCGTATTCACGACGTTCGGCGTTTGCATATCCACGCCGGCGCCGCGGAGAAGGTCCAGGGGGTATTTTGAACATCCGCCTTTGAGGAAGCCAAGGTATTCGTCCAGTTCCCTGGCGCCGCCGTTGGCGACGCGCTCGCTGAGGGCGATCGCGGCGCTGAGGCCGGTGGCGTATTTATAGACGTAGAACGCCCGATAAAAATGGGGGATCCGCATACATTCCAGGTCCAACTCGGCGTCGATCGTGAAATCCGGGCCGAAGTACAGATCGAGCAGTTTTCGGTATTCACGGCGAAGCGCGTCAACAGTCAACGGCTCGCCCGCTTCCACCAGGGCGTGAATGATCTTTTCGAATTCCGCGAACATGGTCTGGCGGATGATGGTGCCGCGAATGCCGTCGATCTGGCGATTGATCAGATAGGCTCGCTCGCGAGAGGTCTTCGCTTTTTTCATCAGGTGGCGAGCCAGCAGTTGCTCGTTGAACGTGCTGGCCACTTCCGCCACGAAGATCGTGTAGTTCCAATATTGGTATGGCTGATTGCGGGCGCTGTAGAAGCTGTGCATCGAATGGCCCGCTTCGTGCGTGAGCGTGAAAACATGATCCAGCACTTCGGGCTGGTAATTCATCATGATGTAGGGCTGGCCGTCATAAGTGCCATAACTGAAGGCGCCGCTCTGCTTGCCGGCGTTGGGGTAACGGTCGCTCCATCGCTTGGTCGTCAAGCCGTCTTGAAGCGCGCCGCAATATTCATCGCCCAGCGGCTCCAGCGATTGCACGACGGTTTTTACCGCCTGGTCCCAGCTTGTCCGTTTATCCAGATCGGAAAGGATGGGGACGTAGGTGTCGTATTGGTGAATATCCTTAAGCTTCATCGCCCGCCGTCGCAGGTCGTAGTAACGGTAGAGCGCGGGGAGGTTGTTCTTGACCGATTCGATGAGGTTGTCGTACACCGTGGCGGGAACCTTGTCGGCGAACAACGCCGACTCGATGGCGCTGGAATAGTTGCGGGCGCGGGCGTAATACACGTCGCGCTTGACCGATCCATCCAGAGCGGCGGCAATGGTATTTTTGTGCGCTTCAAACTGCGCGTAATAGGCGTGAAACGCCTCTTTTCTCACTTTTCGCGACGGCGAATGAAGGAACGCGGAGAACGAAGAATGGCCCAGTTCGACTTTTTCTCCCTTTTCATTGCGGATATTTCCCCATTTAAGATCGGCGTCGTTGAGCTGGCGAAAAATATGATTCGAGGCTTCGCTCATCTGCCCCTGCATTGCCAGCAGGTGTTCTTCCTTCTTGCCGAGCGTATGCGGGCGGTAACGGAGAATTCGCTCGAGCGACAGCGTCCAGTCGGCCAGTTCGGGCGCCTTGAGGAACTTCTCCATCGTTTTGGCGGGGATCGCCATGATTTCCGGCCGGAGGAAGCTGGAATTTTCGGCGGCCTTGGTCGAGGCGTGCTGATATCGGCCTTTCATTCTTTGGTAGTCGCTGTTGCCCTGGTCCTCGGCGGTCTTGAGAAACGCAAAGACGCCGAGCCTTTCGCCGGCGCGGTCGACGGCGGCGTCAAATTGCAGGCAGGCGGACAGCATCTCGCCGCTGTCGGCCAGTTTGCCGCGGAATTTCTCGTAGCCGGAGATTTGATCTTCCCATACCTTAAATGCGGTCTCCCAGTCAGCGTCGCTTTTGAAGAGATGGCTCAGATCCCAACAATCGGCCGGTTTTACTTTGCCGCGCGGCGGCAGCGCTTTGACCTTGCTCATGCGTAAACTCGCTCTTTCTATTTGATGATCCGCCGTTAAGCGTATCGGCGAATGCGATCGTTTCCAACTCAGCCCAACTCACGTTTTCTTAAGGCACTTGGGCGATGACATATTCAATCTCTCCCGCGTCAGGAACAAGACCGGCCATCGTTCCTTCCTTCAAAATTCGGCTAATCGCCTCCCGGCCGCGGGGACCGTAATCGAGCGTCCATTCGTTGACGTACATGCCGACAAATCGGTCGGCCAAATCCCGGTTCAGATCGCGGCCGAATTGAAGGGCGTAATCGACCGCTTCCTTGCGATGATCGAGGCTGAAGCGGATCGATCGCCAAAGAATATCGGTAATTTCCTGCATGGCTTGGCGGCCCAGGTCTTTGCGGATGCAGTTGCCGCCGAGGGGAAGGGGGAGACCGGTTTTTTCGTGCCACCATACGCCGGTGTCGAGGACAAGATGCAGCCCGGATTGGGCGTAGGTGAGCTGGCCTTCATGAATGAGAAGACCGGCGTCAGCCTTGCCTTCAATGACGTAACGGGGGATTTCGTCGAACATCACCACTTCGTAGTCGAATGCCTCCCCGGCTTTGCCAAGGGCCAGTTGGAGGGCGAGGAAGGCGGTGGTGAGTTTGCCGGGAATGGCGATTTTTTTGCCGCGAAGGTTGGGCAGGCCGGCGCCAAATTCGGCGGCGCGGTCTTGCCGGCAGACGACCATGGGACCGTATTGGTCTCCCATGCTGCTGCCGCAACTGGTCAGGGCGTACTTATCGGCGACATAGGGATAGGCATGAATCGAGATCGCGGTGATTTCAAGTTCGCCGTTCATGGCGCGCTGGTTGAGGGTCTGGATATCCTGAAGGACGTGTTCGAATCGCCAGTGGCCGGTGGGGATCAGGTTTTTGGCCAGGCCGTAAAACATGAACGCGTCGTCGGGGTCGGGGGAATGGCCAAGCCGTAGAATTCGCTCTTGCATCGAGTCGTGCTCCTTGTTGTGAGGCGGGATTATAAGCAAACGGCGGGGGAAATCAGGAGTCGTCGGGGGCAAATCCAAGATGATCGCAACTTTCGATATTTTCAAGAATCACGTCGAAATCGTCAGGGAAATAAAGTTCGACTTAGAGGCATGAAGCCGATACAATACATGACGGATTATGGGGTGCGAAAGGCCCACGACCTTCACGAGCGAAACGGTCTTTCGCACAGCAGGCCATGCCCGCTGAACCGACCCGGCAAGCATCCGCTTGGCTGGGCATACCCGAACGAGCCAGGCTCCTCCCCGCCTTAAAGCCGGTACTGCTCTTTTGAATGTGTGCCGTGAAAACAAACCGTGATCGGCGATTGCATCGTTCAATCCGCCGAACTCGGAGAGGACATCCTATGGCAAAGTCAAACCTGGTCAGCCTGATCGAGCGTAAGCTGGACGTCAATCGTTTTCTGGAACAACACTGGGAAGGGACGTTTTGGGATTATCTTGACATCGTTCAGGAGAATCCGTCCGTGGCGCGTAACGCATTTCAGCGCGTGTACGACATGGTGATGAGTTACGGTTCGGACCCATTCGTGCAGTTTAAGCATGACTTTATCCGCTATCGATTTTTCGGCGACCCGATCGAGCACGGCGCCGACGCCATCTATGGCCTTGAAGCGCCGCTGATGCAGCTGGTGGATTTCTTCAAATCGGCGGCGCAGGGATATGGCACCGAACGCCGAATCCTGCTGCTTCATGGGCCGGTCGGCTCATCCAAGTCAACCATGGCCCGGCTGCTTAAGAAGGGGCTGGAAGGCTATTCCAAGATCGATGCCGGTAAGTGCTATACATATTCATGGCGCGTCCCTCTGTCGACGAACGGTGAGGTGGCCGAGCATTGGCTGGATTGCCCGATGCACGAAGAGCCGCTGTTGCTGATTCCCCGCGACGCCCGGCAGGACGTGCTCGAGTCGATCAACGAAAAATTGCCCGATGGGCGCAAAATCCGCCTGTACGGCGAGATCTGCCCCTTCTGCCGAAAAATCCACGCCGACCTGATGGACGCCAACGACGGCGACTGGAAGAAGGTGATGGAGCACATCAAGGTCAAGCGGCTGATTCTTTCGGAGAAAGACCGGCGAGGCATCGGCACGTTTCAGCCCAAGGACGAAAAGAATCAGGACTCCACCGAACTGACCGGGGACATCAACTATCGGAAAATCGCCGAATATGGTTCGGACTCTGATCCCCGCGCCTTTAACTTCGACGGCGAACTGAACATCGCCAATCGCGGCATCGTTGAATTTATCGAGGTGCTCAAGCTCGACGTCGCCTTTCTTTACGATCTGCTCGGCGCGTCGCAGGAACACCTGATCAAGCCGAAGAAATTCGCCCAGACGTACATCGACGAGGTCATTCTCGGGCACACCAACGAGCCGGAATATAAGAAATTGCAGGGCAACGAAATGATGGAGGCGTTCCGCGATCGCACCATCAAAATCGATGTCCCGTACAACATTCGCCTGAGCGATGAAGTCAAGATTTACATGAAGGACTTCGGCCCCGAAAAGGTGAGGGGATTGCACATCGCGCCCCACACGATCGAGGTGGCGGCGATGTGGGCGGTGCTGACCCGCTTAGCCGACCCGAAAAAGGCCGGCATCTCGAAATTGCAAAAACTCAAGCTCTACGACGGCAAAAGCATTCCCGGCTTCACCGAAGACTCCATCAAGGAACTGAAGGAAGAAGCCCCGCGCGAAGGAATGCAGGGAATCAGCCCGCGATACATCCAGGACAAGATCAGCAATGCGCTGGTCAGCCATAACGCCGTCCTGGAAAAATCGATTAACCCGTTCATGGTGATGAACGAACTGGAAGGCGGCCTGTCGCACCATTCGCTGATCACCGATGAAGAACTGAAAAAGGAATATAAAGAGCTGCTGGCCGTCGTGCGGGAGGAATACGAAGACATCCTCAAGGGAGAGGTTCAGCGGGCGATCAGTGCCGACGAAGACGCCATCAAGCGATTGGCGACCAACTATATCGAGAGCGTCAGGGCGTATACGCAGCATGAGCGCGTGCGGAATCGTTATACCGGCCGCGACGAGGAGCCGGATGAAAGGCTCATGCGTTCGATCGAGGAGAAGATCGATATACCCGACAGCCGCAAGGACGATTTCCGCCAGGAGATCATGAACTACATCGGCGCCTTGTCCCTGGACGGCAAGAAATTCGAATACAACACCAACGCCCGGCTCCTCAAGGCGTTGGAATTGAAACTCTTCGAAGATCAGCGCGATACGATCAAGCTGAAGAACCTGGTGAGCACCGTCGTCGACGACGAGACCCAGCAAAAAATCGACGTGGTCAAGCAACGGCTGATAAAATACTTCGGCTATAACGAAACGTCCGCCACCGACGTCCTGAACTATGTCGCCAGCATCTTCGCTCGCGGAGATGGGAAGCAGGATGATTGAGGTGAATGGCGTGCTTTATAAAAACGCAGACCAGGAAGGACTGTGGCCGAGCAACCGACTGGGTTTAGGATTCTGGGCAGTATCAGCGGGATCGAAGTCATCGCGGTGGGTCGTGGCGTTCGTATCGCCGACACCCTGCGCGAGCGATTCGGCGGAACCCGCTGGCGCAAGCTAAAAGGAACCGCATTGATTGAGGACGAACATGGCCGGATTGCGAACGCGGAAATCCACTGGTTCGAAGCGCACGGCGTCGGCCGGGTCCAGTGGAAAATCAAACATTGGTTCTAAGCTGCCATACCCCCGATTCGCCATGTGTATCGACAACCAGGGGAATGAAGCATCCCTCCTGATCGGTAAGGTGTATCGCGTACTTAAACCGGCGACGAGGGACTCCCGTTTCGATCTTCGTGTTGTGGACGAAGAAGGCGAAGACTACATTTACCCGATCGCCAAATTCGTCCTCCTGAATCTTCCCCCCAAGGCCCGAAAAGCGGTCGGTCGGTCAAACGCATGAGCATGGCATCCGCAACCCGTCGATCCGGCCTGACCCTTGCTCTGCTTGGGTTTGCCGGAGTCGCGTTTTTTTGGTTGACCGATCCGCATTTTGGACCGGTGGGACGTGCCGTACTCGATGCCAGACGGCACATCGATTGGCGCCACTGGATCTTTATTCTCCGTGGCTCCCCGGATAACGCGGTCGACGCCGCCAACCAAGCCCTCACCGGCACGCTGGTCGGCATCGTCGGGTCAATCGCGATTTTAGTGGTCGGCCTATGGCTCGTGACGCGGCGAAGGACGTAATACTTTTATGATCCTCAAGATCGAAAAAGATCACCAGCGTTTTCGGCAGATCGTCAAAGGCCGCATCCGCGAAGACCTGCGCAAGTTTCTCACCAAGGGCGAACTGATCGGCAAAGAGGGCAAGCACCTCATTTCCATCCCCGTTCGCGGCATCGAACTCCCCCATTTTCGCTACGGAGATAACTCCCAGGGCGTCGGAGCCGGCGACGGCAAAGAAGGCGACACCGTCGGCAAAGGCCAGGGCAAAGGGCAGGGCGGAACCGACGCCGGCCAACATTTGATGGAAGTCGATCTGACCCTTGACGAGCTGGCCGACATCCTGGCCGAGGAACTCAAGCTTCCGCGAATCGAGCCCAAAGGGCATCATCGGATTACCACCGTCCGCGACAAATACAGCGGCATTCGCCGGGTTGGGCCTGAATCGCTTCGGCACTTCAAACGCTCCTTCAAAGAAGCGCTTAAACGCCAGATCATGCTCGGCGATTACAATCCCGACAACCCGACGATCATCCCTCAGAAGAAAGACATCCGCTATCGAAGCTGGAAGGAGACCCGCAGCCCGCAGAGCAATGCCGTCATCTTTTTTATGATGGACGTGTCGGGGTCGATGGGCGAAGAGCAAAAGGAACTGGTTCGCTTGGAATCATTCTGGATCGACACCTGGCTCCGCAAGAATTATGAGGGGATCGAGAGCCGATATATCGTTCACGACATCAGTGCCAAGGAAGTGGACAAGCACACCTTCTACCACCTCCGCGAAGACGGCGGCACCAAAATCAGCAGCGCCTTCCGATGCGCAAAAGGCATTCTCGACGCCCACTACAGCCCCGACGAATGGAACATTTATCTCTTCCATTTCAGCGACGGCGACAACAGCAGCGAAGCGGACAGCCGGGAATGCGTGAAGCTGTTGAAAGAGCAACTTCTGCCGACCGCGAATATGTTTGGATATTGCCAGGTCGCCAGCGCGTACGGGTCGGGGAATTTCATCAATGTGCTGCATGAGCATTTGCGGAACCAGGAAAAGGTGTTGACGAGCCGGGTAAATAGCAAGGATGATATTTACGACTCGATCAAGACGTTTTTCGGGAAGGGGCATTGATGACGCTCAAAGCTATCATTCCGACGATAATGACCGCCGATGAATTTGCGTCGCTTGGAGATATTGGGCGGGCGGAGCTTGTGCGCGGGAGACTCATTCATTTAACCAAGCCAAAGCCCAAGCATGGCCGCATCGCCATGCGAATTGGGACGGCCTTTTCAAATTTTGCTCAAAAACACAATCTCGGAGAAGTGTACGCCGCTGGAACCGGGTTTCTGGCGGAGAGGAACCCAGACTCCGTGCGAGCGCCCGACGCGGCCTTCGTACGAGCCGATGTCGTCGCCGCCCACGATGATGAAGACTGGTTTCCCCGTTCGCCCGATCTGGCGGTGGAAGTCTTGTCTCCGACGGAACGCGCCGAACAGGTCGCGGAAAAGGTTCAAATGTGGCTCGACGGAGGAGCGAGATCCGTATGGGTGTTCGACCCAAAATCCCGTTCGGCGACGATTCATGCCGCACGCGGCACAATCCAGGTGTTTAGGGAGGGCGACGACTTACGCGACGATGCCGTCCACCCTGGATTTGCATTGCGAGTGAAAGAATGCTTTGTGTAAAATCTCCGGGACGTAGACTCGAGGGACCGGTTCTTGGGTTCCTTCAAGCCATAGTATACACAACCGTTTTGTTAAGGGGCCGCTATGATGACCTCGTATTCGAGTCGCATGAGAGCGACGACCGCCCTTGCTGTTGTTGCCGCGTTCACATTCCTGACGGCTTGTGTAACATCTTCCGCCGCCGAGCCGGCAGTCTCGGCGATCGCTCGCCCGGCTCTTGAAGCAAAGGTATCCGAACTGATCGATCTGATCGGCAATGGCCGAATCGACGCGATGCTTGATCGCATCGGTCCGATCCCAGACCCCGATCGCCCGGCTTTCGAGCAGATCCGCCAACGCCTGATCAATCTATATGGCAACGCCGGTAAATTCGGGGGATTCGACATCGCCGGATACAAAGTGCTGACGCCCCGATTCCAGGTCGCGTACGTCATGGTTTACTTCGACAAGCGCCCGGCCCTGTTTGAGTTTGGCTTTTATCGCGTCAATGATACATGGCGGCCGCAGACGTTCGCGGTGGAGACCAATTTCAAGGCGCTGCTCGATACGTTGCCGATGCAGCGATAAGCATGACTGAGGCGTAACAATTATGCATGCGATCGAAATCAAGCTAAGCGAAAAAAACAGCGAGCGAGCGACCATGCTGGCTCGCTCGTCCGGAAAGACGCCGGATGAGTTGGTAAATGAAGTATTCGAGCGTTTTGCCTCGCCCAAGCAGCTTACGGGCGCTGACGTCGCGGACCGACGTCCCGCCGAATCAAGAGGACACTTGTTTGGAATGTTTAAGGGAAAGATATGGGTGTCGGATGATTTTGACGCGCCGCTTTCTGATGAAGAACTGAAAGAGTGGGGATTATGAAGCTGTTGCTGGACACCCATATCTTTCTCTGGTGGATCATGGGCAGCGACCGACTCTCTCCCGCCGCGCGAGCCGCGATCGACGATCCCGCTAACGACGTTTTTCTCAGTAGCATTGCCGCCGTTGAAATCGCCGCCAAATTTCAGTCCGGCAAACTTCGCCTTTCAGCGTCGCCCGACGAAATATTCGCCGCGGCGACCGCTGGGGGAATCGTGCAGGAGTTGCCGTTAGTGATTGCGCATGCCTTACGTCTTGCGACGCTGCCGTTGCATCATCGTGATCCTTTCGATCGACTCCTTATCGCCCAGGCGATGACGGAAAATTCGATCCTCGTTACGGCCGATAGACGGTTAGCCGTTTACGACGTGAAGATGCTTACATAGTCAGAGGTATCGATGGCTTCTCACCTGCTCACGCCCTTCCCCGCCGAGCTTCTTGCCGCCAAGAAGCAGATTCGGGAGCGCGCCCGCGCGTATGGGCTCGATTTTTTTCCCGTCATCTACGAAATGTGCGATTACGAGCAGATGAATCAGATCGCCGCGTACGGCGGGTTTCCGCAGCGGTACCCGCACTGGCGGTTTGGATCGGAGTACGAAGCGATTCGCAAGCGCCATCATTATGGACTGGGCCGAATCTATGAGATGGTGATCAACAACGATCCCTGCTACGCCTATTTGCAGGAATCCAACCAGCTTGTCGATCAGAAGCTGGTCATCGCCCATGTGTATGGCCACGCCGATTTTTTCAAGAACAATCTTTGGTTCAGCCACACCAACCGCAAGATGATGGACGAGATGGCCAACCACGCCACTCACGTTCGCAAACATATCGAGAAGCATGGGTATGACACCGTCGAGCATTGGATGGACATCTGCCTGAGCATCGAGCACCTGATCGACCCGCACAGCATGTTCATGCAGCGCGGGCCCAACGACGACAAGCATGAGCAGCCGAAGCGCGAGGAAAACGAGCCGACGAAGTTTAAGTCGAAGGATTATCTCGATCGGTGGATCAATCCGCCGAGCGTGATGGAGGCGGAAGCGAAGAAGCTACGCAGCGAGAAGGAAAAGAAGCGTCATGTGACGCCGAGCCGGCCGACGCGCGATGTGCTGCTTTATCTGCTGGAGCACGCGCGGCTCGAAGACTGGCAGGCGGATTGCCTGGGCATCGTTCGCGAAGAAAGTTACTACTATGCCCCGCAGGGCATGACCAAGGTGATGAACGAAGGGTGGGCGAGCTTCTGGCATTCCACGTTGATGACCAAGCACTTCGTGAACGCCACGGAGATCATCGACTACGCCGACCATCACAGCGGCACCGTTCACATGCCGCCGGGAAATTTTAATCCGTACAAGATCGGCATCGAGCTATTCCGCGACATCGAAGACCGCTGGAACAAGGGCAAGTTCGGCAAGGAGTACGACGAAGCCAAGAACCTCGGCGAAAGGCAGAAGTGGGATAAGGGGCTGGGCCTGGGCCGGGAGAAAATCTTTGAAGTTCGGCGTGTTTATAACGACGTCAACTTCATCGACGAGTTCATGACGCCGGAGTTCATTGAGAAGCACAAGTTTTACCAGTACGGGCGCGATCCGCATTCCGGGCAGTTGCGGATCGTGAGCCGCGATCCGCAGCGCATCAAGCAGACGATGTTGTATCAGCTTACGAACATGGGCCAGCCGTTCATCTACGTCGTGGATGGAAACTACTGCAACCGCGGCGAGCTTTACATGGCTCACAAGCACAACGGCCTGGACATCGAAATTAAATTCGCCGTCGAAACGCTTAAGAATATTTACAGGATCTGGCAGCGGCCCGTTCACTTGCAGGCGAAGATCGAAGACGACATGGTGCTGTTCAGCTACAGCGGCGATCAGGCCAAGCAGCAGACGATCCACGATGAGTTGCCAAAGCCGGCACATCAGGTGTGACGGATCCATTATCCGCCGATAATTTCATTGAGTCCCTCGATCAACCGATCCAAATCTTCAGGCGCGACTCTTGCGATCTTCTTTCCGATACGCTCAAGGGAAACCGTGCGAATCTGACTGATTTTAGCCCACGTCGGCTTCGGCAGCTTCAACGTGGTCAGTTCCAATTTGAGGGGAAAACCGGCGCGTCGCGGTTGGCTTGTCAGCGCCATGGCGATCACCGTGCCCGACCGCGCGTATCATACTGATCGATAAATCCTGCTTTAAGCCAAGCGTTCGGAACCTCGACGAACATTAATTCTCCCGCCGCACTTTTACCCGATACGATTTTCGATCAGATTTATTATTCTTTGATCGTCGTCCCACTCGTGTTATGACTATCGACCAAAATTATTCGTGGGAGGATATTATGCTGAAAAGTCTTTATTTCGCGCGTCTAGTTACGCTACTTGCCATTTTTGCCGCGCCCGCTCTCGTTCGAGGGCAGGCCCTTGCCGATCGGTTGCCGGCGGACACCATCCTGTATGTCGGCTGGGCCGGCGTCGAAAAACCCGCGCCGGGATTTAAGGGTTCGAATCTCGAGGCGGTGCTTGCCGATTCGAATCTGTCTGAGGTCTTTAACGAGTTTCTGCCGAAGGCGCTCGATCGCATCGCACATGAAGATAAAGACGCCGCCGAGGGAATCGAGCTGATTCGCACTCTGCTTGGCCCGATGTGGCGCCATCCGTCGGCGTTCGCGTTCGCCGGCGTGGACATCAACAATCCCAACGGGCCGGCGCCGAGGTTCATCCTGCTGTCCGACGCCGGCCGTGAAGCGCCCGCGCTGAAGGCGCAGATGGAAGACACGCTCAAGAAGGCCGCGCAGACTCCGTTCGCCATCCATGTCTTTCAAGTCGGCGATCTGGTCGCCGCGGTGAGCGGATACGATAAGCCGCAAGCGGCGATTCCCAACGCCGGCGCTAATGCCGCGTCACTGGCCACCAATCCTGAATTCATCAAGGCGCTGGCGCAGGTCCATAAGGATGCGGTGTTGACCGCTTATGTGAATCACGAAACGCTCCTGACGCTCGCCAACGATGGTTTTATGATCGCCGGCGGCGAAATCCAGAAGACCTGGGCCGCCGCTCGCGATCAACTCGGACTCACCGGCGTCAAGAGCGCCATCTGGACGGCGGGATTCGACAAGAAAGACTGGCGCACGCAGGCGTTTATTTCGGCGCCGCGGCCACGAAAAGGATTGGTCGGCTCGATGTTGGACGGACCGCCGATCTCCAAAGAAATGCTCGCGGTCATTCCAAAGAACGCCACGATGGCGGGCGCCACGCATTTCGACGCGGCGGCGTTCGTCGACGTCATCCGCCGTGCCGTCACCGTCTTCGACGCCGGCGCCGCGACTCAGATCGATCAGGCCATGGAACAGGTCAACGCCGCGGTGGGTCTGGACATCCAGAAAGATCTGCTGGCCACTCTGGGCGACGAATGGGGCTACTACGTAGACCCCGCCGTCGCCGGCAACGGGATCGTCGGCGCCACCCTTGTCAATCGGCTGAAGAATCCCGACAAAGCCGCGGCTTCGATCGAGAAACTCGAAAAATTCATCAACACTCTTGCCGAGCAACAGCTCTCCCATCAAAAGCCGCCGATCATCGTCGCCTTTCGCAAGACGACGATCGACCAAACGACGGTGCATTATCTGGCGTTGCCGCTTTTTGAGCCGGCCTGGGCGGTGGCGGACGGAAATCTGTATGTCGGGCTTTACCCGGAAGTGGTCGTGGCCGCGGCCAAACACGTAAGCGCCAAAGGAGAGTCGATCGCGGACAACCCCGCTTACATCGAACTGCGGCGCCGGCTCGGCGATCATCCCGCCTCGACGTTCGAGTTCATGGATCTCCCGCGCCTTGTGCCCAACACCTATTCGACATGGATCGTCATCTCGCATCTTGCCGGCGCCGGCGATCTCTTGGGCGTGCCCGGACCGGCGGTGATCCTGCCCTCGCTGGGCAAGCTGGCGCCGCGTCTGTCGGCGGCCGGCGAAATCATCTGGACCGACGCCGACGGCCTGCATCTGAGCGCGCTGTCGCCATTTCCCGGCAGCGAAATTCTGGCGTCGGACCCGATGTCGATGTCGCCGGCGCAGGTTCCGCTCATGATCTCCATCCTGTTGCCGGCGCTGAACAAAGCTCGCCAGCAGGCGCAGCAAATCAAAAGCGCCGCCAATCTGAAACAGATCGGCCTGGCCGCGCAAATCTACGCCAATAACCAAAAAGATGGCGCCTTTCCCGCGGATTTCGCGGTGATGCTGAAGGAGACGGATCTGCCGATCGACGTCTTCGTCAATCCCGCCAGCAATACCGTCGCGCCGCGAGAGCTAACCAAGGACCAGCAATTACAATGGGTGCGCGACCAGAGCGACTACGTCTGGAACGGGGCCGCCAAAAAAAGCACGAACGTCGGCCGCGAAGATCCCCTCGCCTGGGAAAAGCCGCAAGGACTTCCGGTCGGCGTCAATTTTTTGTTCGGGGACGGTCATGTGAGTTTCGAGCTGATGCCGCAGGCGATGGAGATTATCCAAAAGGCTCAACACGCGCAGCGACCGGCGGGGGGATTATGAAATCGAATCGCTGCGCCGCGACGATATTTTTTTCGATATCTACGGCCACATGTTCACCACAGGCTTTGTTGATGAGCATTCCGGCGGCGAATGCCATACAATCAGCCCGCGGAGAAATTAGGAGCCGTGATGCGATCAGGGAGAATGGCAGACAGACGCAGTGTCGGCAGAGCGGGCGTTGCCGCGAGGCTGCCGCTGTCGGTGATGATTTTCTTTACCGGTGCGTTTTCCGTCCGGGCTGACGAAAAACCGGCCGTCACCTGGATCAATGTCACCGCGAACGTCGGGGGCGAAAAATGGGGCTATGCCGGCGTGACGTTAATGGCCGCGGTTCCTGGTTCCGACCAGATCATCGCCGGGGTGAGCGAAGCCGGTCTATGGACGACCACCGATTCCGGCAAAGCCTGGAAAAAACTCGGCGCCAAGGATGCCGTCGCGATCCAAAATCGTCCTTACCAGATCGTCTTCGACCCCACGGACCCAAAAATTTTCTGGGAGAGCGGCAATTACAAACCGCCCGGCGTCTTCAAGTCCACCGACGGCGGCGCGACATTCGTTCAACTCGGAAACGCCGCCCATGTGGACGGCATCGGAATCGACTTCACCGATCCCGATCGTAAGACCCTGCTCATCGGCCATCACGAGCAAGACCGGAGCATCGAAAAATCCGTCGACGGCGGACAAACCTGGCAAAAGATCGGCGATAAGCTTCCAGACCATATCAATTTTTCCAGCGATGTGATCGTGTTCGACGCCAAAACTTTTTTGGTGAACGCCGCCGGCTGGAAACAGGAGAATGGCGCCCAGCTCCCCTTCGGCATTTACCGAACCGAAGACGCCGGGGCAACGTGGACAAAGGTATCCGACGCCGGCCCAAGCGGCCCCGCGTGCAGGACATCCGACGGCGCCATCTATTGGCAAACACTATGGGCGGCCGGTTTGGTCAAGAGCGTCAACCAGGGCAAAACGTGGGAAAAACTACCCGGCGTCGTCAAAGCCAATCCCATCGAGATCGCCGATAAAAAACTAGTCGCGCCCGTGGAAAAGCAGCTTTATGTTTCCGCCGACGGGGGCAAAACATGGGAAAAACTCGGGCCGGAAATGCCGTTTAAGCCCAACGGAATCGTCTATGGCTCAAAGGTCCGCGCGATTTATGCATGGCGTTCGACGGAGGCCAAAGAAGACAATGTGATCGCGCGCTGGGACATGCCATGAGCGATTCGTGAACGTGCGACCAAAACGCGGGAGTTACTTCGCCCGCACTCCTGAAGGCACGGACGAACGGGTCATGCTCTTGCGAAGTCCGCGGCGCGTCATTTATACGCCGTCGCCGGAACGCCCGATTTTCCCGTCGGAATCTTCGGCCCCGTACCCGGCATAAAGACGCATAACGATTCCCCCACACTCAATCGACTCGCGGCCCGCGCATTGATTGCCAGGCGAAGCCGCTGGCGGGTGTCTACTTTTTCCATCGCGAAAATGGCGCCGGCGAATGCCCGCCCGTCGGCCGGCACGATCGCCACCGTCTCGCCGGGTTTCAGCGCCGTCGCCCGTTGCGATCCGCTCCATGCGATCGAGAGGATCAACGATCCGCTGATCACTTCCACGTCGGTGACATAAGCGGGCAAGCCAAGGCGATCCTGATCCCTGACATGCTGGGCTTCCTGAGCGGCGCGCACCGCCGCGTCGCCGGCGCGATCGAAAATCTCGACGGCCACCAGCTTGCCGTCTTTTTCGACAAGCTGTTGAATGACTTCATCGCCGATCTTGAGCGAATCGATTGCGCCCGGCGCCGCCGATTTCCATACTTTCACGGCGGGGTCAAAAGTAAATTCCTTGTCGATCTCCTTGGTGACTTTTCCCTCTTTATCCTTCTCCTGGCGATGGGTCGAATAGAGATGCTTCTCCGGATCGATGGCCGTCACCGCCGCGTACCAGCCGTGAAGGGCCGCCACCTGAATGTCGTCTTGAATCGCCCGCGGGTAGGTCCAGTTTCGATCTTCATCGACGTACATGAAGAGCATCACATGCTGGCCCGGAAAGTAGTTTTCAAGCTCTCCCCACGAATCGCGGAAGTGCAGTTCGGTATCCTCCTTGATCGGAATGCGAACCTCTTTTGCGTCTTTATCCCGCACGACCAAGAGGGTATGCCCCTTGACGTCCACTTCGCGAATCGTGCAGAACGAACGGGCCATCTCGCCGAAATAATCGCCTTGAAACTGCGGCTTGGGAAGCTTGTTGGGAGCGGTGGTCTCCGCGAAAGTTGAGCCGGCGATCGTGATTAAGACGAGAGTGATTTTGAGCAAAGACCGTGAAAGCATTTTTCTCCTGACGCCTGTGAAATTGGTGGCCTCATGATACCAAATCGGCTTGTGATTGAAAAAATCACGTCGCGTCGCACGTGGATTCGCCGGCGATCATTCCCGGCAATTCACTTCTGAGGATTTTCGCCAATTCGCGCAGTGCCGTACCGAAAGGGAAGTGATGCCTCCACGCCAACACCAGCGTTCGCGATGGCGGCTTGGTTCGGAAATGCCGATAAGCGACCGGCACCGTCGCGGCGAACGGGCCGATCGTGGATAGGTATGGCATCAGCGTGCAACCGATTCCGCCGCTGACCATCTGGCGCAGGGTTTCGATCCCGCTGATCTCGAACGCTTCGTCATGACTTCCGCGCAGGCGGCGGCAGATGGCTTGTGCTTGCCGTTTCATGCAATGTCCTTCCTGCAGCACCAATAGTTTTTCTCCCGACAACTGATCCACTTCCAGCGCGTTGTGCTTCGCGAGAGAATGGTCCGGCGGAAGCGCCGCGACAAACGGCTCGACATAGATCGGCTCGGATTGGATCGATCCATCCTCGATTGGCCGGGACAGAACGGCGACGTCGATGTGAGCGTGGCGCAGACGTTCCAGCAGCGAAGCGGTCATTTCTTCGCGAATATAAAGTCTTAGCCGCGGATGTCGTTCTTTTAGCAGGGGAAGCAGATGCGACAGCAGATATGCCCCCGCGGTCGGAATGATTCCGATCGTCACCCGGCCAGCAAGAAAATTCGACGCCTCGCGGCCCGTCTCCCGCAGAAGGCGAACTTCATCCAGCACAACCCCCGCCTGCGCAACGACCGCATTGCCGCGCGGCGTCACCAAAACACGCCCGGTGGCGCGCTCGAATATCTGCACGCCGAGTTCGGCTTCGAGCCGGGCGATCTGCGTGCTGAGGGTTGGCTGCGTCACGCAACAGCGCGTCGCGGCGGCGCCAAAATGACCGGTTTCGGCCAGAGCGAGAACGTATTCAAGGTCGCGCAGGTTCATATTCGAAGCTCCTGACGCCGCGAGGATGATTGAAGGCGTCTATCGCGCATATTGAAGCGTTGATTCTCCGACGCTGGGGCCGGGCCGTAAAGTCGGGGTTCGGGTCGATCACGTCAAGAGGCATGCGTGTTCCAAGAAACGCGCCGATGGAAACAGACGCCGGGCGGCATCGCCTGGGTTTTAGGCCGGAGAAGTAAGATGAAGCGACGGCGTTTAAATTCCGCGGGATAGCGGGCCGGCGACTTATGTTATGATGCGAGCGAAACCAAGGAGCCGCACACCATGATTCGCACCCTTGCCGCTTTGCGCCGGCTGCTGCCTTTTCCATGGCTGCTTTTCATTTTTGTCGCAAGCGCGGCCGGCGTAAAGCCGCCGGAAGTGGGCGTGCCGGCGGAGGGCAAGAGCGATCCGCCGATCACGGTTTCGCAAGATACGGCTATTCCGCGCGAAACATTAATCGGTATGTATCGCACCGAACTTGGCGAACGGTTTCATGTCGAAGACGCCGACAAGCTTTTGGCGGCTCATCAATGGATCGAGCGTTATTTTGACGCGGCCGGCGCCGCGGATCGCAAGCAGGCGGTGCGCGGGCTTGAGATGTGCGGGCTCGACGCTGGCGTCATTGGACGTATCGTTCGCCTTCGCATGCGATGGCCGGCGCTGGAGGGGGGCGTTTACTACGTGAATGAAAAGCGGGGGCCTCTGGAGGTGCGGTATTTTCTTGGCGTACCTGCCGGGTATGACCGGACGAAACCTTGGCCGCTGGTGGTGAAACTGGCGCCGGTGAATCCATTCCTCGTTCAGCCGCCGCCGGACGCGGATGCGGTGGTGAAAATTTACAACGACTGGATACGCGATGAATTGACTCGTCACTCCGACGCGCTGGTGCTCATGCCGCTGCTCAATCTCGATGAGCTTTATGGGCCGAGCTATGCGGGGATGAACAACGTGATGCAGCCGCTGTTTCACGCGGCCGATCGCGTCAATATCGACCCCGCCCGCGTTTATCTGATTGGCCATTCGACCGGCGGTCATGCGACATGGAACTTGGCGTTGCAATACCCGACCTATTTTGCCGCGATCGCGCCGTTGGCCGGCGGAGCGTCGCAGGATTGGCAGCGGTTGCGGCTGGTCAATCTGCGCAACGTGCTGCCGGTGGTTTGGGCCGACGCGAAGGATGACGTGGTCAAGCCTGAAAGTTCGCGGAGCATCGTGGCGGTGATGCGGAATCTAAAGCTGGCGGTTGATTACGTCGAGACAAAAAATTTCGGCCACGCTCCGCCGGAGATGGTCGCCGACGAACGATACAAGACGATGCGCGCCCGCGTGCGCGATCTGTATCCGGCTTGGGTGACAATTCAATCCAATCGGCCCGACGTGATTTTTAACCGCAACGATTGGATTCAAATCTGGCAGGAAACCGATCCCGGCAAAGAGAGCCGGATGATCTTTCGGCATGGCGGGGGCCATATGGTCGTCACCAGGAACAGCGCCAGGATCGATGCCCGCTACGAAGGAAATTCCATCGATCTGACGCTCGACAACGTCGAATCGTTGCGGATCTATTTGAATGACCGCATGGTCGATTTCGATAAGCCGATCAAAGTCCATCTGAATAAGAAGCGCACGATCGAAGGGTATGCGCATCGGAACATCGAGCAGATGATGAACGACCAGATTTTCCTTGGGCGCGGATGGCGGTATTACTCGGCCGTGCTGGACATTGATTTGACCGATCCCTCGGCCGCGACGCGGCCTTCGACAAATCCTTCGACCCGCGCGACGACCCGGCCATCGCGCACTGGCAAAATTATCATCGGACCAAGTTAAGGCACTTCGGCTCCTTCTCTCTAAGCGAAGGGTTTGTTGAGGGTGCAGTGTTCACACTCAGAGCATTTATCAAATTGTTCGCGCGTTTCTGCGTTTAGTGGCCCCGCTTGCGGGGCGTTTTTTTCGCGATGCAAGGTCGCCTCGCCACCATGAGAAATGCTCCACGGTTGTCATTCGGACAAATCGTCCGAGAAATTTTTGCCAGCTGGGCGGTCTGGCCGAGCGCGCCCGGCGCTCCCTTGGACATCTCAATTGCGGGAAGTGGGAACCGTAATGACCCCGTTTTTTGTAGCGAGCGGCGTTACGCGCTCAATTGGTCGCGAAGCGCCGCGGATCGGCTTGCAAGCGACTGCATCCGGTCGTGGGCGGCGCGAATTGGACCCGTCAGTTCATCGAGCCATTTCAGCGTCTGGGCGGCGAGGTTCAGCGACGCGTCGGAAAAATCGGTCGCCCGCCAGCGCGACATGATCCGGCTGACCTTGCGCTGCGTGTTCCATCGCAGGGCCAGCCACAGGACCGCATAATAGATGATCAAAAAGCCCGCGCTTTTCAGCAGATAATCGACGCCAAGCACGCCGACGGCCAAGCCAAGCAAATACTTCCAGGCTCTCCAAATCGATGGATCATAAATCGGCAGAATCTTGCTGAGGATCGGCTGGATGAACGGAAACCAGAGCAGCGCCCCGATGGTAAGGAGCCAGCGGATCGGCGCGCCAAGGCTCAGCCGCCGGCGGCTGAAGCGCTCGCGGGCGGCGGCGCGCTGCCGATCGACGGTGTCGGCCAGGGCGCGGCGCAACGATGCGTCGGCCAAGTCGGCCGGCATGGTCTCCCAGAGTTTGTTGTGTGGATAGAGCGCCGCGACGGCCGGCTGCGATTGCCGCAACTGCGCGAAGGCGGATTGCAGGAGGTTTGAGGCCGATTCTCCGGTTTCCGTGAACGCGGCGGCGACAATCGCCTCGGCGCCTTGCATCGGCGTCGCGGCGCGCGAAACGGCGCTGCGCATCAGCACGAAGATCGGTTGAAGCAGCGTGTGCATCAAATTGACGATCGGCCAGCGTGCGACGCGATCCTGAAGAATGTCGTCGGCGATCGCCATTCTTGTGGCGGGATCGTCCATCAAGCGCGGGATCACCCGTTCCAGCACGGGGCCGCCCACTTTCGCCGCGATCAATTCCCCGGCGTCGGCGGCGAGCTGCGACAGGCGCTGGGCGCGCGCCGCAAGTTGCCGCTCATCGAGCCAAGCGAGCAGCGCGCGGTCCTGCCGCGCGGCCGCCAGTTTTTTGCTGTCGCGAACCACGTCGGCGGTCTTCTGGCGGGATAGTAATTCGCGCAACGCCGGCAACTCAAACCGCGTTGGATTTCTGGCGCTGATCAGATAGACGTACGGCTTCTCCGAAAGCTTCAAGGTGCTCGCGACCCGATCAGCATAGTCGGCGCGAAGCTCCTGAAGCGGAGAGGTTTCGACGGCGGGGCGGGCCGGTTTTAGCGGGCGGCCGATCGCGGGCGGGATTTGCGATTCATCGTCGGCGTCGAGATCCCACGGCGTGGAAGCGGCGCGAGGCGCGGCCGCCACGACGATTTCGTCGTCGTCCTCGTGCGGCGGCGGTAAACGCCCGGGCGCGAGGGCGCCGTGCAGTTGATCCACTTTATTCAGACAGAAGATGAAGTTGCCTGGCGTGTTTCCCTCGGCCACGCGCGCCAGCATCCGCTGCGGTTGCTGGTCGGCGTATTTTTCGACGCTCGCGACCCAGATCGGATAGAGAAGATGCCGCAACATCGTCCGCGTCAATTCCAGGTGCGATGCGTATCGGCTGTCGATGTCGGGAAGATCGAGCAAGACCTGCCGGCGCAGGCGTTCGAGATCGTGCGTCACGATCTGATAATGGCCCGGCGCCACGCGCTCGAGCAAGCTCCACAACGCCTGCTGCTGCGAGGTGTGCGCATAGGCGATGACCATTTCCGTGCCGGCGCCGTGTGAGGTGACGGCGGTGATCGGCTTGCCGACCAGGGCGTTGACAAGCGCGCTTTTACCGACGTCTTTTCCGCCGATCAGTCCGACAAGATAAAAGCCGGTTTCGTCGGCGGCAGCGAGCGCCGAATCGGCGAGAACCGGCGCATCGTCATCGAGCAATTCCGGCGCGGGGGCGCCGGTCAAATCCATCGTTTCACGGACAAGTTGTTCGAGTGCCGGGCTCATTGTTTGGAATGCTAGCGGGTGGCCGGTCATATCGCACTGATCATGTTTCGGATTCACAGCCGGCGGCTTTGGCCAACTCATTGCCGGCTCGATCCAGTTGCTCGAGGTTTGCCGACGAAACGGCCTGCTTTTGAATCCACGCGCAGGTCTTTTGAATCTGTTCGTGCGCCAGGCGGGTGAAACGATCGGCGATCCGGGAGTTGGCCGTACGCGTGTGGACGGCCACTTCGTTGCTTAACCGTTCGGTCAGCCAGGTGGCTAACGTGTAGCCGCCCAGGACAAGCAGGTCGGTGCCGAAAAGCGCGTGGTGGGCGATGAGGCCGATCGCCAAGAGATAGGGGGCGGCTTCGGTCATCGAAGTGAGCTTCTTTCCGCCGGGCAAATATTTGAGAAGCGACTGCAGCGCCCGCGTATCCCAGGGCGTGGCGTTCCAGCGCTTTTCCAGCCAGTTGCGCAATTCGGCCAGTTCTTCCTCGGCGATGCGCCCCGCGTCGGCGGGGGCGATTCGCGACGACGCATACGCTTCGTCCCCGGCGCCGATCCATTTTTGCGCGACGGGGCTGGCTCCTAATACATCGTCGATCCGGCTCTGCAAGACGGAGAATTGATCGGTCAGCACCGCCTTGAAGTCTGGAACTTCGCGTGATTTTCCCCCGTCGCCGGGAAAAAAGGACGCGGCCGACGCTTCGCCGCGCATGACGTAATCCCACGCCGCGCGCGGCAATCGCACCAGCATCGCCGGCGCGTGTCTCACGCGCTCGAGCACGCGCTGGGGACCCATGAGATACAACACGCTTCGTTGTTGCAGCCGGCGCTCGAGGTCTTGCGTGACGGGATTGACGTCTACGCCGAGGGCGGGCGTTTCCATATCGCGCAGCGCCTCGACCAGCCGATCGGCTTCCTTGCGATGGATGCGCAGGGGATCGAGAATTTGGTCCTTGAATCGGCTCAACAAGTCCGCCGCGCGAAACTGCGCGCCCGGCGCGGAATCGTACGGTTCGGCGCTCAATCGGATGATCGACTCTCGAAGCGACGCGAGGTCTTCCCCGGCCGGCGGCTGGTAGGTCGAATCGTCCCGCGGAATGACGAAAACCTGCGGCGAATCGGATCGGAAATAACCGGCAAGCTGTTTTCGATAGTCTTCGACGACCGCCTGCTCTTCGCATTTATTCATGACGAAGCGCGCCGGGATCGCGTACCGCGCCGCCAGGCGGTAGTAGGGAAGCAATTCGGTCATCTGATATTTTTCCGGCGTGACCAGAAACACCAGCGCCTGCGCCCATCGAAAGGCGCGATCGGCCTCGGCGTGATGGGCGCGTTGATCGCCGTCCAGATCGGGCGTGTCGGCGATCACCGCGGCGCCAAGCAGCGAATCCGCCTGCATCAACACGCCCAGCGCCGTTCCGGCGACGATCAGGAGCGATCCATTGTTGCCGCGCGCCGGAAGCCGGTCGGCGCCGACGGCGCTCCGCTCCACGCCGAGCCATCCGTCCGGCACATCCGCCGTATCGCGGGCCACGGCGACGATGCCGCTGGTAAACGTGCGGCGGAAATTCGTCGCCGACACGACGACGCCGAGCAGGCGGTTCACCAGCGTGCTCTTGCCGGTTCCGGTTCCGCCGATGACGGCCAGCAACATTGGCTTGGCCTGGTCGCGCGGACGCAGATGAAATTTCAACGCGGCGGCGTCGGAACGCCATCGCTCGATCGCCGGTTTCATCGACGGCGAAATCGCCGCGCAGTCCAGCGCGCGACCGAGCCGGCCGAGCGAGAGGTCGATGGAGTCGTTGCGCGTTGGCATGGGTGGATGTATCCGGACGCTCCGTAAAACGATGATTCCCGGCGGGGATTGTTGATGGGGGTATGGAGATTTGCAACTGGGAGAGCTATACATGCGTCGCAGCGCGCTTGATGACTTTTTTTGGCACACGCGTCTCGCCTGTGTCTTTCGGCAAAGGACACGGGCGAGACGTCTGCGCTACGAGAGCGATTCTCAAGCTCGAAGCGCGGTGCGGACGCTACAAAATTCAACCGCCCTTCAGCGCAGGACTATTCTATAGATGGCGACGACAGTTCTGATAACGTCAAACGACGCATACCTCGAATTGGTGCAAAGATTCCCATTACGGCCAATTCGGACGCGGGTCGCCCACGAGCATGCCAAAGCCATGCTTCGCGCGCTCGTCGGTAAGCGGGGCGCGGCGGTTCGAGATTACAAGGCGGTCTTGCTCTCGCTCATCGTCGATTACGAAAGCTCGGCCGTATTGCGTTTGGATACGTCGAAGGTCACTGCGTCTGACGTTGTCTTACATCTGCTGGAAGAGCGCGGCACGAGCGTCAACGCGCTGTCCAAGGTCGTCGGCATATCACAAAGTTCTCTCAGCGACATGCTCAACGTCCGCCGCGACTGGAGCAAGCAGGCGATCATTCGGCTTTCAAGCTATTTTGGCTTGCAACCCGGACTGTTTTTGAAAATGACGGCCCGTCGCTTCCCCATGATTATTTTGCCGGCGCATCGGCTTGCAATCTGGCGTTCCACTGGTCCGTCGCCATCAGTTCGACGGCGCCATGTTCCTTCGCCCATTTTACGAATCCATCGGGCGGATTTTTGATTCCGTAGACGTTCGCCAGGCGAACCGCGATGTTTTTCCAATCGCGGACGCCCGCCAGGTCGGCGCCGCGCAGGTCCGCCCTGCTGAAATTGACATCGGAGAGTTTGGCGCCCCGAAAATCCGCGTCGGTCAGATCGGCGTCGATCAGCGCGGCTTCGCTCAGATCGGCGCCGCGTAGCTCGGCGCCGCGGAGATTGGCGGAAGTGAAGGTCGTGTCTGCAAGCCTTGCGCGCCGAAAATGGGCGTTCCGCAAATCACATGCGGCAAATGTTGCGCGGCGCAACTCAGCTTGCTCCAGGTGAATGCCCTGCAGGTACGCCTGGTTCACGTCAACACCGACCAGCGGCACATGATCGTCGTTCAGTTGCTCCAGCGCGTCGAGCCGACCCCCGTTGCCGCCTTTGCCCTGCGCGGTATTGATGACTTGCCAGGCTTGATAATGTTTTTGCTGTTTTCGCTCGCTGGCTTCGGCCACCCAAAAAATCAGGGCGACCAATACCGAAAAAGTCTCCGCATAGGCGAGAACCTTGAACAGCGACCAACGACTCAGCCGCCATGCAAGCTGAGCCATCAACCAGTCGACGTAAAAAAAGGGCAGAGACCAACGCGCTCGCGCGTGCGCGCGAAATTCCCGCCATGATTCAGGCGTCTTGTCGGGAGATTCTATGTTCGACATGCCGATGACCTCCGGAAATCGCCGGGGGGGGATTATAGATATCCCCCGACATTCTAAACGGATTCGTCTTTCGTTCGCTTCGGCCAGCCGGTATCTTTTGTGGCTGACGACAAGGAGCAAGCACATGGGATTTTTCCACAATCAACTCATCGATATCGTCGAATGGCTCGACAATTCCAACGACACGATGGCCTGGCGGTATCCCCGCGGCGATAACGAGATTAAGAACGGCGCGAAGCTGATCGTCCGCGAATCGCAAGTGGCGGCGATGATCGGCGGCGGAAAACTCGCCGACGTTTACAATCCCGGGACCTATACGCTGGCCACGCAGAACATGCCGATCCTATCCGATCTGATGGGTTGGAAATATGGGTTCGTCAGTCCGTTCAAGGCGGAGGTTTATTTTGTTTCGACGCGCACGTTCACCGACCGCAAGTGGGGTACGAAAAACCCGATCATGCTGCGCGACGCGGATTTTGGAATCGTGCGATTGCGGGCGTTTGGGACGTTTGCCGTGAAGATTTCCGATCCGGCTAATTTCCTTCGGCAAATTTCGGGGACCAGCGGGCAGTTCTCCCTGGAAGAACTCGACAGCCAGCTCAGGGACATGGTAGCGGCGCGGTTCGCCGACGCGCTGGGGGCGAGCAAGATCGCCGCGCTTGATTTGGCGGGAAATTACGAGCAATTGGGCCGCTATATTCTCCCGAAAATCGAGGCCGATTTCGAGCCGTTTGGATTGCAGATCGCCAACTTTTACGTGGAAAACATTTCTCTTCCGGCGGAAGTGGAGGCGGCGATCGACAAGCGATCGAGCATGGGCGCGATCGGAAATTTAGGCGCTTACGCGCAATTTCAAGCGGCCAACGCCATGCCCATCGCCGCGGCCAATTCCGGCGGAATCGCCGGGGCGGGAGCGGGCATGGCGATGGGGATGGCGATGGGAAACGCGGTGTCGCAAGGGTTGCAGGGACAGCAGACGGTCGGGCCGGCGGGCCCGCCGCCGCTGCCGAAACAGGCGAGCTATTATGCGGCGGTCAATGGGCAGCAAATGGGCCCGTTCGACTTGAGCGTTTTGCGCGACAAGATCACGGCCGGGGCTGTGACGCGCGATTCGCTGGTTTGGACGACGGGAATGCCGCAGTGGGTGGCGGCGGGAAACGTGGCGGAGTTGACGCGGTTGTTCGGAGAAACGCCGCCGCCATTGCCGCCGAAGGTCTGACCGGAAACAGCCGATTATGCCCGGCACAAGTCGAGAAGCGCCTGCATCGCCAGCAGGATTTCACTTGCCGCGAAGACGCCCATCTCCTGGGCGTGATCGACCGACCAGATCCAATCCTGCATCGCTCGATCGGCGATCGTCGCCGCCGGCAGATCGGCGTTGAGTTTCGCGGCCAATCTCGCCAGGACGCTGTATTCGGAAACGGCCGCCGACTTTCCGTTGTACGGCTCGCCGGTCCTTCCGACGTAGTACGCGCGGAGATCGGAAAACCGGGTTAACGCAAAGGCCAATACCTTTCGCGGAATCGCGGGAATTCCCCCGGCGACCGTCATGGCCGTGGCGCAGCAATTGGAAAGCTGGATCACGTCGTTGGGGCTGAAGGCTTTCAGATTCAGCTCGGGATAGAGCGTCGCCACTTCCGGCTGAATAATGTCATACAACAGGTCCGACGGAGCGACGGCCATTTTTATCACGGCATAGCACTGATCGGCCAGTTTCGACAAAGGCGCGCTCTTTTGTTCGGTGGCCACTTCGTGAATGAAATCAGGGTCGTAGTCCACAAGAAAAGAGTTCGGGGCGAATGAGCGCGTACCAAATGAAAAGTAGTTGCGAATCATCCACATCCCCTGGTCGATGCCGCCATGACGGGCATACCCGTCCAGCACCGACAGGGCCAGGTCTGCGTCGGCGGGGCGGTTGAAGGTCTTGGCGCCGATCCACAATCCGCGGGCGACGCGCAGCGCTTCGGTGGTGCCGCTGGCGTCGGGCTTTTCGGCCGACTTCCATCGCCATGAGACGAATCCTTTGGTATAGGGATCGTCGCGGTCGTCGTGAATGAGATTCTTTTGGGCATGAGCGCGCAGGGCGGTATACGCCTCGGCATCCCCGACGCGGGCGAAATAAACCAGCAGTTGAGCGGCATCGATGGTGTAGAGATACCCGTCCGCCCGGGCAAGCCGTCCGCGCATCACCCAATCGCGGATTTTCACGTGAAGCCGATCGCGAAGCTCCTTGAGCCGCGGTGAAAAATGAGCCAAATCGTACGGCTGCTCGGGATGAGCCTCGATGGCTGACGGTGAACCGACGGACGCCAAGCACGCGGCGGCGCCCAGCGCCGTCGCCGATCGCAGCATGTGCCGACGTGTCACGGAAGTGGGAGATCGCACTTGGCCTTTCTGAACCTGAAGATGCGGACGCGGCGGTTGGCTCGAAAGGTTTACCATGAAATGAGGTAGAAAACATGCTCCAGAAACGCGAAAAGGCCGCCGTTCTTCGTAGAACGGCGGCCCTTGAGAAGGAGGCTGATTTAGAGGCACAGTCAAATCGGCGCGGCGATCTTAACTCGCATGCGCCGAATCAGGCCAACGAACCCAATCATTCCCAGCAGCAAAAGCCCCGCTGGGGCCGCTGCGGGCAGCGGCACAACCGTGGGACCATCTGAATGAGCGACCGGCGGCTGCGCCTTGGTCGGCAACTCGACATACATCGAAGAGGCGGGTAAACCGTCCGCGAACAGATCAGCCCGATCGCTGGAACAGACGGCGGCGCTGGAAAAATCGCCGGCGGATTGAGTGGCGAATTCGACGCTCGGAAGATCGACATCGATCGAAGCGACGCCGCCCTGGGCGATACATGTAAGGCCAAAAGCCCAAACAGCGACGACCGCATAAATAACTCGCATATCTGACTCCGTTTTACGCCAATCATCCGCGTCGCACGAAACACAGCGCGCAAAGTGCACTACGGCCAACAACGTGGTCATGCGATCGGATTCAAATCATCCGTGGTTCGCCAATCGACTGGACGCGCTCAGGCGTCCAGTGAGCCGTCCGGTTTTGGATCTGTATGATGCTCTGTCCTTCCGGCTGACACTGAAAATATACAATACGTTCGACCGCGGGCAAATAAGCAATATTGAAGCCAGAGCCAATTTCAACTAAAGACGGCTGTTAAGGCAGGTGGTCTGTCGCGACGGCAATGCCGTTGGGGGTGCAGGCTGACGAGAAAAGTGAGACGCAATCCCTTTTTTTGAGAATTCGCCGCGTCACTTGTGCACGGCGACGTAGAAGCGGAGCGGCAGGTTTCCACAGTGGGAAACGTGTGAAACGCGTATTTCCCTGTCCGAGAATCATTTTGTCGTTCTCGACACTCTCATGCCCGATTCGTATTCCACGTTGGAGTCGGATTTCCCAGGGGGCACGGCACGCCTGTATTGCAGCGGTTCCGAATTGCCGCGGTCGTCCGCTATGATGTTGTAAGAGTAACGAGTTGATGATGGAAGCCTTCAACATGAGTCCGCTTGAATTCGTTTTGCTCGTGCTTGGCATATCCGTGGTGGCGGGTGCGTTTGGCGCGCTTGTTGGACTTGGAGGCGGCATCATCGTGATCCCGGCGCTTACGCTTCTTTTCCACATTGACATTCGCTATGCAGCGGGCGCGTCGATCGTCTCCGTGATCGCGACTTCCAGCGGCGCCGCCGCCGCGTATGTCAGAGAGCGTATGACCAACCTGCGCGTCGCCATGCTCCTGGAGATCGCCACCACGTCCGGCGCCCTGAGCGGCGCGTTCCTGGCGGGCGCAATCGGCGGACGCTGGTTGTTTATCGTCTTTGGACTGATTCTCGTTTATTCGGCGGTGGCGATGTTCCGCAAAAGAGAAGACGCGGCGCCGGATCATGTTCCGCCGTCGTGGCTGGCGGATCGCCTTCGCCTGCACGGAAGGTATTTCGATCAGGCGGTGGGGCGGGAGATCAACTACCGCGTCACGCATGTGCCGCTGGGGGCGGCCCTGATGTATGTGGCCGGCGTGGTCAGCGGATTGCTGGGCATCGGCTCGGGGTCATTGAAGGTGCCGGCGATGGACCTGGCGATGCGACTGCCGATCAAAGTTTCGACGGCGACGAGCAACTTCATGATCGGCGTTACCGCCGCCGCCAGCGCAGGGGTTTACTTTTCGCGGGGAGATATCGACCCCTTCATCGCCGCCCCCGTGGCCGCGGGCGTTTTGATCGGCGCCACGCTCGGATCGCATCTTCTCGGACGGCTGAAGGGCAAGGCGATCCGGGCGACTTTCGTCGTCGTCTTACTTTTCATCTCCGCGCAAATGCTCTGGAAAGGAATTCGATGGCGATGAACGCGATGCCGCCGACGCCCGATACCGGCGCGAACCATGCCGATAAATCACGGCAGGTCGAAATTCTGATCAGCGTGCTGCTGCGCACCGGCGTCGTGGCGAGCCTGATCGTGATTAGCGCCGGCATGATCGTCACGTTTATTCATCATCCCGATTACGCCCGATCGTCCGAGCAGCTTGCCCGCCTGACCAAGCCGGGCGGCGCGTTTCCGCGGAGTTTAGGAGAGATGACCGCGGGGCTGCGGGAATTTCAGGGAAGGGCGATCGTGGTCGCCGGATTGCTGCTTTTAATTGCGACGCCGGTCATGCGGGTGGCGGTGTCGATATTCGCGTTTGTGTACGAGAAGGACAAAGTCTTTGTGATCGTTACGTCAATTGTGCTGGCGTTATTGCTGTTGTCGTTTTTTCTGGGTTCGCTTTGATTTTCGTCGGTCTCACGACGATTGCCCGTTGAGGCGCCGATAGCGCGCGAGGGCCGTCAGGGGGAAGTAGAGGCGGTAGAGGTGGTACTTGAGATAGAAGACTTTGGGAAATCCGGTGCCGGTGTACCACTTTTCTTCCCAGTTGCCGTCGGGGCCCTGGTTTTGCACGACCCAGTGGATGGCTCGGTGGATGGCTGGATCATCCGGCGCGCACGCGGCCATCAGGCCCATCGCGCCCCACGCGGTTTGGGAGGGCGTGGTTTCCCCTTTGCCTTTGAGCGTGGGATCGTCGTAGCTTTGCGCGGTTTCGCCGAAGCTTCCGTCTTCTTTTTGCACCTGTTTGAGCCACTCCGCCGCACGCTGAATCCAGGGCGCGCTCATGTCCGCTTTCACCGCTTTCAGGCCGGTGAGAACCTGCCAGGTTCCATAGACGAAGTTGACGCCCCATCGGCCCCACCAGCAACCGGCGGCATCCTGCTGGCCTTGAATGTAACGAATGGCGCGCCGGACGGCGGGGTCATCGGCGGTAAAGCCGTTGTGCCCCAGGCATTCCAACACCCGCCCGGCGATGTCCGGACAAGATGGATCCTGCATCGCGTTATGATCGGCGAAGGGAACTTTTTCGAGCAAGGGCCGATCGACGGTGTGATCGAACGCCGCCCAGCCGCCGTCGCCGTTCTGCATGGCCAGAAGGAAATGCAAGCCACGTTCGATCGCCGCCTGCGCGCCGTCGCCGCCGGCGCGTTTGAGCGCCATCGCCACGGCGGCGGTGTCATCGACATCCGGATAATGCGGGTTGTTGAACTCGAAAAACCATCCGCCGAATTCCGGACCGGCCGGGCATTTGTGCTTCCAGTCACTGGCGAATTTGCATTCCTTTTCGAGCAGCCATCGCGTGGCTCGACGAGCCGGCTCCGAATCGACGGCGATCTCGGACTCGGCCAGCGCGTGCAGCGCCAAGCCCGTATCCCACACCGGCGAATGACAAGGCTGCACGCGAATTTCATCATGCCCCGGCCCGTCGAGAAACAAGTCCCGCAAATCCTTATGAGCCTTCACCACGACCGGATGGTCATCGGGATATCCGAGCAATCTGAAGACGATCAGGATGTAAACCATCGGCGGAAATATCGCCCCCAGCCCGTCACACCCCTCCGAATGCTCGACCATCCATTTTTCCGCGGCCTTGAGCGATTTCTCGCGCAGCCATGAGAGCGGCGATTCGTTATAGCGTTTGAGAACCGCGTCCACGCGCAAAAAAGCATCGCGCCAACTTCGCGGCAGCCCCACTAGCCTCTCGCCCAATCGATGCTTCGCCTCGTCGTCGAGATAAAGCTCGGCGATTCCCTTGTCGGCCGGCAGTTTCCGCACGGGCCGCAGTGTGGTCACGATCCCCAGCGGCAGGATCATCGTTCGCGTCCAGGCGGATACGTTGTACAGATTAAAGTAAGCCCACTTCGGCAGAAAAACGATCTCCGGCGGAATCGCGGGACACGCTTCAAAACTGATTTGCCCCAGTGCGGCGAAATAAAACTTCGTAAACGTGTTGCATTTTTCCGCCCCGCCCAGGCGGTGGATCAAATTGCGAGCGCGGGCCATGTGCGGCGAAGATGGATCATCGCCCATCAGCTTCAGCGCGAAGTATCCTTTGACGGAGCCGGACAGATCGGCCGGGCCGCCGGGAAACAGGCTCCATCCGCCGTCGGGGTTTTGGAGATTGCGAAGATAGTTGGCGATTTTCGGGAGATTGGGATCGTTTTCCAGGCCGAGGATGAACATCAGGAGCAGGTATTCGGATTCGAGAATGC
>DASZME010000095.1:0-17081 GCA_035551995.1 Tepidisphaeraceae bacterium
CGTCGGGATCGACGACGAGGAAAACGCCGTCGGCAGCGGCTCGGTCGATTTCAAAGTGATCGGCGACGGAAAGGTGCTCTTCGACAGCGGCGTGCTCACCAGCGCCAGCCCCGTGATGAACATCAACATCAGCGTCGTCGGCGTTCAGCAACTGACGCTGGTCGCCACCAACGGCATCGTCAATAATATCGACTATGATCACGCCGACTGGGCCGGCGCGCAGCTTCTTTCAACGCCGGCCCAGCCGCCGATCGTCGCGATGGTGATGGCGCCCGGCGCATGAATCGGGAAACCGTCACCGGCCGAACGATCGAGATGAAATGAGCGCCGGCGTCGAGGAAGCGCACTTCTCATGTTGGTGTCGCGAGCTTCCGACGCCGGACGCGCCCGCATGTGGGCCGCTAAACGCAGAAGCGCTGCGGGAATGGGGAAAGTGCTGTAATGAGAATATCAACGCAGCCAGTGATCCGCCGCGGAAACCGCGACGCCGGCCAGGACGACGAATGCCGAGCCCACGGCCAATCGAGTCAGGAGGTCGCGCCGGCGAGTCTGCTGATAAACCAAAGGGAGATTCATCAGAGCACTGGAGATGGATGTCAGCACGGTAGCCAATCCAGCCGTTTGCGGCGACAGCGTGCCGGCGGCGGCAAGCGCGGCGGCGGTAGCGGTGGTGCTGGCGCTGCTGATTAAGCCGCCGGCCACGCTCACGACGAGGAATCCGTACGTTCCCAGATGGCGCTGGGCAATTGTTCCCGCGCATGACAAGCCCAGGAAGATCAAGCCAAATTTCAGCACGCGCGGCAGCGAGACCGGCGACGAAAGCCGCAACGGCGCCGGCGATCGCGGTGAACCATGTCGCACCCACGCGAATAAAATCGCCGCCGCCGCCATGGCGATCAGCGGGCTTCCGGCGGCGTAGACCGCCTTGGGCGCGAAGATGGCCAGAATCACGGCATTGCGGACAAACATCGACGCGTTGGTGAGTTGCAACACGCCCGCGCCCATCGCCGCCGACCTCTCCGGCGGACGAAGTAAAAGCGACAACTCCGCCACGGCGGCGGTGGAGTTCACCAAACCCCCGAGCAGGGCGGCGTAGTAGAGACCTCGGTTGCTGTAGACGCGCAGCAGCACATAATTCAAGAACCCGATACCGGCGATCACCGCGACCATCACCCATGCCTCGCGCGGATTGATCAGATGAAACGGATCGACAAATCGGTCAGGCAGCAGCGGGTAAATCACAACGCTGATCAAACCGAGCAAAACGGCGCTGCGAATCTCCTCCGGCCGCAGGGCGCCCGCCAGCCGCTCCAGCTCAACCTTCCAGGCCAAAAGCATCATCATCGCGATTGCGCTGGTGGAAGCGGTGAAGTAATGGCCCTGCCCGACCATCGCGCCCAGAAAAAAAACGACGACCAGGCAAAGCGACGTCGTCAGTTCCAGCGAACGATCTTTAAGAAGGCTATGCACGTTCAGAAATGCGATGAGCAGCAGCACCGCCGACAACCCCGCCACGACAAAGAGCGGCGCCAGCAGCGAGGTTAACAGCCCGAGCAACCCGCCGATGGCGAATGTCCGGACGCCGATTTCCTTATGCGACCATTCACGTTCGAGGCCGACCAGCAACCCGATTCCGCCGGCCAGGGCCACTTTGAATGCGACGTCACGGTATGGAAAGCTGATTGTTGGAAGCGGTTCGAGCACAGGGTTGTCATATGGCTTAGCAAGCGGTATCGCAAGCGTAATTCCGGCGAAATAGCGCGGGGAGATTTTGGGGGCCACGCATATCGGCCGTGCCGCCGGCTCCACAAACCGACGCCGCGCGGCGGCGTTACGGATTCTCGCTGCACCCTCAACCCGATATTTACATCCAGAATTTTTCGCGAACTTAATGATTGACCGCCTTCTCCGGCGCCGTTACGATTTTCTTTTGAATTGCAGCCAATCTTCTCGAAACGGGAAATCACTATGAAACGCATCGCAGCTCTTATCGCGGCTTTTCTATTGGCTCTCTCGACCACGTCGGCTCGCGCCGCCATTCAGGTAGGCGACCAGGCCAAGCTCAATTACCAGACCGTCGATGGCAGAACGGTGGATGTTGAATCCATGCACGGCAAGATTCTGGTCGTGGATTTCTGGGCCACCTGGTGCGGCCCGTGCATGGCCGAGGCCGGGCACATGGTCGAAATCAACAAGAAGTACGGCGACAAGGGACTGCAGATCCTCGGCATCAGCCTCGATCAGGATAAGACGCGGATGCTGACGGTCGCGAAGGAAAAGGGTTTTACTTGGCCGCAATATTTTGACGGGATGGTCTGGAAGAACAAGATCTGGGCGATGTGGGGAGACAGCGGAATTCCGTTTACGGTGCTGATTAACCCGCTTGGCAAAGTGGTTTACGCCGGTCATCCGGCCGGTGGGCTGGACGCGGCGATCGACCAGACGTTTCAACTGACGCCGCCGCATCTGGTCGATCCGCGCGTGGTCGCCGACGCGACGAAAGTGCTCGACTCGGCGCTGGAACGCCTGGCGGACAACGACGCCAAGGGCGCCGTGAAACTTCTTTCCAAGATTCATTCCGACGCCAAGGCCGATACGGATTTTGCCGTCAAGTACAAGGACCTGCAATCGAAGATGAACGACGCGGGCGAAAAGACGCTGGCGGAAATCGACCCGCTTATCCAGAAGGAAAGTTACAAGGAAGCGGTGGTCAAACTCAAGGATTTGTCGGACAACATGATCGGTCTGCCGGTGTCTCTCAAGGCCAAGAGCAAGCTGCTTGGCCTGATGTCCAACGCACAGGTAAAGGCCGCTTTGGCCGAGGCCGACAAGAGCGACCGCGCGTCCGAGCACAACGCCCGCGCGGCGGCGGCGCTGGCGGCGGCGGAAAAATTACAGGGGGAAAATAAGTTCGCGTTGGCGTACAACCGTTTAAAAATGGTCGCCAAGGAATACGCCGACACCGACGCCGGCGTCACCGCGGGCGGCGAGATCAAGTCACTGGAGCGGAGCCACCCGGAAGTGATCCAGAAGATTTCCGAAGCCGACGGCGCCGTGAAAGCCAAAGCCGCTTTGAGCATGGCCGCGAGTTATAAACAGTCGGGGCGGACCGATTTGGCGCGGGCGAAGTATCAGAGCGTCATCGACGGCTATCCCGGGACGTCGTACGCCGACGAGGCCAAGCGGGAAATGACGCATTTGGACAACTGACGCCGATCGATACCCGCAACTTCTAAAGCCGCGGAGCGGCTAAATGAATCGCGCCTAATTGTCGTGCACGATCGATATTCGAATCCGCGGTCGTCGCTCCTCTACTTAAGTTGCCGCATTGATGTCCGTTCAGCTTAACGAGACGAGCGACCCGAGCATTCAGGTAATCAGTTCTCCGGCCACCGCCTGACATAGTCCGATGAACGTCTGCTCGGCCAGCGACAATTCGCGGCCGGCGGTCGAGGCGATGCACCAGCTTCGCTGCAAGCGACCGCCGGGGACCGGGAGAAGCACCAGCGATTTTTCGGCGACTTCGGGCCGAGCGGTCCACTCGGCGGTGATGCTGACGCCGAGGCCGAGCTTTACAAGTTCCTTGATCGCGCCCATGTCCCCGAGTTCGATCCAGTCGCGCAGCGGAGCGCGCATTTTCAGAAAGTAACGCTCCATCAGACGAAAGGTCGCGCTGTTGCGGCTGTAGAGAACCATGTGCTGCTCGGCCAACTGCCGTCGATCTACTTTTCCCGCCTTGGCCCATGGATGCAGGGGACTGACGAGGAATTTCAGGTCGTCGTCGAAAAGATCGTGATACGAAAGCTTCTTCTGCCGATCGAGGCGGACCATCAGGCCAAGGTCCACTTCGCCGGTCACCAGTCGCTCGGCGGTTTGCGGAGAATCGCCGGGGGTGATGGCCAGCGTGAAGCCGGGAAAGCATTCCCGAAATTCGCGCAGCGCTTCGGGGATGATGTATTGGCAGGCGGTCGAAGAGGCGCCGATGCGAAGGCGGCCGGTTTCGGGCCGGCCGGCGTGGCGGGTTGCCGTCTCGGCTTCTTCGACGGCGACGAAAACGCGGCGGGCGCGGCTCGCCATTTCACGCCCGGCCGCCGTCAGGGCGACCGTCCGGCCTTGTCGTTCCAACAGGGGGCAGCCCACGTCTCGTTCCAGCTTGGCGATCTGATGGCTCACCGCCGACTGGGTCAGAAACAGTCGCTCGGCGGCTTTCGTGAAGCTTAGATTCTCGGCAACCGAGGCGAAAACCCGCAACTGATGCACGTCCAACATGCGGCCTCCATGAATAGAATCGATCGATTGTATCGTAACAATCAATTGGATTCATTATGGGGAAATTATTACATTTTGCCCCGCAGTTGGGTATCATCCGCGACAATCAGGAGCATGAAGTTGAAAAAACGCACGGCGCATTTCTCGGCGGCGATTATGGCATTGGCCCTGTCCCATCCCGTACTGGCGGCCGATCCCGCGTCGCAAGCCGACGACACGCCTGATCAGATCGCCCAAATCAAGGCTCGAATCGCACAACTCGAAGCGACGCAAAAACAGGCCGATCTTCATCGCCGCGAAGCCGAGCGACGGCTGGAAGCGAAGATAACGTCCGACGAACTGGCGGCCCGCGCCCACGACGCGGATCATTTCATGACCGCCGAGGGATTCACCGCCGGCTATGCGGACCATCGTTTTGTCATCCAGAGCGGCGACGGAAATTTCGTGCTCCGTCCGTGGGCTCACCTGCAACTTCGCGACGTGACGCTTCTCCGCAAGGACCAGCAGGGCCCCGCCAAAAATCGTTCCGATGAAATCGACAACGGCTTCGAAGTCCGGCAACTCCGCATCGGCGTTGACGGCAACGCCTATTCGCCCAATTTCACCTACTTCTTTAACTGGGCGACGCAGCGCACCAGCGGCAACGTCAATGTCAACGGCGCCACGCCGTCGACGACGGGCGGCAAGGTCACCGTCAGCAACAGCCTCGGCGGCGGTCTGGTGCTTCAGCAGGCCTGGGTGAAATACAAACTGCCCGACTCTCCCTTTTACCTGAAGCTTGGGCAACTCAAGGATCCGCTGCTTCACGAGCAGATCGTCGATACACGCTATCAGCAGGGCGCCGAGCGGTCGGTCACCGCCGACATTTTCACCAACGGCGACGACTACACCGAAGCCGCCACGGTCATTTACGATCCCGCGACATACCTGCGAATCGAAGCCGGCGTCAACCACGGCATGCGATCGGCGAACACCAATTTCCTCGATTACCCCAACAACGGATCGTACAACGCGTTTGACTATGGCATCGTCGGCCGGGTCGAATACAAGTTCATGGGGCGGTGGAAAGATTATCTGCAGGTGGGCGCCGTCGAAACAAAAGAGCCGCTATTGGTCTTTGGCGCCGGCGCGGATTATTCGGAGCGCGGACATGACGGGCAGGTGGTCGCGGTGGCCGACGTGATGTACGGCGACCAGCACGGCTTGAGCCTTTACGGCGAATTCGTCGATCGCTACACGACCCACAATTTCGGCTACTACGGCCAGACCGCCACCGGCGCCAGCATCACCGCCGGCGACCCGGCGGTCGCCGGGAGGCCGACCAACGAATATTCGATCGTCGCCGAAGCCGGTTACATCATCGGCGGCCATCTCGAACCCTTCGGCCGGTATGAATTCATGCACCTGCAAGGCACTCCCGCCGGCAGTCACAACTGGATCCAGGCCATCGCGGGGGGCGCCAATTATTATTTCCACGGGCATCGCGTGAAGCTGACCGGCGAAGCGCTTTGGCTGCCGAACGGACTGCCGTTCGACGACACCTCAAACGACGTGCTGACGACCAGCAACGGGAAACCCGAAATTTCCTTCATCGCACAGCTGCAACTCGTGCTTTAAGACCGTCGAACGATTCACTGCCCCTCTAAGTCTCGCTCCGCCTCGTATCGCAGACAGCGGTTTTAACCAACCGGCTATCCGCGACGCGCGGCGGAGTTTTTTTTGGGACAATGCTCATGCCCGGCGGATTGCCGCCATTCTCCGCGGATTCGCCCAGCCTAAAAGCGCGGCAAACGGTTCGGATTCGCCCAACCAATGCGCAAAGCGCATGCAAAGCCAATGAAAGAAATCGATCGATACTATCTCAACAATGAATTGGATTCATCCATCGCCGTGCATTAAACTCTTCGTGACAGATGACGGCGGAGCGTAAAGACGGGATTCAAAACCAGCGGCGATGTATTGCCGCGGCCGTCTTGAGTGAAGGAAGAGCTTGCGAGGAGTTTGGCAGGCCGATCGTGGTCCGCAATGGAAATTCAGCTTTGGCCGCGTCGGACGTTCGGATCGGATTCGTCGCGCTTCTTGACGCGGCGCCGTTGATCGCCGCGATGACGCTGGGCTACTTCGCCGACGAAGGCCTGCGCGTGACGCTTGAGCGACAGATCGGTTGGGGCAATGTCCGCGACAAGCTCGTTTACGGCCACCTTCACGCCAGCCATGCGTTGGTCGGCATGCCGCCGGTCAGCGTTTTAGGTCGCGATCGTTTTCCCGCTCCGGTGACGGCGATCATGGGGCTCGGCGCCGGCGGAAACGCCATCACGCTCGGGCGGCGGTTGACCGACATGGGGATCGATTCGGCCGTCGAACTGGCCCGCGCCGCACGGTTGCGCGGCGTGAGCAATCCGATTCTGCTGGCGCACGTGTTCGGCTGCTCGATGCATCATTACCTGCTTCGCGATTGGTTAGCCGCCGGCGGAATCGATCCGGATCGCGACGTGCGACTGTGCGTGCTTCCCCCGCCGCAGACGGCCGGGCAGATGGAAAAAGGATGCCTTGACGGCTTTTGTTCCGGCGAACCGTGGAACACCGTCGCCGAACGGCAGGGACTTGGAAAAATCGTCGCCGTCACGGCCGATCTGATTCCCGATCATCCCGAAAAAGTGGTTGCCGTCAGCGGGCGATGGCTGGCCAAGAGCCCGGACCAGGCCGACGCGCTGGTGCGGGCCACGCTGCGAGGCTGCGTGTTTTGCACCGAGAAGGCAAACGCTCCGGCACTGGCCGAGATGCTCGCCGCGCCCGCGTACCTCGACATGCCGGCCGAACTGCTCCTGCGGAGCCTGACGATCGACCGCTGGTTCGGCGGCGCCGCCCGGCGCGGAGCGGGACCGATTCGAAATTGTGCGCCGGCCACAACGTTTCCCTCGGCCACTCATGCCGCCTGGCTGTTGAAACAAATGATCCGGTGGGGCCACCTGCCGCCGGACATCGACGTGGTGGCCGTCGCACGGCTGGCGGTGGACAGCGGGCCGTATCGGCGCGTGGCCGAGGGTCTCAAGCTTGAATGTCCGCCGGACGATTTGCCGCCGATGAAACTGCGAACCGGCTGGTTCGACGCGAGATTACTTGTTCGATCGGACTGTTCGCAGGCGAACGAAAATTGTCAGCCCGCAATCGCCCAATGATGGCTTCAATCGCCGAACGATGACGCGCTCAACGCGTTCATCGACGCGGCGCGAGTTCGACCCCACGAACCTGAACCGCGCTCTATTTCTTGAATGAAAACGAAGGGAAGTGTAAACGAACATGTTTTTACGAACCGGCCAATATCCGTCCAAATCCACCGTCGGCCTGGAACCTGGCCGATGGAAGATGCTGAATCTTGCCTGGGTTTCGTTCTTCCTCACGTTCGTCGTCTGGTACAACCTCGGCGCCTTCAGCACGACCATCGCTCGCGTGTTGCATCTGACCCGGGAACAGTCGCAGGTCCTGCTTTTATGCAACCTTGCCCTGACGATCCCGGCACGGGTAGCGGTCGGAATGCTGGTCGATCGCTTTGGCCCGCGGCGGATTTATAGCGGCTTGCTGGCGCTGGCATGCCTCCCTTGCCTGGGAATCGCGTTCTCGAATCATTTCTGGCAACTGGCGATTTGCCGGCTGTTGATCAGCTGCGTCGGCGCGGGATTCGTCGTCGGCATCCGGATGGTCGGCGAATGGTTCGACGCCCGTGAAATCGGAACCGCCGAGGGAATCTACGGCGGCCTTGGAAACTTCGGCATGGCCGCCGCGACGTTTGGCCTGCCGCTGTTGGCATTGCTTTTTAACCCCGCCACGGGCTGGCGCTGGGCGACGGCCATCAGTGGACTGATGTGCCTGGCATGGTCTTTTATTTTCTACGCCAAAGCCGTCGATGCCCCGCCGGGAAAGGAATTCAAACGCCCCAAGAAAAAAGGCGCGCTCGAGGTCACGTCGCGCCCCGATCTGGCCGCCCTGGTTCTCCTGCAAGTGCCAATGGTTCTGTGCCTGGGAGTGACGGCGTGGCGGCTGGTGCGAGTTCATTTCGTGCCGGTCTCGATCAGCTATGTCGTGTACGGACTCCTTGCCGCGCTGCTCTTTCAACAGGTCCGCAAAATTCTCATCGTGAATCGGTCGATCGCGGCGGGAGAGATCGTCGCCGGCGAAGATCGCTACTCATTTTCCCAGGTCGCGATCCTGTGCCTCTGCTATGCGGTGACGTTCGGCGGCGAGTTGGCGGTCGAGCAGATGTTGCCGGCGTACTTCGAGAAAATGTTCGGCGTGTCCGTGGCCATCGCCGGGGTGATGGGCGCCGGGTTCGCCTTCGCGAATTTCGTCGCCAGGCCGCTGGGCGGAATTCTGGGCGATCATGTGGGACGCAAGCCCATCATGGTCGTCACGCTGGCCGGCTCGGCGCTGGGATTTTTCCTGATTCCGATGATCGGTCCCAAGTGGCCGCTCTGGGGGGCGATGGGGCTGGTAATGGTGGTCGGACTCTTCCTGATGGCCGGAAACGGCGCCAACTTCTGCATCGCGCCGCTGATCCGCAAGCCGCTCACCGGGCAGATCGCCGGCCTGATTGGCGCCTACGGAAGCGTCGGCAGCGTCGCGTTTATGACCATCTTCCTGCTGACCAATACGCTCACATTCTTCATGGCGATGGGCGTGTGCGGCTTGGTCGCCTTCGTGTGCTGTTTCATGATTCGCGAGCCGGGGAGGATAACGACGACGATCGACAAGCGAACGCTCGAATCTTTGGTTCCGGCCGCGGTTCCTGAATTGGCCGTCGGTCTCGCATGACCCAAGCCGGGGCCGCGTTGTAATCGGATTGTGCCGGAACACCGGAACGAGAGGTTCCTTATCATGACAAACCAGGAATTCACCGAAGAGCAAAAGAACTACCTTCAAGGCTTCGCCGTCGGCAGCGGACTGACTCGCACGCTGCCGCTGACGGTTCTGGGCGGGGCTCCCGCGCCGGCGCCGGCGGAAGAAGTGCATGCCGGTCCCGACGGACATCAACGCACGGCGCAAGATCGCTTTATCGCCGCGGGGAAAAAGCTGGCGCCCGAGGAACAGGCCAAGCGAAACAAGAACGGTCTCGATCTCTGGGACGAAGTGATCGAACACGCCCGCGACGGCCGGTTCCCCAAGGGAACCGACGTGTTCCTTTTCAAATTTCAGGGCTTGTTTTACGTCGCGCCGGCCCAGGATTCGTTCATGTGCCGATTGCGATTTCCCGCCGGGATCGTCAACAGCCATCAAATGCGCGGCCTGGCTAACCTGTCGGAACAGCTCGCCAACGGCTGCTGTGACGTCACCACACGATCCAACTTGCAGCTTCGCGAAATCGGCGCAAAGAGCACCGTCGATTTGCTGACCGGCTTGCACGATCTGGGCATCATCAATCGCGGCTCCGGCTCCGATAACATCCGTAATGTCACCGCGAGCCCAACGGCGGGGATCGATCCGCAAGAACTGATCGACACCCGCCCGCTCGCCCGGCAGATGCATCATTACATCCTCAACCATCGTGAGATGTACGGCCTTCCTCGCAAATTCAACATCGCATTCGACGGCGGCGGGGCGGTCAGCACCCTCGAAGACACCAACGATATAGGATTCGTCGCCGTCGTGGTCAGCGACGCGAATGGCTCACCGGTTCCCGGCGGCGTTTATTTCCGAATGCAGCTTGGCGGAATCACCGGCCATCAAGATTTCGCGCGCGATTGCGGCATTCTCCTGACGCCGGAAGAGTGCATTGCGGCGGCGGCGGCCGTGGTGCGGGTTTTTCTGGAGCATGGCGATCGGACGGATCGCAAGAAATCACGTCTCAAATACGTGCTTGACGCATGGGGGCTGGAAAAATTTGTCGGCGAGGTCGAGAAGCTGCTGCCGGCGAAGTTTCGGCGTTTCCCGCTCGATCGATGCCAGGCCAATACCGCCAAAATCGACCGCATGGCGCACGTCGGCTTTCATCCGCAAAAGCAGGCGGAATTCGTTTACGCCGGGATCGTGTTACCCGTCGGCAGGATCACCGCCGCGCAGATGCGCGGGCTGGCGTCGATTGCCGACCGATTCGGCAGCGGCGACCTTCGCCTCACGGTCTGGCAGAACCTGCTCATTTCCGATCTTCGCGAAGCCGACATCGATATGATCAAGGATGAGATCGAAAAAATAGGCCTGCATTGGTCAGCGACGCACATTCGCGCCGGGCTGGTCGCCTGCACCGGAAACGCCGGCTGCAAATTCGCCGCTTCAGGCACCAAGGCACATGCGTTGCTGATCGCTTCTCATCTCGAGGCGAGAGTGACCGTCGACCGACCCGTGAATATTCATCTCACCGGATGCCATCATTCGTGCGCCCAGCATTACATCGGAGACATCGGACTGATCGCGACTAAAGTTTCCGTGGGGGAAGAGATGATCGAGGGGTATCACCTGTTCGTGGGCGGTGGATATGGGCCGCGGCAGGAAATCGGCCGCGAGTTGTATCGCGACGTGATCGCGACCGACGCGCCCCTGAAAATCGAACGGATGCTTCGGGCGTACCTCGATCATCGATCGGCCGAGAATGAAGCATTTGGGGATTTCGCCAAACGTTACACGATCGACCAACTCCGCGAACTTTTTGACCAACAACCGGTGAACGCATGACAACCACACTCACGGCTCCGCCGACCTCAACGACCGGCGCCACCCAATACATCCCGCTTGTCCCCGTCCTCCCGGAAAGCGCGCCCTTCTCAACGGCGCAACGGGCTTGGCTGAACGGATTCCTCGCCGGGATGCTCGGAGGCCAAACGGCGCTCGCCGTCCAAAGCCTGACGCCCGGCGCCGCGCCGGCCCCGCCGGCTCAGGAGGAAGAACAGTTTCCCTGGCACGATCCAGCAATGACGATCGACGATCGCATGAAACTCGCCGAGGACAAACCGCACGAACGCAAGCTGATGGCCGCCATGGCCCAGCTCGATTGCGGCGCCTGCGGATACGTCTGCCAAACCTACAGCGAGGCGATCGCGCGCGGCGAAGAGAAAGACCTCACGCGCTGCACGCCGGGCGGACGCGACACGGTGAAAACGCTCAAGCAGCTCGTGGCGGCGGCGCCCAAAAAGGTCGTGCCGGTGGCGGACGTGAAGGTTCGTAAGTCGGCCCAGGCGCCCGCCCCGCCCGACGGATCGGCCGGATGGGACCGCAACACGCCGTTCCCAGCTCGGCTGATTCGATCCAAGCCGCTGAACAGCGCCGCGTCGTCCAAAGACACTCGACTCGTCGAGATCGACCTCCGCAACAGCGGCATTACGTATAAGCCCGGCGATGCTCTCGGCGTTTTTCCCGAAAACTGCCCCGACCTCGTCAGCGAAGTCCTCGACGCGCTGGGTCTCACCGGAGCCGAGGATGTTCCCGGATGGGACGGCCTTCCGATGAGTTTGCGCGAAGCCTTGTCGCGCGAGTTTACCATCACCCGCCCAACGCCCGATCTGCTCGACATCCTTTCCCGCTGCGCGACCGACGACGGCCAGCGCGCCGCTTTGCAGGCGCTGCGCGACAACGAAGACGGCGCGGGCGATCTTCAGATCGTCGATCTGCTTCACAAGTTTCCGTCCGCTCGTCCCGCGGCCGGAGATTTCGTCGCCACCCTTTCGCCGTTGGCGCCGCGACTGTATTCGATTTCGTCATCGCTGCGGGCGCATCCGGGTCAGGTGCATCTGACCGTCGGCGCGGTGCGGTATGCCAATGCTGTTGGCCGCAAGTGCAAGGGAGTCGCTTCGACATTTCTCGGCGGCGGGATTCGACCGGGCCAGACGGTGCGGGTTTTCGTTCATCCGTCGCATAAATTCGGTCTGCCGAGCACCGATGCGCCGGTCATCATGGTCGGTCCTGGAACCGGCGTCGCGCCGTTTCGCGCGTTTCTGCAGGAGCGCGCCGTCGCCGGGTCCAAGGGCAAAAACTGGCTCTTCTTCGGCGATCAGCGCGAAGAGTGCGATTTTCTTTTTCGAGAGGAACTTGGCCGCTATCTGACCGACGGCGTCCTTTCCCGGCTCGATACCGCCTTCTCGCGCGACGGCGATCAAAAGATCTACGTCCAGAACCGTATGCTCGAAAACGCCGGCGATATTTGGCGATGGCTCCAGGAAGGCGGCCACTTCTATGTCTGCGGCGACGCCAAGCGAATGGCCAGCGACGTGGACAAAGCGCTGCGGCGGATCATCGCCGAGCAAGGCGGACTGTCGCCGGCGCAGGTGGATCAATATGTTTCGGACCTGGTGCGGAACGGCCGATATCAGCGCGATGTATATTGATGGATAACGCGTTGCGGTCGCCTCTTCCCGGAATAGCGGGCGGGGATCGCAAGCCTCTTTCGTCGGCGGCGGATCATGAAGGAAATCAAAACCCTGTGTCCCTATTGCGGCGTAGGCTGCGGCATTCTTGCTTCAACCGACGGGGCGCGCATGACCAAGGTGCGGGGCGATCCGCAACATCCCGCCAATATGGGCAAGCTTTGCCAGAAGGGCGCCACCGCTCATCAAACGGTCAACGTTCCCACCCGGCTCCGTTATGCCATGACGCGGGCCAATCGCGACGAACCCCTGTTGGCTGTTTCGCCCGGCAAAGCCATCGCGGACGCCGCAAAACGCCTGCTCGATATCATTCAGAAGGAGGGTCCGCAAGCCATCGCGTTTTATCTTTCCGGGCAATTGACCACCGAAGCGCAGTATATCTTCAATAAGTTCGGCAAAGGATATTTGCGGACCAACCACGTCGACAGCAACAGCCGTCTGTGCATGAGCAGCGCCGCCAGCGCGATGAGTTTGTCGCTGGGAAGCGACGGCCCGCCGGGCAGCTACGCGGACATTGAATTGGCCGACACTTTTTTCTTCATCGGCTCCAACGCCGCCGACTGTCATCCGATCACGTTCGCGCGCGTGCAGCGGCGCGTGGAAAAAGGGCGGGCGCAGTGTATCGTGGTCGATCCGCGTCGCACGGCCACCACCGACGCCGCCACGCTCTACCTGCCGATTCGACCCGGAACCGATCTGGCGCTTCTCAACGGATTGCTTTACCTGCTCTGGAGCTGGAAAAAGCTGGATGAAGGCTTCATCTCCGCGAACACCGAAGGATGGGCCGAGCTCGAGGCGATGCTGCCGTCGTACCCGCCGGACGTGGTGTCGAGAATTTGCGGAATCCCGGCGTTTGATCTCGTTCATGCCGCCCGTGTTTTGGCCGACTCCAATCGGCTGATGACTTTCTGGACGATGGGCATCAATCAAAGCGTCACCGGCACATTTACCGGCAACGCGATCATCAATCTTCATCTGGCCACCGGGCAGATCGGCAAGCCCGGCGCCGGCCCGTTCAGCCTGACCGGCCAGCCCAACGCGATGGGCGGCCGCGACGTCGGATACATGAGCCATCTTCTGCCCGGGCAACGGCAGATCGCCAATCCCGACCATCGCCGGCAGATCGAAACACTGTGGGGCCTGCGTCCCGGCGCCATTTATCAGCATGCCGGTTACGACGCGGTCGGAATGTTTTCCGCGATGGAGCGCGGCGAGATCAAGGCGATGTGGATCGTGGGGACCAACCCCGCGGCGTCGATGCCGAATCTCCCGCGCGTAAGGGCGGCATTGAAAAAAGCCGAACTGGTCATCGTGCAGGACGCGTATTATCCCACTGAATCCACCTCATTTGCCGACATATTATTTCCCGCGGCGGTGAACTTCGAGCAGGCCGGGACGTTCTGCAACAGCGAACGGCGGGTGTCGCTGATGGAGGAAGTGGTTCCGCCGCCCGGCGACGCCAGGGCGGATTGGTGGTGGTGCAAGCAGGTCGCCGAGGCGATGGATTTTCCGTCGGGCGTTCGCTTTTCGTCCGCCGAGCAAATCTTCGACGAATTCTCCCGCGTCACCGCCGGCCGTCCCAACGATCAAAGCGCTCTCTCCCACGAAACCCTGAGAAAAAAAGGGCCGCAGCAGTGGCCGTACCCGGCGCTGGGCCAATCCTGCGCCCGTCGATACGAAGACGGCGTTTTTCCGACGCCCAACGGCCGCGCCCGATTTTTCGCCCGCCCGCAAACTCCGTCGGCCGAATCTCCCAATCATGAATTCCCGATGCTTCTGACGACCGGCCGTCTCGCCGGCCATTGGCATACCCGCACCAAGACCGGCCTGGTCCCGCAACTGAACAAGACCGATAAGGCGCCTTACGTGCAGATGCATCCGGAAGACGCCGCCGCTTTGGCGCTGCGCGACGGCCAGCACGTGGAGGTCCAAAGCCGCCGTGGGCGTGCGAGCAGCATTTTGAAAGTAGATTCCGCGGCCCCGATCGGCACGGTTTTCATGCCGATCCATTGGAATGATCTATGGTCGCAAAGCGCCTCGCCCAACGAAGCGACCAGCGACGCGACGGACCCGGTAAGCAAGCAACCGGCCCTGAAATATTGTGCCGTGTCGGTTCGCGCGGCCCGATCGATGGAACGGTTTACCGAGACCACCACCGCCGACGCGCAAACGGCCGACGTCGGCTCGACCGGATGAGAACTTCCCACGCAATCGTCCCGTTGGAAGAATCGTCTCCAGAAGTGACGTTGGAAGTTTTGATTGACTTACGCTTGTGGCATGTTCCGGATTGCTGCGGCATTTCCGTCTTTAGCGGTCCCGCTTGCGGGGCGTAGTTTCGCGACCGAAACAAGCGTCCCCAACGTCAAGAATGCGATAGTTTCACGCGTAGCATCGGTTGCATCGAAGCTTTAGTCCCGGAAAAGCCATCCCACGAGAACGCGGCTTCATCGTTTTTCGGCGTTCAACCAAATGCTCAGGTGAGCCGTATTGTCTTTAGTGGTCCCGCTTGCGGGGCACACGCTACGGTCGGCGCTCGCTATCTGACCGCGCGAACCGCTTGACCCACAAGACAAGAACGGTTGCACCGACGGCCCGATCAAATGCAAAGTTTCGCCAGGCAAGGAATCTGATCCGACGTTTTCGCGAGCGCCCGCGTGATTGTGGGAGTACGATCGGGTTCTGGAGGGCATGATGGACGGAAGCATATTTTCACGCCGCTCGGCGCTTAAATCCGCGGCTTGCGGCTTTGGCTATCTGGCCTTCGCCGGTCTCACCGCGTCGCGCGCCGGCGCCGGCCCATCAATAAACCCGATCGGTCCTCGATCTCCGCTGTTTCCCGCTCGAGCCAAGCGCGTGATTTTTCTGTTTATGCAGGGCGGCGTCAGCCAGGTCGATTCGTTTGATTACAAGCCGCTGCTGTTCGCGCAGGACGGCAAGAAAATGCCGTTCGACGATGCCCGTCGCGGCGCCAACACCGGCAACGCCGCCTCGACGCAGCGCGTGATGAAGCCGATGTGGGATTTCGCGCGCCATGGCCAATCCGGCCGATGGGCGTCCAATCTCTTTCCGGAAATCAATCGCCACGTCGATGATCTGTGCTTTATTCACTCCCTTCACACCGAAGGCGTCGCCCATGGCCCGGCTACCCTGTTCCTGCACTGCGGCGCGACGAATTTTATCCGCCCATCGATGGGCGCGTGGGTTCTCTACGGCCTCGGCAGCCAAAACGAAAATCTCCCCGGCTTTATCTCCATCGCCCCGTCGGCCGGTAACGGCGGCGCCCGCAATTACGGAAACGCATTTCTTCCCGCCATCTATCAAGGCACTCCCATCGGCAAAGCCGGCGGTCCCGCGTCCGATCTGATCATCCGCAATTTGGTGAATCAAGCCGCCTCGGCCAATGATCGGCGCCGGCAGTTCGATCTCATTCGCCGGATCAACGCCGAGCAAATTCGCCGGCATCCCGGCGACGCCGAGCTTGAGGCGACGGTCGATTCATATGAACTCGCCGGACGCATGGAAGATCGCGCGCCCGACGCCCTCGATCTCTCTAAAGAATCGCCGCAAACCCTCGCCCTCTACGGCATCGGCGACAAAAAAACCGACACCTTCGGCCGCCAGTGCCTGATGGCCCGACGGCTTGCCGAATCGGACGTTCGCTATATCCAGGTGACCTACGGCGACGGCACCGCCAACCCCGCCTGGGACCAACATTCGGATCTTCCCAAGCATGGCGTTCACGCCCGCGCCGTCGATAAGCCAATCGCGGGGCTGCTTACCGATCTAAAGCAGCGTGGTTTACTCGACGACACGATCGTCTGGTTCGGGAGCGAATTTGGCCGCACCCCCTACGCGCAAGACAACGGCACCGGCCGCGATCACAACCCCGGCGGCTTTACCGTCTGGCTCGCGGGCGGCGGCGTAAAAAGCGGCTTCGCCTACGGCGCCACCGACGACTTCGGCCACCTCGCCGTTCAAAATCCCATGCACATGCACGACCTGCACGCGACGATCCTGCGTCTGCTGGGCCTCGATCATCTAAAGCTCACCTACCGCTACGCCGGCCGGGATTTTCGGCTGACGGACGTGCATGGAAATGTCGTCAGCGACGTGATTGCCTAACTTCGGTCTCCGGAAGGAAGAGGGAGCAGGAATCCATCTACGCTCGAGGACGCAGGACATTTTTTATGTCGGCGCAGCGTTCCGCGGCCCCGCTTGCGGGGCGTGTTCCGCGACCGATGCTCGCTGCACCAACACAGGGAATGCTTTAGGAACAGAACCAGTCGTCAGAACAATTCATCGATCGGCGATCCCTCCGGCAGCACCGGATGCGGACGCCCGGTGTGATCGTCGTAGTTGACGGTGGTATCAATGCTCAGATGCCGATAGATCGTCGCCAGGACGTCGACCGGCGCCTTGGGGTTGTCTTTCGGCTCGCCTCCCTTGGAATCGGATGATCCAACC
>DASZME010000096.1:0-100660 GCA_035551995.1 Tepidisphaeraceae bacterium
CGGCCGCGGTCTTTAATTGAGAGCCCGGATCGTCAGTCATGAATCGCCACGTCGTTCCAGGCCGCAAGAAAATGGTCTGGGAAAGCTGAGAAACCGGGGCTACCGCTTTCGATGACCCGTATTCCCGCGACTGCTCCTTGATAGCCGAGGACGGAACCCCGCGGATCACTCAAATCTAATTGGGCTGCGCCGCCGACGTAGCCTCTCCTCCCGGGACCGCGAGCAGTTCCGGTTCCGTCCACGCCGCTTGTCTGGCTCCAACCTCGCCGCGAACCTTCGCCACCGTAACCGGCTTTACCGGCGCCGCGTCGTGGTCCCATTCGTGGCGAAGATAGGTCAGCGTGTCGGCGATCTGCGCGTCGTCGAGAACCGCCAGCGTCGGCATCTCCAGATTCGGGCTCCAGCCCGCCACGTGCCATTCCCCCTTGGCGCCGTTGAGAACGATCCGGATCAGGCGCGCCTCCGGTCCCAGCGCGATCGGCGAATCCCGCAACGACGGCGCCTTCCCCTCAAACCCGCGCCCGTCCGGCTGATGACACTGCGCGCACACCGCGCCGAACAGGCTTTTGCCCCGCTTGAAACTCGCCTTGTCGTCGCCGATTAATACCGTCGGCTCTTTTTCCTTGGGCTGGCCGGGCCATCGCACAAACGACTCGGCATGTTTGGCCAGACTTGCCGTCAGCGGATCCTTATCCTCTTCCAGACCAAGCAGCGCCGCCGGCCTTTCTTTTAACGTCACTTTGGCGGGCTTGGATTGGCCCTTGTTGATCATCGAAATGCCGCCGAGGATCGCGATGCGACGCCATTGCATCGGGGCCGCGGCCTGTGCGGCGGCGTCGAAGAGGCGCGACGCGGCCGCCGCCTTGCCCGAACGAAACGCCGCGCTCGATAGTGCCGATATCACCGCGCGCCGGCCCGGCGTTTCCTTGTCCCACCCCGGATCTTCCAAAACCCGCGAGAGGAAGTCGATCTCCCGGCCCCCAAGACCACTCACCGCCGCGTCCAGGATAAACGGCGATTGGCCCGCGTCATACAAAACACCGATGATTGCATCTTCTACTTTGACGCTTGTTATGCCGCTCAGGCTCAACACGAACTGAAGCCGTACGTCCCGGCGGTCGCGCAGTTTCAGGACGGCATCGAGCATTTTTCCGTCGGCGTCGGCCAGCGCCGGTTCGCTGAGGCGAATGGCCGCGGCGCACACCCTGGCGTCGTTGTCGCCCAACCCCGTCTCAAGAACGGCGGCGTTCAACTTGTCCATGCCGCTCAGCGCCCACAGCGCGTGCAGCCGGGCGAGCGGACTGGCGCTTGTTTCGGCGAGGCGTTCCAGCGGAGCGACGGAGGCCGGATCGTGGCGTTCCACAAGCAGACGCTGGGCCGTATCCCGACGCCAGCCGTTGGGATCGGAAAGATGGTTAATGAGACGATCAATGGGTTCCTTCGACAACTTTGGAACGGCTTCAAGCTGAACGCCCTTCTTGACGACGCGCCAGATTCTCCCTTCGTGCAGCGGCTGTTCCAGGTCGCGCTCGAAGACCTGATGGCGAAGATACGGCGTCACATAGGTCTTATGTTGGATCACGCCGCGGTACATATCGACGATGTACAGCGCGCCGTCGGGACCGGTGAAGGCATTAACGGGACGGAATCGCTCGTCGGATGAGGTGAGAAATTCGAGCTTCGGCATATTCTTCGCCGGCTGATAATAAACGCCGGTCGATTTCACCACGCCGTCGGATTCCGTCAGGCGCTTGCGCATCACGATGTTTCCGGCCGGCTCGGGAATGAACGCGTCGCCGTTGGCGTCGTCGCCCAGCGCGGTTCCGCGGAAGATCGCCGGGCCGCAGGTGGCGGTTACGGTGGCCAGCCTGCCGTCGCGAAGATTTCCCGGCTCATACCCGCGGTTGATTCCCGGATTCGGACGCGAAGACCACGTGGTTTGATTGTTTTCCACGCGCACGTTGGCGCCGCCGGGCTTGTAATCGGGATTGCGCGACAGGTATTGGGTCGGAATCATATCGCCGCGAAGCTGGTCGGAGTTGTAGTTGAAATAAAGCCGCCCGACGTCGTCCTGCGTGATGCCCCACTGGCCGCGATTGGCCGTTGGACCGCTTTCAAATTTGCCGTCGCCGAGATAGCGAAATCGCACCTTGGAATTTGCGCTGTAAATCCAGTTGTCGCGCGCCCACAGCAGGCCGTTGTCTCCATATTCCGGATCGCGGCCGAGGCCGTATTTTTCGTCGATCTCACTCTTTTCGTCGCACTGCAAATCGCCCTTGCTATCCCGGCAAAACCACAAGTGCGGCGGCGACGCCACCAGCACGCCGTCCCCCACCGCCGATACCGCGCGCGGCAGATACAGGTGATCGAGAAATATCGTCGACTTGTCGTAACGGCCGTCGCCGCGCGTCTCTTCCAGCACACTGATGCGCCCGATGGCGGCATCCTCGTCGTGCGCGTAGACGTCGGGCATGTACCCGCGCATCTCGCACACCCACATCCGGCCATCGGCGTCAAAGGCGATCGATACCGGATCCTGAACCTGCGGCTCACTGGCCACCAACTCGATCGAATAGCCCGGCGCCAGCGCGAATGACTTCAACTCCTCGGCCGGCGAAAGATTCGGCGCCGGCGGGCATGGATAATGCGCCACCGTGTCGGCGGTCGGTTTGGTCGTCGGCTGGGTGTCGGCGTGATGCGCCCGCCCCGCGTTGTTCGCCGTCGCATATGCGGCGAGCATGCCTGCCGCGGCCCAAATGAAGAGATACGAAATTGCGCGTCGGTTCATATGCGTGATTGTCCTTTGATTATCGTCCAGTCGCGTCAGACGCCTCCGGCCTTACATGATGCCGGCGCCCATCATATTGAAATGCCGCCGCGCGGACAGTTCCCCATAAAGTGCGCCGGCCTCACAGACGATACAGCTTCCAGAGGTTGCACTATGGATTTTGAACCGGGCACGACATCGACCGAATCAAACGATCGCGACGGCAGCGTCTCTCACGACGGCGCGCACGCGACCGCGTGCGCCGCCGCGAATTCACCCCAGGGCCAGGACCGGCCCGCACGCGGACCGGATCGTCGCGGCGAAAAGCGCGTTAACCGCCGAACGGGCCTCGATCGACGAATCGAGCGCCCGGAGACCGCCGGTTACGACGGCGTCGAACGCCGGGCGGCCGAAGATCGCCGAAACACACTCGAGCGCCGACGCGGCCCCGGCCGGCGTCTTTGCGATGATCGCAAGGCCGCCGAGGAAGGTGAAATGACCGCCTATCAATTTGAGTTTGTCCAGGCGATTCAAACGTATAAAAAGGTCAACAAAAAGATGTATCCGACTTTCACCGAGCTTCTGGAAATCCTTCTGCAGCTTGGATACCGCAAGGTTCTTAAACGGACCATTCGCATCGAAGCGCCGGAGCCCCGGCTCTTCGACGCGGCATAGTTCAACGCCGGGTAATTTTTGTTCGGGAAATGATCGCGGCAAAGGCTCCGCGCGCAGACGCACGCGGAGCATTTGCTGTGTTCCCATTCAGCTTGCTTTTTCTTGTCAAGCTATCCGCCGTAAATTCTACTTCGCGGGCGCCGCTAGTTCGCCGGTCGGATTGGGGGCCGGATTGAGCTGGCACGAAAGCTCCTCGGATTTTCTGTTCTTACCTTCGATTCCGAAAGTGAGCGTATGTCGGCCGGCGGTGAATTCGATCGCGGCCGATTCCGATAGCGCCCGCGGCTTTCCGTCGATCCAGAATCGAACGCCGGCGGGATCGTTCAATTCCAGGGCGAACTTTCCAGACTTGGTCACTTCCAGCGCGCATTTGGCCCACAGATCGCTTCCGGTCGGCGCCACTTCCGACAGCGGAAGTTGGCCGTTGGTCTGGCTGTATCGCGTTGACCAGACCGCCGGATCCGATGGCGGCGTTTCCGAGAGCGATCCCGTCGACGCAGGCGCCGTCTCCCAGGCGCGGAGCATTGGAGCGGGTGGCACGCGATAGGCGCCGGGTTTTCCAAGTTCGCTTAAGAAGCGGATCAGGTCGACCAGTTCCTTGTGCGTGAGGCCGTCGGTCAGGCCGTCGGGCATGAGGGAGCCGATGTCGCGCTTGGCCTTGATGTTGGACACGGGGATGTGGATCAACCGGCCGGTGGCCGGCTCGCGCAGGATATATTCGGATTTATCCTCGCTCACGCGATAGCCCTGAAGCACGTCGCCGTCCTTCGTTTGCACGAGGGAGGCGCCATATCCTTCCTTGATCTGGCGCTGCGGCCAAAGAACCGACTCGACGACCAGATCGATCGGCAACGCCGTCCCGACGGGCGCCAAGTCAGGGCCGACGTGCCCGCCCGCCCCGCCGATGGAATGACAGGCAAAACAGTTGGTCATCTGGCTGCGAAATACACGTTCACCTGCGGCAGGATCGCCGGACGTGGTCGCCTCGGCGGCGAGCGATTCGACAAGCCGCGGATCATATTCCAGTTTTATTCCCGAATTCCCCGCGAATGAACTCAACACTTCCCACAGGCGGCCGCTCTGACCGCCGCTGGCGCTGAGCGCGCGAAGCGCGAGCTTGGCCGAATCCTTGGGCAATGTCTTGAGGGTTAGACACGACGCGGCCAGCGCATCGGCCCCGCCGTCGCGCGCGAGGAACGCGGGGATCAGCCGCGCCGCCTCGGCGCCGCCGTCGTCTTTCAGTTCCGCCGCCGCGAAAGACGCGGCGGAATTCACGTCCAACCGGGCCAGCGCCACGATCGCCATCGAGCGCGATGCCGGCGTTCCCTGCGACGGCTTGGCCAGATCGCCCAGGGTCTTCGCGGAAGCCGCTCCGCCCAGATCCGCCATCGCCTCATCGGCCGCATGTCGCACGAGGCTGGAAACCGCCGCGTCTTTGGCGATCGATTCGATTTCGCTTCGGAAGGCCTCAATCTTCCACAGCCCCGCCAACGTTATCGCAGCGGCGCGGAGGCGGTCTTCCTTTGACTCAAGCGGTCGGCGCAGGATCGCGATCCGATCGCCGGCGGGCGCGGTTTTGCGCAGCCGGAAATTATCCGCCATCGCCTCAAGCACTCGGCCGGCGACATTGGGATTGACCCACACCGCCGGATCGCTCAAGAGCGCCGTCAATTCATCGGCGCCGCCCGCGGAAGCGAGCAGCGCGAGGGCGCCGTCTTTCGATTCGCCGGTCAGTTTTCCCGACCGGACGAGATTCAACAGCGATCGTAAAACATCCGGCGATCCATCCGCCTTGCACAAGGCCGCGAGGCGCTCGGGCTTGTCGTCGAACGTCAACTGGCCGGCGTCGAACGCCGGTTGCCAGGAAGGTTTGAGCGCGGCGACGGCTTGAATGAGGGCTTCATTCAGGAATCGGTCCATCGGCCGATCGGTGACGATCATCGCCGCCTCCAGGGCGGCTGGCGACGGAACGTAGGACGCCGAGACGACGGCTTCCAATCGCACGCGCGGGCTTTCGTCGGCGGCGGCGCGGCGCAAGAGCCCAGCTGCGTCGGGAAGCCGATCGGCCCAGTGTCCGATGACGCCGACGGCGTAAGCGCGGGCGCGCGCGTCGCCGGCCGAGAGAAGCCGTTGGAGCAATTTTTCGTTAATCGTTTCCTGCGATTCAAAAACGCCAAGCGATTCGTAAAGCAGATGCTCATATTGCGGATCGCTCGGATCGAGGCTGACCAGCCATTTTTCCAGGGCGTGGCAGACCGGACTTGCCTCTTTTTCGGCCAGCAAGCGCTTGGTTTGGAAGCGCGTCCACCGTTCGGGAGACCGAAGTTGCTCGAAAAGATCCGGGATGGAGAGCGTCGTCAATTCCGGCTGAGTAACGCTCGCCATTCCCTTGGCGGCGATTCTCCAGATTCGACCGTGGACATGATCGCGATCGGGATGATGCAGCGACGCCTGATAGTGCCCGATGATCGGATTGTAAAAATCCGCGACGTAGATCGCGCCGTCCGGCCCAACCTTCACGTCGACCGGTCGAAAACTCGAATGCGTCGACACCAGAAGCGGCGGCAAATCCTTGGCGTGAAAACCGGAGCCGTCGTCGTTCAGCTTGAACCAGTAGACCGAGTTATTCAGGATGCTTCCGCAAACCATCCGCCCCTGCACGTTGGCCGGCATTGCCTTGGAGTCGATGATATCGACGCCGCAATATTTAATGTTTCGCAGATCGGAGATTTGCCGGGGGTCGAGAAAGTGGGTCGTGCGGATCATGGCCGGCAGCAGGTAGTAAATTCCCTGCCCGTTGCCCGCGGTCATGACGGGCTGTCCCCAATCGTCAAAGACGATTCCCCACGGATTTTGCGGTCCCCGATCCAATCCCAAAAACGGATCAAGCCGGCCGATGCGCGGGCGGTAACGCCACACGCCGGCCTTTTCCAGGCGCTCGATACCCCACGGCGTTTCGACCCGCGAGAAGGCGTGCAATCCCTGGCAAAACATCAATTCGCCGCCGGGCCCCCAGATGAAGGAGTTGATATCCTGATGCGAATCACCCGTAAAAAAACCGCGCAATATCGCCCGCGGCACGCCGGCATGACCCGTAGCGCCTTCCTCGTTCAGATGAACCAGATCGTTGCCGTTCGTGCAATACACCCCGCCGTCGCCGATCTCCAACCCCAACGGCATCAGCAGGCCCCGCGCAAAGACCGTCGATCGATCCGCGCGCCCCAGATGCTTTGTATCCTCCAGAACAACGATACGATCGTCGGGCGTCTGCCGAGGCGTCGGCTGCGGGTAAGATGGAATGCACGATACGAAAAGCCGCCCGCGCGGATCCCACCGCATCTGTACCGGCTTGACGATTCCATCGGCCTCCGACGCGAACAAGCTCACCTCAAACCCGTCGGCGACACGAAAAGAATCGAGTTCAGCCTGCGGATCGTTCTTGTCCAGATCCCGCCCGCGCGTCGCGACCGGCAGGGAAAAAAAGGCCGCGAAAAAGCAGCGAGCGATAATTTTTGACGTACACTCGGCAAGTTTTTTACGCATAACGACTTAACTTTCGCAGCGTCACTCCGCCCCCCTTCTCCCTTCAAGGGAAAGGGCGCCGGAATGCTTTTTGGGCCGGGCCTACTCTCCCAATTTCTTCGCCTGCTCGGCGATCTTGGACTCCTGCCGTTCGACCAGCGCAAGATATTCCTGAACCTCGGCGGGAAGCCAGCGGATTCGGCTCTCGATATGATCGCGGCTGCTCGGCTGGCTGATGCGATCTCCATTCATGAAGGCCCAATTTATCGGGCGCCAATAACGGGACCATAGCGCGTTTTTGGCGACGATCGCCGTTCGGATCGTCTCCAGTTCCTGCCGCTGGAATCGCGGGCGATCGTCGTCGCTCATCGGATCGGTGGAGTTGACGCCAAGCTGCCGGGCGATTTCCCGGGCGGCGATGGCGTGACCATATGTCGTAAGATGGAGCCCGTCCCGCGTGAGCGGATGCAAAGCGCGCGACGAGAGCAACGGCGAAAAAAGATCGACATAAAGCAGCCCGCGTTTCTCCGCCAGTTTGCGGACCGCCGCGGCATACGACGCAAGGTCGCCGTTATGACGCGTTCGATCTGGCCACGGCGCCGCGGTCATCATGAACGGCGTCGGCGACAGCAAGACGATCCGGCGCGTGCGATGTTCAAATTCATCCAGCAGTTTAACGTAACCGGCGACAAATTCTTCCAATCCCGCTTTCCCGGCAAACGATTCCATCTGCCCGAATTGCACGAACAACACGCTGGCGCCGACGCGCTCGAATTGCCGCGACCATGGCCCGAAATTGATGATCCGCCATTGCTCGAAGACCGTGTCCCCTTCCCACGCCATGTCGCGGAAGAGAACGCGCTTGTCCGCGGCGCCGGCGGTCAGAAGCGTTTCCAGATATCCGGCCGCTTGCGACGCATTGGCGTCCTCGCCGCCGACGAGGACGACGACGTCATTTTTCTCCGTCGAAAAATGGCCGCCAAACGGGATCGACGCGGACGGCTTGGAACGCAGCCACGGCAGCCCGGCGTCGGTCATCGCCGCGATTTCGTCGGCATCGACCGAACGACTATAGACGCGAACATCGTCAATCAGGCCCGCATAGGACGGCGTCTTTCCGTCGCCCTCTCCGATTCGCAGCGGTTGCGACGCCGCTCCATTCCCGGCGCCAGCGTCACCGTCAGCCGCCAGCGCGCCGTTGACATAGAGTGCGATCTTTCCCGGATTATGAAAAGCAGCTGCGATGTGATACCACTGGCCGAAGGCGATCCGGTCGGCCGCCGTCACGATCGTCCGGGCGCCAACGCGAAAGCTGACGGCTTGATTGGGCAGCATCTCGACCGACCAGCCGTGAGATGCGTCTCCCCTTCCGACAATCATTGCCGCCTTGGAATCCAGCGGGCAAATCCACAGGCTTACCGTGAAATCGCCCGCCCCGGCGTCGGGCAGTCCTTCGATTTTGACGGCGGTATCGACCCCATTGCACCAAAGCAGTTTTCCCGATCCGCCGACGGGAGATTCGAAAAACTCGGCCCGCCCGGATAGCGTTCCATCGTGGGGCGCCGACGCCGAGTCGTGTGCGTTGCCGTCCAATCCCCAGTGGCCGATCAATCGCTCATCCGGCCCGCCATGCGCGATTGGCGCCATCGACAACACCGCAAATATGGCGATGAAGAGCAGTCTGAAAAAACAGGTTGACATGACGGGCCGCTTTCCGAGAGTTCAGACACGTATCACTTCGCTTGCGACGCGACCGCATAATCACGCAGCGCGTCCTGCCAGGGTCGCATCGGCCGCCCGACGCACCTGGCGAAGGGTTCGGTGTCCAGCACGCTATACGCGGGTCGAATGGCGGATTTGGGACGCATCTTGAACCATTCCGCCGACGTTGTCTGCGCGACATCGAATTTAATGTCGAACGCTTCCAGCGTCGCCTTGGCAAACTCAAACCAGCTCACCTGGCCCGTATTCGTTAGATGCCAGATGCCACTTTGATTACGCTCGAGCAGATCGAGCGTGGCGGCGGCAAGATCATCGGTGTACGTCGGAGAGCCGACCTGATCGTTCACCACTTTCAACGGCTGATTGGCGCGGGCGCGATCCACGATCGTCTTCGGAAAATTCGGACCGTTCAGACCATACAGCCACGCCGTGCGCGCGATGATCCATTGCTCGGGCGCGTTTTGTCGAAGCAATTGTTCGCCGAGCAATTTCGAGCGGCCGTAGGCGCTGAGCGGACCGGCGGCGTCGGTCGCGCGATACGGCCGTGTTCCGTGACCGTCGAAGACGAAATCGGTGCTGAAATGAACGAGATACGTTCCATATTCACGGCAAAGCTTGGCGATGGCGCCGACGGCATGACCATTGATGGCATTGGCCAACTCCTCCTGTTCCTCGCACAAATCCACCTTGGTGTGCGCTGCGCAGTTGAACACCAGCGTGGGGCGTCGCGTTTTGAAAAGTTCGGCCATCGATGATTGATTGGTAATATCGCATTCCGGAAGGTCAACGCCGTGCGCTGTTTGACCGCGCGATTGAAGATTGCGGAACAATGCATGGGCCAACATGCCTTTGGCGCCGATGATGACGATGGATTGAATCATGGTGTTGTTCGCGGATGAAATCGGACTTGGCATTTTGTTTAGCGGGCGAGCTTGCTCGCCGTGCTAGCAGCAACGGCGAGCAAGCTCGCCCGCTAAACCAGGCCCCAGGGTCCTCAACATTCTCTTCACTTTTACGTGTCGGCCAACTTCAGTATCGTACCCTCGGTCATCCGATAAATCGTCCACTCCGACATCGGCTTTGCCCCAAGACCTTCGTAAAACTTGATCGCCGGCTCATTCCAGTTGAGCACCGACCATTCGAATCTTCCGCACTTTCGCTCGGCGGCGATTTTGGCGACTTCCGTTAAGAGCGCCTTGCCGATGCCTTGACCGCGAAATTCGGGGAAGACAAACAAGTCTTCCAGGTAGATGCCCGGACGGCCAAGGAAAGTGGAAAAATTGTGAAAGAACAGGGCGAAGCCGGCCGGCTTATCGCCGAGGCGCGCGATTCGAACTTCGGCCATCGGACGCGGGCCGAATAAATGTTCAAGGAGCGACGCTTCAGTGGCGACGACTTCATGCGAAAGTTTTTCGTAATCGGCGATGCCGCGAATGAAGGCGAGGATCAGGGGGACGTCAGCCGCGATCGCGGGGAGGATGGAGAGATGATCATCGCCGCGATTCATTTAGCGTCCTTGGGTGTTGGAAAGACCACGGGAAATCCTGGCGGCTGGGGCGTGTCGAGATCCCATCGAACGTCCGCCTTAAGGGACCATCCTCCCAGCCGGATCCATGCTTCCTGGACTCGGCCATCAGGACATTGCACGGTAATGCGATACACGCTCTTGGTTCTGCCGGTGGTCCAGAAAAAAGGCCCGCGAAGAAGCCATCGCCTGTCGCATTCCAGCACGCAGACGTGATTTTCCCGTGCCCAGAGTTCGATGGTTGTCTTTTCACGCCGGGAACTCCAATTCCAGTTCGCGATCGCAAGCGCGAAAGCGAGCGGCGCCACAAGCACCACGATCACAGGTTCCATCACGGCCAGAAGCGACACGCTCACCTCCCCGCATACTGCTGGTCGTAATACTTCAAATATTCACCGCTCTTGATGCTTCTCCACCACTTCTCGTTATCTCGATACCACTGAATCGTCGTCTGGATCGCTTCCTCGAAATGCCGTTTGGGCTCCCAGCCCAATTCGCGCTTGATCTTCGACGCGTCGATCGCGTATCGCCGGTCGTGGCCCGGGCGGTCTTTTACGTATTGTACGTTTTCGTCCCAGTCCTTGCCCATCAGGCGGAGAATCGTTTCGGTGATGTTGCGGTTGGTGATCTCGTTATTCCCGCCGATGTTGTAGACGTCGCCCGGCGTGCCTTTATTCAGCACCGCCCATAACGCCTCGCAATGGTCTTCGACATAAAGCCAGTCACGGATGTTCAAACCGTCGCCGTAGAGGGGAACTTTTTTGCCTTCCATCAGGTTGGTGACGAAAAGCGGGATGAGTTTTTCGGGGAAGTGATAGGGGCCGTAATTGTTCGAGCAGCGGGTGATCAGCACCGGCAGATGAAACGTGTGAAAGTACGAGCGCACAAGACAATCCGCCGCCGCCTTTGACGCGCTGTACGGGCTGTTGGGCGCCAGCGGGGTTTCTTCGGTGAATTTGATCTCCGGCTCGTCTTCGGGAAGCGTTCCATACACTTCGTCGGTGCCGACCTGCAGAAATCGCGAAACGCCCTTGGCCTTAGCGGCGTCAAGCAGAACTTGCGTGCCGGCGACATTGGTTTGAATAAACGGCCCGGAGCCAAGAATGCTGCGATCGACATGGCTTTCGGCCGCGAAGTGAATCACCTCCGTCACCTTGTACTGATCGAACGTCCTGGCGACGGCGTCGGGGTCGCAGATATCGGCTTTGACAAACACCAACCGCGACTCGCCCGCTTTTTCCAGCAGGTCAGCAAGATTGGCGATATTCCCGGCGTATGTAAGTTTATCGAACGCGATCAGCTTCACCGGCTCGTTTCGCGAAACGAGCATGCGCACAAAATTCGATCCGATGAATCCGGCGGCGCCGGTGACAAGAATTGTTCGCATCTACTTCGGTTCCTTGTTCGCCCCGTGCTCGGCGACCATGTTGCACGACTTCAGATAAAAATCGATGTTCTCCCCCGCGTCCGCCCAGAAGCCCTGCACCTTGTCGGCCGTCATTTCGCCGCGCTCGATGTAGGCGTTATTGACGTCGGTGATTTCCAACTCGTTGCGGGCCGATGGCTTGAGGGTCTTGACGATGTTGAACACGTTCTTGTCGTAAAAATAGATGCCGATCACGGCCAGGTCGCTCTTGGGTTCCTTGGGCTTTTCGACAATTCGTATGACGCGGTCGCCGTCCATCTCGGCCACGCCATACGCCTTGGGATTGTCCACCGGCGAAAGCAAAATTTTCGCGCCCTGGCCCTGATGGCGGAATTTTTTAACCGAGTCGCGGATGGAATGCTCGATGATGTTGTCGCCGAGGATCAGGCAGATCGAATCGCCCTCGGCGAAGTGTTCGGCGAGCCCTAGCGCCTGCGCGATGCCGCCGGCGCCGTCCTGGTAGGTGTAGTTAAGATCCTTCAGCCCGAACTCGCGGCCATTGCCGAGCAGGCGGATAAAATCGCCGGCGTTGTTGCCGCCGGTGACCAGCAGCACCTCGTCGATCCCCGCCTTGGCCATGCACTCCAGGGGATAATAAATCATCGGCTTGTCGTAGACCGGCAGCAGATGCTTATTGGTGACCTTGGTCAACGGAAACAGACGGCTTCCGGTGCCGCCGGCGAGAATTACACCCTTCATGGAGACCTCATTTAAGCGACACGATCGGCGCAGCGACTCCAAGACTATCGGCTTGGTCGTCGGGAGGCTTGCCGATTCATCGATCACGACCGACCAGCCAATTTATCGGACGAAAAGCGGGTCCAATAAACGGCTCGCAACTATCGAATCGGAAAGGTAACGCAAACGGCGGCGGGAATGAAGGGCTTCGCGCATCCCGGAGTTTTTCGCCCCAATGCCTTGCTATTTGTGAACCGTCGCCGAGTGATGGGTTACGGCCACCACCAGACCGTTCAGCCGGGCGGGACGAGCGGGACGCAAGGCTCTGCCGAGCGTTTGGAGCGTGGCGCCGGTGGTCATGACGTCGTCGATCACCAGCACGCGCCGGCCGGCGATGGCGTCGGCGTCCTTGAGGTGAAAGGCGTCTTTTAAATTACGCGTTCGCTGCGACCGCGAATGCAGGTGGGTTTGCGTTTCCGTGTGTCGGCGCCGCGAGATGGCCGCGATCACCGGCGTGCCGCTCGCCTGGGAAATACGCTCGGCGATAATTTCCGCCTGGTTAAAGCCGCGGGATATCTGCCGCCATACGTGCAACGGTACCGGCAGCAAACAGTCCGTCTCATCCAGCAACGCCTTGACTCGATCTTCCTTCAGCAACCGATCGGCCAGCATTTCCCCGATGGCCCATCGACCGTGATATTTGAATTGATGGATAAGCGATCGGATCGGCGTCTCGAATCCGGATAATCGAACGATCTTGCGATAGTGCGGCACGCCTCGATTGATGCAATGCGGACAGGGGGCGTTGGGATAAGACAGCGTCTGGCCGCACATATCGCAGTGGGGAATCGCGGCAAGCGCGTTAAGTTGATCGTCGCAAATCTGGCACAGTTGCTGTCCGCCGGGACAGAACGCTCGACAGCCGGGGCAAAGTCCGGGATAACAGAAATCGGCCACGTCACGAAGCCAGCCGCCCATTTTGATCAGCCAGGGAGGCACATGCGGATCGAACTCGCGGGCGGCGGGGTCCACGCATGCAAGTGTATCATGTCGGAAAAAACATGCGTCGGGGAAACGGTTTCGGTAACGATCGTGCTCGCCTGCTCCATATATTTTTGTCGTACCATTCCGTAATCCCCCGCGCAGTGGTAGAATGTTCACCCCCGGATCGGGGTTCACCCGATAACGGAAAAGTTCCCTGCTTGGGGATAAATGCACCGATTTCGGCCCCGCCGGCCATCAAATCCCGGCGGGGAAGCCAAGACTCGCGGAGGGTTTGGCTTCCATGGGAAACAAGTGTTCTCCCCGGCCAAGCGTCCATCGCGTAGCGTGAAAAACGGCGTCTCCTGCGGCGGCAACCGCCGATTTGTAAGCCACGCCATTGCATTGGGTCGCGTTTTGGCGATTTGAGGCCGCGCACAAGGATCGACTAAATTCATGGCAACCGACGCGCGTTTTCTGGCCGAATCCGGCCCCGAGATTTTCGCCGGCAACGAACTGCTTGTGAAAGGCTGCCTCGAAGTCGACGGCGGCGTTCACCTCCTCACCGGGTATCCCGGCTCCCCCGTCGCCGGATTTTTTGACATCCTCGGCGACATCAAAGACCTCATCAACAAGAACGGCATCCGCGCTTTTCAAGCCAACAACGAGGCGCTGGGCGCGGCGGCCGTCAATGGTTCGCAGATGGCGCCGTGCCGGGCGGTCGGCGTCATGAAAAGCGTGGGCGTGCATGTGGCCTCCGACGCGCTTGCCCTTGGAAATCTGGCCGGCGCCAATCCCGAAGGGGGCGCGGTCATCATTATGGGCGACGACCCGTGGTGCGACAGCACGCAAGTGCCGGCTGACAGCCGATTCCTCTGCGAACACCTCCGGATGGCCGTCGTCGAGCCGGGAACGCCGCAGGAAATGAAAGATTGGATCGATCTTTCCTTCAAGCTTTCCCGGGCAGCTGAATTGTATATTGGGTACATCGTCACCACCGTTCAAGCGGACGGAGGCGGGACGGTAATCTGCAAGCCCAACCAGTTTCCGACGCTTAACGCCAGGCATAAGGTCGCGCTCGATACGGCGCGGGTGAATTTCGACAAGGTACTGCTGCCGCCGCGAACCTGGCAGCATGAGGAGAAGATTCCGGGGCGGTTTTTGAAGACGATCGACGCCGCGCGGGAGTTGGGGTTGAATCGGATCATTCCCGCGATGGGTTCCGGTTCGCAGATCGACGACGCCGGGGAAAATGCGCCAAGCCCGCTCGGCTTCATCGTCACCGGCATGGGCGGGCCGTACCTGGAACATGTTCTTTCCGACATCGGGCTTCGCGGCCGGTTTCCCGTGCTTCAGATGGGCATGAGCTATCCGGTTGACGTGAAGCTGGTCGCCGAGTTTTCGAAGCTTTGCAAGAATATCATCGTCATCGAGGAACGCCGCAGTTTTCTGGAAAAGAACCTTCGCGATGGCCTGTACCACGCGCTTGACGCCGAGCAGGCCACCGATATTTCCCGCCGTCTGTTCGGCAAGAATTTTCCCCACAGCCTTCCCGGCATTCCCGAAACGCGCGGCCTGTATCCTTCGGTGCTCGCCCAAATCCTGATCCCGCTGATTAAAGCGACGGGGGAAATTCCCGCCGATCTCCGCAACGGCCGGCTGAGCGAAGAGATGACCCGAATTCGCAAGGCCAGCAAACCGCGATTGCAGATTTTCGACGACAAGGTGATCGCGCGAACGCCCACCTTCTGCCCCGGCTGCCCGCATCGCGACAGCTCGGCCGCCCTGCTCGATCTCCGCAAAAATCTGGCCGATCCCAAATACATGCTCGACAAGCACGGCATGCCGCCGGTCGATCTGGTCGCCCATGGAGATACCGGCTGCTACACCATGCTCATGTTCGCCCCCACCGAACAACTCATGCACAACTACAGCGGCATGGGCCTTGGCGGCGGAACCGGATCGGGAATCGATTCGTTCATCACCAATAAGCAGATCGTCTTCATGGGCGACGGAACGTTTTTCCATTCCGGGCAGGTCGCCATCTCAAACTCGGTGAAAAACGGCCAGGATCTTACCTACATCATCCTCCAAAACGGCACCACCGCCATGACCGGCCACCAGGAACATCCCGGCACCGAGAAGGACGTGCTCGGCAACGAAACTTGGCTGCAAGACATCGAAACCATCGTCAACGGCATGGCCGGGAGCAGTCCGCTTTACGTTCGCCGGCTTTCTCCGGCCGATCGAACCCGCTACCGCAAGGTTCTTGAAGAGACCATTCTTCGCGACGGCGTGAAAGTGATTATCGCCGACAAAGAATGCGGCATCACCCACCACCGCAACGTCCTGCGCGAAGAACGCAACACCATCAAGAAGCACGGCTATCTCCCGAAAAAAATCCACATGAACGTAACGCCGGAGGTTTGCGAAAACTGCCTGGAATGCACCAAGCAGACCGCCTGCCCCGGCCTGACGACCATCGACACCGATTACGGTCCCAAGATCGACACCGACCTGACCTGGTGCGTCAACGACGGCGCCTGCGAGCGCGTGCGCGTCAGCAACGAAATCGCCGACGGCGTAAAACCATGCCCCAGCTTTGAGCAGGTCACCATCATCCGCCAGCGACGCCGGCGCTACACCTTGCCGCACCTGGATCTGAACAAGCTACCGATTCCGCCGCGTGTTCATCCGATGAATACGCCGGGCGACGTGTGGCGCGCGCACATGGCGGGCGTCGGCGGAATGGGCATCGGCGTGGTCAACGCCATCCTTGTTCGAGCGGGCCACAAGGAAGGCTACCGCGTCATCTTCGCCGACAAAAAAGGCCTCGCCATCCGCAACGGCGGCGTCTATTCGCAGATCACTTTCGTAAAAGAGCAACCCGAATCGCCCAAGACGCCAGAGCGGAATCCTTCTTCCTTCCCGCCCCCCGCGCCCCACGCTCCGCTCCCGGCCTCCTCGACGACCACCACCGCCTATCCAACCACCGGCTCCATCCCCTACGGCAAAGCCGACCTGCTCATGGGCATCGATATCCTCGAAGCCGCCCGGGCGATCGACCCGCGCGAGCAGTTCCGCGTCGCGGCGTCCGACCGCACATGCGCGGTGCTCAATACCCACAAACAGCCGACGGTGTACACCTTGCTCGGCAATCAGAATTTCGATCCCGAGGTATTGCGCGAGGAAATTTACGACCATTGCCGGACCGAACATTCCTTCGCTCGAAATCTGTCGGAATTGTGCGAACAGCGCCTGGGCTCGAAGCTCTACGCCAACATCATGCTCCTTGGGGTTGCCTTTCAGCTGGGATTGATTCCCGTTTCGCCGCACGCGATCGCTTGGGCGATCAAAGACTCGATCCGGCGCGATCATCGCAAGAATCTAAAAGCGTTTAACATCGGTCGGCGCCTGGCGCTCGAACCCCGCGCCCTGCCCCGCAAACCCGCGCCCGAAACGTGGGACCATCTGGTCATCAACAAAGTTCGCATCCTTCGCAAGACGCGATTTGTCGGCAGGTCGCGGGCGATGAGCTTCGAGCGACTCGTGCAGGGCGCCATGAAACAGATGCGCGATCTTCCCGAGTCGGCCAAGTATGATCTCACCCTGCGCGTCTACGACTTGATGCAGTATCAGGACTCGGGCTTAGCCAAGCGATATCTGGAACTGGTTCGCGGCGTCTATCGCCGCGATTCCGGCCAGCGCGGCCACTCGGCTACCCTCGCCGCCATCATCAATCTGGCCAAGGTCATGCTGATCAAGGATGAGCCATACGTCTCCTACCTGCTCACCCGCTACGAAAAGAAACATCGCGACATCATCAAATATGGCATCGACGTTTCCAACGGCGACCACATTCTCTACAAGCACCACACCCGCCCCGAATTCAATCTCGGCAAACACCGCATCCGCATCCCCATCACCACGCGCGATTGGCACCTGCAGATCGTCCGCCATTTCAAATTCCTGAGAAAACTCCCCGGCTGGCACGTCCGCGAAGTCGGCTTCCGCGACTGGTACATCGCCCTGCTCGACCGCGTGAATCTTCACAGCGACGTGGACTACGCCCTGGCCGTCCGCGTTCTGAATTGCCCTCAGGACGTACACGGCTATCGCGAAGTCCGCTATCCCAAGCAGGACCGCGTGCGGGAAGCGATCGAAGCGGACCTTGTAAGAGAAGTGAAATCCGGCGCCGACGCAAAGGGGGGCGTGATGGATGCGCTGCGGTTGCCGACGCATGTGTGAGCGCCTTACAATATGCCGATCGCGCAGGTGTTGGCATGACGACCATTCTCGGAGTTCCACAAGTTTCGCAGGCACTCCTCGAAGACCTCGATCGGGTCGGGCGTAAGTACGACCGATGGACCGCCGAGGCTTACTTTGAGTTGGACGGTCCATATCTCGTGGAATACTCGCGGGGAAATCTGGAGATTGTGCCGATGCCGACGATGACCCATCAGCGGTTGGCGTCACGGTTGCATATCGCGCTTCATGAGGTTGCGCCGGCGGGGAGTGAAGTCTTATTTGCCGGCGCCCGGATCAGAGTCGACGAGGACGTCTATCGAGAGCCGGACGTGCTCTATATTCCCCGGGAATGGACTCACCTGATGCGCGAGCAGTACGCGGAACGGGCCGGGCTGGTGATCGAAATCGTCAGCGCGTCGAATCGCGATCACGATCTGGATATCAAGCGGCGCGAATATGCCGCGGCCGGCATACCGGAATATTGGATCGTCGAACCCGAAGAACGCCGGGTCACGGTTTTAACGTTGAAGGCGCGGCGGTACACCGTGCGTGGCGCCTATTCAGCCGGTCAACAAGCCACGTCGGCCATCCTTCCCAAGTTCAACGTCGATGTCGCGGCGCTCTTCGATGGCGTTTGACGCCATCGCTCTCCTTCGCTCTACTGCGTCCATGGGACTTCTCGATCGTAACAAACGCAAACTCCCCGCCGCCGCTTCGGCCACGCCGTCCAACGCCGGCGCCGCTCCTTTGGCTTCCGGGCCGGATTCGGATTCTCTGCGCGATATGCTGATCGCGGCGGTGTCGGCGAACGATACCAAACTTGTCAATACGCTGACTGTCGCCAATCGCGAGGCGATCGCCGCGAATTTCGCGCAGTGGCAGCGCGTGCCGGACGCGGTGCGCGAAAATGGCGGTGCCATGCAGCGCTATGCCAGAACGCTCATCATGCTTGCCGAGATCTTTCGCGATCGGTTCGCCGATCCGTCGCTGGCCACGCTGCTGGGCGGATCGGGAACGCAGTCGGCGGCAGGGCCTGATCCGATGATCGCCCAATGGGAGGCGGCACTGGGGCAGGCCGACGCGCTGGTCAAGGATTTGAAATTCGACGAGGCGAAGGATTTGCTCGGCCAGGTCCTCGCGGCCCTGGCGGACGTGCCGATGGATGGGCCGCCGTTTCATGCCGTCACGCATGGGCGATTGGCGCATGTGCTGTTTTCCAAGGGCGAGGCGGACGCCGCCGCCGAGCATATGCGCCGGGCGCTGGAACTCAGCGAGCGGCGCGGCGACGAACAAGGCGCCGCCGCCGGGTTGCGCGGCATGTACGAGATCGAGCGGTATCTGGGAAAATTCGCCGAGGCGGCCGACGATGCCGATCGACTCTCGGCGGCGTTCGCGAAAGCCGGGAACACGGCCGACGAAAAATGGTGGTCGCGGCAGGCGGCTCGCGTGCGGGCGGGCGAGCCGTTGTGCCGGGTCGTTTTCTTCGTTCAGGATCAGCAGTACGAAGTGGAAGACGTGCCCAGGCTCAACGAATCGCGCATGCGTTACGGCTTTGTGCGAAATCGCGCGCCGCTGGGAATGTGCGAGGCGCTGGTGCAGCGCGCGATGCAGATCGGATCGGAAGCGAAATTCGACGAGGCGATGCGATTGTTCGGCCAGGCCGCCGCGATCGATCCGTATGACCCGTCCCCCCACCACCAGGCCGCCATCACGCTGATGCATCTGCAACGGCCGGCCGAGGCGGTGGCCGCGTATGACGCGGTGGAGGCGCGGGCGCCGGGTTGGTTCAACAGCCGGTCGGATCGATGGCTCGCCGCCGAGATCGCGGCGAAAAAGATCGAGCCGCCCGTTTTCTTCATCCTGCGCACCGAAGAGATGCCCGACACCGCCGCCACCTGGGAACAGAAATTGAGCCTGGCCGATCAGGCGATCGAGCGGGCCGGGGAGTTGGCGCCGTTGATGTTGTATCGCGGCCGATGTCTGATGCGGATCGGCCGGGCGAACGAAGCCGAGCCGGTGCTGCGGAAGGGTTTGGAGAACGCGCAGGAGGCGGATGTACGAAACCGGCTGCTGGTTGATTTACAGATGGTTTTGCCCGACGGCGAAGAAAAACGCCGATTATTGAACGAAGCCGTTTCCCTCAACGGAAACCTCGCGGCCGCGGCGGTGGCGCGGGTGACGCTGAAGCAGATGGAGATGTGATCCGTCGGCGCTCAGGCGGCGTTTCGTCCAGGCGGGCGTGATCGATCAATCTCCAACGGCGCCGAGTTTAATTCATATCGCATTCGCTTGATCCGCAGTAATTCCCGCGCGTTTCGGATCGATCCCCGGATCGGATCGTATCGGCTGTCGCCGTCGTCGCGCCAGCGAACGCCGGTTTCTTTTACGCGCAGGTGGAGCATCTCGGACAAGCGAAGTATCTCGACGTCGAACATGTAGCCGTCGATTCGCTGCAATGAGAAAAGCGTTCGGGCGGCGTCGCGGGTGAAAAACTTAAACCCGCATTGGGTATCGCGAACGTTCGGCAGGCCCATCATTCGCCGCATCAACAGGCTGAATAGCTTCGATCCGGCCCGGCGGTACAGCGCCTGGGCCACTTCTATTCTGGCGTCGCCCATGCGGCGCGAGCCGATCACTACGTCATAACCCGCTTCAAACCCCGGCAGAATTTTTTCGATCTCTTCGATCGGGGTTTTGTAGTCAGCGTCGAGAAATCCGATGATCTCGCCCGCCGCCCGCATGACGCCTTCGCGAACGCCATGGCCCTTGCCGCGGCGTTCGGGGGAACCGACCACCGTGAAGCGATCGTCGCCTGTCGTAAACTCGATGGCTCGGTCGCGAGTACCATCGATCCCATCGGCGGCGACGATGATCTCCCACGTCCACGATTGACGGCTCAGGTAGGTTCGCATCGCGTCCAGGGTGCGCTCAATGCTGGCGGACTCGTTGAACGCCGGGACAACAACGCTGAGATAAGGAGACGCCGACGCCACAGAAGAGCTATCGGCAGTTACGGGGAGGGCACGAGCAGTAAATACGTAAGATAAGCAGAGCCTGATTCGTGTTATGCAGCTGTAAGCCGCGTTGCCGGACAGAGGCGCAAATTAAGCATCACGGTGATTGCGCAGGCGGAGATCGACCGCAATTCTCCGAAATTCCTGATGCGTGATCGCCGCTTAATGCGCCTTATTTTGCTATCGCCACCGCATCAACCGTGGGACCCCGGGCCGCGACCGATTGGTCGAGGCCCAGGCCATTTTTTGAGGTCATGAAAATGAAAGCTTTATGTTGGCATGGTACTGGCGATGTACGCGTCGATACGGTTCCCGATCCACGGATCGAAAATCCCGGCGACGTGGTTCTTAAAATCACGTCGACGGCGATATGCGGATCCGATCTGCATTTGTTCGACGGCTTTATGCCGACAATGGAGGCAGGCGACGTGCTCGGCCACGAGCCGATGGGCATCGTCGAGGAAGTTGGCTCAAGCGTGAAAAACCTCAAGAAAGGGGACCGCGTCGTCGTTCCGTTCAACATGGCCTGCGGCGACTGCTTTTTCTGCAAGCGCACTGAGTTTTCGTTATGCGATAAATCCAACCGCAACGCGGAGATGGCGCGTAAGGTAATGGGCCAGTCGCCGTCCGGATTGTTCGGGTATTCGCATATGCTCGGCGCCTATGCCGGGGGTCAGGCACAGTATCTGCGCGTACCCTACGCGGATGTGGGGCCGCTGAAAATCGAAAGCGATCTGGCCGACGAAAAAGTGCTGTTCCTTTCCGACATCTTCCCCACCGGATACATGGCGGCTGAAAATACCCAGCTGGAGCCGGGCGATACGGTCGCTGTTTGGGGTTGCGGGCCGGTGGGGCAGTTTGCGATTCAGAGTTTGTGGATGCTGGGCGCCGGCCGGGTCATCGCGATCGACCAGGTGCCCGAACGATTGGAATTGGCGCGCACGGCAGGGCGAGCCGAGACGATCAACTTCGACGATCAGGATGTCTATTCGACGCTGATGGAGATGACAAAAGGACGTGGGCCGGATCGTTGCATCGACGCGGTCGGCGCCGAAGCGCACGGAACCAGCATCGATGCCCTGCTCGACACCGCCAAGGCCGCTGTCATGCTGACGACCGACCGCGTGCATGCCCTGCGACAAGCCATCATCTGTTGTCGCAAAGGGGGGACGCTCTCCATTCCCGGCGTCTACATCGGGTTCCCCGATAAGATCCCTTTCGGCGCCTTGATGAACAAGGGATTGACCGTCAAGACCGGCCAAACGCATACCCAGCGTTACATGAGGCCGTTGCTCAAGCGGATCGAGTCGGGAGAAATCGATCCGTCGTTCCTCATCACCCACACGGCGCCGCTCAAGGACGCGCCTGACATGTACAAAATGTTCCGCGATAAAAAGGACGGATGCATCAAGGTTGTCTTGAAGCCGAATTAATCGCGGGCCAAAGAAAACAAAACACGATAAATGGAGACAAAATCATGAAAGACCTGAAAACCGTTCACACGCTCGGCTGGGTGAGCCTTGCGATCGCCGCGACCGAAATCTTCGGACAAGGCGCCGTCGAGAATGATTTTCTTGGGGTGGATGAACATCGACAGTTACTGCGTGCCCTTGGCATGCGCGAAGCGGCGGCCGGTATCACGCTGTTATCTCAACGGCGAATCACGCCGACGCTGGCCGCGGGCTTGTGGTCGCGCGTCGCGGGCGACGCCATGGACTTGGCCCTGCTGGCCGCGGGCGCGCCGAAGAGCAGAAAGCCGTCAAGGTTCGCCGCCGCGACGCTGCTGGTTTTGGGGATTACGGCGCTGGATGTCTTTTACGCCTTCCGGATTCAGCGGCGGCTGGTGATGGCGAAATTCGATGTGAAACACCGTGCCGCCCTTGACGACCGCTCATCCCCCGCCGCCCAACCGCCTCCCCGCGGAGTGCCGGCGCCGGTGTGATTCGTCACACCTGGACCGCGGCGGAAGCCGCGACTCCGATTCTTGAATGAGACGCGAGATACAGACGCGTCCGTAATCCTGAAAGGACGATAACCGACCCAATTGCGCCGGACGACTTGCAGAAGGTTGATCGTACATCCGGCGAAGAGGATCGATTGACAGTGGGTAGCAGTTTACTACCATTTTTGTATATGAATCAAACCCGTAAAGCTTTCGGACCCGTTAGTTCTGGACGCCCGTGTTGTCGGTAAGGCTACCGAGCGGTCGATCGCGGGGCAGGTCCAGTTCTGGGCGAACCTTGGACGGGCGATCGACGCCATAAACGTCGCGGCGCCATTAGCAAATTGAAATCAAATGGGACGTCCATTTGACTTGAATCCCCATTTCACCCGCGTTACGATTGCCCTTCCGGCTTTGCCAGAAAGCCACCCGCGTCGGTCCGTCCGGCAGGATGATTGACCGCCGCGGGTTATTGTTTTTACAACTTCTCCGTTATTCAAGCCTTATGGCGGATCTGCGTTCTGGCCGCGCAATTCCGCTCGGGCTGACGGCAATATCGCCGATGTCAGGGAAACGCTTATGGCAACCAATCAGGCAGAACTCGTCAAATCGCTCGTGGACGCCGGCGTCCATTTTGGACACCGTTGCAGCCGCTGGAATCCCAAGATGGGTCCGTACATCCACGGCAAGCGGAACATGATCCACATCATCGACGTCCGCGAAACCGTCAAGGGCGTTCTCCGCGCCAAAAAGCTGCTCCAGAACATGGTGGCCAGCGGAAAGGACGTGCTTTTCGTCGGCACCAAACGCCAAGCACGCCATGCGGTCGAGGAAGAAGCTCGCCGTTGCGGGATGCACTATGTTTCCGAGCGATGGCTCGGCGGAACACTGACCAATTTTCGCACCATTCGCCAACGGCTCAATCGCCTCGAAGAGCTTGAGAAGCTGTGGGCGAGCGGCCAGATCGAAACGTATTCAAAGAAGATGAAGTCCACGCTTCAGCGTGAAATGGATAAGATTAAGACGAATCTCGAAGGCATTCGGAAGATGGAAAAGATGCCGGGCGTGATGTTTATTATCGATACACGCCGGGAACACATCGCCGTCAAGGAAGCGCGTAAGCTTGGGGTTCCGACGATCGCCTTGATCGACACCGACAGCGATCCGGATTTGATCGACCTTCCGATCCCCGGCAACGACGACGCCATGCGGGCCATTGAGATCATTCTCAAAGAATTGGCCGACGCGATCCTCGAAGGCAAGACGGGTCGGGCGGATCAGAAGGGGATTGAGACCGAGGGCGCGCCGGGTATGCCGGGCCGTCGTCGCAGCACGCGAAGCCAATTCAAGGCCGATGACGGGACGGAAGCGCCGGCGCCCGTTGGCGCCGAACCGGCGGCGGCTCCAGTCGAGCCGGCCGAGCCTGCCGTTCCATCAGCCCCGGCGGGAGAGCCGGTTGTGGCTGGACAGGAAGCGTGAAGCCTACGTGAAATCTAGTAAGCCTTAACGTCTTTCTCAATGCTGGTGTCGTGAGCCTGGATGGAAAAGCACGTCCCGCAAGCGGGGCCGCTAAACGTAGGAAGGCTACAGCAGCCTGAAAGATGCTCTAACTAAAAAAACGAAACCCGAATCGACGAAATCCGAATAAAATCCCGAATGTGAATGACCACGAGATGCGCGTCATTCGGCGCGACAATCGACTTCTTATTTTATTGTCATTTGGTCATTTGGATTTGGGGTATTCGGATTTCGGATGTGCATTCGTTTCCTGAGGAGAACCGACCCATGCCAGACATTACCGCCAAGATGGTCAACGACCTTCGCGCCAAGACCGGCCTGCCGATGATGGAATGCAAAAAGCTGCTGACCGAAACCGGCGGCGACATCGAGAAAGGGATCGATCTCGCCCGCAAGCGCGGCGTGAAGACGTCGATCACCGAACGTACCGCAACCGAAGGCCGAGTGGCCGCCGAGATCAGCGCCGACAAGAAGCGCGGCGCCGTCGTCGAAATCGTCTGCAATACCGATTTCACCGCCAAGAGCGAGCCGGTTCTGAAGGTCGCCAAGATCGCGATCGAAACATTGCTGGCGCATCCGGGCGTCAACCCGGCCGAAAACGGGGAGATCAAATCGACGCTGACGGCCGTGTCGCAGCAGACCGGCGAAAACGTCCAGCTCGGCCGGTCCGCGACGCTGGAAGGCGAATACGTCGGCGGATACGTCTACACGACCGCCGGCAAAGGAAAGATCGCCGTGCTCATGGCGTTCGACGGCAAGCCCGACGACACGCTGGTTTCGCATCTGGGCATGCACATCGTCGCCGCCCGTCCGATTGCGCATACCCGCGAAGACGTGCCGGCCGACATGGTGGCGCGCGAACGCGACATCGCCGTCGATCAGGCCAAGGCGACGGGCAAGCCGCAGCAGATTGCCGAGAAAATCGCCGAGGGAAAGCTGAACGCTTTCTATGGCGAGCGCGTCTTGCTCGATCAGGATTTCATCAACGCCGAGGTCTACAAGGGAAAGGTGAGCGACTTTCTGAAGACCAAAGGCGCGACGCTGAAGAAGTATGTTCGCCTGGAGGTCGGTCAGTAAAACCGCCAGGGCGCGAGTTGATCTTGCGTCATGAACGAAGAACAAATCGCCGTGCCCGATACTTGGTTCGGGCGCGGCGTTTTCACAGCAAGGGCGAGACGAGGGAAACGGCCGCTTCCCCATAACGTCTGAGCACCGATCGCGACGACCATCTTTTCAAATCGAGCCGCGTCGAATCCTGAACATAGGCCATCTGAATGTCTCGCAGGCGATCGGTGACTTCCGGGCCGTAAGCGAGGATGCTTAACTCGAAATTGAGATTGAAACTGCGGACGTCCAGATTGGCCGATCCAAAGAGGGCCACCGTGTCATCCACGGTGGCGGTCTTGGAATGGATGAGACCCGGCCGATAGAGAAAAATCGACACGCCCGAATCCATCAGCTTGGCGAAATGCGAGCGCGCCGCCCACGCGGTGAAAAACTGGTCGGGCGTGCGTGGAACGATGAGCGTGACGTCGACGCCGCGATCCGCCGCCATCATGAGAGCGACGAGCGTTGGATCGTCGGGGACGAAATAAGGGGTGGTCAGAATAAGACGCCGGGTGGCGCACTGGATGGCCGCCAGCAAGACCCGGCGATAACTTTCCGAAGCCTTCACCGGCCCCGTCGGCACGGCCTGCATCTCGATTCCCCGCGCGTCGGCCGGGCGATCGCTAAACGCGACGACCTCCAGAAGTTCCTCGGTTTCAAACGCCCAATCCTCGGCGAATAATGCCGACAGTTCACTGACGATCGGCCCCGTCATCCGGCCGGTGAGATCATGCCACGGCCCGCCGCACCGGCCGCCATAGTCGGCGTCAATGAGATTCTGGCTTCCCGCGAAGGCGATCACGCCGTCGATCACCGCCAGCTTGCGGTGATTTCGCAAATCGCGACGTCGATTCAGCGCCCTTGGAAGCGCCTGGGCGACCTGAATATTGTGCTGCCGAAGATGTGCGGCGAGCCCGTTGCGGCGAAAGATACCGCCCGAGGCATAGGCATCGGCAAGCACCCGGCAGGCAACCCCGCGCCCGGCCGCGGCGATCAACGCCGCCACCACCCGCTGGCCCGTCGCGTCGGGGCTGAAGATGTAGTAGAGCAAATGCACCGTTGAACGGGCGCCGTTGATGTCGGCGACCAGCCGATCCGTCATCGCCGTCGAATCGATCAGAAAATCGACGGCGTTGGCGCCCAGCACGGGAAGTTGGCCGACCTTCATCGCCTGTGTCGCCACCGGCTTCCACGCCTCATCCCGTTCCGCGCCGATCGGAGAAGGTGGAGTTGGCGTGGCGTCCGGATGTCGATACCGCGCGACAAGCTCGCGATGACGCGCCTCGCGGCCGCGGCCAAGCCGGTTTTCGCCCACGAGCAGATAGAGCGATAAACCGATATACGGGTGCAACGACACGATGCCAAGCCAGGCGAGGGCCGCGCCGGGCGTAAATTGCCGCCGCAAAACCGTCGGCAACATTCCGGCGCGAATAATCCACCCCACGATGGAGTAGACCGTAAAGTACGCAGTGAGCCATGTCATGGCCGACTACCATACATTATGACTCGCCCTGTTTCATAACCCGGCGGTAGGCCTTCTCATTGATTTGCCCGCTTAGAAACTTATACGACGCCGCAAGGCGCACGACGCGGGGAATGTCTTTCTCCTGTTTATCGGCACGGAACGTCACTCGCCGCAGATCGGAATTGTCGAGAAGGTCGGCGATCTTCACCGCGCGGGCCAACGAATTACCCTTCAGCGCAACCACATAATCGGCATAGCTCACCCCCTCGGCATGCGTAAGCAGTTTCACGGCGCCGATCACGTCGCGCGGCATTCCCGCCTTGCGAAGGTCCGACGGCGTCATGCCCCCCCGCTCCAACGTGTCATGCAGCATGGCCACGCATCGCAACCGCTCATTTTGGTGGGCGTCGTCCGCCTGCGAAACGCCCAGCATGACGCGCATCACATGAACGACATATGGTTCGCCGGGAGGATCCTCGCCGCCGCGATGGGCTTTAACGGATAGATCGATTGCCTTTTGGAGGAGACTGGTCATCGCCTGATTCTACCGACAACGTGAAATGGGCGTCTGCCGGTGTTTTTTTGGGTCGAGCCGTTGGGTCAATCAAACCAGCCCCTTGATCGGCTCCCCGCGCGTGATGGCTTCGACAAGATTCCGCGGGAGACTTGCGTCAACTCGTATCCGGCCGACGTCGACCAGCACGTGCATGATGGTCGCCAGCAGGTCCGCCATGGAGACCGGATCGGAGGCGGGTTCGCCGCCGTCGGCGGTGGATTGGCCGATGACGCGGCCCATCTTCAGCCCGCCGCCGTAGAGCATCAGCGGAGCCAGGCCGCCCCAGTGATCGCGTCCCCCCTTGGCGTTGAGGCGCGGAGTGCGGCCCATTTCGCCGCAGCAGACCAGCAGGATTTTCTCCGATAAGCCGCGCGATTCAACGTCCTCGATAAAAGCCGACACCGCATGATCGAACGGCGCGCCGACGTAACCCATTCCCTCGGCCACGGCGGCGTTGTTGCTGTCGGCGTGCATGTCCCACACGAAACTCGTGGTGACCGTCACAAAGCCGCACCCGCGCTCGCACAGGCGCCGGGCCATCAACAGCAGTTTGCCGAGGGTGGCGGCGTGGTCGCCGTAATGAAGATGGTTGTTCCATCGCTTGCTGATTCTGGCGCGGGGAACCAGGCTGGCCGTGTCATAACGGGCGATCGTCCGGGGATCTTCCCGGGTCAGATCAAAGGCGTCGGAGATGCCGCGACGAAGAACGTCAAACGCCTGCTCCTGAAACGCGCCCATGGCGCCGGCCTCGGCGGTGGCGTCAAGCCGCCGTTTCCAGCGGTCGATCGATTGCAGCAGCGCCCGGCGATCGTCCAATCGCGCGGGCGGCAAATTCAATCGAAGATCCGCGGCGAGGCCGCCATCGCCGCCAAGAACCAGCGGCTGATACGCGGGCCCAAGATCGCCGGTTGAAAGGAAGTTGCCGAACTCGCGAATTTCCGGCCCCGCTTCGCTCAGCACCGCGCGCGGAAAAAGCGCGACATTGTTGGGAATCGCCGTATCCGATCGCATCGGCCCGGCGATCCGCGCGTAGAGCGATCCAATGTTCGCCTTGAGCGAGTCGACGCTGACGATTGGTTTAATGTCGTGCTTGGCGTCGCCGGTGGTAAAGGAGCGGACGACGGAAAACTTGTCGGCCAACCGCGCGAGTTTTTCGAAAGTCGAACCGAAGGTGACGCCGGGGATCGTGGTTTTAACTTCTCCGGTAACGCTGCGAATGCCGACGGGAGCGGTCATCTTGGGGTCGAACGTTTCGAATTGCGATGGGCCGCCGTGCATGAACAGGAAGATGACGGATTTGTCCTGCAACGGCGAAACGCCGGGACGGGCGAGCGCGTTGAGGGCAAGCAGATCGCTGAGGGCAAGGCCGCCGAGACCAAGGCCGCCGATGCGCAGCATTTCGCGGCGGGACACAAGGTCGGCGGACTTTTCCGGAAAGAAGTGGGCCATGGATGCACGGAGAGGCAAGCCTCTCAATTAGAAATACCGGCATCGCGAAGAACGGTTGCGGCCGCGTATCGCGACGACCGCCGTGCCCTTCCCGGCGGTAATCAAACTTGGCGATAAAAACAGACTTCTGGACCATGCGCGTAGCCATTTGCCATTTTCCTTCGGCCCCGCTATGTCTCTTCGTCCCCATTTCGTGTAATTTACGATGACAACCGTCCTTACCCGGAGCGACAAATGGAATTGCCGAGACGTGCGCGCGGAGATGAACTGCTTCAAGCAGGTGAGTTGACGAGCCTTCGCGCGCGCCTTCGGCAAATCGCGCCGCGCCACGATCTCGTGACCGTCATCGCCTGTGCGTTCGATCACCGGACGCGAATGCTCCCTTTCATCTATGCCGACACGCGCATGGCGCCGGCGGGCGTGCGGTCGATCGGATCGGCTATGGTGGATTCGGGCTTTGAGAAAACGCGCATCGTGCTTCAGCAGTGGAACAAGCAATTTAAGCCGTCGCGGATGCAACTGGACGGGCGCGTCCCTGACCTGTTCATGATCTCGAGCATGGGCCTGCATTCGGATCAATGCCTGGAGATGATTCGAGACGCCAAGCGGATCGATCCGGGTCATCGCCCGCTCATTATCGCCGGCGGGCCTCATGCGGTGTATCAGCCGTTCGATTTATTCAGCGCCGATCCCGCCGACGACTTCAGCGCCGACGTGGTGGTGACAGGCGAAGAGTTTGTCCTTCTCAGCCTGATCGAAGCGATTCTTTCGGTTCGCGCCAGCGGCGAATCGATGCGATCGGCCTTCGTGCGCGCTCGCGACGGCGGCGCGCTGAGCGGCATCGCCGGTCTGGTGTACGCCCGCGGGAACAAAGACGGCATGCCGGAGGAACTGATCGACACCGGCATCCAGCGCCTCGTCGGCGATCTGGATGAAATGGCCGATTCGGTTCTCGGTTATCGCCTGCTCGAGCCGCCGAGCAATCGGGGCACGCTTGGATCGCAGGCGCTGGCGGCGGGCCGCGTGCGCAAGCTCAGCCCGATCAGTTCCGTCGTTCTCACCTTCGGCTGCAAGTTCGCCTGTCCCTACTGCCCGATTCCCGCCTATAACCAGCGGCAACATCGCGTGAAGAGCAGCGCACGGATCGCCGAGGAACTGTGGCGGTTGAATAAGGAATACGGCCTGAAATATTTCTTCGGCGCCGACGACAATTTCTTCAATAATAAAGCCCGCACGCTCGACATCGTCCAGACGCTCGCGTCGGCGAATTTTGACGGCGTCGATCTTCGCCGCAAGGTTCGCTGGCATACCGAGGTAACCGTTCACGACACGCTTTTGATGAAGGAACATCTGCCGCTCGTGCATGATTCGGGTTGCCGGGCGCTATGGCTCGGCGTGGAAGACATGACCGCCACGCTGGTCAACAAGGGCCAGAGCGTCGAGAAAACCAAGGATGCGTTCGGCAGCCTTCGCAGCAACGGCATCTGCCCCATGCCGATGATGATGCACCACGACTCGCAGCCGCTCTATTCCCGTAAGGGGAATTATGGCTTGCTCAACCAGATCAAGGTGCTGCGGAAGGCCGGCGCCGTTTCGTTGCAGGTATTGATGATGACCCCGTCCGCCGGGACCAAGCTCTATGAATCCGCCTTCACCACCGGCCAGGTATTCAAAAGCGTCGGGGGCCGTCCGGTCGATCCGCATATGTACGACGGCAACTACGTCATCGCGTCCAATCACAAGCACCCGTGGCTAAAGCAGCTGAACATGCTGTGCGGCTATGCGTCTTTTTACAATCCCGTGTGGCTGATCGCGGCGTTGGTGGGAAAGCGAAGCAAGGTTTCCGCCAAGGCCGCCGGGATGCAGGTGGTGGGGATGCTGGGGCTCATCCAGACGATCCGCCGGACGGCGACGTGGGCGGTGCGGCTGATGTTCGGAAAAATCGATCGGCTGACCCATTCGCCGCAAAGCCCGCTGCCGATGCGCAGCTTGGAAGGCGAAACCGCCTGCCACGCCCCCGCGCCGATCAGCCTGACCATCTCGGCGGGCGTGCGAAAAGGCAATCGCTTAAGTTTGCCGGTCGCGGGATAAACGCATTCATAACCGGAAGCGAGAACACGCGCTCACGCTTTGATTCCGCGCCGACTCCCCCGCTCCTGACGTTATAAGTTGCAGCCGCGGCTCGTGATAAAATATCGTCTTACCTCTTCACCTTGCTCAACGATAGATATTCCAGCAGGTCGGCGACCTCCTTCTCCGGCAGCGCTTCCAACCCCTCCGGCATAATCCCCTTGTCCGTCGGCTTCAGGATCAGAATATCGTCCCGCAGGATATGATGAAGCTGCCCCGCCGAGTCCATGATTTCCACGTTGGTTCGGCTCTCGGAGTAGATTCGCCCCGAGACGACGTCATCCTTGGTTTTGACGATCCACTGCTTGTATGTGCCTTCCACATTGCGATTGGGATCTAAAATCTGCAACAAAATATCGATCTTGGGGCGAACACCGACGCCGGTAAGTTCCGGTCCGACCTTCCCGCCCTTTTCGCCGAGGGTGTGGCAGACCATGCACGTTTTCTCGAAGACCGCTTTGCCGTTAGCCGCGTTGCCCGGTTCGTCGGCGATATGGATAAACTTCTTGACGATGGCGGCACGATCCGCGCTTGGGGCGCCGCCGGTGGATTTTTGGAGTTTCCGCGCACGATTGGCGAACTCGGCGTCGGGGTTGCTCGTCAATGCCTGCCACTGTTGCGGCAGCATCTCTTTCGCGCTCACCTTTCCCGCAGCGATCGCGTCCAGCAACGCTCCCGTCCAGGCCGAGCGCCGGAGCATCAGACTCAACGCGGCCTTCTGCGCCGTCGGCGTCATCCGCGGCCACCGCGAAATAAGCGACGCGGGGACAGCGGCCATATGACTGTCTCCCAGCGCCTCGAGAATCCCAAGCTGCACATCCGGCGGCGTCGTTGGGGAAATCTGATTCAGCAATAATTCGACGGTCGGCGCCTCATCCATCGCCGCCACCAGCCGCCGGGCGGAGTCGGCGCGTTTGGCGGCGTCGAGCGCCGCGTCGGCGACTTGCTTACGGAGCGCATCGACAACCGCCGCCGATTGTTCAGGAAACAGATCCCGCCGCCCCCACCGGCCCGCCAGCGAAAGCAGTCGATCTTTTGCCGCTTCAGGAAGCGATTTCATGACCTCGTGCAGTTCGTTCACGTCCGCGTCGGACAGTTTGGGCGCGGCGTTGTCCGGCCAGTTGGCCGCAAGACCCTTGACGACCATCGCGCTCAAAAGCGGATCGATTCCCTTCATAGAAGACAAAAGCGAAACCACCGAGTCCGCCGGTCCTCGGCGGGCGTATTGGGCCAGCGCCACCGCCGCCACGCGCCCTTCCTTCCCCGGCATTCCGGCGGCGGCGGATTGGCCGCGTTCCAGTTCGATGTCGTCGTACCACGCGGTTCCCGTGGAATGACCCCATCCGCCGAACAGGCAATTGACGCTCACGCGATCGAGCTTGCCGCTGTTGAAAGTCAGCTCGACTTTTGTCCAATCGTTGGTGCCGGTCACCGGCGCCGTTTTGTAATCGGTCAGATGAAGGTTCAACAAGGCGCCCTGCGCGCCCTTGATGTCCTGCGTCTTGATCCAGCCGGACAACGTGTAACTGGTGAACGGTTCGACTGGAATATCGACGAACAGGCTGGTATCCGAACCTGCCGTGGAAGAAATCTTCAGGCAATGGTCGCTGATATGGCCGGGCTGGACGATCTCGTGCTCGGCAATGCCGTTGTAGTGGCGAATCTTCCACGCCTGCGGCATGCCTTTGGAATCCAGTTGCTCAAAGCCGGGATCGGGAATCAAATTTTCATGCTTCACGACCGGCGGCGCGCCGGAAGGGGCCGCGGCGGCGCCGGGATGGGCGGCGAAAAGCGCCTTGAGGAAGCCGGCGCCGTGGGCGCATGCGGCTATGGAAGCGGCATCGTTCAGCCAGCGGTCTTCGTCATCGCGCTTGTCGGCGAGACTCGAATAAATCGCCTGCCCCGCCAGATCCGATTCGGAATCTTCCGCCAGCGCCAGCAGCGCCGCCTTGCGGACCTGCGCATCGGAATCCAATAATAATTTGGCGTTGAGAATCGACGCGACGGCGGCGTCGTTTCGAGGAAGAACTTCAACCGCCGCCTTGCGCACGGCCGCGGATTTGTGCTTGAGCGCGCGGGTTGCGGCCGCGATGGCGTCGGCGTTATCTCCTGTCAGGGCGCCGAGGCCCTGAAGCGTCCAGAGGGCATGGATGACGGCGGTGTTAAGCCCGATCGAATCAACCGACGGGTCGGCGGCCAGGGCGATCAGCGCGGGGATTACCGATTTGTCCCCCTTCTCCACCAGCAGGCGCTGGGCGTGCATTCGCCACAGAAGATTATCGCTGCCCAAAGCCGCCACAAGTTGTTTTGACGTGGCGCCGGCAAGATCGTATTGGACCGACGGCGAGCCCTCCTTCCAGATAATCCGGTAGATTCGGCCATGACGGTGATCGCGGAGCGGCGTTTCGTACGCGCCGCCTCTGCCGGTGGTCAGCCCTTTGGGCGTTGGGTTATGCTGGACGATAAAATTGTACCAGTCGATCATCCAGACGGCGCCGTCGGGGCCGACCATGGCGGCGATGGGCGCGGTCCATTCGTCGTCGCTGGCCGCGAGATTAAAGTGATTGCGCGTCGCGTACCCGCCGCCTTTGGGCTCAAGCTCAAACTGTCCGAGTAGATGGCCCGTCGGCTCGGCGACGAACGCGATGTGATTCCAATACCATTTTGGGAAACTCCGGGCGGTGTAAATCTCATGGCCTGTGCCGGCGGTGTAGGCGCCGAAACAGTCGACCTGCCGGATATTCGCGACCACGGGCCAGAAATGCGGCGTGTCGCAGATCATCTCCAGCCGGCCGCTGGTCATCCCTTTAACCTGCTCGTAATAGCGATTGGGAATCGGCAGATACCAGCTTGGATTGTTGTTCGCGGTCGATCCAAAAATCTGATTGTCTTCGGTCAGGCCAAAGCCCCAGGTGTTATTCGTGGTCGATCCGAGAAACTCAAATTTTTCCACCTCGACGTCGTTGGAGTTATCAGTACGTTTTTTTGAGGTGAGCTTGAAGCGATAGCATCCCTGGCCGAAGGAGAATTTTTCCCCGGCTATTTCGCCGTGGAAACCGGAATACCCGACGGACCCGTAGATCCAATTATCAAAGCCGTAGTGGAGATTGGACGGGCCGGCGTGGGTATCGCCCGTGCCCCAGCCGTGGATGAGGGTTTTGCGGACATTGGCGTGGCCGCTGCCGGTCGAATCCTGAAGATAAAGCGTGTCGGGGGCTTGTTGAACGAGCAAACCGCCGTGGGCGAAGGCGATCGAGGTGGGGATGGAGAGCTTGTCGGCGAAGACGGTGAATGTGTCCATCACGCCGTCGTTTTTGCTGCTTTGGCAGAGGGTGATCTGGTCATGACCTTCGCCGGCCGGTTGCAGGTTGTTGGGATAATCGAGCGTTTCGGAAATCCAGAGCCGGCCGCGTTCGTCAAAGGCCATGCAGATCGGCTTTTTGATCTGCGGGTCGGAGCAGACCAATTTCACGTCAAAACCGGGGGAGACGATGATGTGCTTGATCGATTCCTCGGCGGAAACGGGAAATTGCATCTCTCCCCTGGGGGCGCCGACCGATCCTTTGCCAGGAATATAAACCGCGATGTCGGCCTGTGTATAAGTGAATGGGCTCGGCGCCGGCTTCTGATCCAGCGCCCAATCGCCCGCCGACCAGCGGATTCCGCGTTCCAGCAACGCCTGAAAATTTTCGTTGCCCCACGTTTTTTGATCGTGACCCCAGGCGGTGTAAAAGACCCGGCCCTTGCCTTGGTTTCTGACCCATGTGTACGGCTCTTTGTGGTCGCCTTCAACGCGGTAGCCAAGAATCGTGCGGCCTTCATCATTGTGCATGGTATGAACGTAGGTTTCATCCCAGCTATCGATCGGCTTCAATCCCTTTTCGACGGGATGGTCCGGCTGAACGATCGTCTCCTTAAATGTACCGGTGCTGTGGCTCTTGAAGCGGGCGCCGCAGACGGCGGTGAGTTTGGGGGAATTCAAGAAGCAATTCGATCCGCAGTGGATAACCGAGTACCCATGCCCGCCTTCCACAAAATCCAAAACCGCCTTCTCCTGCGACGGCGCGATGCGATCGATGTTGGCGTACAACATCAGCACGTCATAGCGGCCGAGCGTTTGCGCGTTCAGATCCGAAACCTGATCAGTGTAAGTGACGTCGATCCCGCGCTGCGCGAAAATCGAATAAATCTGCCGGCATCGCTCCATCGGCTCGTGATGCCCATTATCGCCGAGAAACATCACCTTCACCCGGCGCACAACCGCGGGGCCGCCCGTCGCGTCGGCCCCGCGCGCCGACCCGGAGACGACCATCGCGGAAAGCACGATAAGGCAAAAACGAGATAAATATCGAGCGCTGAATTTGAAATTTTGCATGAGTTTGAAATCGCGAAGAAGCGCCGGCTTTGCAATCGAGCGGCGCGCCGCCGTCGACCCTCATTCATACTGAGCGAAACGAAAGTAGTTGGCATGCATCGCGGCGATATACACTCGGCACCTGCGCGAATTTCCGGGAAGAGCCGTCTTATCGCCGAACCGGACGTAAACGCTTGGCATCCCGCAGGGGTGGGCGTATGCGTCGATACTGTCCGCCAAATTGGCGAAACGCAAATGAACACAAACTTAGCTTGCGCTTTTACCGCAGATTGGTCATTGCATCTTTCATCGAGACCAGCGACACATCCACGCCCCGGATTCCCGAGCCCGCTCCACGAGTAATCTCAAATTGCACGTTGAAAATGGGGAAGATCCCGGCCCGGACGGTCATGGGCGTTCAGAAGGAGGTGCTGGCGTTCGTTCTGCTGTACAATTTGATCCGCAAAGCCGATTCGTGCACGCCCCGATGCGAACTGAGATTATGATGGGCCTTGCGTCGGCGGCATTGTGGCCAGACGCCTGTGCTACGAAAAGAGCTCTCAGGTTCGGTGCGGATTCTAAAAAAATAGAGCGGCGCGTCGTCGCGAAAAGCTGTTTTTAGCGGATGAGCGTGTGCGCGTGGGGGCGTTTTTTTTGCGAAGGAATTCATGTGGCCAGACATCCAAAATTAGCCAAATTGATCGAGCAAAAGTCGCTTCGGCGAGGAAATTTCACCCTCGCCAGCGGCAAGACCTCAACCTACTACATCGACGGAAAGCTGACGTCGATGGACCCCGAAGGCGCCGCCGCCATCGCCGAGGCGATCTTCGCCGAGATCGCGAACCTTCCGATCGACGCCATCGGCGGAATGGACATGGGGGCGACGCCGATCATCGGCGCCGTCGCGCTGCAAGGGTTTCGCAGCGGCCGCCCCCTTCCCACTTTCGTGGTGCGCAAGGACGTGAAGGGTCACGGAACGATGAAAAAAATCGAAGGCCCGCTGCCCGCCACGCCGTGCAACGTGGTGATCATCGACGATGTCGTCACCACCGGCGGTTCGATCCTCTCGGCCATCGACGCGGTAACCGCCGCCGGGCATCACGTTCTCCTGGCGATCTCGCTTCTGGATCGACACGCCGGCGCCGTCGAAGCGCTCGCCGCCAGAGGCATCCCCTATCAGCCGTTGGCGATTCTCGAAGACATCGGCGTCTCAAGCACGCCGACCCGCCCAGGCGCCGACGTCGGCGTTGGCTGACGCGCGCGTGAAGTTCGCTCGCGTTGGCCAAATCGATCGGGCGCCTCGCTTCCCACGGCTTGGACGCAAGCAACGGCTTTCGTCTTTTCGGGTAATTTATGATGGAGTGCCGTAGGATCGCGCCGATATGGGGCGGCAGTCTCGGCATATGGGATCGTCTGCATTTCCGATGAACCCCGAGGGTTGGACCGATGGCGATTTCGCGCGATTTCCTTTCCGGAGCATGTCCCGGCCCCACCCGCCGCGAGTTGTTGAAGGCGGGCGGAGTCGGCCTCTTCGGCGCCAGTTTGGGAATGTCATCGCTCCTGCAACAACGCGAACTGCGTGCCGCCGACCCGTTGATTTCATCCACCGGCGGGAAGGCCAAATCCTGCATCCTTCTCTGCATGCTCGGCGGTCCGCCGCAACATGAAACATGGGACCCCAAGCCCAATGCCCCGCTTGAAATTCGCGGCGACCTGCGATCCATCCCGTCTTCCGTTCCCGGCATTCACGTCGGGGAACTGATGCCGATGACCGCCCGCTTGATGGAGAAAATCTGCCTGCTGCGCGCCTGCTCCACCGGCGACAACGCCCACTCCACCAGCGGCTATGCCATGCTCACCGGCGTCCCCCATTCTCCCCTCGGCGTCGAAGGCGCCAAACCCGGCCCGCCCAACGACTGGCCCTGCGTCGGCGCGGTCGTTAAGCATCTGCGCCGCGGCAATGGCCTCCCTTCCGCCATCACCTTGCCCGAAATCGCCGCCAACGACGGCGGAAAAACCTGGCCGGGACAGGACGCCGGTTTTCTAGGACGCGCCGCCGACCCCTGGGTGATCGGCGGCGATCCTTCCGCCCCGCATTACCGCGTCGAAGACCTGACGCCCCCGGCGGACATCTCGCCCGATCGCATGGGCGAGCGGCTTTCGCTGCTTCAGCGCGTCGATCGCGGCCTGGCGCGGGTCGAGGAAAACGGATCGGTCGATCGTTTCGACACCTGGCGTAAACAAGCGTTCGATCTCCTGGCTTCCAAGGAGGCCCGCCGGGCGTTCGACCTCGATCAGGAATCGCCCGCCACCCGCGACCGATACGGCCGCAATAAGTTCGGCCAAGGCGTTCTCCTCGCCCGGCGCCTTGTCGAGGCGGGCGTCTGCCTGACGCAGGTCAACTGGACGCGCATCGACGGCGCCGTCAATTCCGGCTGGGATACGCACAGCAAAAACGCCGAGTCTTTGAAAACCACGTTGATGCCGCGGATGGATCAGGCCTACTCGGCTCTGCTGGAAGACCTTACCGATCGGGGCCTGCTCGATGAGACGCTGGTTGTCTGGATGGGCGAGTTCGGCCGCACGCCCAAGATCAACAAAAACGCCGGGCGCGATCACTGGGGCGCGGTCTTCTCGACCGCCCTCGCCGGCGGCGGCATCAAAGGCGGGCAAGTCCATGGCGCCTCCGACCGCCTCGGCGCCGAGCCCATCGCCGGCCGCGTCCAACCCGCCGATTTCACCGCCACGATTTTTCACTGCCTCGGCATCGACCCCCGCACCGCAATCCGCGACCGCGCGGGCCGACCGCTGGCGATCAGCGGAGGGAATGTCATTCGGCAGATTTTATAATGAAAAGTGATTGTTGAAAGCCGAGAACTCGGCCAAACCAAGGCCGTCGAGAGGCAGCGTCTCGCGTCCACGACCACCTCGTGCTCTCCATTCATTGGCCAAAACTCGCAACGCTGTACTTGATGGCGACGCCAGGACCAAAGCATGTGCCCACCCCAGCCGTCGGGCAAAAGATCGGATGACGTAATGCATCTCGCCACGGGCTCAATCGCCGCCAGTCGCGACCTCGCGAGGAGTTGAGCGCGCCAATTATGCCCGCCGACATGGTTTGACGCGCGCCGCCGTCGTTGCAGAAGGATTGAAAAAGATTGTGGCCGCGTAGCGGTATGCGCGCCGGATTGGGCGCGAGGGGAATGGTATCGAATGACGGCGCTGGCTCGAAAACAAATGTGCCGGTGCGCTTCGGAGAGAACGACAGTGCTCATGGCGGTTTACAATCGTAAACCCGATAGATCCGTCGCAATCGCGGCGGCGGGTAATCACCCTCTCGGATGCGGCGTCCCCAGGTTAAGGGAAAAGCGGTGAGAGTCGGCACGCCGACGCCGAATGATGACGGCGGCGTTGTTGCCGCCGAAGGCCAATGAGGTGGAAAGGGCGTAGTCGCCGTCGATCGGCGTACGTTCTTGCACGGGCGCTAAGGGAATGTCGGCGGCGGGATTTTGGAAGCCGACGCTGGGAGAAATCCATCCTTCGCGCAGGCCGAGGAGGGTGAAGACGGCCTCGAGGCCTCCGGCGGCGCCGAGCGTGTGGCCGGTGAAACCTTTGGTGGAGAGGAAGGGCGTTGTGTCGCCGAAGAGACGCTGGATGACTTTGCCTTCCGTGCGGTCGTTGTCGAGGGTGGCGGTGCCGTGGGCGTTGATGAAGGCGATGCGATCGGTATTAATATTGGCCTGGGCGAGCGCAATCCGGATGGCGGAATCCAAGCCGCGGCCTTCGGGGTGGGGAGCGGTCAGGTGGTGGGCGTCGCTGGCGGCGCCGAAACCGGCCAACTCAAAGTTGTACGTTCGCCCGGCGGAGCGGGCGTATGCCTCGGATTCGAGGATGAACACGCCCGCCCCTTCGCCGAGATTCAGACCGCTGCGATCGCGGTCGAACGGGGAGCAGAGTTGCGAACACATGACGCCAAGCGACCAGAATCCGGCCACGGGAACCTGGTACATTTCGTCCGCCCCGCCGGCGATGGCGACGTCGCACAGGCCGGCGCGGATCCAACTGGAAGCGACGCCGATCGCGTCGGCGCCGGACGAGCAGGCGTTGGCGACGGTCAGGCGGGGGCCGATCACCCCGAGCATGTCGGCGATCGCTTGCGCGAGATTGGTCCGCAAGAAATCATAAACGCGATCGAGCGGCGGATTTTCCCGGCGGCGATAGGCGGCGTAAAACGGAAGACTGTTCAACTGACACGCGATCGTCGTGCCCATGCAGACGCCAACCCGCGTGCCGGGGGCGAAGCGATCGACGCCGGCGTGCGACAGGGCTTCACGGACGGCCATCATCGCCAGCCGAAGGGTACGGCTGGTGTTGTTGCGGCCGAACAGCGCGGGCACGTCGGCGGTCACCTGAAAAGTCGGGCAGGAAATGGTGGTTTGAAACGGCAGGGTTGTCGAGTGATGACGAACGCCGGCATGAAACGAAGCGAGCGTCGACGGGACATCCGCGCCGGCACTCGATACGGCGCCGACGCCCGAAATCCAGACGGGTGAGCGATTCATCGGATGGCCGGGTTATTTGGTGGCATGCGCCATGACATACGGCGCCAGGGTGTTGATGGAGCGAAAGACATCGCGGTTTTTCTGCATCGTTTTGACGTCAAGGCCGAAATGGCGATGCAACACCACGACGACTTCCACGCCGTCGAGCGAATCGAGACCAATGCCTTCGGCGCCAAAGAGGTCGGCGTCGTCCTGGATCTTCTCGGCCGTGAGGTCTTCAAGGTTGAGGTTTTCCACCAGGAGCTGCTTGAGTTTAGTCTTGATCTGCTCGATTGTTCGGTTATTCACGGCGCCCAGAGTAATTCTCCTCCCCTCAACAATGTCAATATTTAGTTTATAACCGGCGTGGAATACTTGCAAGAGAATTTACTGCGTCTGCAAGCTTTGATCGGAGACTTCGACCGATTGCGGCGGACTCTTTTCCAGCGCAAACCGCCGCCGGCGAGGAACCAGCGGCCGCTTGCGATTGAGCTCGACTAAAAAATCGAACATGCGTTTACGCCACCGGATTTTCCACGGCGGCCTTGGGAACACGTTGCCGGCAAGAAGGCCGATCAGCGCCCGATGAACGCTCAGCGGCCCTTTGCCCATGAGAAACAGCTCGCGGAAGGAATGGTCGTAATACTGTTGGATGAGCTTAAAGAGCACGGCGGTACATTGCTCGATTTGATCGATATAGATGGCGCGGGCTTTGGCCGGAGCGATCCGGCTGGCGAGGATATCATCGACAAACGCCACCGCCGCCATCCCGCCATGCCCGGCGACGCACACGCCGGTGGAGAAGATCGGATCCATAAACGCCGCCGCGTCGCCAATCAGAAAATATCCCTCGCCGGCATACGGGCGGCAACGGAAACTAAAGTCGGCGACGATATGGTTGATCTCCGGCGCGGTGGCGATTTTCATTCGGCGGCGCATCGCGGGGCAGCGGGCGATTCCCCATTGCAACATGCGATCGGGCGCGACGTTTTCTTCGCGCATGATTCGCCGGGCGATCGCTGCGTCGATCACCATGCCGACGCTCATGCGTTTTTCGTCCAGCGGGATCAGCCAGAACCATCCCTCTTCCATCATGACGATCAGCGGATTGCCCCCCTTCTCGCCCGCCGGGCGTTCTACTTTTTCAAAGTGGTTGAAAAAAGCGGTCTTCTGAAGTTTGGGGTCGTCCATATTTCGGCGTGTTCCCAAATGCCGGCCAATGACGGAACCCTGGCCGCTGGCGTCGAGAATATACTTGGCGCGGATTTCTTCGCCGGCGTCGGTCATCACCCGGCAATCGCCGTCGGTCATCGAGATAATTTGTTTGACGCCGACCTTGAGCCTAACTTCCGCGCCGCCGCGCTGGGCTTCTCGCAGGAGCATGTCATCCAGGAGGGCGCGTTCGATGTTGAGCGCTTCTTTGCCGTCGCAATATCCGTCGGCGAAGTCGATATCGAGAATTCGGCCGCCGTTGCCCATGGAAAAAAAGGCGCCGTACTTTCGCGTATGCGGAAGCTTGCGTAATTCAGGCTCGATGCCGAGCTTTTTGAACAAATCGAGCGATGCGGGAAGAAGCGATTCGCCGACATGGAAGCGTGGAAAGGCGAGCTTCTCGAGGATGATCGAACGTCGCCCGCGTTGCGCCAGCGCCAGCCCGGCCAGCGCACCCGCCGGCCCGCCGCCGATGATGATGACGTCTCGAATCGTGTTGGTGTCGCCGTTTGTGGACATGCCGACATTTTGGCGACGAATGAATGATGATGCAACCGATGTTCATTGCGGTAATCGACCGCTGGTTGTCCGCGATCGCCGCCAAGCAATCCGCGCGAAAGCATTCCGTCGCTCTGCGATGATAATCAACGATCAGCGCTTCTCGGCTCCCTGTTGATAACATAGGAAAAATTTGCTATCGAAGTTTTGCAGTGCTAATTTGCGGCGGGAATAAAAGGGTCGGCGTCCACACTTTTCGCAGTCGGGTTCGTGCAATCGCGACCGATGGTTTTGCTCTCGTCACTCAGTTAGGACGAATTTTGGCTACTTATCATGGAATCCTCGCGATGAGCCAGGCGCTCAAAGGCCTGCTGGAGGCGGCGCTGGTGACGCCGGAATTCACCGGCGCCGAGGTCGCGATTTACCGGCCCGAAGATTTCGACACGCCGATGGCGTTCGGCATTTCAATTCATTTGTACCGGGTGACCAATACCGCCGGCATCATCAACCGTCCTTCGCGCGTGACGCCCGACGGTAGGCGGCACTTTCCGTCGCTTTTACTGGATTTGCATTATTTGATCACACCGTGGGCGCCCACCGCCGAGAAACAACATGCACTTCTGGGATGGGCCATGCGCGTGATGGATGATTGCCCGACGGTCAGTTCCGGCGTTTTGAATCTTCCCCTTTCGACCGAGGGAACGTTTGGGCCGGCCGAGGCGGTGCAGGTTATTTTTGAGCCGCTCGCGCTGATCGATTTCAGTTACATCTGGGAATCGTTCAAACCCAATGTGCAGCTATCGGTCGGTTATATCGCGCGAATGGTGGCGCTGGATTCATTGGTATCGGTGGTGGACGGCGCCCTGGTGCAGACGCGTTCGTTCAGCGTGGGGGAGGCCATCGCGCAATGACCATGGGATTGCAAAATCCGGATTCCTTCACCCGCGTCACGCCGATGGGCGTGCGCTTTTGGGACGCGGCGCAGCAGGTCATCGTGTCCGATGGACTGGCTGTCACCGCCTATTCGCCGGCGCAACCGTCGCGGCGTTTCTCGGCGGGGCGAAATAGCTCGGGCGTTTTTATTTTTTCCGCGTTGCCCGGACTGGCCAAGTCGCTCGCCGGCGCCGGCGACGATGCGTTTTGGGCGGCCCCGCCGATTAGTCGCACGTTTACGATCGAGGTCGTCGATCAGTCGGGCCAATTCACGGCGTTTACGTTTAACGTGGTGTTGCCCTATCGCGGGCTGGTGAAGGTGGCGGGCGTGCCTGGGCCGAACGACGCGGCGGTCGTGTCCCCGCCGGGCGATGTGCTGTCGAGCGTACCGTTGTTTTCGGCGCCGGCCCGACGTATTCCGCCGGGATGCGGGGTCGTGCGGGCGGAACTTGTGGATATTGACACTGGATTGCCCGCCGCATGGGCCGTCGTGGGCGTGCGGATCGGGAATGACGAGACGATCTGGGGCATTGCCGACGAGCAGGGACGGGTCGCGATTTTTTTCAATTATCCTGAGCCAAACCAGTTTTCCGCGACGACCTCCGGCGCGCCGCGGCTGCCGCTGAATCAGCAAACATGGCCGGTCGTCATGAATGTGCTGTATTCACCGGCGGTGGCTCCGCGGCCGTCAAGCACGCTGCGGATTCCCGATCTGGCGACGCTGTTCGATCAAAAGCCGGCCGGCGTTTGGGGCGCCTTGTCGCCGAACACGGCGCTTGGACCGGGAACGGTGACGTTCGGGCAGGACACGTTTATCAGCTCCGCCGGTGGAAATAGCTTATTGGTGTCGGCGGCGCCGTGATCGTCGCCGTCGTGAAACGAATTTGGAATGGACCCTGATGGGATTCAGATAAGGAGTCGCCGTGCCAGAATATCTCGCTCCGGGAGTCTATGTCGAAGAAGTCTCATATCGATCCCCTTCGATTGAAGGGGTCGGCACCACCACGACCGGCATAATTGGTCCGACGCGTTACGGGCCTTACACCACGACTCCCGACATCCTCACCAGCCTCGCCGATTTTGAGCAAACCTATGGCGACGGTCAGCCGCTTGTTTTCAAGGCCGAAGACGGCACGGATCTGCCGCCGACGACCAACTGGATGTGGCAGGCCGCCCGCGCGTTTTTCATCGAGGGCGGGCAATTGCTCTATGTAATGAGAACGTACAAGCCAGTCTCCGGCGCCACGCCGGATTCGACGGCGCTGGACGGAAATTCCCAGGCGACGTTGAACCCGCTCTCCATCGCGGCGCGTTGGCCGGGATCATTCGGCCAGTTGCAAGTGCAAATCGGATTGACCCTGGGTCAAAACGTCCTTGGCGGAACAACGGCGGCGCCGAAAGTGTCGGGGTTGCAGGATCGTGATATTGTCTGGGTCGGCCAAATCTATTCGGGATCCAATTTCGGGCCCGGCCAATTTTATCAGGCACTCGTGCAGACCGATGGCTCATGGTCATTCGCCACGGTAACGAGCGAACCGACCGCGCTGGCGTTGGACTCCCCGCCGCTGTTCGTGCCGGGGATCGATTTTGTATGCAAGGTCACGTTATCGGTGTCGGTGTTGCAACCGTTGCTGCCCTATTCCCTGCCGCAGACGTGGAGCGGCATCGCGATCGATCCGTTCCATGTGACCAACGACATGCCCGACTCGGTCTTTGCGATCTTCACGAATAATCCCGCGCCCACGCAGCCGGGCGGCATCGCCGTTCCCCATCCCGAGGCGGACGCAATGCCGATCATCATCTGGCAGACCGCGGCGATGGACGGGCTTCATATTATCCAAGAGTTGACGACAAATCCGGATTTGAGCAATCTTGGAACGCCGCTCGGCGCAAAGCACGGCGGGCCGGGCGACAGCCGTTACACCACCGTCATGCTCGACGGCGGCAACGACGGACTCCCGCCGACTGCCGACGAGTACGAAGGCATCGCGCCCGAAGACGAGGATTACAAGACGGGATTGGCGGCATTCGAGTACCTCGACGATATTTCCATCGTCGCGGCCCCTGGTTCCACGTTCGATTTTGAGAACCCCGAGATCAAGCCGCAGGCCGAGACCATCATCGACCTGCTCATCGCCCATTGCGAAAAGATGCAATATCGGATCGCGGTTCTGGACAGCGGCAATCAGCAGACGATTTCGGACGTGAGGGCAATGCGCGCGAAAATCGATTCGAGCTATGCGGCGCTTTATTATCCGTGGGTGCGGATACTCGATCCGATCAGCAACCTGCCGATCGATCTGCCGCCCAGCGGTTTTGTGGCTGGGATCTATGCGCGCAACGACATCAATCGAGCCGTCTTTAAGGCGCCCGCCAACGAAGTGGTCACGCTCGCCATCGACTTCGAGAAAACGATCAATAAGGCGCAGCAGGAAGTGCTGAATCCCGAAGGCATCAATTGCTTTCGATTCTTCGAAGACCGCGGATATCGGCTGTGGGGCGCACGGACGGTCAGCAGCGATCAGGATTACAAATACGTCAACGTTCGTAGATACCTTGCCTATGTCGAGCACTCGCTGGACAAGGGAACGCAGTGGGCGGTCTTCGAACCGAACAATGAACGGCTGTGGGCCCGGATGGTCAACAGCATCGAACCGTTCCTGCTGAACGAATTCTCCAGTGGGGCGCTGCTCGGCGTGAAACCCGAGCAGGGGTTTTTCATCCGCTGCGATAATTCGACGATGACGCAAAACGATCTCGATAATGGCCGCCTTGTCATACAGATCGGACTGGCCATCACCAAGCCGGCGGAGTTCGTGATCATCCGAATCGGCCAATGGACGTCTACTTCAGGCTTCTAATTCCCTACAAAAAAACAGGAGACGCATATGGCAGTCGCTCGCCAACAACGACCTTATGTACAGTTTAACTTCCAGGTCGATCTCTCCACGGACGGCATGGATCCCGCCAGTTGGAGCGGCGGATTTCAGGAAGTGACGGGCCTTTCGATGGAAGTGCAGATGTCCGAGTACCGCACCGGCGTGGAAAAATTGAACGGCGTTCTGAAAATCCCCGGAATGGTCAAATCCGACAATGTCACGCTCAAACGCGGCATCATGGGCATGCTCCCGCTCTATAACTGGATCAACCAGATCCGCCTCGGCGATCAAACGCAATTGCGGCCCTATGCCATCATTACCCTCATGAGCGAGGACCATACCACTGCCGTCATGACCTGGAAACTTCAAAACGCCCGAATCGTCAAGCTCACCTACGGCCCTCTGAACGCAAAGGGCACCGACGTGGCGATGGAAGAAGCGGTCATTGCGCATGAAGGTCTGTTTATGTCGTAGAGGTCAGCATGGTATCCCGATCCATCCGCCGGCTTCCCGGCATTAGCTTTGTGGTTCAACCACCGCCTCCGGCGGCGGTGTTGCCACGGATGGACATTGCCGCCTTCGTCGGATTTGCCGCCTCGGGGCCCGTCAACATCCCCGTCCCGGTCGAAGACGCGGCGCAGTTCGCGCAAATCTTCGGCGACGACATTGCCCTCGCTTACGACCCGCTCACCAATGAGCCGGAATTCGCTTACCTGGCGCCGACGGTGAATGCGTTTTTTCGCAACGGAGGACGGCGCTGCTGGATCGTGCGCGTTGCGGGAACGGGAATCCGCACCAACTTATTTCCCATCCCCGGACTATTGCAAGTCGATCCCGAATCCGGCGTCGCCACGCCCGCCTTTGCCGCGGCGCGTTCTCCGGGAAGCTGGTCGGACGCCCTGCGCGTGACGGCGACGCTGCTGCTTCGGCCGATCACGCCCTTGTCGTTATCGCCCGACCCCGCCGGAATCGCCGCCGAGTTGGATCGGCGGACTCCTGTCGTCGTCGGCGATTTGGTGCAAATCAATCTGGGAAACTATCTCGTTTTATTCGCCGTAAAATCGGCGGCGCTTCAACCTTCGGTTCTCGCGTCGCCGCCGATCACGCAGGTGGTTGGGGTGATCGGCGACAAAGTCACGTGGTTTTGCAAGGCCCCCCCGGCGAGCGTCGGATCCGGTTCCGCGACGGCTCGGCTGTTTATCAATGAACTTGCTTCGACCGATCCGCCCCAATTGATTCAACCCGATCTCGATCCGCCGCCGATCGCGGTGCTCGACATTTCCTACAACGACACCGGCCTCACCGAGGTCCTACTCGATCCGGCGGCGCCCGTGCCCGATCCCGGCTCGTTTCTCCGGGTGGACGTGGGAAGCGAGCAATTATGGTTGACGGTAGGCGACGCCCGGCTCGAATCGAGTGAAACCTCGCCGCCCGGCGGGTCGCAAGGCGCGCCGGCGATGTCGCCGCCCGGCGCTTATGTGCAAGTGACCGGCCAGGGCCTTTGGCGCGTGGTGTCGGCGCCGAATCCTTTGCCGACTTTCAATAGCGCGACGGATATCGCCCAGGTGTTGAACTTCGACCTCTGGTCGAAGGATGGCGCGGCTGTTCCAATTCAAATGCAACCGCTTGGATTCGATGAACGAAGCCTCGGATTCTGGGGCGGCCTTCAATCCGACGCCGAGGCATACGATCCTGATCCCAGCCCCGATCCCGGCACAACGCCGCCGGATTACGAGACGCTGTGGGCAGCGGCGGCGGCCGTCAATTTCCCACTGGCGGGCAATGCGCCGCCGGGCGTGCTGTTCGTGCCGATCGGCATGCCGGTCGTCGGCGATTCGTTGCTCCCCAACATCACACCGGTGGCCGACGCCCCGCATCGCGACGGCCTGGATCGTTTTGAATCCAGCATGTTCCTCGATCCGGACTTCAACGTGATCGACGCCAGCGTCCTTTCGTTGCAAGCCGCCGCCGATTTCATTCGATACCAGGCGCCGGACCCCCGGCCGCTCCAGGGGATTCATGCGGTGATGGCGCTTGACGAGGTCACCATCATCGCCGGTCCCGACGCCGTTCACCGCCCGTGGAATTTGGCGTCCGCGAATGACATTCTCCCGCCTGCCGCCTCACCGTCGCTGGTGAACCCCGCTCTGTGGCACTTGCGGCCGTGCGATATTTCCAAGACGCCGGCCAACGTTACGTCGCCGCCCTGGCAATTCTTTCTGAACTGTGATTCACGCATCGTCGCCCCGCCGGTGCTGAATCCGCCACCCGCTCCCGACGCCACCGGCAGCTTTACATTGAGTTGGTCGGCATCGGAAAATGACCCCGTATTTCACTTGCAGGAAGCGACCGAGGCGGATTTTTCCGATGCCGTGGAACTCTATGTGGGGAGCGCTACGCAATTTGCGATACTCGGCAGACGGTCGCCCGCCGTCTTCTATTACCGCGTGCGTGTGATTGACCACGGCACGACCAGCGACTGGTCAAACGGCGTTGCGGTGGCGATCAATTCGACGCCGGCTTACGCGCTCGACGAATCCGCCGACCAGGCGCCGCCGCTGCTCGACGTGCATCGCGCGCTGCTGCGGATGTGTGCTACCCGCGGCGACGTGCTGGCGGTCCTGTCGATGCCCGTGAATTTCTCCGACAGCGACGCGGTCGATTACGTGAACGCGCTGTGCGGCCTTTCGTCCGGCGCCGCGGGGCCGGCCAACGTGCGGCCGCTGGGTTTCGGCGAAGTCGTCGCTCTCAATTATGGCGCGATGTACCATCCCTGGCTGATCGTGCCGCAAGATCCCACTTCGGAGATTCTACAAACGATTCCTGGCGACGGCGCGGCGACGGGCATCATCGCCGGCGGCGCCATTTCCCGCGGCGCCTGGATCGCCCCGGCCAACGTCCCGGCCAACGCCGTCGTCGATCTGACTCCCGCCATTCCTTCCACGTCGTGGCAAGCCTTGCAAAACGCCGGCGTCAACCTGTTTCGCCTCGAGGCCCATGGGTTCGTCACGATGGACGCCGACACGTTGAGCGACGATCCCGACGTGCAGCCGATCAATGTGCGGCGATTGCTGATGCTGCTGCGGCGCGTAGCGCTCCAGAAAGGCAACGACTACGTTTTTGAGCCCAACAACGACGCCTTTCGCCGATCGGTGGCGCGGGGATTTCGACGTGTGATGGACGACCTGTTTGTGCAGGGCGCTTTCGCCGGCGATACGCCCGCCACGTCCTACCAGGTTTCCACGCCGGCCACCGCCGACGATTTGGACAACGGCCGATTGATCGTGGAATTGCGGGTTGCGCCGTCTCAGCCGCTGAGTTTTATGACGGTTCGGCTGGCGCAAAATGGCGACGCGGGGCTGGTCGTGCAGGAGATCTCATAATGCCCGACTATCCGTTTATCGCCTTTAATTTTTCGGTCGAGATCAGCGTCGACGGCGTGGCGCCGCACATCTGCGGGGCGGCGTTTTCCGAGTGCGATGGGCTGGAAATTACCCAGGAAGTCAAAACCATTCGCGAGGGGGGGAACAATGGAAAACAGATCCGTCTGGCCGGGCCGCTCACCTATGGAACACTGACGCTGAAGCGTGGGATGACTTCGACGTTCGACTTGTGGACCTGGTTTGACGCGGTGCAAAATAATCCCGCTTTGCGCAGCGACGGCGAAGTCGTCATGTTCGCGGCGGATGGGAAAACGGCGGTGGCGAAATTCCATGTGCAGGGCTGCATTCCGCTGAAAATCAAGGCGCCGGCGCTCAACGGCAAAGACGGCGCCTTGGCGGTCGAAGAGTTCCAGATCGCCTACGAGTCGCTGAAGTTCGAAAAGCCTTAGTCTCGTGAAAAGAGTCGGACCGGAGATCCCTATGCCTGATTCCAAACCGCTGGAGAAAGCGAAATTGATTCAATTGAGTTCCGACTTTAAGACGGAGATGCCCAGCGTGAAATCGACGACGGTGCAGTTCAATCCCGAGTCGTTGAAGGTGACCTACGCCAATTCGATTTCCCAGCCGGGAGGGACGAACGATCAGGGGGGCACGCCGACGATGCTGTACGTGGGCGCCGGAACGATGAAGTTGACGATGACGCTTTGGTTTGACGCGACGGCGAGCGTTCCGATGGGAGCGACGGAGGATAACGCGCAGACCGTGGATGACGTCACGCTCCTGACGCAGGAGGTGACCTATTTCATTACGCCCATCGCCGCCGGCGACAAGTTCATCCCGCCGGCGGTGATTTTCAAATGGGGCAGTTTTTCGTTTTCCGGATTGATGGAGTCGATTGACGAGTCAATCGAGTTTTTCTCGCCGGACGGAAAGCCGCTGCGATCGAGCATGAATCTGACGATCTCGCAGCAGAAAATCGAAACTGTCCGTATCAAACCAACGCCCGGCGGCATGCCGGCGCCGCCGGGCCAAAGTCCGCTGGCGTCGGCCGCCGCGAATCAGTCGCTGCAATCCATGGCGGCGGCACAGGGCCTCGGCGGTAACTGGCAGGGGATCGCCAACGCCAATGGAATTCAAAACCCTCGGCTGCTGGCGCCGGGAACGCTGATCAATTTGAACGCGTCTTTGACCAACGGTTGAAAAGCCCTGATTTTGTTTTTGAGGACATCATATGGCCGTCATTATCAGCGAGTTTGAAGTGCTGGCGCCGCCCAAGTCAGCCGACAGCGGCTCGAAACCGGCCGCGGAAACCAAGACGCCGGTTTCGACGCAGGACGTGCAGCGAATCATTCGCCATGAGATTCAGAGGCTGCAGAGGGTTCGAGCGCATTGAGTTTTGTTTGACGTCGGGCGGAAATGCCTGTCGTGCAATCGTGTTCGACTCTCTTTCTCCGTCTCCCGCCGTGCCGGAAGCGAATTGAGATGAGAGTCTTCCGCGAGACTATCAAAGACCCTCATTTTAATCCTCCCCGGGAGTAACCGGAGAGGGAATTGAAAGGCCGGAAAACCAGACATGAGCGCCGCATCGCCGTCACTGGCCCCTTTTCGAGCCGCACGTCCGTCCGTATCCCTCGCGGGAGCCGACGCGCCGGACGTGGCGGTGGGATTGCTCACGCTTCTGGTAGCCGAGGACATCGCCGGGTTGTATCGCTGCGAAGCGGTGTTCGGAAACTGGGGACCCATCCAGGGCTCGACGGGGTTCATCTATTTTGGCCGCGATCAACTCGACTTCGGGAAGGCGTTCGCGATTCAATCCAACGGGCAGACGATTTTTGACGGGCGCATTACCGCGCTTGAGGGCCAATTTCCCGATAATCAGCCGCCGCGGATTTGCGTGCTGGCCGAAGATCGCCTGCAAGATCTGCGCATGACCCGGCGAACGCGCACGTTCACCGACATCACCGATCAGGATCTCTTCACCCGCGTGGCGAATGAATACGGCCTGACGCCGAATGTCATGGTGGACGGGCCGTCGCACAAAGTGATCGCCCAGGTCAATCTGAGCGACCTCGCTTTTTTGCGCATCCGGGCGCGGGCGATCGACGCCGAGGTGTGGGTGCAGGGCAACGCCATGAGCGTCCAGAGCAGGTCGGCGCGGGCGAGCGCGCCGTTGGAACTCACTTATAGAAGCGGGCTTCGAGAGTTTAACGTCATCGCCGATCTGGCGGGGCAGCGAACCGGATTATCGGTTTGCGGATGGGACGTTTCCACCAAGTCCGCCGTGAAATTTGACGCCGATGATTCCGCTGTTTCGTCTGAGCTCAACGGCGGCGAAAGCGGCGCGTCCATCCTGCGGACGGCGCTGGGAACGCGCACGGAATCGATCGTTCACACCGTTCCGTTCAATGTTTCCGATGCCCGGGCCGAAGCGCAGGCGCGTTTCAAACAGACGGCCAGAAAGTTCGTCGTCGGCCGGGGCGTCGCCGATCCGGCGATTTATCTTCGCGCGGGAACCACGGTCAACCTGACGGGTCTAGGGCCGTTATTCAGCGGAAATTATTATGTGACGGAAGTTCGCACGCTGTTCGACGGGCGAGAATTATTGATTGAGTTTACCGCCGAGCGCGCCGGGCTTGGAAAGCCGGGATAACGAGTGCATTTCATGTTGGTGAGGCGGCCGGGTCGCGAATTACTGTAGCGCCCCGCAGGCGGGACCGCTAAACGCGGAAACGCCCGGCAACTGAATTGGCGCTGTCGGCGCTGTGTTGGACAGAAAGGGAGATGATGTTCGAGTTTTCGCCGCATGATCACACCGCCGACGCACGCGTGCCGACCGGGCTTGGCGGGCGCTGGTACGGGGTCTTCCCCGCGCTGGTTACCGACATCCGCGATCCCGACGGGCAGGGTCGCGTGAAGATCATGCTTCCCTGGGCGCCGGATACCGGCTCGGCGCGCTATGAGACGTGGGCCCGGCTTTCCACGTTCATGGGCGGGAATGATCGCGGCAGCTGGTTTGTCCCCGACGTCAACGATGAGGTGCTGGTCGCCTGCGAGCACGGCGATCCCGCGCGTCCCTATATCGTCGGCGCTCTCTGGAACGGAACCGACGCGCCGCCGCAATCGATGGACGGCGCCGGCAAAAATTTTAAGAAAGTCCTCCGTTCCCGCAACGGCGTGAAGATCACGCTCGATGACACCGACGGCGTCGAAACCCTCATTCTCGAAACGCCCGGCGGGCAAACCGTCACTTTGCAAGACGGCCCCGGCTCCATCCAGATCGTCGATAGCAACGGCAACAGCATCAAGCTGCAAGCCTCCGGGATCACCCTTGAAGCGGCCGCGAAGATTACCCTCAACGCCCCGGAGGTGGAGGTCACGTCGCCTATCGTCAACGTCAATGCGGGAATGACAAAAATCAGCGGCGTAACCCAGACCGATACGCTCATCAGCAACAGTGTCATCAGCGCCGCCTATACCCCCGGCGCCGGCAATATTTGGTAAAGGAAAACAGCGGCGATCGTCATGGCTGAACACCCGATCAAATGGACTTCTCCTTCACCCTTGTGGCCGCTGGCCACGACCGTGTCCGCCGCTGCGCCGGGATTCGTCCAGCCTGCGATACTCCGTTTCGCCAAAGATAGTTTCATGACGGATTTCATGTCGATGCTGGCAACCGACCCGGCACAGTTGCCGGGCCTGATCGCGACGCCCGAAACGTGGCGCGGCCCATTGACGTCCGCGCCGACGCCTCCCCCGCCGCCGAAGTTTATCCAGAATCTAAACGCCGCCCGGGCCACCGCCGCCCGGCGGCTTCAGGTCAGCTTTAAGTCTCTGGTTCAGCCCGCGACGGCGCCGGCCGCAATTCCGATTTCGCCTCTGATCGATTTGTCGAATTCCAGCTCCGCTCCGCCGGTGCTCAAGCTCTTTCAACCCGCGCATCAGCGTTTTTATCTGGTGACGGCCTGCCTGGTCTGCGGCATCCCCGGCCTTCCCGACCGTCGGATCGATTCCGGTAAAAATGAAAAGGCGACGTTCGTCATCCGTCGGCTTCAGCGAAAAGTCGCCACCGACACCGGCGCCCTGACTCCCCAGAACAGCTACGAATTCGCCTACATCACCGGCGGTCCCGGAGGACGCGACGGGTGGCAGCAAGTCAACTCCGAAGCCTCGCCGTCGGCCGCCGTCATATTGCCCAATGAAGACCGGCTGCCGTTGTTCTCCACGAATTTTCTCGAAGCGGACGGCCGTACACGCCGGCTCTATGCCGGCCTGGTTCCGGTCGGCAAGCGCGAAGCGTATCTGGCCGCACAGGGCCTGACGACCGGCGGCGCTCCGGCCGACGGTCAATCGCCCAGTCCGAACACGGCCCTCAAAATCCTCCTTCGCACCATCCTCGGCGAGCCGTGGAAAAACCTGATCAACGCCGCGATCACCTTCGTGACCTCGGCGACGGACCCTGGCTCGGGCGCGTCGAATCCGGCGCTTCCCCTCGCGGGCGCCGTTCGCGCGAAAATTCAAACCGCCTCATGGTACATCCTGCTCGATTTCGCCAACTACCTCGTCAAATATTTGCCGAGAGTGTGGAACACCATGGCCGGCTCGCCTGCGCCCGCCGACATTTCCCAGACGGAAAAAGACCTTCTCACGGCGTTGGGCGCCGCGGTGATTCCAGACGCGTTGAAGAAGGATCTGCCAAAAGGGATGGGGTATCCCAATCCGCCGACGGTATTGACGAAAATGTCCGAGGCCTTGCTGGCGGTGATCGATCCCGACACACAAAAAGGCTTGGAGGGCGCCACGAGAGGTTTCCAGCCCTATGCCCAACCCTATTCGGCGCCCACTTTCGTCGACGGCTGGCCGACATTTCTGTTTCCATTGGCCGACCCATGTATTTCAACGGGTTCGACAAATGCCCCGGTTCCGCCAAACTCAAATGCCGTGGTTCCTCCGCCAATGCCCCCGCCGCTGCCGTCGACGATAACGTCCGCGGATATCACCAGCGACGATTTCTCGCCGGAAGAGCCGTTGCCCAGCGTGATCCCGGCGCCCGTGCCGGCGGGACCGGGGACGGCGGCGGATATCGTCGCGCTATTGACGGAAATCCTGCCGCTGGTGGACGAGTTTGTCGCCCTGGTCGTGCGGGCGTTGCCGGCGAACGATCCACAGGCGCAGCCCGCCGTTCCCGTCGCCGCCGGTAAGGTCTTTAGCGTCTTGAATGGGACGTTCCTCATTCGCTGTATTTTCGATCGGCCCAATTGCGCCCCGTTCGATCCGCCGATCGTCAGCGATCCGTCCGTCCCGTTCAAACTGGCCGGCTTTTTTGATCCGGATGCGCCCGCGCGTCCAATCCGCATCGCCCTGCCGATCGACACCAGCCCCGCCGGTCTGCGCAAATTCGACAAGAATACCGCGTTCGTGATGTCCGATATTTTGTGCGGTCAAGTCCGCCGGGCGAAGGGATTGGGATTCGTCGACCTGGTGCTTTCGGTCCTTCCGTGGCCTTTCCACAAAGACCTTGACGTGCCGGACACGGGCCCCTGCACCGGCGATAAAGGGCTGGCCCTGGGAATGATCTGCTCATTTTCGCTTCCGATCATCACGATCTGCGCATTGATCATGCTCCTCATCATGGTGACGTTGCTTGACATCATTTTTTCATGGCTGCCGTTTTTTGTGATCTGTTTTCCGTTGCCGGGATTTAGTGGAAAGGACAACGAGGAATGACGGACGCCGGACAAATACTGGGTCGTGGGATTAGCTTCCCGCCGCGGATCGGACCCGATGGTCGCGTCGCCTGGTCGGAGGGCCAAGTCAACGTGCGCGAATCCATTCGCGTGATTCTGCTGACGGAATTGAAGGAGCGGATCATGCTTCCGCAATTTGGCGCCGGGTTGAAAACGTTCTTGTTCGAACCGAACACGACGACGACGTTGACGGCCATCCGCGATCGCATTACCCAGGCGATCGGAGACTGGGAGCCGCGGGTGAAGATCGACAAGGTCGAAGTGACGCCGGACAGCGGCGACGCGCAGGCGGCGGTGGTGATGATCTCGTATCGGCTGGTCGCCACGGGCGCCGCCGAGCGCGTTGGCGTGACCGTGACATTGGGTTCGTAGAAAATCGGCCTGTTTTCCAGGAGATTCGCGTGCCGTTGACCGTCCCAAATCTCGATACGCGCAAATACCAGGATATCCTGGACGAGGCGATCGCGCGCATTCCGGTACATACGCCGGAATGGACGAATTTCAACAAGAGCGATCCCGGCGTCACGATCCTGGAAATTTTCGCGTTCCTAAGCGAGAACCTGAATTTCGTCGCGAACCAGATCCCCGAGAAAAACCGGCTTAAATTCCTGACGCTGCTCGGCGTGCCGTTGCAGCCGGCCACGCCGGCGATCGGACTGGCGACCTTCAGCAACGATCGGGGGCCGCTCGCGTCGATTCCCCTGCCCGCGCAACTGGAAGTGTGGGCCGGCAATGTGCCTTTCCAAACGATCATGGGCCTTGGCCTCTTGCCGGTCGGGGCACTGATCTTCACCAAACAGACCACGACGCTGACGGACGCGCAGACGGCGTATTACGCTCAACTTTATGCCTCTTACGCCAACGGGCCGTTGCCGCCCAGTTTGCAGCCATATGAACCCGTGCAGTTTACCGGCCAGACGCCGGTTGATTTGTCCACCACAGTGGACGCGGCGTTGTGGATCGCGCTTGTGGCAAGAAAGGGCGACCCGGTCGACGTGGCCCGAACGGCCATCGGAAACGGAATCGTGAGCATCGGGTTTGTCCCGGTCGTCGATCAAGCGGCTGGCCGCGACCTCCAACCCGTCGCCTCCCCGACAAGCAACGCCGCGGTTCCGCTCACGTTTTCGACGCCTGTGCCCAATTCCAATCCACCGGCGTATCAGGCGTGTGCGGCGAACTTTGGCGCCAACGTGCTGGCGCAACCCGGGGTCGTGCAGGTCACGCTGCCTTCAGCGGCAAACTTAACGCTCTGGGACAACCTCGGCCCACTGGACGCCGGCGCCGGCGATTATCCCCCCGCGCTCAATGACACCGATATCGAAGACCAGATCATCACCTGGCTGCGCGTCTCCGCCCCGACGCAGGCGCCGGTGCAACTCATGTGGGTGGGAATCAACACCACCACCATCACCCAGCGCGCGCATATCTCCGGCGAACTGCTGCCGACTGGTACCGGAGAGCCGGATCAATCCGTCACGCTGGCGAATCCCTCATCGCTGGCGGGGAGTGTCGCATTGAATATCACCACCGGCGATACAACTGAAACATGGACGGCCATCGACGACATCGCCTCGGCTCCGCCGGAGGTGGTGGTGCAGGATTTGCGCCTGGCGCCGGGGACGGTCGCGCCGCCGCCCGGATCGCCCAATGTGTTCATGGTGGACAACGAGAGCGGCGTCATTACCTTCGGCGACGGCGCCCATGGCCGCCGGCCTCCGTTCGGCGCCGTCATCCGGGCCGACTATGACTACGGGCTGGGCGATCAGGGAAACGTCGGCGTCGGCGCCGTCAACAGCGCGCCGGCCCTTCCCGCAGGGCTCAGCGTGACCAACCCCGTTCATACCTGGGGCGGCGTGGACGCCCAGACCGCCGGCGACGGCGAAAAGCAAATCCCCTCCTATCTGCAACACCGCGACCGCCTGGTGACCAGCGAGGATTTTCAGAATGTCACCCTCCGAACGCCCGGCGTAGCCATCGCCCGCGTGGAAGTGCTGCCGGTCTACAATCCAAACCAGGGAGCCGTCCCACCCGGCGGGGCGCCGGGATGTGTCACCGTGATGGTCATCCCCTGGGTGGACGCCGTCAATCCCGACACGCCCGATCCCACGTCCGACTTCATCAACGCCATCTGTAACTATCTTGATCCGCGCCGCCTGGTCACGACCGAAATCATCGTCATCGGCCCGCAATACGTCGGCGTCTGGATTTCCATCGGCCTGGAGGTCCTTTCCGGATACAGCGAGGCGGACGTAATCGCGGCGGTCCAAACGTCGGTGACGCAGGCGCTTTCGTCGCTGCCGCCCGATCCGACGGCCGATCCCGCCACGCTGACGCCGCGGCCCGTCGATGCCGCCCAGGGATGGGAACTGGGCAAGGACGTGGTCGACCGCGAAATCCTTGCCTACGCCAATCGCGTGACCGGTGTCTTGCTCGTCAACAGCGTGATTCTGACATCCAGCGACCAGACGCAAACCGGAACGGTGACGATGAACGGCTTGCAGTTGCCGCGCGTGTTGGGGATTGGCGTCGCCGTCGGGGATCCGACGCCGATCGCCGCTTTGATACAGGGCCAGGTCAGCGCCCCGCCGCCAAACGGGGCGACGCGGCTTCCGGTTCCGGTTGCGCCCGATGAGTGCTAGGCGATCCAATGGACGCGAATAAGACACGCTACCAACTTCTGCTCGGCCAGGATGACTGGGGCCAATGCCTCGTCAGCGGGACCTCGCTGTCGTCTCTGTGGGCGTCGGCGCCCGACGATCCCCAGGCCACGACGATGACTTTCGATACCCGCCGACAGCAACTTCGTCTGGCCTCGCGCCTTTTCGAATTTCGCGGCGCCTCCGCCGACCTCTCGCCGGATCTTCGGCGCGGCGCCGACGTCGATCGATACGGCAACATATATTGGATCGATTCATCCAATCAAAAAATATGGGTGCTGTCGGTCGGCGCCAATACAGTTTCGGAGTTCTGGCCGGCCGGATGCACGTGCGGCAACGCCGGCGTCGCCGAACACGCCTGCCCGCGCTGCGGGCCGTCGGTACGGCCGCAAAGCTTCCAGCCTCTGGCTACGTCCACGACCCCCGCCGCCCCGAGCTACGCCGGACTTGCAGTGACAAGCGATCATTATTTGATCGTCGGAAATTCTCAGCCGGGCGGTTTTCTGATGTTCGATTTATTCGCCGGCGGCGGCCCGATGCGGATGCGCTGGCCGAGCGCGATCGCGCTTGAAGTTTTCGACATCGCCGGCGGCTCGAACGGGGGCGCGTGGATTTTGGATCGCGCCGCCCGACGGCTCTGGGCGCTTGATCGCCGATTCGACGTCGTCGACTTAAGTGCGGCCGCTCCCCAGGCGCCGCCCGCGCCGGACCTTTTCCAACCGGCGGCGGGCGGACCCCTTCGCCGGCGCTCGCCCGCCAAAACGCCGCAGCCGATCGACCTGACCACGCTCGTTCCGCCCGTCGTCGATCCGATCGCCGTCTGCGCGCTGCCCGACGGGTCGATCCTGGTGCTCGACCGCTGCCCCGATCAACTCTTCTCGAATATCTACCGGCTCAGCGACGGCCTTCAGACCGGAACGCCGGTCAGTACGTCGGCGTTTCAAAAACTCGTCGCGGACCCAGCTCCGGCGGTCTTCCAACTCACCGGCCACGATTTTGCGTTCGTACCCGTCGCTGGTTCCGCCGCTTCCGCTTCGGCGCCAACCGCCGGCGCGGTTCTTGGAACGCTGACGGTCGCCGCCTCCGACGGCCTTCAATCCTTCGCGTTTGATGTTTCCGTCAACGGCGTGCAATTACAGCTTGAGCCGATAGCGGACTACTTTCCGATGCGCCAGTTCGCCGGTAAGGCGCTGGTCGCCAGCGCGACTCAGGTATATTACGACTTCTCCAGCACATGGATCCCGCTCGTTGCGCAAAAGCGGCCGCGCTATCAAACCGCCGCCGTCATCCAAACTCCGACCAGCCGTCCAACCCTGCTCGCCGGCGCCCCGGTGAGGGGCTTCTTTGACGGGCGCGATCCCGGCTGCATCTGGCATCGCATCATGCTCGACGCATCTATACCCCCCGGCACGACGGTTACCATTTCCAGCAGGGCGGCCGATGACGTCAGCTCTCTGTTGGCGACAGCCTGGGAGCAGGAGCCGGCGCCGTACCTGCGCGGCGACGGAACTGAGCTTCCCTTTCTCAATCCGCTTCCTCCGCCGCGGAACAACGTTCCGTCCAACGGCACATGGGAACTTCTATTTCAAAACGCCGTCGGAAGATATTTGCAGATTCAGATAGCCATCCAAAGCGATGGCCGCGACACGCCGCGGTTGCGAGCCATGCGAATCTACTATCCGCGTTTTTCATACCCTCGGCACTATCTACCCGCTTGCTATCGAGACGACCCTGTGCCCGCCTCCTTTATCGAACGCTACCTGGCCAATGTTGAAGGCTTTTACACAGTAACGGAAGACAAAATTTCCGCCGTGACGATGCTCATGGACAGCCGAAGCGTGCCGACGGCGGCCATCGAATGGCTAATCGGTTGGTTTGGCGTCGCCGCCAATGCGAATTGGAGCGAATCCAACCGGCGGCTGTTTATCAAGCATGCGATGACTCTCTTCCAATATCGCGGCTGCATTCGCGGTTTGCGCATGGCGCTGGCCCTGGTGTTGGACGCTTGCCCCGATGAGGGCTTATTCCTCGACCCGCCAATCGAAAACACCTGCAACCCAAAAACGCGTGTGGTCGAGAGCTTTCAGACGCATCAGACCCCGGCCGTGGCGTTTGGCGATCCGTCGAATCTCACCGGGCTGCGCCAAGTCGTTCAATCCGCGCTCTGGCAACCAAGCCAGGGATCGGACAACCTCAACGCGCGCTATGACCAGGCGCTTAATCTACCCGCGGGAACTGTCTATCCGATCCGCGACCCCGGCGGCGCCCTTTCGGCCCCGTGGCGGCAATTTTCCGGTCAGACGCTCGGCTTCGTTCCTTCGGCGACGGCTTCCGATCAAACTGCATGGTCGGCTTTTCTCCGCCGCCAATATGGCTCGCTCGCGGCCGCGAATCTAGCCTACCTTCAGAGTTGGACCGACTTCGCAAGCGCGCCGATTCCCATCGCACTGCCGCCCGACGGCCAGCCGCTGCTGGATTGGTTCGTCTTTGAAAGTGTCGTCCTGACAGTCGGAGCGACGGCGCATCTGTTCACGGTGCTTTTGCCGGTGCCGCGACAGTCTATCTTCGATATGACCGAGCAAAACCGCCGCCTTGGCTTGGCGCAGCAGGTCATTGCCCTCGAAAAGCCGGCCCACACGATCGGCACAGTGAAGTTTTATTATGCGCTGTTTCAGATAGGGATGGCTCGCCTTGGGATGGATACGTCGCTTGAGCAGGGAAGCCGGTCGCCCGATTTGATGCCGCCGATGGTGCTTGGCGGCGGGTATCTCTCGGAGAGTTATCTGGCCCCGCAGTTTCCGCAAGATGCCCGCGCCCGCCAATTCCTTGGGCAGGGCCGGCTCGGTGCGGGAGCCCAACCGGCGGGCGCGAGTTAGAGCGTTTCTTTAGTTTGATAGCGCGTGCGATGTTTTGTTAACGATTGCGTGGCTGAGCGTTTTGTAGTGACGCCGGTTCTGAGGTACTCCGAAGAGCCGGATTCCGCGACGCTTCGATCCGGCTTGTCGGAGTATCTCAAAACCGGCGTCGGGTGATGAAACTGCTTCCCACGCACGTTGGACGCGCCAGCAATCTGAAAAACGCACTAGGTGGATGAAATGATTCGGACAGGAGATCGCTTATGAGTTCGACGTTCGCAACATACACGGCCCTCCCCGCCGCCGCCCCCGACCCGGCCAAGCATGTGAAATACACGCTGGGGATGGTCATGGGCGTCGCCGATTTCGACCAGGAATTCGCCTACCTGAACAATCGCGATCAATGGGCCGTGCGCGATTTGATCGGCTATGGCACAGTCTGGGGATTGCGCGTCGGCGCGCAACCCAACACCGTCATTCAGGTCGATCCCGGCGTGGCTACCACGCCAAGCGGCCAATTCGTTCGCGTCTGCCAGCCGCAATGCGCCAACCTCGCGACCTGGCTGCTCGACGCCAAAAATCTCCAGTCTATTTCAGGCCAGATTGGTCTGGCCACTGCTTCGGCGAACGTTCAGCTTGATGTGGTGCTCTGCTATCGCGATTGCGACACCGACGCGGTTCCCATCCCCGGCGAGCCTTGCCGGTGCGACGACCAGACGACCGCCGCCTCCCGCGTCGCCGACGATTTTTGTCTGGAGCTTCGAGCGGTCGCGCCGGTGCAGCATGAAGAGGACGCGATCCGCCGATTCGTCGCATGGTTGCGTGCGATTCCGATCGCCGGCGCGACCGAAATACCCTCTACCCTTGACCAATTTACCGACGCGGTGCGAAACCTCGAGACGGTACTTTCGCCCCCCGCCTCCCCGCCGGCCGATCCGGATTGGGATCTGAACTTTGGCTCGCCCCCGTCATCGATATCCATCCCCGGTGACCAAGCCTGTGACTACCTTCGCTCGGCCATGCGAATCTGGACCACCGAGCTTCGCCCGAAATGGCGGGCGGCGTTTCCCGCCAGTGGGTGTGGATGCGGATGTGGCTCAGGCGCCCAGAAATCCCCGACCGCGCCGGAAGACTGTGTGTTGCTGGCTACATTAAGCGTTGGCCTGGTCAAGGACGCCCAGAATCTAACCTGGTTGATCAATCAGCAGCAGCCGATTCAGATAGACGAATCGCGCCGCCCATTCCTGCTGCACCTTCGGATGATTCAGGAATGGCTCCTTTGCGGGCGATGTTCGGGGGAAAGCGTAATCAGCTCGCCGCCGTCCGAAGTAACCGGCGCAAGTGGCCCGCCGGGTCCAGCGGGACCGACAGGTCCGATTGGGCCGATTGGTCCCATCGGACCAACCGGCGCCACCGGACCGACCGGACCATCCGGGCCGGCCGCTGCGAGCGGCTCTTTTGTCGAGCGGCCGAATAACGGCGCCCGATACGCGATCGTCGCCGCCGGGGTCGTCGGCGCCGGGCCGGGCGGCGCCGATAGCACGCTCCCGTCGTCCTATGGCGACCTCAAAATCGTACCGCCGGTGGTTCCCGCCGGCGGCGTCGCTCCCGCCGGCATGATCACGCTTGCGTTTACGGGTCATGCCCCGCCGGTGGCCAATGGCGTGCAAACCATCGTGAAGGCGTTGCCCATCGCACTTCGCAAGACGAACACCCCGGAGGCGCCTTTTGTCGAGGTGTCGTTTTTTCAGTTTACCGCCGACGGGTTCCAACTCCTCGTCACTTCCAACGGCCAGGCCGTCCCGGCCGAAACATTGAACAAAATGCAGTTCATGATCGAAGTCAGTCAGTTCCCGTTTAATGGCTAAGAACCGGCGTCAACAAAGGTGAGCGCAATGGACCCCGTAGATCTACTAGAACCGATCCTGCAAGGCGGCATCCGCTCGGTCAACTTTTTCACCGGACGGCTCCTCTCCGCCCAGGACTTGCAGCAGCAAGCCCTGGCCGGACAACAAGCCAATCAACAACTTGGCAGGTCCATCGGCTCGGGCGTCGCATCCGGCCTGGAAGTCTCCGCCGCCACCGCCGGCGACCCGACGGTAACCGTGGCGCAAGGACTCGCCGTCGCCCGTAGCGGCGAAGTGCTGGAACTGAGATGCCCGATCACCGTTTCGCTGATACAACCCGCCGCTCCGACGACCGCCGCGTCTTCGCCGTGCAACTGGTTCGCGCCGTGTGGCGGGCCAGGCGCCGCCACGTTTGTAGCGGGCGCCGGCCTCTATTTGCTCACGATTTGCCCCGCCAGCGGATCGGAAGGGAAGGCGCCGGTGAACGGTTCGGCCGGGTCGGCGCCGTGCAATACGCAGTACAACGTTCAAGGAGTTCAATTCCGGCTTATTCCGTTGCCGGGCTTTGTCGCCAGCGACCTGGCGGACGCTCGCTTGCGAAACCGCGTCGCGCATCAATGTTTGGGTGATGATTCGCAGGCCGCGTTCGTCGCCGATCCTTTTGCCGCGCCGATGACGTCATATGGCCTGCTTGATTCGCTTCGCCCCAAGCCTCTCACGGATTGCGACGTTCCTTTGGCCATCATGTATTGGGCAACGGGGTCTGGTTTACAGTTCATCGATTTGTGGTCGGTGAGAAGGCGGGTCACCGCGCCGGCCGGCGCGGGCCGGTGGGATCCCGCCGCGGGGGATCGACGGCGCGCCGAGGCCCAGGCACGGTTCATGCAGTTCCAGACGCATCTGTCCGACTTACTCTCTTCCGGGGCGTCGCTCAGCGGGGTTTCCGCCACGCAACACTTCGCGTTTCTTCCCCCCGCCGGGCTGATTCCGATCATCGGCGACCTTCCCGCCGAGCGATCAATTTCTTTATTCTTCGGAGGGCTTACGACGACGAATCCAGTCTTCATAGAAGCGGCTCGAGTCGAGTCGATCCTTCATGAGTCGTTGGACTATCCGCCCATCGATCTGACCAGCGGCCTGGCGATTCGAATTTACCAGGTTCGTGAAAACGCGCAGGCCGCCGCGGCGCAAAAATACATACTGTTCGCGTCGGGCCAAATGCCTTTCCATGGCGAAGCGCGATTCGACGTATCGCATTGGGATTACAGCAACTTCATCTGAACACAGGAGAACGTATGTCCACGCCTTTCGATCCAGTTACTCCCGGGCAGCTCATTACTTCCGCTCAATGGAACGCGATCGCCCAATATCTTCAACAGGTGGAGACGAGATTGACTTCGCTTGAACAAGCCAAGCCCAGCCCATCGCTGACCCTGACGCTCTCGACGTTTCACCCGAGCTTTACGCTGGTGCGGCCGTCGAACACGCTCGGCTTGACCAATGTCGCCACGCTGCTCAATCCCCTGCTGACCGTCGCGGACCCAGTCACGAGCATTCCCGGCATAGGCAGCTCCGAGTCCCTCCAGCTCGCCAACGTGAAAATAACCAACCTGGGCCAGCTCGCGGCGGCGAACACCGACGACGTTTCCAAGGCGCTGAATATTTCAACCGACGAAGCCACCCGAATCGTGGGAAACGCCAAGGCGTTCCTGGGTCAGTCGTAAAACCGCCTCGATCGTGGAGAACACGCATGGCCTGGCTCGATTCACCGGCGCATGTCAGCGGATCGTCGCTGCCGCAATCCCCTCCGCGCGACGCGCGCCCCCAGCGCCTTCGCGTCCTGTTCATACATCCGGCGTTTCCCAACCAGTTCACCGCCCTGGGGGCGGAACTCGGGAAGCGGGCCGGATTCGACTGCTACGGCATGGTTCACCACGTCATGTCGCGCGACGCGGCGTCGGCGGGCGGTATGCGGCATTTTGTCTTCGAACCCGAAGGCCAAGCCACCCCAGACGGATATGCGTTTACCAATCCGTTCGAATCCGGCGTCCGCAATGCCCGCGGCATCGCACGATCCTTGCGGCTCATCAAACACGCCTATCCGTTTGACGCCGTCGTCGGTCACGCCGGTTTTGGTTCGACCCTGTATCTGCGAAGCTTGATCGACGCTGCGATCATTTCTTACGCCGAATTCCCGGGCTACCAATGCGCGTCGGGCCGTGCGGAATTCCCGGTCGATCCGGACGTTCGGCTGGTGGGGCACGCGTGCGAGGCGCTGATCTATGGAAGCATGGCGCAGTCGGATCTTTGCGTGGTTCCATCGCGGCATGCCCGCCAATTTTATCCCCCCGCCCTGCAGCCCATGATCCGCGTTCAGCCAGAGGGCTTCCAGATGGATCCCATCACGCGTGGCGGCGCGAGCGAGAGAGAGTCTCTGGGCCTACCGAAAGAGGGGCAACTGGTGGGCTTCTTCGCCCGCACGCTTGAAGCCGTGCGCGGGTTTGACGTCTTCGTCGAGGTGGCTCGATCGCTTCATCAGTCAGATCCATCGCTTCACTTCGTCGTCATCGGCGACGATCAGTCCATCTACGGAAGCGAAATGCGCTATCTCGGCGGTAAAACATTCATGGATCATACCTGCCGGCGGCTGGGCGTTCCCATGTCGCTGCTGCACTGGCGACGGACGATGCCATACGAGCGATTTCGCCGCCATTTGGCATGCCTGGATTTGGCCGTGCTCCCCACTTTCGAAGGCGCCGCCAACTGGAGTATTTTTGAAGCAATGGTCGCGGGACTTCCCATCATCGCTTCCAACCGTTGCTTCATTCCCGAGATCATGCGTGACGGCGTCGAGGGAATTCTGCTCGATCCCGGCGATTACGCCCAGTTCGTCTCGGCCGCCCGCGACCTGTTATGCCATCGCGAAAAGGCCGCCGCGCTGGGCCGGGCCGCACGGCTGCGGGCGAGCCGCGATTTTTCCGTGAGTCGCGCCGCGGACGGATATGCGCAAATCATCCTTGATGCCGTCGCGTTGCGTCGCCAGGCGGCTGGACAAACGTTGATTGCGGATCGATCGGCGTCCGGTAAATTTTCCGGCACGGAACTCGACAGTGGACGCGGCGCATGAAAATTCAACCGGGCAAAACCTACATCCGCAACCTTCGCGTTCGCTCTCCCGCGACCGATCGGCTTCGCCTGCAGACCCGGTATGCCGCCGCTTTATCATCCTTCGATTTGCATCCGCCCAATCTGAGTCTGCACGCCATTTTGGTCGTTCGCCATGCACGGACCGTGCATCGACCTTTCCATCCACTCCAACGCGCGATGTGGGAAGGGAGCGTGCGGGCGAATCTTGAGGTCGCGGTACGCGAAGCGGCGCGGCCTGGCCGTGGCGAAAATGCCGCCGGCGCCAACGTGATCTTGTTCAATGACGAGACGGAACTACTGGCCGCCATCGCGTGCGATTTTCTGGACGGCCTCATATGGAGCCGCTGGTGGTGGCCGAGCATACTGGGAACCGACGAAATAACGCGCTCGGTACAGCGCCTATGGCAGGAGCATTCTCTTTTTGTTCCGGCGGCGATGGCGCAATTGGCCGATGCGGGGCGGGTCCTGAAGTTTGCCCGTGCTCTCGCGGACGACCACGTCCGTGGAATTCTCTCCGCCGTGAGCTACGCCACCGGCGGACAAGCGCTACAAACGGCCTTTGCCGGTGATCTCCAAAACGCGACGGGCGGCCTCGGGAGTGGATCGGCGCCGCTTGCGCCCTGGCAACATGCGGCTCCCGAGGCCCTCCATACCGGGGTGTCAGCAGCCAGGGAAGCGCTCATAGGATTAAGCCTGATGGCGCATCGCGCGCCGCACCTTGTTGCATCGTCGGCGTTTCTCGCTGGCGCCATCCAGTGGGCAGCCGGCAATGCAGGCATCGGCGTAAAAGACATCGCGGCGACTGCCCTGGCCGACACCGGCACGACACCCTCTCACACTGACGGGCCACCCGTTCGGACCCCAGCCCCCGGCGTATCCGACACGACCGGCGCCTCGCCGAAGTTTGATGATGGTGCTGATGGGCCGAGACGGCATCGTCGGCGTACACCTGCGCCGGCGAGTCACCCATTCGCCACATCGTCGCCAGCCTCCCACGCATCGCCGGCGCCGGTGGCTAATCCGATTCTTCCCGGTCCGACCGAGGCATTACCGGCAGCCGGATCCGGAGGACAACTGCCGCCAGATGCGGGGGCCCAGCCGATTCACGCGAATAACGACACCCCAATTGATACCGCCGACGCTCTTTCCGAGACGTCCGGGAAGGCGTCGCGGGGCGCCGTAACGCATACGGCATGGGGTGGCGTGCTATACCTCGTCAACGTCGGCCTGCGGCTGGGGATCTATTCCGATTTTACCACGCCGCGAACGCCGGGCATCGCTCTGCCGATCTGGGATTTCATGGCGATGTTGGCCGAACGAATAGGCGGATCGCAATTTCGGGATGATCCATTGTGGTCTCTTCTGTCGGCCTTGTCGGGTCGGCGCGGACGATCGCCGGGTGAAGAATTCGATCCCCCCGGCGAATGGCGGATCGCGGCTGATTGGCTGGCGCCGTTCCGTGGCGAGCGGCCGTGGCGGTGGACGGTGAAAACCGGCAGGATGCTTGTCATGCATCCCGCCGGGTTTTATGTGGTGGATGTGCCGTGGACGACACCGTCGCCGGACGTGGCTCTATTGCAGAACGACGCGCTGGCCGAGTACCGCGATCTGATGGCGCCTGCTCCGGTGTGGGACGAATTGTTGGAGGCGCCGGTTGGCGATACGCCGCTGGCGCGCTGGATGGGATGGCTGGCGCCCTATGTGCGGATGCGATTGGCGGCCGCGCTTGACGTGGAAGTCGAGGAAGTCGGCGGGCTTTTCTTTCGCCGCGCGGCGAAGGTATATGTATCGGCGACGCATCTTGACGCGGTGTTTCGCCTTGATGATCTTCCGATCGAAATCCGAAGGGCCGGTCTTGATAGGAACCCCGGCTGGGTTCCGGCGGCGGGACGCGTGGTGGCGTTCCATTACGAATGATAGAGGAGGAGTCCATGCCTCAGACAATCCCCCCGCTCGCCGACATGCCGCAAACGGCCGCGTCGCATTTTGCGCTGTGGTTTTATGACGCCGTGCTGGATGTCGTCGCCCAGGCCGTGCGGACGGATGGATCGTATGCCAAGGCGATCGAACGATTTCCATTTCTTGACGGCTATTGCCTGGAGATCGCGGCGGCGGCGTCGATTCGGCCCGAATCACATGGCGCCGTTTTGCAATGGCGTCAAGCGACCGCCGAGTGGGAATCGAGTGTGGCGGGACACCTGCCGTTGCGAGCCGTGCGAGTAGCGGCAGGGCTCGAGCCATCGGCGGTGCGAATGCTGATGTGCATCGGAATGGCCGAGGAAGACGTTCGGTTTGGGCATGTCTTCGCGTATTTTCAGGGAACGCCGGGGCAGCATCGCCCTACCGCCGGTCTGATGACGTCCTGGCCGACATCGACCGACGCCGGGCAGGCGCGAACGGATTTAAGAAAATTGCTCGACGGGGGTCTGGTGCTGGCGATCAATCCCGAGGCGCCGCGGGCGGAATGGACGCTGCAAACGCCATGGGCGCTGTGGGACGCCTTGCGCGGCGACGTCGTGCAAAAACCGCTGCCTTGGGCGTCATATGTCGCTCCGGAAACCGTTAATCCACTGGCCCGCTTGCTCGTTCCGGAACGGCTTCGATCGACGTTGGCCGCCGCGCCCGCGCTGTTGATGGAGAAGCAGGCGGCCACGGTCATTATTCGCGGTCCGCTGCATAACGGCCGTCGAACGGCGCTGGCCGCCATCGCCCGCGAGATTGGGCGCGGAGTTCTTGAGGTCCAAGGACTCGGCCGGCCGGAAGAACAGCGCGCCAAGTTAATTGGCCCTCTGGCGACCGCACTCCATGCGATGCCGATTTTCGCGTGCGCGTCGGGACCGGGCGAAGTAACCGATTTGCCGCACCTCCCTGCATACGATGGCCCCGTGGGCGTCGCCATGGGATTGCAAGGCGGCTTGAGCGGGCCATGGGCGGAGCGCGCGATCGCCATCGAATCGCCGATGCCCGAGCGACAGACCCGTCGTCGCCTTTGGCGCCAGGCATTGCATGGCGCGACGCAATACGCCGATGAGTTAGCCCACCATTTCCGCATGACCAGCGGCAATATCATGCGCTCGGCCGTGCTGGCAAAAGGCCAGGCATTGCTGGAAGGCCGAAACGATGTTACGCCTTGCGACGTGCGCCTGGGGACGCGCGCGCTGCACGGCCAGGTCCTCGACACGCTCGCCGTTCGTTTGGAGACCACCGGGGACTGGTCGCATTTGGCTGTCGCCGACGAGACCGACCACGAACTAAAGGGATTGGAAAGCCGGTGCCGAAATCGCGAGCGGCTGCATGACGCGGTCGGCGCGGCCTTGTCGTCGCAGGTGAACGCTGGGGTGAGGGCGTTGTTTTCCGGACCCAGCGGCACCGGCAAAACGATGGCCGCACGGATACTGTCGTCCGTACTGGAGAAGGACTTATACCGCCTGGATTTGTCCGCCGTCGTGAATAAGTACATCGGCGAAACCGAAAAACAGCTTGGACAGGTTTTTTCCGCGGTGGAGGAGCTTGATGTGATTTTGCTGATCGACGAGGGTGATGCGCTTTTGACTCAACGCACCGCCGTCACGTCGAGCAACGATCGATACGCCAACCTCGAAACCAACTACCTGCTTCAGCGGCTCGAGGCGTTTGGAGGAATAGTTGTAATTACGACCAACGCCGGAGACAGGATTGATTCGGCGTTTCGCCGCCGAATCGACGTCACGGTGGAGTTTCGTGCGCCCAGCGCGACGGAGCGGTGGGAGGTTTGGAACAGCCATCTTTCCGCGGACCACAAAGTGGACGCTGATTATCTGGGCGAGGTATCGCAGCGCTGCACGCTGACAGGCGGTCAGATTCGCAACGCCGCTTTGCATGCCTCGCTTTTGGCGATGGAGAACGGCCGCATTATCACGGCCCAGCACCTGGAGTCGGCGGTGCAGAGAGAATATCGCAAGGCCGGCGCGGTCTGCCCATTGCGGGCGACGCGGGCGCCAGTGCGAACGGGTGGCACGGGATGACGACAATCGCGGTCCAACGCTCGCCCACTCCACAAGCGGCGCCGCTTCCCAAGCGGTCGTCGGAGCCTCTTCGATCGCCCTCCGGCGCCGGGCCTCCGGTCGCGCTGAAAAGCGCGCCGCCGGCGATTCAGCTTCGACGACTCATGGCGCCCCAAACGGCCCAGGTCACGTCCGCGGCCCTGGTCGCGCAAAGGGCGCCGACGGCTTCCTCGTCCAAAAAATTCGAGGAAGAGGAACTTTCGACGACTCCGAAACGGGTGATGCGCATGCCGGAAGGGGTGCAGGCGTCACTGCTGGTTTCGTCGCCGAAGGATCCCGCCGAAGAAGAAGCCCATTCCACCGCCAAACGGGTCATGCGCATGCCCGATTCAGGCGGCCCGCGCGTTTCATTGCTTGGCCGCGGCGCATCTTCGGCCATGCTTTACCGCCAGTCTGACGGTTCGCCCAACGTCTCCCCGAACCTGTCGGCCGACATCCAATCTCGCACCGGCGGCGGGGCGCCGCTGCCGGTCGGCGTGCGAAGTTTCATGGAGCCACGCTTCGGCGCCGACTTCGGCGGCGTGCGCGTGCATACCGACGGCCATGCCGACCGCCTCAACAGGCAACTCGGCGCCCAGGCCTTCGCCGTCGGCCCCAACCTCTTCTTCGGCGCAGGCAAGTTTCGCCCTGATTCCCATGACGGCAAGGAACTCATCGCCCACGAGCTGACGCACACGATTCAACAAGGAGCGTCCCCGCAAAACATTGGCGGAATGGTCAACCGCAGCGTTGAGCCTGAAGTATCGGCGGTCGTGCCGATTCAGGTGCAGCGCCTTTTCGGCCTTGACCTTGATCCGCTCGATTTTCTCGCCAAACACGCGAATGACATCCCCGGCTTTCGGCTATTGACGATCGTCCTTGGATTCAATCCGATTAACATGAGCCCTGTCGATCACAGCGCCGCCAATATTCTCCGGGCGCTGATCGAAATTATTCCCGGCGGCGCCCTGATCCGGCAGGCGCTCGATAACGCCGGCGTTTTCGACAAGGTCGGGGCCTGGGTCGAGCAGCAGATCACCGTGCTGGGATCGATCGGCGATTCCATCGTCAAAGCGGTAAAGGCATTCGTCTCTTCCCTGAAAATCTCCGATATCGGCAGCCCGTCGGACGTCATCGATCGCGCCAAGCAGATCTTCACGGCGCCGGTCGATCAGATCAAAAGTTTTGCCGCGGGGCTGGTGGACGGGATCATTCAGTTCATCAAGGATGCGATCCTTAAGCCGATCGCCAAGCTTGCCCAGGGCACGCCCGGGTACGATTTGCTTAAGGGAGTCTTGGGGAAAGACCCCATCACCGATGAGCCGGTGGAAAGAAGCGCCCAGACGCTGCTTGGTCCATTCCTGAAGCTGATCGGGCAGGAAGAGGTGTGGGACAATATTCAGAAAGGCAACGCGATTCCGCGCTGCTGGGCATGGCTCCAGAAAAATATGGGCCAACTCAAGGGATTCGTCCAACAGATTCCCGGCCTATTCGTCGCCGCCTTCAAGGCCCTCCAGCTGTCTGATATTATTAACTTCTCTCAGGCGTTCGATAAGCTGCGCGGCATTTTCGGCGGCTTCCTCGGAAAATTCACCGATTGGGGATTGAATGCCATCTGGACCTTGCTCGAAATTGTCTTTGATGCCATCAGCCCTAAGGCGCTGGCGTACATCAAGAAAACCGGGCCGGCCCTCAAGAGCATTTTCAAGAACCCCCTGCCGTTCGTCGGCAACCTGGTCCGAGCCGCCAAACTGGGCTTCCAACAATTCGGCGACCATTTCACCACCCATCTCAAGACGGGACTGATCGAGTGGCTCACCGGTTCGCTGCCGGGCGTCTACATTCCGACCGCCATCTCCTTGCCCGAAATCGGCAAGTTCGCCTTGAGCGTCCTCGGCATCAGCTGGGCGCAGATTCGCGGCAAAATCGTCAAGGCGCTGGGCCCCAACGGCGAAGCAATCATGAAAGGGCTGGAAACCGGCTTCGACGTCGTCGTTGCGCTGGTAAAGGGCGGCCCCGCCGCCGCGTGGGACATCATCAAGGAAAAAATAGGCGACCTGCAAACGATGGTCATCGGCGGCATCACCGATTTCGTCATCGATATCGTCGTCAAGAAGGCGATCCCCAAGCTGATCAGCCTGTTCATTCCCGGCGCCGGCTTCGTCTCGGCGATCATCTCTATTTACGACACCGTCAAAACGCTGTACGAGCGGCTCTCCAACTTAATCGCGGTGGTGACCGGCTTCATCGACTCGATGGTCGCCATCGCCAGTGGCGCCATTGGCGCCGCCGCCACCAAAGTCGAGGGCATCCTGGCCGGACTACTTTCATTGGCGATCAATCTCTTTGCCAGCTTAATCGGATTGGGCAATGTCGCCGAGAAGATCATGAAGGTGATCGAAAAGGTGCGAGCCTTTATCGATAAAGCGCTGGATACGGCAATCAACTTTATCATTGGGAAGGCGAAGACTTTTATCGCGAAACTGTTCGGGAACGATACGAGCGGGAAGCCGAGCGCGGACTCAGGTCATGACGCTAGAATCGTGGCAGGACTTGCCGCGATTGATCGAGAGGACGCACGCTACGCGCAGGATGGCGCGATTGAAAAGACGGACGCGCTGAAGGTCGTGGCGACGGTTTCTAAAGAGCACAAGGTTTTTACGTCGCTGGTGGTTGTTGACGCGGGCGAGACATGGGACTATGAATTCACTGCAAGTCCTAAGCAAGTGAAGAAAGGGCCTAAACATCCAAAGGCGATAAAACCAAAGGGCGACGGAAAGGATTATCAGCGGATTCTCAGTGGCAAACTCCTCGATCTTTCGGACTTCGCTAATGTAGTCTCGAAAAGGTTCCCAAGTCGCACGCTCCAGGCGGGTTTTAAGGATTTGAAGGGCAAGACGAACGCCGAACGCGCTCGATCCGGAAAGTCTCCAGTCTTAGCGGACGGAACACTCGTAGAACTTCACCATACGGGTCAGGATTTCTTTAGCCCGCTCATTGAGATCAGTTCCAGCTTTCATCAAAGTGTCGGCGATGATCCGGACTTTCATCCATCCACCGGCGACCCTGGTTACCTGAGTTGGCGCGGCGAAGTTGCGTTGCAGAACGGGAAAATTCGCAAACTCGGCGATATATATAACTCGATCCGCCGCAACTACTGGAAAAATCGTGGGTTTTGACGTGCGTTGCGTGGAACGGGAAGACTGACGGGAAAAGAAGGCGGGACGTCTCTGAATTACTGTTTTTCATTCTGCGCGATGCATCAATATTCGGACGGGGCCGTCTTGCATTGCCACAGAGAGTCAGATCCGGGAATAAAACCGAAACGTAGCTATTGTTCGTATACTACCTACGTCCGGGTTTCATTCCTCGACCCGCCGACCGATCAGCCTTCATTCCCCCAAGAGGCGCCCATCCCGCGGCACGGCCCACGGTCGGGGGGCGCGATAGACGCGGTGGCGCTCCCATGGCTCGAACCATACCGTGAAACCCGCGGAGCGGAGCCGGGCGTGGTCGATCGGCAGGTCGTGCTCTTCGGTTATCAGAATGTAAATACGCTCCAGGACGTCGTCCGGCATCTGGTTCAGAAGTGGCGCCTCGTATCCTTCAAGGTCCAATTTTATCAGGGCCACATGGCCTACTTCGCGAATGTAGCGGTACAGGTTGACGACGGTAACCGGCAGGCCGGGCGGGTCATGCCGTTGTACCAGCGACCAGCGGCCGGTATCGCCGCCGTCGTAAAGCGCCGCCGATCCGTCTCGCGTGCCGACGGCTTGGGGGATCGGAATGATGCCGGGGTAATCGCGGGCGTTGCGGACGAGCAGCTCGAAGTTCCGCGGCTCGGGTTCGAAGGCGTGGATCGTCTGGCGCACGCCGCGGCTTGCGAGGAGGGCGGAAAAGACGCCGATGTGGGCGCCGCAGTCCAGGATTTCGCCGCCCACGCCGCGCAGCGCCGCAGCCAGATGATCCGCACGAAACATGTCCTTGTGAACAAGCTCGGGGATGATCCAGCGTGTGTCGTCGGTTCCGGTGCGGAAATGACGGACGAGCGTTCGCAGCCGGCGCGGGTCGGCGACCGATAGCAGGCATACGCCGGGGCCCTGCCCACTGTCGGCGCCGTGGCGCAGCGGTTTAACTGTCATGGGCTCGCCGGGTCGCGGCGACAAGAGTACATAATCGGCCAGTGAAAGGGCGCGGGCGAGTGCCGCCGAAGCGACGTCGGCGGGTTGATCCTTCAGCGCGTCGCCCAGGATAATCAACTCCCACCGGGCTGACATGCGCCCGATGATCTCGGCGGCGGCGCCGACATGGATCCAGTTGTAGAGCAGGTGATGGTATTCCGCTACATCCGCGTGCGACGGCTGAATACCTTCGAGGTGACCGCGCCAGCTCTCACGATGCGGCCGGCCCTGTGCGTCCTCGCACACCTCGCGGACCAGCATGCCCCACCGTCCAAAACCAACGTTCGCGTCGAGGACGCGCGATGGAGAGACATCGGCGATCGCCTCGGCGCAAAAAGCCAGATGTCGCCAATCACGTGCCGCCGGCCGGCTCCCGCATGACTCTTCCGCCCGACTCGGCAAAGACGCTTTGCCGAGCAGATAGGAGAAAAAGGAGCGAGGATTCATTAACTCGCACGATGGATTGGCGGCGGAAAAACCCCGGACCATATTATTCGACAGCATGTAACATATTGAGCGGCCATTGAACGTGCGCTCGTGGTCGGCAGGATCGGCCACCGCGAAGAACGCCGCCGGGTTGCTCCAGCAGATGGGCTGCACCAGCTCGTATCCCAAGCGATGCCAGGGCATCGATAGATCGCGAAGGGTCTGCGTTAGCGCGTCGGAGCCGAGTGAGAGCCATGACAATTTCTGGTCTGACCTCAATATGCCGCAAAGACGTTCGTAGTAGGCGGCGGCGATTCGGCTGCCCCGCGGGGCGCCCATGAAGTTATTGGCCGCGTGTCCCTGCCGCTCCTGGTAGCCAACGAACGTGTGTTCATCGAGAAGATCGAGTACGGGAGAAAGCGATCGCAGCACAATGCAGTCTGAGTCGATCCATATCCCGCCGAAACGCGCCAACAGGAAGGCCCGAAGAAAATCGGCGCGGTGAGCTGAGCACAATCGTGAAAGGTCGATGTCTCGGTCGCAATCCCGAAGCGCGTCAAAATCCGCCGGTCCAAGCAGGCGCACGTCCGGGGCGTGAGCGAAAACTGTCCGCTGGCAGGCATTGATCCATGCGGGGACATCACCTTCCCAGTACATCCAGACGGGATGAGCCATAACGTCACCCCATGGTCCGATCTGACCCAGCCTGCGGCGCCCGCTCCTGTTCGCCACAGTGCTTGAGTACGATCATGCTGCCGACAAGGCCGGCCATTTCAAATTGGCCGCTGCCCCGAAGTTCGTCCACGAACGCCAACACGCCTGGGTAGTAAGTCGCATAATCGTGGAACGCCACAAAGGCGCCTTTCGCCAGCCAGGATTCGAAATGATGAAAGTCACGCGCGACGCTGGCATAGTCGTGGAGACCATCGATCAGGAGCAGGGCGATCGGTTCCTTCCAATGCGTGTCGGGGGCTAGGGCTCGCACGATTTCGACAAAGTCGGCGACCCCGGCGTCGGTGAGATTTCGCCTGAGTTTATCGAAGCTCGGCGGGACGGAAATGATCCGGTCGGCTTCGCCGCTGCGCCCGTCATGCGGATCGATCGACCAAACCTTCGTGGACGGGCCGATCGCGCGAACGACCGACGCCAGCACAACTGTTGCCCGGCCGCAATAACTGCCGACTTCGACGACGGCGCGCGCCTTCGGAACCTCTTGAAGCGCGCGGGCGGCGGCGGCGATCAGGAGATCTGCCTCGTCCTCGTCGAGCCATCCTTCAACCAGACGCATGCGCGACAGGATGGGGCGCGTGAGAAGGAGCCCGGGAACTTTCGGCGACTGGGTCTGAGTCGTGGCCGCGGGCATCGGTTTAAAATACTCGCTATGCCGCTCCCGCACCTGCCGTCGCAGCGGATCGTCGCCGCGCCGCGGAATCGGATGGGCCCAGAAAACGTCGGGCCGGGCGAGAGCCTGGTCCATCTGGCGGTTCGTGTACGCGTGGCGATATTTTACGTAATCGTCGCTGCACGGATTGGCCGCGATTTCGTGGCCAAGCAGTGCGGTAATCGTGGGGAGCATCACTTCCTCGGTCGCCCAAATCCGGCTGCGGGAAAGAATTCCCTGAAGCTGTGCATCCTCGGCGAAAAATCGAACCAGGTCGCGCGCCGCGTCGGCGCGGTAAACCGTGGACGGCCAAAATGACCATTGAACGAACTTCTCCTGGCCGTCCTTGAACCGCGACAGCAACGGCATCCACAGGTCGATTTCGGCGAAGGCGACTTTCGCGGGGGGGATTTGCGTGCGAGACGTTTGACGGGCCGGGGAATTGCCGAGCATCCCCACGCCCGGTCTGTCGGCAAGACAAGCGGCTAGTTTCTCCGAATATCCCGGCCGCAGGGCAAGCTGATCGGAATCGACATTCGTGATCGTGTCGAAGTCCAATTCGTCCAAGGCAAAACGCATGCAATCCAAAGCGAAGTCGTGCAGCTTGCCCCAGGCCATCGGCCGCGGCGACGGATGGACGATGGCGCCGAGCCGACTGAACGGAAAGCCGTCGAGAAGGGCCGGGTTCTTGCTTCCGTTGTAGAGCAGAACCACGGATGACGGATCGAGGAAGCGAAGATTTCTCACGAGATCGACGATGCATTCGGGACTTTCATGCACCAGGCACGCGAAGACGTTGCGAATCGCCGGCGCCGCGACGGCGTCGGCTCGCGCCGAGGAAGTTTGTTTCGCTCCCACGGTTAGGAATGGCGCGCCTGCGCGCTCGTCGGCCGATATGGGCGCTCGGCCGTCGTCGATAAAAGCGTCCCAATCTTCCCCGAGCAACCGCCGGATATTTTCGGCCGCGTACGGCTTCCATCTCGGCCCCGCGCGCTGCTTGGGACTGACGTTTTTTCCATGAATGATGCCGACATGAAAAGTGGGATCGGGAAGTGCGACTAATTTTTCTTTCGCGGCGCTCCAAACAAACCGGCTGTCTTCCCCCACGTTGATTTCCGGAAACCGATGCCCCGCCCAGAATGCGCGAGTGTAGACAAGCGAGCTGCCCGAGAGCCATGGTCGTTGTCCGGGGGCGTAATCATATTGCCAGGCATTGCCGTCTCGCGCGTCCAAAAATAGCGCGGTTTTGATGCCGCAGATCGCCGCGGCGGAACTGAGCAGGTGGTCGACCTGATAGCGAAGTCGATGCGGGGCGTGCCAGTCATCGTCATCCCAGTGGGCGATGATCGGCGCCTTCGATCCTTCGCACGCCAGATTGCGCTTCGCGCCGATCGACGTGCGTCGTGGCAGGCGAATGAATCGAATCCGCTGGTCGGCGGGAATCAGATCGGCGATCGAATCGGCGCCATCGTCGATGACGATAAGTTCTTTGTTCGGGTAATCCTGGCGTTGAAACTGAGCGATCGCGCGCCCAACGAAGGCTCGCCGATCGGCGGTGGGCATGATGCACGAAACGAGGGGCGGGGATTCGCTCGTCATAATTCCCCCGAGTGCGTCCGGAGAGATCAAACTCCTGCAAGTGCGAGTACTTTACCGGATTGCCGCCTTGGCTTTCAAGATTGAGGGGATTATGCGCCAGTGTATCAAGGTTGGATCGCAACGCGATAGCCGAAGGGCGGGAGTAAGCAAGCGTGGGTTTCAGGCCGTTCCGCCGCGCCGATTTCTCCGCCCGCCTGCCGGCGGCTTCACGTCCCCATTCTCGCCCCCGAGATCGTCAGCCTTTTTCCGGCTTCACCTCACTCTTAAACTTCTCCCGCACCTTGGCGATTTTCGGCAGGGCTTCCTGAATCACATATCCATGATTCAGATGACAGGCGACAAAATTCTGATGATATTTTTCCGCTGGGTAAAAATCCTCCGGCTTGAGCGCCTCCAGCGTCGTGACGATCGGCTTGGAAAACGCCTTGGCCGCGTCGAGTTGCTTGATGTAAGCCTCGGCTACTTTTTTCTGATCGTCGTTTTCATAAAAAATCGCCGAGCGATATTGCGTGCCCGAATCCGGGCCCTGGCGGTCTTTGGTCGTCGGATCGATCACCGTGAACAGCACGCGGAGCAATTCGCCGTAGGTGATTTTGGTCGGGTCGTAGGTGATCTTCACGGATTCGGCATGTCCCGTGCTGCCCGTACAGACGGCTTCGTAGTTGGCGGTTTCTTTCGCGCCCCCGGCATATCCCGAGACCACCGATTTTACCCCGACAAGCTGATCGAATACGCCTTCGATGCACCAGAAGCATCCGCCGGCGACGATCATCGTATGCGATTCGCCGGGCTTGGCGTTGACATCGGCTGAAAGATCGATCGCCGGCGCCGGCAACGTCGCGGCGGCATAAGCGGGCTTATCGCAACCGCCGAAAAAGCTTGTGAGGCCCATGATGAGTATCCCGACGTAAAAGGAAGGTCGATTCACCGTTTCTCCAAATGAAGACATGCGCAATGATAGGCGAGAATGACGCGGGCCGAAGCGAAAAATCCGAGTGGGAATTGGCGGAATGAACTATCGGAAGGACAGGGATGATCCGGCGTAGTGAACTATGCGATGACTTGCCCACAAGTCCCGCATTCGGGGCAACGGTCCGGCGTAGCGCGCAGGTCGTAACCGCACACGTGACAGAAGCCAACGCGCCGACCCAACCGGCGAAATCGGCGGCGCATCCAGATCGATGGCGGGATAATGGACAGCGTCATGGCGAACCAGCAGGGAACGCTCGCCCAACGGTAGACAAAATCCATATCCGTCGATGTTGATGGCGGTTGAAATTCGTTCCAGTTGCAGTTGAAACCCTGACGTGCCAATGTCAGTTCGTCATTTTTCAGGACGGATCGAAAATAGCCCGCCGCGGCTGCGGTATGCACGAGATGCGATCTTCTAAAATCGGCGTCGAAGCCATGAGCCGGGTAACGCGCGTTGATCTGCTGGCGAGTAATGGACCAGCTTGCGACAAGCCAGCCGTTGTCGCACTCCAACCCCAGCTCATCGACCACATCGAACTTGCCATTGCCGCCGGTGGTGAGCGCGATTGATTTCAGGCGGAGGCGAGATGAAAGCAACAGTCCTACATCACGAAAGTAGCTGCGCGCCCAGATCGCGCACATCGCCGTGCATAACATGAACGATCCAGCGACGAATAAGTTGAAAAAGCGCCGATTCAAGCTCTTCTCTTTATACCGTGCGGAAATCATCGCCAAACCGGCGCCTTGTGGTCTTGGCGGCCATAGGCTTGCCCTTTCCCGCGAGGAATTTACTCTTAGCGGCATGAGCGAAATCAAAATTGGATTGATCGGCGGAAGTGGACTCGGCCAGGCCCTGGGCTCGCAAACCCAAGGCGTCCGCCACGAGGTGGATACGCCGTTCGGGCGGCCCAGCGACGCCATCATCGAGACGGATTGGGGAGGCCTTCAGGTTTTTGTTCTGTCGCGGCATGGGCCGGGCCACCTGCTGGGGCCGACGCAGGTTCCGTTTCGGGCGAATATTTTCGCGATGAAAAAACTCGGCGTCACGCACATCATCGCGTCCGGCGCCGTCGGATCGTTGCGCGAGGAATTCCGGCCGCGCGATCTGGTGGTCCCCGATCAGATCATCGACAAAACCACGCGCCGGGCGGGGAGCTTTTTCGAGAAGGGCGCGGTGCATGTGGAATTTGCCGAGCCGTTCTGCCCGGTCCTCCGGCGGATTTTGCTCGAGGAAGGAGCCGGGCTCGGCGGCGCCGCCAATCGCGAGGGCGCCGTGACGGCCGAGCCGGCGGCGCATCGCGTTCACGATCGCGGATGCTACGTCGTCATGGAAGGCCCGGCGTTTTCAACCCGTGCCGAAAGTCTCATGCACCGGCTTTGGGGCGGCGATCTCATCGGCATGACCGCGATGCCGGAAGCGAAGCTCGCCAGGGAAGCGGAAATTCCGTACGCGCTTGTGGCCCTGGTGACCGACTACGATTGCTGGAAGCTTCCGCCGGCCGGGGAACACCCGCCGGGCGCGTCGCATAACGCGGCGGATCTTCTGGCGGAAATCATTGCGAATCTTCGCGCGGCGTCGGACAATGGAATCGCGCTGATCCGCCGGGCCGTCGAGCGGATCGCCGCAAGCCCCGAGATCGTGGCCAACTGCCCGGCAAGCCAGGCGCTGAAGTTGGCGATCTGGTCGGACAAAACGAAAATGCCGCGGGAAGACGTGGAACTCCTCGCGCCGCTGTGGATGAAGTATTTTGAGACCGCGTCGTGAACGGCGCCATCGGCCGTCGTATTACCAGGGATGATTATGCCCTTGCAACGTGCAAACGTCGTCGTGTGTCCCCGATCGATCGTCGCGATCATGGCGGCGGGCGCGCTCGCCTGCGCCGCCCTTTCCGCGCAGGCTCAGACGCGACCAGCCGATCCACAGGTGGAGCAGCCCCCCGCGCTGAATCCCGACAGCTTCTACGGAAAAGAGCCGACTGAAGGCGTCTATGTTCGCGACTCGGCCGGCGCCGTCGAGAAGTTGGCGCTGGCGCAAAAAATGGAACGGCTCAAAGAATGGAACAAGTCGGCCGACCTTTACCAGGAAGTGATCGTCAAATACGCCGACCGGGTCGTCCCGTCGCAGCTCGACAAAGACAAACATATCTACCAGTACACCAGCATCACCAATCGCATTCAAGAGCAGCTTGCCCATTGGCCGCCGGTGGGGCTGGAGGTGTATCGCGCGCGGTTTGAGGCGCCGGCGCAGGCGTTGTTGGACGGCGCCGGGCCGGCAGACGCAGTGACGTTAAACAAGGTGTATTCACTCTATTTCGTGACCGACGCCGGTAAACAAGCGGGAATTCGGCTGATCGACCTATATCTTGAAAACGGAGAATATTCCGCCGCCGCGTGGCTCGGCGACCGGTTGCTTTCGCTGCAACCCAACCTGTTGGCCGAGCGATCGGCGATTCTCTACCGCACGGCGCTGGCGTATCAGTTTTCCGGTGACGCCGAAAAAGCCAAAGCCCGGCTCCAGGACCTGCGCGGCCGGTTTCCAAACGACCGCGGAACCGTTCGCGGCAAGGACGTCATCCTCGCCGATTCTCTGGCGCGCGAGCTTGAGGCGCCCGTCGCCGGCTCGCAGAATGGATCGCCGGATTCCTGGCCGATCGCGTGGGGCGATTCCAGCCGGGGGCGCATCTCCGCCGCCGAGGGACGTCCCGGCGCCCGCCTGTACGGCGTTTCCCTTTCCAAGCCCAACTACGGCAGCATGAGCGCCGAGGCAAAGGCCCAATTGGAAAAGGGATACGGCGAATCGATTCAGGAAGGTCAAACGCTCGGGATCATGCCCGTCGCCGACCGCGGCGAACTTTTTTTCCAGGACGGTTCGAAACTGTACGGCATTAGCATGGAAAGCGGCGTTCCTCTTCCCGGATGGTTGCAGACGTATCCCAACGGCGGCGCTTTCGCCCTCCCCAACACAAACGGTTCGCCGCGCGGCCATCAGCTCACCGTCACCATCACCGATCACGAAGTGCTCGGCATCATGGGCCAGCCCGATCAGCAAGCCGCCCAGATTCCAGGATTGCAGCAGATCGGCGAGCCGAAGCTGATCTGTTTGGATCGGCAAACCGGGAAGGAAAAATGGTCGATCGCCCCGAGCCAGTTACCCGACCTGGCCAAGGACGTTCGACTGTTGCAGCTCAGCGGTTCGCCGCTGATCGTGGGCGACGCCGTCCTGGTCATCGCGCGCGGCGCCAAAACGCAGTTTGAGGATTGCTACGTCGTCGCGTTCGATCTCGCCACCGGCAAACATCGCTGGTCCACCTACGTCGCCAGCGCCAGCACCGGCGCTTTCATGTGGGGCGTTCCGCAATCGCAAGGTGACAGCGTCTCGCATCTTGCTTACGCCAATGGCCGCATTTATGTGCAGACCAATCTCGGCGCCCTTGCGGCGCTTGACGCCTATACTGGCGCCGTCGCGTGGCTGGATATTTATCCCACCGGCCTGCAGAACGCTGACCGGCAGAATCTCAATCCCTTTCAGCAGGCCGGCCAGAACGTGCCGCCGCGCAGTAAGCCGTGGACGTTTAATCCCGTCATCGTACAGAACGGCGTGGTTTTCAGCCTGCCGACCGAGGGGCACAATCTTCTGGTCTACGACGCCGGCGGAGGCATTGAACTGAAGCGGATCGCCCTCGACGACATCAAGGCCAAGGTCGAACAGCTCTCCGATCTCGACACGCTGGTGGGCGTCGTCGGCGACAATTTACTGCTCGCCGGCGAGAAGGGAATGATCTACCTCAACTGGAAGAACTACACGAAGGAAGCCTTCAATCCCGAGCGCGATAACATCACCCAGTGGTTCTACGTCTTTCCGCAGGAGATCCGCGGGCGATCGTTTATCGTTCGAGATTCCGTCTATGTGCCGTGCGCGGATCGCCTGTATTGCATCAGTCTCAAGAGTGGCAAGGATATCGAAGAATATCCCAAGCGTCCTCCTTCGGGGGTTGGCGGCGCCTGGGAAGATCCGGAGGAGCCGGGAAATGTGCTGGCCACCAGCGATCACGTGATCATCGCCGGGGCGCGAATGGTGAACGTCTACACCGATCTGGCGTTGGCCAGGGCCAAGCTGGATCGTGAACTCGCGGCCGCTCCGAATGATCCGCAACCGCGCTTGCGTTACGCGGAAGTGACGTTTGTCGCCGGCGACGCCGATTCGGCCCTGGCCAAGCTGGACGAGGCGATAAGCCTCCTGGGGGGCGTGAAATCGATATCGCCCGGCGCCAGCCGTGACCGGCTTTTCAACGACGCGCTGACCTTCGCCGAAAAGCTCGCCAGGAGCGGCTCCGACGAGGACCGAGGGCGCGCCGTGAAATTGTTCGGTCGCGCCGCGGCGGCGGCCGATTCGCCGGCGCAGCAGGTTCGCTATCGACTGGCGCGGGCGAAATTCGAGGAATCGAAAAAGGATTACGTGGCGGCCGTCGGGCTGTACCAGGAGATTCTGGCCGATCGGCGCCTGCGGGCGGTGGCGATCCAGGGCGAATCGGCTGGCGCGGCGCCTTTGCTGGCCGACGCCGAGGCTGAAAATCGGATCGCGGCGATAGTGAAAGCCCGCCCCGCCACCTACGAATCATTCGAACAGGCCGCCGCCGCCGCGATGGAACAGGCAAAAGCCGCGACCGACAATCCGTCGGAAAAATTGCTTGAGGTCGCGCGGACCTATCCGAACAGCATGATATCGGCCAAGGCCATGATCGCCGCCGCCGACGCCTATGAGGCCGTCTCCGATTCGCGTCGCGCCATCCGCGTGTTGCGCGATCTGTGGTTTAAGTATCCGCAAAGCGCCGACAAGGCTCGAATCCTGGAATCCGTGGCGCGAAATTACGTGGCGCTGGCCGGGGCGACGCGTGCGTCGGCCGGGGATCGCGGCCCCAAGGACGACATGGAAGCCGCAGCCGCCGCCCTCGCTCGCGCCGCGGCGCTTGCCGGCGATCCAAAGCTCGACAAAGCGTTGAAGCTGCGCGACGGAACTACGATCGACGCGGGAACGCCGATCTCCGGCGCGCTCGACGCCGTTCGCAAGTATCGCGTCGTCGAGGCTTCGCGTGCGCTTCCGGACCTGGGCGTTCCGGTTCCCGCGCCCAATGTGCCGGGTGTTCCCCGCAAGTCGCTCGCCCGCGCTTTCCTGGCGGAAAATAAGGAGCGGGATATTGTTTTCGGCGTTAAATCCCTTGTGCTGTCCGCGCGCGATTTCGGCCGAACCGACCGCGTCGTCACATTCGGGGTCGATGGATCGCTAAGCATGTTTGCCGCCGGCCAGATCAAGCCGCTGGCCACGACTCACGCCGTCAACGAGGAGCCGGCGTCTTGCGCCTGGGTCGGCGACCAACTACTCGTCTGGGGCGGCTCGCAAATCGTCAGCGTAAAATCGACGACCGGCGAAACCGCCTGGAAACTGGATTTTCGCGAAATGCAGCCCATCGACGTGGTGAGCATGGGCGATGCCCCGCAGGCCATGGCCGATCCCAACGCGGGCAACGCGATCGTCGCGCAGCGCGTCCGCCATGCCAACTTTCGCGGCGGTGGGCGCGTCAACTTCCGCCCGCCGATGCGGCCGCAGTTGGCGGTCCTTCAGCAAGCGCTCCCCGCGCCGCGCGCCGTCCCCGCCGTCGAAGCGATCGTCGAAGTTCGCCCCGTGGGCGATCATGTGCTGCTCACGACGACCACCGGCCGGATTCTCTCGGCTGAATTAGCCAACGGACACGTCGCCTGGCAAACGCGCCTGGGCGATCGCCCCGTCGATCGGCTGGTAGCCAACGAGGACTTCGCCGTCGTTCGTGTCAGCGACGAGGCGATCGTCCGCATCGCGGCTTTCGATACCGCGACCGGGCAGTTGCGCAGTACGAGAAACTGGACCGCCAACGGCATGGTCCCGATCAATCTCGCGCTCGCCGCCGACGGAACGCTGGTTTATACGATGCCGGATCGGCTGTGCCTCAAGGATCTGTATAAGCCGTGGCCCGACCCGTCTGACAAGGAAGTACAGGCCGCCAACGCGCAGATGTTTCAGAAGTCCACGCTGCCCGACCAGTTATTGATCTCCGAGGGCCGCATCCTTGCCTTGGCCGACGATCAGCAACAATCCGTTCAGCAACAATCCGTGCGTTATGTGCGCATTCACTCCCTGGAGACCGGCCAGCCGGTGCCGCTTCGGTATCGCTCTCCCGAGGGAGACAAGGAGATCGACCGCATTCTCGTGGCCGGCAAAAGCGAAAAAGTGACGATGCGGGTGGTTGGTTCACATCTTTATCTCGTCAGCGCCGGCCATGTGTATTCTTACAACCTCGATCACCCCGGAGAGAGTTGGGGAATCCTGCCGGACTCGGTGCCGTTCACGAGCGTGCGGGACGTCACGGTGGCGAAAAACTGGCTGGCGATCGTCGAGGCCGGCTCCGACGATCCGCCGACGACGCTCGAAGCTCCGCCGGCGGCGGCCAATCCCAACGCTCCGCCGGTTCCCGTGGCGCCCGAACCCGGCGGGGCCGCGGCTGAAAACGAAACAATCTATAACATTTATCTCCTGAGTCTGGCGCCGATCTCTAAGCAAAATCCCGTGGAAAGCGGATTGCTCGGCTTTGACGTCAGGATCGCCGACGCCGCCGGAATCGCCCCCACGTGGCAAGCGATCGACGGCGGACTTTGCTACCTCACGGCAGACAATAAACTGCATATTCTTCGAGGAAGCATGACCGAAAAATAACGCGGAAAGCGGCGGCCGCCGATCGATAGCCGATTGACCCAAGCCCTCGTTCCTTCCAGATCGACGATCGCGCGTTCTCGGCTTTTGCCGGACCGAACGCGCATGATTTCATGACTCCGGCGATCAGTCGTTCTAAACTGATAACATGCCAGTTACTTTCGTCATCGGGCGCGGCGGCAGCGGAAAAACCGAGCGTTGCTTTTCGCAAATCGTCGATGCCCTGCGCGCCGATCCCCTGGGCGGGCCGATCTACTGGCTGCTTCCCCGCCAGGCGACTTTCACCACCGAACGCCGACTGACCTGCGCGTCGGGCCTGAGCGGTTTTTGCCGGGCGCGGGTGCTCAGTTTCGAGCAACTCGGAACGGAAATATTCGACGAGTGCGGCGGATCGGCCGTCCCGCAAATCACCGTGATCGGCCGCCAGATGATCCTCGGCCATCTCCTTCGCGCCCACGCGGCGGAGCTGAGTTTTTTTAAGAGCGTCGAGCGGCAGGCGGGGTTGGCCGCGGAACTGGATCGCACGTTCGACGAATTCGAACGATCGGGAAAAACCGTCGCCGATCTTTCGGTCGTTCTTGATGAGTTATCCGTTCCCGGCGCCGTCGGCGTCGAGGGTCTCGCCCTTGCCGGCAAGCTTCACGATCTGCGGCTGTTGTATAACGCCTATCTCAATTTCCTCGGCCAGGATCGCCTCGATCAGCATCGCCGATTGCGGCAGATCATTGCGGCCGTCGAACGATGTTCATTTGTTCCTCGAGCCACCTTTTTCGTCGACGGCTTTCTGGAGTTCACCGATCACGAACGCCAGATGCTCGCCGCGATCGCGCGGGCCGGGGCGTGCATGGAAATCACTCTGCTCATGGACCCGCTGAGTCCCGTGGTCGCCGCGCCCGAATCCACTCCCGACGCCATGAGCCTGTTTCATCGCACCGAAACCACCTATCGGCGGCTGATGGCGGCCTTCGCCGAGGCGGGCGTCCGCGTGGGGGCGCCTGTTTCGCTTGCGGAGAATAAGCGGTCGAAGTCGCCGGACCTTTCGCGGCTGGAGCGCGAGTTCGTTTCGCCCGCCGGTCGCGCCGCCGAGCGATCGGAAACAGCCTCTCCGAACGACGCCCCCGCGATTGGTCGCATCGAAGCCCCTGACCGCATCTCCGAGGTTGACGCGGTGGTCCGTTCGGTTCGCGGTCTTCTGTCGCAGGGGTATCGCCTGCGCGACATCGCGGTGCTGGTTCGCGATCTCGATCAATATTATCCGCCGATCGGCAAAAGCTTCGGCGAGCATGGCATCCCCTATTACTTCATCGACCGTCGCCGCAGGGCCAGCCATCATCCGCTGCTGCATTTGCTTCGCGGCGCCCTGGAGATCAGCCGGTTTAATTGGAAGCACGACGCCGTCATGTCGCTGGTGAAAACGGGATTGGCCGGCATATCGCTGGACGAAGCCGACGAGCTTGAGAACTACGTTTTGCTTCATCGGGTGCGCGGCGTTCAGTGGGAATCGCCCGAGCCGTGGGGATGGCGAAAGGCGCCGCGCGGCGACGGCGACGCCGAGTCGGCACAGGAGGAAGATCTTGCCCGCGTCGACGGGCTTCGCCGGCGGATCGCCGCCGCCCTCGCGCCGCTCGTCGCGCTCCTGCGGACGGGCGAGCCGGTGAAAGTCAGCTTAATCGCATCGGCCATTTTTACGACGTTCGATGCGCTAGGCGTTCGGGAAACCATGAGCCGGTGGATGAGCGAGCCGGCTGGTTCGGCGTCGGCGGCGAAGCTGGAGGAGGCCGAGGAACATCAGCAGGTTTGGACGAAACTGACCGAGTTGTTTGAGCAGATGGTGGAGCTGCTGGGGCCGATCGAAGTGACGCCGACGGATTTCGTGGACATCGTCGAATCCGGGCTCGAAGGATTCGATCTGGCGATCACCCCGCCGGCGCCGGACCAGGTGTTGGTCGGCCAGGTGGATCGCACGCGATGCCCGCCGGTGAAGGCGGTATTTGTGCTGGGGCTAAGCGAGGGGGAATTTCCGGCCACGCCGCGCGAAACGACGGTTCTTTCCGATCGCGAGCGGCGGGAACTTTCACGCCGTCGCCTGGAGCTTGATCCCGATTGCAACCGGCGGCTTCTCGACGAGCGGTTGCTCGGGTACATCGCGTTCACGCAGCCCAGCGAGCGGCTGATCCTCTCGCGGTCCGTGAGCGACGACGCGAATCGCCCCGTCGCCCCGAGCGTTTTCTGGAACCGTGTCGGCGAACTTTTTCCCGGCGTTCACACCGACGCCATCGCCCGCGCCCAAACCGGCGACATCGACCGCATCGCCACGCCAAGGCAATTTGTGTCGGGCCTGATGCGCTGGGTGCGCGATGGGCAATTATCGGCGTCCATCTCCGGAGCGCAGGCCCCGACGACAACGGAGTCGCAAGATGCGTGGCCCGCGCTGTATCAGTGGTTCGTGACCGACGGCGCCGGGAACCCCGCGATCGGCGACCTTAAAAAACTCGCCTGGCCGGCCTTGAAATATTCCAACCAGGCATCGCTCAAATCGGGCGTTGGCGAACCGCTTTTTACGTCTCCCCTTTCGCTCAACGTGGTTCAGGTCGAAACGATCGCCGCGTGCTCGTTCAAACATTTCGTCCGCTTTGGCCTGAAACTCGCCGGCCGCGAGCGCGCCGACGTTGGCGGCGGCGATCTCGGGCAGGTCTATCATCGCGTGCTGGAAAAGCTCTTTTCGCAGGCCATCCGCTCAAACGGCGACGGGGGAAAGGAATTCCCGGCGATCTCGCCCGACGCGATCCACGCTGCCGCGGCACAGGTCGCGAAATCGCTTCGCGGCGAATTAATGCTCAGCACCGCCCGTAATCGCTACCTGCTCCAGCGCATCGAGAAAACCCTTGAAGAAGTGATCGCGGCACAGCGGGCGATGATGAATCGCAGCCGGTATCGTCCCGGCGGCGCGGGCGTGGCGTTTGGCGACGACGCCGCGATCGAGCCGCTTCAGATCCAAACGCCGGCCGGCGCTCAGGCGAGCGTTCATGGCAGAATCGATCGCGTCGACCACTTGTCCGGCTCGGCCAACGCCATCGTGATCGACTACAAGCTGCGCGGCGAAACGCTTTCGTTGCAACATGCGTATCACGGTCTTTCGCTGACGCTGTTAGCCGATCTGCTGGCGCTTCAGGCGGGCGGACGGAATGAGAAGGGGGAGCCGTTGACGCCGATCGCGGCGTTTTATGTCGAGATGCTCCGGTCACTCGACGATGTCGCGCATCCGGAGGAGGCGCCCGATCCGGCCGACGAAGCGTATCATCTGCGAATCAAGCCACGCGGTATTTTTGAATCGAGCGCGTTGGGCGACATCGATACCGGCTGCGGCAACGGCCGATCGTCGGTCGTGGCGGCGTATCGATCGCGCGATGGATCGTTCGGCTATCGCAACTCCACCGACGTCGCCGGCCCGGCGGAGTTTGCCGCCCTGCTCGACCACGCCCGACGCCGGATCGGCGAGCTGGCCGATCGGATTCTCGGCGGCGACATCGGAATTTCGCCTTACCGGCTCGCGCGTCAGTCGCCCTGCCCGGCGTGCGAATATCGCGGGGTGTGCCGATTCGAAACGACGATCAACCGCTATCGTCACCTGACGCCGATGAACCGCGAGCAAATATTCGATAAGGTGCGCGAGGGAGGATCCGATGCGAACTGATTTACCCGCCGATTCGACAAGCGTGAGATGGACCAGCGACCAATTGCTCGGGATCACGCTCACCGGAAAGAGCCTGCTGGTATCGGCGGCGGCGGGGTCGGGGAAGACGGCGGTGCTGGCCGAGCGGTGCGTGCATCTGGTGTGCGACGCCGAGCCGCGCTGCGACATCGACGAGCTTCTGGTCGTCACGTTCACCGAAGACGCGGCAAGCCAGATGCGCACGCGCATCAACCAGGCGCTTCGCGCCCGCCACGCCGTCGATCCTTCCGAGCGCCTCGCCCGGCAACTCGCCCTCGTCGAGCAGGCGCAGGTCAGCACGCTTCACGCCTTTTGCGCAAAATTGCTTCGCCAGCATTTTCACCTCGTCGGCCTCGATCCCGGTTTCCGCGTTCTCGACGGCCAGGAAGCCGGCCTTTTGCGCAAGGAAGTGGCGACGGAGTTGTTCGAGCGATACTACGATACGAAGGGAGACGATTTTTTCCGCCTCATCGACGGGTACGGCAACGGCAATGATCCGACGGTCATCGGCGATATGCTGCACCTGCACGAGTTGCTGACCAGCGTCGCCGATCCGGCGGCGTGGAGAGACCGAGCGAGGGATCAGATCGTCGAGGCGATCGAACTTCCGCTTGCCGAATCGCAGCTCGGCAAAGAACTGTCGCGGACCATCGAGCGCGGCCTGCTGGCGCTTTGCGCCCGGTGCGAACAGGCCATCGAGAAAGTCGCCGCCATCGGTTTCCCGGCATACGCCGGCTATTTGAACGACATCGGCGCCACGTTGCGGTACTGGCGCGAGGTTTTCGTCAGCGACGGGATCGACGCGCTGGCGGAGGTGGTGAAGGACATCGAGTGGCCCAAGCTTGCGGCCGTTCGGGGCGACCCGCCGGGCAAGGAACTGGCCAAGTCGCTGGTCGATTCGGTCCGCGACGAAACGAAAAAAGGGCCATGGCGCGACCTGCTGCGATATTCGACAAAAGAGTGGCGCGACGGCCTGGTGAAAGTTCGGCCGCATTTGGATCTGTTTCTGAATCTGGTCGAAGCGTTCGGCGAAAAATATCGCCGGGAAAAACAGGCGCTGCGCGCGGTCGATTTCGCCGACCTCGAACGCTTGGCCCTGCAAGCGCTGACGCTCGACGGCGCCACGCGCGACGGAAAGCGCGGGCCGTCGCCGGCGGCGAGGGGATATCATCGGCGATTCGCCCATGTGCTGGTGGACGAGTATCAGGACATCAACGAAGTTCAGGACGCGATTTTGTCGCTGGTCAGCCGGGAGTGCCTGGGGCGCCAGGCGAAGAAAAACGCCGGCCCAAACCTGTTTTGCGTGGGGGACGTCAAGCAGAGCATCTATCGTTTTCGGCTTGCCGAGCCCGCGCGGTTTCTCGATCGGCATCGGCAGTATCGCGGGCCGGGAAGCAACGGGCAGGTGATCGATCTTCAGGCGAATTTCAGAAGCCGGGCTCCGTTGATCGACGCGCTGAATTCGGTTTTCAAATGTCTGATGACGGCGGACGCGGTCGATATTGAGTATGACGATTCGCATCATCTGGTGAGTGGAATCGACTATCCAACGTCCGCCGACGGATATGGCTTTCACGGGGCGCCGATCGATTTGCATCTGTTGCCGGCCGACGTAAGCGGCGACGAAGCGAATTCCGATGCGGATGAAGGCGACGGCGACGAGCTCGATCGCGGCGAGCGCGAGGCGATGCTGATCGCCGGCGAAATCCGGACGATTATCGGCCAGGGCGGGGCGGCGCCGATGCAGGTGATGGCGAAGGACGGCCAAGCGGAGCTTTCCCCGCGCGACGCGAAGTTCAGCGACATCGTCATCTTGCTTCGATCGATGCGTTTCAAAGCCGAGCAGTTCGCCGGCGTACTGCGCCGATCGGGCATTGCGGTGCATGTGGAGAGTCGAACGGGTTATTTCGAATCGATGGAAGTGCGCGACATGATGTCGCTGCTGAATCTTCTGGACAATCGCCGTCAGGATATCCCGCTGGCCGGCCTCTTGCGAAGTCCGCTGGGGCGATTGGATGATCCGGAAACAAGCCTCGCCCGCATCCGCGGCGCCTATCCGGAATCCGTTCCTTTTTTTGACGCCGCCTTCCGGTACAAGGACGAAAAGGACAACGCGCTCGCATTGCAGCTACGGGATTTTTTCGAGAATCTGCTGCAATGGCGCCAGGCCGCCCAGCGCCAGCCGCTCGCGGACGTGATCTGGGATATTTATCGCCGGAGCGGTTACCTCACCTATGTGGCCGGCCTCGCGAGCGGCGAGCAGCGGGTCGAAAATCTCCTTTACCTTCATGAGCGCGCGGCTCAATTCGACGGATTTCAGAGCCGGGGGTTGTCGCGATTTTTGCGGTTTCTCGATCAGCTTCGGGAAGAGTCGGATTTGGGACAACCCTCGATCGCGTCGGCGGCCGATAACGCCGTGCGCATCATGAGCGTGCATGGCGCCAAGGGATTGGAATTTCCGATCGTCGTCGTTCCGGATCTGGGGAAACTGATCAACATGCAGGACTGCCACGGGGCGATTCTGGCGGATCGAAAAGCGGGCCTGGGGATGCGCGTCGTGGACGAGGAAAAGCGCTGCCGATATCCGTCGCTCGCGTGGACGATCGTGCAAAACCGGCTGCGGCAACAGTCGCTCGCCGAGGAACTGCGGGTGCTCTATGTCGCGATGACCCGCGCGCGCGAGCATTTGATTCTCGTCGGCACATGCCCGCGCGACACGCCGGAGAAATGGGGATCGCGGTGGAGAGGCCATCGGGGGCCGTTGCCCAGCGACGTGATTCTCGGGGCGCGGACGATGCTCGATTGGCTCGGTCCGGTTTCGGCGATGATGATGGACCGGCGCCCGGCCGTTTTTCGCGCCAACGTCTATACGCCAGAGCAAGTGGCGGCATGGCGAACGCAGGCGGCGGCGAGCCGTCCACAAATGACGCCAAGGCAAATCGCGATGGCGAACCTGACGCCGTTGCCTTCGGCGCCCGCGCCGTCGCCCGACGTGACGGCCCTGATCGACCGCGTGGCGTTCAGCTACCGGTGGCAAAAATATGGCGACATCCGCGCGGCGCAATCCGTTACGTCCAGGAGCCATTCTGAATCCGGCCGCGTCCCGGAATCCTCCGCGCGAACGGGGCCATCGGCACTTTCGCTCATGGCGCCGAAATTCATCGAACACATTCCATTGTCGGCCGCCGATCGCGGAACCGCGACGCACCTTGTTCTGCAGCACCTGAACTTCGCCGGCGCCTGCGACGATTCGGACGTGGCGGTTCAGATCGCGACGCTCGTCGAGCGGCGAATTCTCACCGACGCGCAGGCCCAGGCCGTGGATGGAATGGCGATCGCATGGTTCCTAGCAAGCGAAGTCGGCATGTTGATGCGCAGCATGCCGGCGGCGGCCGTGAGGCGGGAACTGCCGGTGAATTTCCCGATGGAATGCGACGTGATCGGCGCCAGGTCGGGCGACCCGCTCGACCGCGTCATGATTCGCGGGCGAATCGACGCGCTGATCCTCCGCACGAAAACGCACGCGACGCTGCTCGATTACAAAACCGACGCCGTGTCGGCCGATCAGGCGCAGGGCCGGGCGGAGTCTTATCGCCAGCAGTTGCTGGCCTACCGAGAGGCGATCGAAGCGATCGCGAAGATCAAGATCGACCAGGTCTATCTCGCTTTCCTGACGCCGAGAAAACTGATCGAACTCTAGGAAATGTTGCGATGTCGAGAGAAAGGCGGGAGACGCGACAATCTCCCGCCGACCGCCCGGCGAGGCATCGCAATGCTTCCCGCCAGCCTGTATAAGCAGTGTATGCCTCTTCCTTTTCTCACGCGCGAGTTTCCCGGCATCGGCGGGTCCATCAAGCAACGGCACGACGATTTCTTCGTTCAGGAGATTCCGCTGTATGAGCCGTCGGGGGAAGGCGAACATGTTTTTTGCGAGATCCAAAAAACCGGCCTTTCGACGTTCGACGCCATCGATCGCATCGCGGCGGCGCTGGATATTTCCACGCGCGATATCGGCTATGCCGGCCTGAAAGACGCGAGGGCGATTTCGCGGCAAATTCTGTCGATCTGGGGGACCACCGAAGACGCGGTCATGAAGCTGCAAATCCCGGGGATCGCGGTGCAATGGGCGATCCGGCACATGAACAAACTTCGCCTGGGGCATCTGTCGGGCAACCGGTTTGCGATCAAGATTCGCGACGTCAATCCGACCGACGTCATCAAGGTCAAGGCGGTGGTAACGGAAATCGAACGGCGCGGCATGCCGAACTATTTCGGCGAGCAGCGTTTTGGTCATCGGGGCAATAATGACAAACTCGGCGCCGCCGTCGTGCGCGGCGACGCCCGGCAGCTTCTCGGATTGCTGCTGGGCACTCCGCTCCCGGACGTGGACGACCGCAAGACCCAGCACGCGCGCGAGGCGTTTGACCGCGGGGATCTCCCACAGGCGATGCGGCTCTACCCGCGCTGGCACGGGATGGAACGGCGGATTCTCGCCCGGTTGATCAAGACAAAAAAACCGAGCGCCGCCGCCCGCGCGGTGGAGCATAAGCTCTGCCGACTGTGGGTGTCGGCGTTACAATCGCGCATGTTCAACGAAGTGGTCGCCAAGCGCATCGAGGCGCTGAATCGGGTGATGGCGGGCGACCTGGCGTGGAAGCACGACAGCGGCGCGGTGTTCGAGATACAGGCGCCGGAAGCGGAGCAGCCGCGGTGCGAGGCCTTTGAGATCAGCCCGAGCGGGCCGTTGCTCGGGTATCGGATGTCGCTGCCGTCGGGCGAGCCGCTGGCGATCGAGCAGGCGTGCTTCGCGGCCAGCGGACTGACGCCGGCCGATTTTCGCCGGGCGGGCGATTTGAAGGTGAAAGGGGCGCGTCGGCCGTTGCGGGTGCAGCCGAAGGATTTGGAATTCGCGGGCGGCGTGGATGAGCATGGGCCGCACGTTACGCTCGCGTTTACGTTGCCGGCCGGATCGTTCGCGACGGTTTTGCTGGGGGAAATTATGAAGTCGCGGAAAAGTTTCGCCGACGACGAAAACGAATCCGACGGGGATTCCGAAGACGCCGACGCGGATGAATGAGGCTTGCAAGAGGTCTACATGAATGTCGCCACGGAAGTTCGGCCGTCGCCAATATTCGGAAAAGGATTGTTTGCCGCCGAGGCGATCGAGCGGGGCAGGATCGTCTGTTTTTTCGCCATTGGGGCGTCGGTGATTACGGAGGATCGTTTTCTGAAAGCGGTGACGGATTCGGAGCACATGATCGTGCGGACGGGAACGCGGTATGCCGGGAAATTTTTTACGATCGGCAATGAATCGGAGCCTTACACGTTTTTGAATCACTCGTTTGCGCCGAATTTACTGTGCCATTGCGGGATCGTGATCGCCCGGCAGGAGATCGCGATCGGGGAGGAAATGACGCTGGACTACCGCACGCTGGTTGACGATACAGAGATAGGGACGTATCGCGATGCCGCCAGCGGGCGGGAGATTCGCGGGCTTAGCGCGCGCCAAACGCTGTTGCGTACGGCGCGGGAGTTCATCGAAATCGTCGAAGGAATCACGGATTGGCAGGGATAAGCTCCCTTGCCGTAACGAGGCCGCTGGTGCATCATGCGATCCACGTGTCAGGAGCGGCTAAACTCACGCGGCGGTCATTCGTGGTGGACGACAATCCCCCAAAGCCAGCGATCGGGCAACGATCTTCCGACGATCCACATCGCGCCCGAATGATCGACGTGGTGATTCGCGCGGTTCTGCGCAAAGATCCCGAATATCGCCGTTATCGGCCCACCGCGCCGGCCGCGCATTCGTGGCACATGGCGGATTACGTTTTTGCGGTGGAGGATGAGCCGCATAAGCCGGATGAGGTGTTCGGGCACATCAGATGGGGCGGCCAATTTATTTATATTTCGCATGACCGCGCGAAGGTCGAGCGCGTTCCCGAACAATTCGCCGAGTTCGGCTTCGAGGCGCAGGGGACGGCGGGATCGACGCGATATGGTTGGCTGCGATTCGTGCCGTTCATGGGGAAAAAGCTCTGGTATGTCGCGTCCCGCAAGATGCAGTTGATTCGGCCGCGGGACATTACCGAACGATTTACCTATGCCGTTCAGCTTGGGAGAACGCCGCCGGCGTTTCATCGTCCCGATCCGTATGTGGTGGTGAAGGAAGTGCCGACGTTTGACCGCGTGATGGATCGGCTGCGCGTGAAGTTCACCGACGTTCCGTATTCGGTGATCGAAAAGCGGGCGCTGAAATTCACCACCAAGGTGTTTCCTCTTTTTCTGACGCGTGAAGCGGCGATGTTGAAGATCCTGCACCGCGATCTGCCGGAGGAATACCGCCACCGCGTTCCGACCCTTCTGGACATCGAGCAGGACGACCGCGGCTACGCCAGGCGGATCTGGATGAATTGGATGCGCATCGGAAGCCCGGCGCCGCTCACGCAGATTCAGTTCGCCCGCCAAAGCGCGGATCTGCTCCGTGTCGTTCATGATTATGCGCGCATCATCCACCTGGACCTGCGGCTGGATAATTTTCTGATCACCGACAGCGGCGTCTGCTTCGTCGATTTCGGCTCGGCCGTCCGCGACGGAGAAAACATCGGCGGAAATCCCCTGCTTTCGACCTTGTTTGAAGAGTTGATGCGCACGAGCCAAATCCAGCGGATGCTTTACAAGATGAGCAACGACGGAACGGTGACGTCAAGACTGATGAGCGAGGCGGCGGGTAAAGTGGACAAGCAAATTGATCTGTTTTACCTGGCCGTGCAGATCAATCAGCCGCTGCACAATCCGGATTTCGCGAGCCTGGTGCGTTATGATCCGAACAGCCCCGAAGCGCTCGCCCTGGCCGATTTGACCAGGGATATTTTGAAGCCGATTGACCCGACCCATCCCAAGTACCGGTCCGCGGGAGAAATGCTTGAAGGAATCCTTCGCGTTGAGGAAAAACTGGAAAAATAAAAACCGGCGGACTCCGATCCCGTTTCATGGCTTGCAGGCGGCCGGGGCAGGCGAGCGGCGTTTTTACACCGCGACCGACGCCCGCCGCGATAGCGCGATCGCCTGTGCGATGCAGTCCATCAGCTTTTCGATCGACAACGATTTCGGCAGGAACGTATTTCCTCCGCTGCTGCACGATCCGTCCGGCGCGTCTTCTTCCGACACCAGCGCGGTGAGGAAAAGGATCGGCACGTCGCGAAGCAATCGGTCGGCCCGGAACCTGGCGGCGACTTCGCTCCCTTCCAGGTGCGGCATCATGACGTCCAGCAGGACGATGTCCGGCGCGAATTCGCGGGCGGCGCTCACCGCCAGCAGTTCGTTATTTTCTTCCCGGACATCGAAATATCCCGCCGCCTCCAGGCGCCCCTTGAGCATGCTGGAATATTCGCATTCATCGTCCACTAAGAGAATTCTGGTCTTCATGACTCGCTCCCTGAATCGGTTTCCGCCGGTCTTGCGAACCGCCACGCGACTTGTTCCCCAAAAGACTTCTGGTATTTACATGCAGCAATCGACGGTTTGCAGGTTATAAAATACCGGCCATCGTCGATTCAGCCGTGGAAACCGTATGCAAAAGACGTGATCGCAACGATCTTCCACTCTATTAGACGCTCCAATTGCCAGGAGGTTGCTCGAAAAATGGCGAACCGTCACACAATTTTGGTTGTAGACGACGAACCGGATGTCGTCAAAAGCGTGCAAGACCTCCTGCGGCTGGAATATCGAGTGCTCGGCGCCACGCGTGCCCGCCAGGCCATGGAAATCATGGCTTCGGAAGAAGTGCACGTGGTCATGACCGATCAGCGCATGCCGGAAATTACCGGGGTGGAATTTCTCCGCCAGATTCGCGGGGATTACCCCGAAGCGATTCGCCTTTTGTTTACCGGTTATGCCGACATTCGGGCGGTAATCGACGCGATCAATCAGGGAAACGTATATCGATACATCACCAAGCCGTGGGACCCGGAGGAATTGGAAACCGTCATCCGTCAGGCGGTCGAGCGTTACGATCTGCTGGTCGAACGCCGCAAGTTGATGGAGAATTTGCAACTCAGCAATGAGGAGCTCGCGCGAGCCAACGATGAGTTAAAGCGGGCGAACGAGCTCAAGCGTGCGTTCATTCAGGTCGCGAGCCATGAACTGCGAACGCCGTTGACGATTTTATTGGGATTGGAGCAGTTGGCGCTTCAGCAAACGATCGATCCCAATCCGGTCCGGCCGCTTTTGATTCGCATGGATTCGGCGGGGAAACGGCTTCAGCGAATCATGGATCAACTGGTGAAGATGCTGAACGCGGGCAACTTTGATCGCGCTTTGGATCGCAAGCCGACCAATTTGGCCGCCCTGCTTAATGAAGCCGCCGACGACGTTAGGCCGTTCACGAATCTTCGGCGTCAAAATTTGACATTGGACGTTCCGGTCGATCTGGGAACGCTTGACGTCGAGGCGTCGAAAATTCGCGATACGGTGAGCCATCTGCTGTTGAATGCCGTAAAGTTTACGCCCGATGGGGGCGCCGTCACGCTTTCGGCGAACAAGACCTCCGATGGAGTTGAAATCCGGGTCGCCGACACCGGAGGCGGAATCGACGCCAGTTGCCAGGCTCGACTGTTCGAGCCGTTTTTTACCGGCTTTGACGTTTCACATCATTCGTCGGGGCATTACGAGTTTGGGCGTCGCGGGATGGGGCTCGGATTGTCGATCGCCCGCGCGTTCGTGGAAATGCACGGCGGCACGATTGGTTGTAAAAGCGAGCCGGGAAAGGGGAGCGTTTTCACGATCGTCTTACCTGCGCCGGCGCGGGCGGAACGGCAGCCGAGTCATAATTGATAGTAAATTGACGATGCGCGCGGAGCTATTCGTTTATTAATTGCGGACGTTTAGCGGCTCCGCTTGCGGAGCGATCGCTTTACGATTTCGCTTCGAGGAGTTAACCAATCCCGATCGCTCGTCGACGCGCCCCGCAAGCATGTCAAGAGCATTACAACCCCAAATTAGAAGATTCTTCAAGTCTTTGGCTTTTTGGGCGGCAACTCTGGTATCGTAGTGGCGTGCTGCCCGTCACTTCCGCAACTTGGGCATTCGTCAACAAAGGTGATGTTCAAAATCGTTTGGCCTGTGCCGTCCGGGCCTCGGAACGCCACAATATTGCGGGGCGTCAATTGGGTATAGACGCTCACCCTTGGAATCGGGAATAGGATTTTATCTCGTTTGTAAAGATGATGGCAAACCGGGCATTTCAATTCCACATCACCTATCAGGGTTTTCCCATGCCAATGAAGATCGTGTTTCATCGTCGTTTTCTTCGTCTCGGGTTGATATGGTTTTTTAGGCATCTATCACGTTTACGGCATAGCTTTTAGGTCCGGTCTGGATGAACTGATATGTGCGTTTGCCATTCACACTTGAGAGCGTTACGAATGGTCCCGGCGTCGGGCCATCGACTACTTCACCTTCCAAAACTACCACATCGTCACTTCCGGTAATAATCGTGTAGATCGCATTGAGATTTGTAAAATCACCGTATTTGTTTTTTCCAAACAGTTGTTGTGCCATGAGGTGATGTTAGCAATGGCAAGACAGGACGCAAGGCGAACGTCTCGGCGGTCAATTGTCTAGGGATGGATTGCGTTCCGGCTGGCCGTGCGGATTGAACCGATTCCCCTGCGCATCAGTAGCGCAAAGAACCTCGGCCTTCGGGTGGTCGCCACTGAATCGGGCGATGGCGGCATTGGGCGATTTAACAATAGTCTGTTTCATTTCCTCGCCGACGGCAGGCGAACCGTAAGACCACTGTTCACCAACGGGATTCCAAGATTCGTCTCTGCGCCCGGATGCGCACGGATGTCGTCAAGCAAGGCTTGGGCATCGAACATGCGTCCAATCGCTGCTTCTGATTCCGGGCGGGGGTTATCGGAATGACGGCCCCGGTAAACCTCAACGTGAGTCAATCCGGTCTGGATGGCATGTAAGCATACGCCTCGAATGTAATAGCGATTTGTTTCGCCTTGCGCCAAAAGGTCGGCTGCATTACTTGGAACCGAAGCTTGAATAACTCCGTTCTTTGTCCTGCGTTCCTCCTTCAACTTTAGCCTTCCGCCCGAATTGAGATCGGCAGCCAATGTTTCTGCGTTTCCTGATTCAATGGCTTTGCGGAAAATAACTGACCAGTCCGCATGGCCTTTCGGCGTCAATCGTCGCCCGTAATATTCTGTGACGGTGATGCTGTCACGTTGCGCTTCTGATAGCATTAGAGAGCGAACGAGTTCGTGGTGTTCAAAATGGAACATTGCACCGATTCCCTTGGGAAAAACCATACTGGTAGTGGATGGAACATTTCCACCCCACAACATATTAGGTAGCGCATGGGCACGGTCAAGCAGTCTCTTCAATCCGATAAGTATTATTCTATTGATGAGTCGTGTGGAAAGCCGGCCCCGCCTTCGTGCGGATTCCCTCGGCATGCGACCGATTCAATCCATTGAACGGCTCTGCCGATGTCGTGGCGATGAAATTGGATCGGGAATGGGATACAAGCGGGGTGGGCTGGGTCGTCGATCTCGAAACGGGTGCGGTCTATCCCGGCGTCGTGTTCAATTCGGCTGCAACGAAACCGACAACGCAACCATGATCTATTCGCCGATCTCCTGCGCAACGGCTTCCGCCCAACGTTCCACGTTCTGAATCTGCTCGCCGAACGTCTGTATCGCTTCCATGTCCTCGTGCAAGTGGGCGGCTGCAAATTGTCGCCGCAATGCTTTTAACAACCGGTCGCAATCCCTCAATTCCCTGAAGGTCGGAAGATCATTGTCTTTTGGCTGTCGCATCGGCTCCCCGCTTTACCCTGCTGCACGTTCCGCATTTCGTTCCGGGCGTTGAAGATGCCAGCGATACCGGCGTTGCGGCCTCGGCGAAATATCCCTTGGGACATTCGCCCGCTTGTGCGTGGTCGATGATGTCCCCGCCGTCAACGGTGCAAGCGCACGGGCCTGCACAATCCTTCTGTCGCAATGGGCATTGATGGCAAACGTGAAGATTCAACATGGTGTAAAAACTGCCGTCCCTCCGCTCGCCATTGCCATGTACAAACCGCCATCGGTTCCCGTGTAACATCCCGTCGTTGTGATAGCGCTGTTCAACGTGAAACTAACACAACAACCGGGCGACGAAAAAACTTGATCGAACATGATGCCGAAATCGTTCCCGTCGATAATCTGAAAACTGAAAGTACCATCACTCAAATGACAAAGGTTGAAGGCCCAATCGTTGGTTTGAGCAACGGCACCACTGCAAGTGTCATTGAAATAGTAATCGATTGTTCCTGCCACGGGTCCACCCCCGATGGCGCTAAATGCCGTCCAGCAACAATCACCATTTCGGGTAACAACGTATGTCCCGTTCATGCTGGCGCTTGATTTTGCGGATACTCCGTCTGCCATGCAATCAACGCATGCGCCTGTTCCGGTAACGCCGTAATCGTGACGTGGAATTGCGATGGAACCAAATTTATCGGTACGCAAGTGGAACAATTCGGAAGGGCGCTGCATGCGCAACCGCAACCGCTGCAACATGCAGGGTCGAACGCTAGACCGGGCTTAAACAAAATCTTTCCACCGTGCCATTCGATTGACATTTAACAACTTGCTCCCGTGTACGTCGATGTGCTTGTAGTTCCGGCGTCCAATACCAATTGAGGCTGCGACGTGATAACGATGGTATGGCTGCTGTCGTTTATCGTGACTGCCGTCACGTTGGTTACGACGGTTCCACTAGGCTTCTCTTGTGCGACCGAATAAAGGTGAATCGCCCCGCTGTTGTCGAGATATGCGAGTCCGGGCGTCTTGCTGCCGGGCGTGTCATATTTGCAATTGCTGTACCTCGTCACGTCTGGCGTCTTCGTTGTTGCAAGCTGAGTGCTGCCGTCTTCCGCATATACGGTATAAGTGAAGTCGCACGTTGTTCCGCCCGTCATGCTCCCCGCCGATCCTCCGTCCGTGCTGACTTTGACGGGGAACATTGGCGGCGGCAATTGGTTGAATCGGAAAACGGCTTTCGGCGGGGTTTCGGCATCGAAGGTCATAACCATCCAAACGATTGTTCCTGATGGAATGGGCGGCGTGTGCGCTCCTGCCGTCGATACCTCCCACCCATTGACGGCGGGCGTAATGCTATCTGTTCGTCCGCTAGGCTTATCGCCCAACGTGGGCGGTGAAGACGTGCCGGTATCGTGCTGCTCTGCAAACTGATAATTCCACGGGCCGCTACTTCCACTCTGAGGCGTGTATCCGTTTAGCTTTGCCCAAAATCCCGGTTGAATGAGTCCACGACGATACTGTTCCGGTCCTGAAAGATGAAGCACTTTTTCAGTGCGTCTTACCGATTCTCCAACACGTTGTATGTCACTCTTGTTAATGTTAAACATTAAGAAAATGGATTGACCGGGCATGAAAGCCCGCTCCAATCTGCCCCATTCAAAGTTTGATACCCGTCTGGCGGTCCCGAAGGAAAAATAACTGCATCGCTTCCCCCGCTCGTCGTTCCGTCGCCATTTAGCAAGCCTCCGCTTCCATCCAAAAATATCGGGCCATACGTTCCGGTCTGCGGATCAACGTAGTTAACCACTTTGCCCGATCCATCCTTGTAACGATAACCGTAATCAAATGGCTGAAAGTTCCATGACAATCCATCGTTGCGAAACTTCATGGGAATGAACTTCCCCCCGTATGGCGGGCGCGGGGAAGTGACTAATTGAAACTCGCCTCGAACGCTTCGGGGCTCATGTAGTTTAACGAACTGTGCAGCCGTTTGCGATTGTAAAACACCTCGATGTACTCAAAGATCGACCGGC
>DASZME010000097.1:0-70461 GCA_035551995.1 Tepidisphaeraceae bacterium
GTCATCCTTTCCCGCACGCTCCACACGTTTGGCCTCGGCGAAAGCGCGGTGGCCGAGTCGCTGGGAAACCTGATGCAACGCGATCGCAACCCTTCCGTCGGTACCACCGTCACCGGCGGCGTCGTTTCGCTGCGCATCAACGCGCGTTTCTCCTCGTCACTTGAAGCACAGACCGAACTCCAGGCCACCGAAGCCCAATGCCGGTCGGCTCTGGGAGATCTGATCTATGGGGCCGACCTGCAAACGCTTCCGGCAGTGGTCGCCCAACTTTTGCGAGCCGATGCGGACGCGATTCGGCATGCTCCCGCCGTCTCAACCGCCGAGTCTTGCACGGGCGGCCTTCTCGCCAAAATGCTAACGGATGTGGCCGGGTCCAGCGCGTATTTCCGTCAGGGCGTCGTCACCTATTCCAACAAGGCCAAGACTGATCTTTTGCTTGTCCCGGCAGAAATGATTCTCCAGCACGGCGCCGTCAGCGAACCGGTCGCCCGTGCCATGGCGCAAGGCTCCCAGCGGCAGGCGGGAACCGCATACGCCCTGTCCATTACCGGAATCGCCGGCCCTGATGGAGGCACGCCGATCAAGCCGGTCGGCTCGGTCTGGATCGCCTTGGCCCATCCGCAAGGATGTTTCGCCCGTCTGTTCCTCTTCCCCGGCGACCGCGAAATGATCCGCGACCGAGCCGCGAAAATGGCCCTCACCCTTCTTCGTTTTCACCTGCTGGGTCAATCACCTCCTTTTTAATCTCGCGCGAAGCGAACCATTGACTCAGATGCGCCCCATCCTGCAGCTCATTCGATGCTGCCAGTCTGGCAGCGCCTTATCGGCCGACAACATTCTTTGGCAGAATCAACTCTGAGGCGAGCCAGGACCAGCGCGATATCGGCCACGCCATTGGACTCTATAAGCGCTTTTAGCTGCGCTGGTTACGCATCAATTCCGCAACCGGACTAAAAGCGCAATTTCGGCACGCCCCTTGCCTTAAGCCCTGCAAGCCCTTCCGCGAGATCGGGTCGTGTTTTATGGTTGACGTATCGCATCCAAATCGACTGACGGTTCTTCTTGCCAATGAGCAGGAAGGCTGGAATCAGACTGTGCGTACGCTGTTGGAGCCGCAGGGCGTCCAGACGATCACGGCGCGGAGCGGGCGGGAGGCGTTGCAGGTGATGGAATCGCAGCCGATTCACGTCGCCGTACTGGATACGCAGATGCCGCAGCTTGGCGGGCTCCAGGTGATTCGCATGATGCGCGATATTCGAAACGCGCCCCCGGCGATCCTTGTCGCCCACGATCTGACGAGCCATCTGCTGCGCGAAGCGCTGGGGATGCATGTTTTCAGCGTTTTGAGTAAGCCCGTGAATCTCGACGTTCTTCTGGGCACGCTGGCGCGGGTGCTGCGACGGCATTACGAAAGTAAATGGCCGCAACAACGAAATTAAAGCGACGGTTGTCGCAGGAATGCGTTCGACGGGAAACCGTCATGGGTTATTTCGACCCTTTATGTTAGCGAAATTTTTTAGAAGGAGTTCTCCACATGGCTAAGCTGCGTCCTCTCGGTGATAAAATCCTCGTCAAGCGCGTCGAGGCCGAGACCAAGACAAAGAGCGGCATCGTTCTCCCCGACTCGGCCAAAGAAAAGCCCCGTCGCGGCAAGGTTCTCTCCGTCGGCGAAGGCAAGCGCCTGGATACCGGCGAGCGTTCGCCCCTGCATGTCAAGAAAGGCGACGAGGTCATCTTCGCCAGCTACGCCGGCACCGAAATCAAGCTCGACGGCGAAGAACTCATGATCATGAGCGAGGACGATGTGCTGGCCATCGTTGAATAGACGAAATGATGAGTGATGGGTAAAACGTGATTATGATGAGTGATGACTGAAACGTGACGGAATGCACGGGGTCACGCTCTTCGTCACGCTCCAGTCGTCACTCTTCATTCGCACGTTCAACTAATAATCACAAACCGACAAAAAAATTCTCACCCAAACCGGAGAACCAATCATGGCTGCAAAACGAATTGAATTTGATCAAGAAGCCCGCGAAGCGTTGCTTCGCGGAGTAAAGAAACTCGCCCGGGCCGTCAAGGTCACGCTCGGACCTTCGGGCCGCAACGTCGTCCTGGAAAAATCCTTTGGCTCCCCCACCGTCACCAAGGACGGCGTTACCGTCGCCAAGGAAATCGAACTGGATGACGCCTACGAAAACATGGGCGCCCAAATGGTGAAGGAAGTCGCCAGCAAGACCTCCACCGTCGCCGGCGACGGCACCACCACCGCCACCGTCTATGCCGAGGCCATCTTCGCCGAAGGCCTCCGCAACGTCGGCTCCGGCGCCAACCCCACCCAAATCCAACGCGGCATCAACCTCGCCGTCGAAGCGATCGTCGCCGAGCTTAAGCTGATGTCCAAGAAAATCAGCTCCAGCAAGGAAGTCGCCCAGGTCGGCACCTCCTCGGCCAACCAGGACGAGCAGATCGGCAAGATGATCGCCGACGCCATGGACAAGGTCGGCAAAGACGGGGTCATCACCGTCGAAGAAGGAAAGAGCCTGGAAACGCATGTCGATCTCGTCGAAGGCATGCAGTTCGACAAGGGATATCTCAGCCCCCACTTCGTAACCGACGCGGCCACCGCCGAAGCCGAACTCGAAGACGCCTTCATTCTCATTCATGAAAAGAAAATTTCCCAGGCGCGCGACCTGGTTCCCATCCTCAGCAAGGCCGCCGAGGCGGGCAAGCCGGTCCTGATCATCGCCGAAGACATTGAAGGCGAAGCCCTCGCCACCCTCGTCGTGAACAAGCTTCGCGGAACGCTTCGCGTGGTGGCCGTGAAGGCGCCGGGCTTTGGCGATCGCCGCAAGGCCATGCTTGAAGACATCGCCATCATCACCGGCGGCACCGCGATTTTCGAAGAACTTGGCATCAAGCTTGAAAACGTCGAGCTGGATCAGCTCGGCAAAGCCAAGAAGATCACGGTCGATAAAGACAACACCACGATCATCGAAGGCGCCGGCGACGTGAAGACGATCAAGGGCCGCATCGAGCAGCTCAAGAACGAGATCGACAACACGACCAGCGACTATGACCGCGAGAAGCTGCAAGAGCGTCTTGCCAAGCTCGCCGGCGGCGTGGCGCAGATCAACGTCGGCGCCGCGACGGAAGTGGCGATGAAGGAGAAAAAGGCTCGCGTCGAAGACGCGTTGCACGCCTGCCGCGCCGCGGTGGAAGAAGGCATTTTGCCCGGTGGAGGCGTGGCCGTCATTCGCGCCGCCGCCAAGGTTCTCGACGGCGTCCGCAAGAAAGCCGCCGGCGACGACCAGAAGGTTGGCGTGGACATCGTCCGCCGCGCCATCGAGGCGCCCATCAAGCAGATCGCCGAGAACGCCGGCGTGGATGGTTCAGTGGTCGCCCAGAAGATCAAGGAATCCACCGACGTCAACTTCGGCTACAACGCCCTCACCCACGAGTATGGCGATATGCTCAAGATGGGCGTTATCGTTCCGACGAAGGTCGAGCGCACCGCGTTGCAGAACGCGGCGTCGATCGCGAGCCTGCTCCTGACGACCGACGCGGTCGTGAGCGAAATCAAGGACGATCACAAGGAAGCCGTCGGCGCCGGCGCGGGTGGCGGAGGCGGGATGTACTAATCCCGTCAAGCCGCGAAACCTTAAGAACCGCGACTTCGCGGCAATCCGCGGAAGCGCGCGAAAGGCCCTCTAAAGTCGACGAGGGTCCTTGAGGTTTACAAAGACCATGAAAGCCCAGGGAGCTTGCTCCCTGGGCTTTTTCGCTGAATGCCTCAGAATCCCGCGGAACGATGACTGCTATGACTGCATGGAAGTCGAAGGCGGCCTGTGGTCTGTGCGAACCAACTCTTCACCATTGAAAATCGCGGGCATGAGGTCAATACCAGCGAAGTACGTTCTTGATCATATCCGGCAAGAGGGGGCGATCTGGCATAAAAGCCGTGTGCGGACGAACGGTTTTCCCGTTGCTTAATTCCGTGGGGGAGCATTTATTCGTTGGGACATGATTCGAGATTCAATATGTCCGCGCCAACTTACACGAAAAAAATTCTCCGTTCATATGACACGCGCCCTTCGGCCCAAGGCGCATGCGCTGTGGATCATATCCTTGCTCCCCCTCCTCGGCTGTACCGGCTGCGTCGCCCTCCCGCTGGCGACCCTCGGAACCGTCCTTGGAGTTGCCGGGACGGCGGCGACGACCGGGTCGGATGTTTACAACCTCGGAAAGCTCGATTTTTCCGTAATGGCCACCTTCGACGAATGCCGATTCGCGGCGGTTGATGCCGCCAACGACCTTCAGTTGCACATCCGTGGATGCAAATTCGTCGGCAAACGCAAGGATGAGTTGAAGGTCGAACTGGCTGATGACCTCAATCGATCGATCGCCGTCCGCATCGATCGCCGGGCGGCGCGGTTATGCCAGTGCAGGGTCGACGTGGGCCTGTTCGGTTCAGAGCCAACCGCAAAGGTGATCATGCAGCGGATCCGCCGTCATCTGCCGAAAACAGCGCGGGAAACGAAATGGGAAGCGCTTGAAGACGCCTCGGATTAGCGAGACGGTGGATCGATGGCTTGTCATCGGATCGGCGCGATATATCCGGCTCTTTTGTCCGTTGCCGGTGCGCGCTTCCCGCCGAGTGAACTCATTTCAACGGCTCGGCCCAGATATTCCTGAACTGCACCGGATGTCCATGATCCTGCAATTTCAGGGGGCCGGGCTTGCAAATATCGCCGCCATTGCCGGCGGGCGTGTTGTCTTTGGTCAGCTTCGTGTTGTCGTGAACTTTCACGCCGTTCCAGACGACCGTCGCGGTGGGGCGCTCCACGACTTTCCCGTCCTCGCACTTGGCCGGATGAAATTCGATGTCATAGCTCTGCCAAACGGTCGGCGCCTTGGCCGCGTTTTCCTTTGGCGGCTCGATGCTGTAAATCGCCCCGCAGGCCCCGTCGGCATACGTCTTGTTGTGATAGCTGTCCAAAACCTGCACTTCCCAGTGGCTGTTCAGATACACGCCGCTGTTTCCCCGGCCCTGATCGTGATTATTCGGCTCATACGGAACGCGAAACTCAACATGCAGGTGATACGCCCCCTCGAATTGATGCTGGCTCAAAATGTCTCCCGACCCCGGCTTCCCCTGGAGCACGCCATCCACCACTTCCCACTTCGCGGGACTCTTGTCCTTATTGCTCACCCAATTGGAGACGTCCTTGCCGTTGAACAGCACGATCGCCCCTTCCGGCGCCGTCACCGGCTTCACGTCTTCCTTATCCTCTGGCTTATCGATCTTCAGATCCCCCGTCCCTTCATACGGCGCAACCGCCGGCGCCTTGGCCGGCTTATCCTCGCAAAACGCCATCGTACCCGTCAGAACAATAGCCGCCATCGAAGCGATCAGCAAACGCGCCTGCATGTTGGTTTCTCCTTGAAATGGTCTTGTGGATTCCCGTTGAGAACGATTACTGATCCGAGGAAAAAAAGTTGATGGGAGGCCGCGTAGAGCGTGATCCGGTAACGGTTGGCAACCTCGAGAAAATATGGATTGACGTCATCCTGACCGCTTACCAGATCCACCGGGTGTTTTAGCAACTTTTCCAAGTCTTCCATCAGGGCGAAAAATCGATCCGCCAGAGCAACAGGATCGGCGTCGAACTCCTGGAACAAGTCGATATCGCTATGGGCAGTATCGAATCCTCGCGTGCCGCCGAACCGAAAAGCTCCAGTTTCTTGACGCCATACTTGCGGCAGACCGACGCGATCTCATCAAGGTGTCGTCGAAGAACGTCCAACATTTGCCGAAATGATACGAACCCGTTCATTCATTGACAATCGAAGCATTGCCGGATTCACCGTGATGACAGGGCGATCGCTTTTGAGCTTTCGCCCCTCCGGTTCCCTCTCCTGGTACGCCGACGCCGGGGGAGTGGGTAAGAGGGCCAAAAGCGAATGCCCTGATCGTGATATGAAGGGGCCTATAATTTATGGAAATTTCGTTCTCGGTTGTCGGAGGTTTTAATGGCCACGTTACAAGTGCTCCAGGAGCAGAAAGAGCGCCTCAATTCGCTCAAGACCGATCTCCATCGTCTTAGCGCCCCGGCTGCCGAGGCGTTGATCGAGCATAAGGCCAATGACGCCATCCAATGCTTCGCCTGCGGTCATCGCTGCCTCGTTAAACCCGGGCGCGACGGCGTCTGCCGGGTGCGATTTAACGACAATGGCGTGCTCCGGGTTCCGTATGGTTACGTTGGCGCGTTAGCCTGCGATCCCATCGAGAAAAAGCCGTTCTTCCACGTCCTGCCCGGCAGCGATGCCCTCACCTTCGGTATGCTTGGGTGCGATTTCCATTGTGGCTATTGCCAAAACTGGGTGACAAGCCAGATGCTTCGCGATCCCAAAGCCGTCGCGCCGGCGAGGTTGACCAATCCCGGGCAACTGGTCGACCTGGCCATTCAACATCGGGCGCCGGTGGTGGCGTCGAGCTATAACGAGCCGCTGATCACCAGCGAATGGGCGGTGGACGTGTTCAAGGAAGCCCGCGGCCGCGGGTTGCGCTGCGCCTATATTTCTAACGGCAACGGCACGCCGCAGGTTCTCGATTTCATCCGGCCCTATGTCGACGCCTACAAGGTCGATCTCAAGACATTTAATCCGCAAAACTACCGCCAGCTTGGCGGCGTGTTGGAGAACGTTACCCAGACAATCCGCGATCTCAAGCAGCGCGGTTTCTGGGTTGAGATTGTCACCCTCGTCGTCCCCGGCTTCAGTGACGACGCCGACGATCTGAAACGCATGGCCGAGTTCATCGCGTCGATTGATCCCCTCATGCCCTGGCACATGACCGCCTTTCATCCTGACTACAAGATGACCGACGGCTATCGCCAAACTACGCCCGACGATCTCTGGAGAATCGTCCAGTTCGGCATGCAAGCCGGTCTCAAATACATGTATCCCGGCAACCTCCCCGGCCGTGTCGGCGGATGGGAGGACACTCGCTGCCACCATTGCAACGCGACGGTCATTCAGCGATACGGCTTCATCGTCAAACAAAATCGCGTTGGCCCCGACGGCCTGTGCCCCGACTGCAACAAACCACTTCCCGGTATCTGGGGCCAAAGCTCGGGGCATGGCGACGGACGGGTGAGACGGCTGACGTGACGTCATTTCCCGCCGGCGATAAACGGCGTTGACCCGCGACGACGAACGCCGAGCATTCAAAAATCGGCCGAAATGAGGGCGAAAGCCGCGCGGCGCGCGTCCAGCCTTTCGTTTCGTATTTAACTCCGCCGAACCGGCGGTTACCATCTCCAAATGCGAAGAATGCGCTTCCCTAGGCACCGAATTTTGTCGCTCCTTCTCCTGTCGGCGGGCGGGGCGCTCATGCTCATTTCCCCCGCTTCCGCGTGGGCCCGCGCCGGCGGCGGCGAAGGATATCACGGCGGTGGCGGCGGACACGGAGGCGGAGGAGGCGGCGGCGGCGGAAACGGACTTGGCGGCTTGATCTATTTGATCATCGAACTTTTTATTTACCACCCCATCATCGGTCTGATCCTGCTTGTCGTCGCCGCCTACGTGTTCCGCAATTACTCGAATCAGGGTGGCCAGGGCGGCGCCGGACTCCCGCTTGCGCCGGCGCCGGCGCCTCAAAACGCCGCCGCGCGCGAGCAGGCGATCAACGCGCTTCGCGCCAACGATCCCAATTTCGACGAGATGGCATTTTATCGGCGGGCCGACGTCGCGTTCCGAAAAATCCAGGCCGCGTGGTGTTCGCAGAATCTCGCGCAAGTCCGGCCGTTCATTTCCGACGGCGTTCATGAACGCTTCACCCTGCAATTTGCCGAGCAGCGCGCCCAGGGCTGGCGCGATCAACTGGACAACCTTCAGCTTCACAACATCTCGATCGTGCAATTGCAGTCCGACGGTCTTTTCGATGAATTGTCTGTGCGCATCGACGCGAGCGCCGCCGACTATCGCGTGTCGCTCGCCAACGGCGCCCGCCTCACCGGGCTTGTGGCGCCGGAACGGTTTGTCGAGGTGTGGTCATTCCTGCGCCGTCGCGGCGCCACGACACAACCGAACAAGGCCGGCCTGATCGAAGGCCAATGTCCCAACTGCGGGGCGCCGGTGGAGTTGAACCAGACCGCCAACTGCACCCATTGCAAAGCGTTGCTGCGAAGCGGCCAATACGATTGGATTCTTTCCGAGATCACGCAGGAGATCGAATGGAACGGCGACCGCCACGGCGTTCTCCCCGGCGTCGCCGCCCTGACCCAGCGCGATCCGGATTTTAACGCCGTCGAACTGGAAGATCGCGCCTCGGTCATGTTCTGGCGAAAAGCGACCGCCGACCGCATCGGAAAGATCGATCCTTTCCGCAAGGCCGCGTCCGAAACGTTCTGCAACGCCTACGCCCAGTGGCTACAACCCGGCCCGGCGGGCGAGCGCCAAATATTCGCCGACTGCGCCGTCGGCGCCGTCACTCTCCTTGGCGTCGCCCCCTCCGCCAATCCCTCGGCGCCCGATGACGGGGACCGAGCCGTGGTCGAGGTTCGCTGGTCGGCCAATCGAATTCTTCTGACGCCCAATCAGCCGCCGCGTCTACTCGAACCCAACCATCTCGCCTATTCGCTCTTGGTCTTATGGCGTAAGGCCGGCACAAAAACCGACGCCGGCAAAGGCATTTCCTCCGCCCACTGCCCCGGCTGCGGCGCCCCCGAGTCCAACAGCGACTCCAACGCCTGCGATTTCTGCGGACTCGTGCTGAACGACGGGGCGCACGGGTGGATCCTGATCGACATTCAGGATCGCAACAGTCCAGGGGGAGCGAGGGTGATGCAAACGCTGCAGGCGGTGAGATGACGCCGATCGGCCGGGAATTTCAATCGTCTCTCTGCTCAAGAAATGTCGCGCTCCGATACGCGCGGAAATCAGTCATTCTTGTAGACTTTATGTCTCGGCCGTCCGCGCAGGATTTCCGCTTTCCCCCACGCGGTCACGTTCTTAAACGCATCGCTTTTTATGAAGTCGTTAAACGCTTCGTGCGTTTGCCACTCGCTCTGAATCAGGAAACTTCCCGCCGATTGCACATCCTCGAATAAATGCGATTCGATATGGCCCGGAACCTGTTTCAGATGTTCCAGGACACTGATAAAGCCGTTCTTGAATTCGGCTTCTTTGCCGGGGATGACGTCGTAGTGCATGCCGATGGTTGTCATTTAATTCTTTCGGGTTTCGGATCGCGGTTCATTAGTTCGCTCAGGGCGTGCAGCACGTCCTTGCCCTCGAAGAGAACGGAATAAACCGCTTCGGTAATCGGCATCTCGACGTCATGGCGACGGGCGAGTTGCATGACGGATTGCGTGGTTGGAACGCCCTCAGCCACGCTGTCCATCTTGGCCAGAATATCGGGAAGTTTCTGGCCTTTGCCGATGCGCTCTCCGACCGTGCGATTGCGGCCTTCGGGGCTGACGCAGGTGGTCATCAAATCGCCAAGACCCGCCAAACCCTGAAAAGTGTCGGCACTGGCGCCCATCGCCACGCCAAGGCGGGTGATTTCGACCAGCCCGCGCGTCACCAGCGCCGCCTTGGCGTTGTTGCCGGCGGCGAGGCCGTCGAGAATGCCGGCGGCGATCGCGACCACATTCTTCATTGCGCCGGCCAGTTCGACGCCAATGACGTCCGTATTGGTGTAGACGCGAAACCACTGGGTGGAAAAAACGCGCTGCGTTCGGATCGCCAGTTCCGCGTCGGCCGACGCGGCTACCGCCGTTCCGGGCAGGCATTTGGCCAATTCGGCGGCGATGTTGGGCCCCGACAAGGCAACCAGCGCATGCGGAGTCGCTTCGCGCGTTTCCCGCATCCGCCTGGCGCGCAACACATCGTCGATCACCTGCGTGGGGCGTAGTAAGGTGCCGTTCTCGATTCCCTTGGCGACCGACACGATCGCCGCTCCCGGCGGAACATAATCCACCAGCCGTTGCCAGACCGATCGCATGTATTGCGTCGGCACCGCCGAGAGGATCATTGTCGTTCCGCTAAAGCACTCGGCGTCGTTGGCCGTCAGACGAACATCCGGCGGGATTCGCGCGCCCGGCAGCAATTTACTCTGTTCGCGGTTTTGCACGAGGCGTTCGATTGAATCCTCGAACGCGCCCCACATCGTTACCCCATGCCCGCCTTGGGTCAGGAGAATGGAACAGACGGTCGCCATGGCGCCGTCACCCAAAATCGTTACATGCTCGGCCATTAAAATTGATTGTAGCGAAGTGGACGAAGGGATACGACAGGTCGCGTTTCGCACCCGACTGCTTTGTCCTGGCCATGCCGGCGGATACAATGGTCAGAGGTGATTTAGACAATCCCGGCTTCATTCCGATCCCGGCCGATCTGGCCGTCGAGATCCTTTCGCCCACTGATCGTGTCAAAGACGTCGGCGACAAGGTCAAGGATTATCTCAAGGTCGGGTTTAAGGTCTTTGGGTGGTCAATCCGGATTGGCGGCAAGTGCAAATCTATCGCCGCGACGGCAGCGTTCAGTTGCTCACGGAGAAAGACGAAGTAACCGGCGAAGCCGCCCTCCCGAACTTTCGCTGCAGGGTCGCCGAATTTTTCGACGTTTAACGCGACGGCGCCGCCGTGGCATTCGATACAAAACGTCCGGTTTTTCCCTCTTCCGTCCTATGTCCGACGTGTTACATTACATTAATGCAGCAAATTTATACCGCGCGAAATGACATGGACGCCCACTTTCTCCAGGGACTGCTTGAGCAGGAGGGAATTACGGCCGTCATCCAAGGCGAGGCATTGGAGGGCGCGTGGGGGAACATGCCCGTCTCGGCAAGGTCGCTGCCGGGCGTGTGGGTGAACGAGGCGGACGTCGCCAAGGCGACGCCGATCGTCGACGAATATCAAAAACGGGAAGATGCCCATCTCCGCGATCCCGAATCGGCGGAAGAGCCGGCGGGGCCGACCTGGAAGTGCCCAAAGTGCGGCGAAGAAGTCGAAGATCAATTCGATGAGTGCTGGAATTGCGGCGCGGAAAGGCCGGCGCAAGATCAAGGTCCGGCCACGCCGACGATTTGAGCGAGCCTATACGCGCTACCGGCTTAATGCGCGTATTCTCGATGTTTTCCGTCATCGTCATGGAAATAACGCGCTGACAAGCGCGGAAAACCCCGGAAGAACCGCTTCACCAGTCACGGTTTCGGTCTCCTCAAGACGCTGGCGCGAACCGTCGAGTCGGTGAATTTGCACATAGCGAAATTTTGGATTCATTTCCCATACCAACTTGATTCCGGCTGAACGATAGTCGGCGAGTTTCTCTTCCAGTTCGTATATTTTGTCGTTCGGGGATCCGACGCCGGTTCTGAGGTACTCCGAAGAGCCGAATCGAAGCGTCGCGGAATCCGGCTCTTTGGAGTACCTCAGAACCGGCGTCACCACCAAACGCTCAGCCACGCGATCATTAACAAAACGTCGCACGCGCTACCAAACTGAAATACGCTCGAGCGGGTGAAGGCGGCTCCTTCCAGACAAATCGTACATGCGATTCTTCGTTCGGTTATTCGCCGTGGTTTCGGCAAAACGAGTCAGCCAAACAAGACCTCCCCGCTTCAGCGTTTGCTGGAGCGGGGAGGTCGTTAACGACAGGTCTCGATTGGCGCGTTATTGCGCGTGGGGAACTCGTTTCACCGATCGCCTCACGCCCCCGCCTTTTGCGGCACGGCTTCGCGCGGCTCGGCGGCCGGAGCGGGCTGTGCGCGGTGTGGGGGTTCGGGCAGTTCGGCCGGCTGAGCCAAATGCTTGATCTTCAACGTCAGGTGCGGCTGGAAAGCCGTCCCCGCCGGGATCAAGTGGCCGAGGATCACGTTCTCCTTGAGGCCGACCAGCTTATCGACCGCGCCGGCCAATGCGGCTTCGGTCAGCACTTTCGTGGTTTCCTGGAAACTCGCCGCGGAGATGAACGATTCGCTTTGCAGCGAGGCCTTGGTGATGCCAAGCAGCAACGTCTTGCCGCGGGCGGGCTTGGTCTTCTTGGCCTTGGCCGAATCCTTGCCGGCCGCTTCGGCGGCTTCGTTGGCGTCCTTGAAATCGGATCGAAGGACGACATCGCCCTCCTTGAAATCGGTTCCGCCGACTTCGCTGACGCGGACGCTTTGACCGACCGCGTCGTTCCCCTGGCGGAAACGGAACTTGTCGACCACCTCGCCGGGCAGGAACTTGGTGTCGCCGGCGTCTTCGACCTTTACCTTGCGGAGCATCTGGTTCAGGATGATCTCAATGTGCTTGTCGTTGATCTTCACGCCTTGCGAACGATAGACGTTCTGCACTTCGGTCAGCAGATACTGGTAAAGGGCTTCTTCGCCTTTGATGCGAAGGATGTCGTGCGGGATGATCGGCCCGCGAACCAGCGGATCGCCGGCCTCGACAAAGTCGCCGGCGTGGACCTGGAGCTCCTTGTCCTGCGGGACGTGGTGCTCTTTTTCCATGCCCGTCTCGTTCTTGATGTTGATGGTCATCTTGCCGCGGCGCTTGTCCGAACGCAGCTCGATCTGCCCGGAGATTTCAGCCAGCACGGCGGCTTCCTTGGGCTTGCGGGCCTCGAAGATTTCCGTCACGCGGGGAAGACCGCCGGTGATGTCCTGCGTTCCCGCGCTTTCGCGCGGCTGGCGGGCGACCATGTGGCCGGCCTCGATCTTCTGGCCGTCGGTGACTTCGATACGTGCCTTGGCCGGCAGGTAGTGGAAGTCGAGGATTTTACCGTCGGCGCCTTCAATGGTGATACGCGGATGGCGTTCGCCCTTGTGCTCGATCACGACGAGCTTTTTGCCGCCGCTCTCGTTGCCGCCCTTGCGTTCTTCCTCGGCTCGGGCGGTTTCGCCTTCTTCGATGTCTTCGTAGCGGACGGTGCCGCCTTTTTCCGCCAAAATCGGGGTGATGTGCGGATCCCACACCACCAGCGGCTGGCGCGGTTTTACCTTTTCGCCGTCGCCGATCAGCACGGTCGCGCCGTAAGGCACTTTGTACTTCTCGCGCTCGCGGCCCTTGGAGTCCATGACCACGATTTCGCCGTTGCGCTTCAGGGCCGTCAGATGTTTATTGCCCTCGGCGTCGGTGACGACCACGGCATTGATGTCGCGGTGCTGAACGATGCCTTCGCTGGCGGCCTTGATGTCGTTTTCCACGAACGATCCGGTGGCGACACCGCCGGTGTGGAACGTACGCATGGTGAGCTGAGTGCCCGGCTCGCCGATCGATTGCGCGCCGATGATGCCGACCGCAAGGCCCTCTTCCACGAGGTTGTTGGTCGACATGTCGATGCCGTAGCATTTGGCGCAAACGCCGCGCGGGCTTTCGCACGTCAGCGGCGAACGAACGCGAATGCTTTCGAGCTTGAGCTCCTTGATGGCGTCGGCGATTTCGTTGGTGATCGTCTGGTTTTCGTTGACGATGACCACGTCGGTGATCGGATTGCGGATCGTGTCGCGGGCGGTTCGGCCGACGATCATGTCCTTCAGTTCGACCTCGACGGTTTCCCCTTTGTAGATGGTCGTCTTGGTGACGCCGTTGAGCGTGTTGCAATCGAGCTCGTTGATGATGACGTTCTGCGCCACGTCGGCGAGTTTGCGCGTGAGGTAACCGGAGTCGGCGGTCTTGAGCGCGGTGTCGGCCAGACCCTTTCGCGCGCCATGGGTGGAGGAGAAATATTCCAGCACCGACAGGCCTTCGCGGAAGTTGGACTTGATCGGCGTTTCGATGATTTCGCCGGAGGGCTTCGCCATGAGGCCGCGCATTCCGCCGAGCTGACGAATCTGATCGACGTTGCCGCGAGCGCCGGAGGTCGCCATCATAGCGATCGGGTTGAGATATTTCAGGGCGCCGCCCTGCTTCGGCGGGATCGGCTTGCCGTCTTCGCCGCGATAGTCGTTCTGCAGGCCGGCCATCAGATCTTCGGTCACTTGTTTGCGGGCATGGCCCCACGTGTCGATCAGGCGGGCGTACCGCTCCTGCTCGGTCAGGGCGCCCATGCGATAGGCCTTTTCGATCTTGTCGGCTTCCTTCTGGCCATTGGCGAGAATTTCGCCCTTGGTATCCGGCGAACGGATATCGGTGATGCCGAAGCTGAGCGCGGCCAGCGTGCTGCGCTTGAAACCCAGGGCCTTCATGTCGTCCAGCAGCTTGATGGTGGCGGGCCGGCCCAGAACGGCATACGTGTCGGCGATCACGCGGCTGGAGCCCTTGGCGGTCAACGCGTAGTTGTAGAACGGCATCGCCTTGGGGAGCACGTCGTTGAAGATGCAACGCCCCACCGTCGTGAGGATGATGTTGCTCTTGAAGCGCTCGGGCCGCGGCTTGGGGACGTAATTCGGGTCTTTCCGCTTGCGGTGCTCTTCCAGGTGCTTCCACGCCGTCTCGTGAATCGACTGCGGCCCCGACTTGTCGTCCGGCACCACTTCCTTGCGATCGACCAAACGCACGAATACGCGCGAATGCATCTTGATCTTGCCGAGGTCAAACGCCATCAGCACTTCGCGGACGTTGTGATAGAGGCTGAATTCGCCCTTATCCCCTTCGCGATCGGTGGTGATGTAGAACGTCCCGAGCACGATGTCCTGCGACGGCGTGATGATCGGGCTGCCGTTGGCCGGCGAGAAGATGTTGTTCGGCGCCAGCATCAGCACATGCGTTTCCGTCTGCGCTTCGATGCTCAGCGGAAGGTGGACGGCCATCTGGTCGCCGTCAAAGTCGGCGTTGAAGCCTTTGCACACCAGCGGGTGAATCTTGATGGCGTTGCCTTCGACCAGCACCGGCTCAAACGCCTGAATGCCCATGCGGTGAAGCGTCGGGGCGCGATTGAGCATCACGGGATGCTGATAGATGACTTCTTCCAGAATGTCCCACACTTCCGGATCGCGCCGCTCAAGCATTTTTTTGGCGGACTTGATCGTGTCGGCCAGTCCATGCTCTTTGAGCTTGCGAATGATGAACGGCTGGAACAGTTCCAGCGCGATTTTCTTCGGCAACCCGCACTGATGCAGCTTCAGTTCCGGACCGACCACGATGACCGAGCGGGCTGAGTAATCGACGCGCTTTCCAAGCAGATTTTCACGGAAACGGCCCTGCTTGCCCTTGATCATGTCGGTGAGCGACTTGAGCGGGCGGTTTGACGAACCGAGCACCGGACGACGGCAACGGCCGTTGTCGAACAGCGCGTCGACCGCCTGCTGAAGCATTCGCTTTTCGTTGCGAATGATGACTTCGGGGGCATTGAGATCGACCAGCTTCTTCAGCCGATTATTTCGGTTGATGATTCGGCGGTACAGGTCGTTCAGATCCGACGTGGCGAAATTTCCCGATTCCAGCAAGACCAGCGGGCGCAGGTCCGGCGGGATGACCGGGATCACGTCCATGACCATCCACTCGGACTTATTCTCCGAGCCGCGGATGGCCTCGACCATCTTCAGCCGCTTGGTGAGGTCCTTGATTTTCTGCTTGCTGTTGGTCTTCTCGATGTCGGCGCGGATTTTGGCGGCTTCCACGGGAAGATCGATCATGCCGAGCAATTTTTTGATCGCCTCGGCGCCCATCTCCGCTTCGAATTCGGTCGAGTATTTCTCGTAAGCCGCCCGGTATTCGTCCTCGGTCAGGAGCTGCTTCTTTTTCAGCGGCGTTTTGCCGGGATTGGTAACGACGTAATCCTGGAAATAAACGATCTTTTCGATGTCGCTGGTCTTCATGTCCAGCATGGCGCCAAGGCGGCTCGGCAATGCCTTGAAGAACCAGATGTGCACGATCGGCGCGGCCAGATTGATATGGCCCATGCGTTTTCGGCGGACGCGCGAGTGCGTGACCTTTACGCCGCAGCGATCGCAGATGATGCCTTTGTACTTTGTGCCTTTGTACTTGCCGCACGAGCATTCCCAGTCGCGTTCGGGACCGAAGATGCGCTCGCAGAACAGGCCGTCCTTTTCGGCGCGGTAGGTGCGATAGTTGATAGTCTCCGGCTTCTTCACTTCGCCGAAGGACCACGAACGAATATCGTTCGGGCTGGCGAGTTGAATTCGGACGGAGCCGTAATCGTTAATACGATCGTAGACGCTTTCAGCCATGATCGTTGTCTTTCCTTTGTGCTACGGACGGTGTGTCCGTGTTTACCAATTCAAAAATTCATCCGAACAACCGCAGGGCGGTTGGTATTTGCGTCAAGCGGATTTTCGCTTCCGAGCCGATTTCACCGGCATCGCTTCGATCAGCTTGCGAAGCGCTCGGTTCACTTCCTCATCGTCCTTGAACACTTTCCTCAAATCGTTGTCCAATCGGACATAGCCGCGTCTGAACGAAATAAAGCGCTGCCATTCCGCTTCACCGCGGGCAATCACCGGCGCCTTCGACGCATCAATATCTGCCGCATCGATCGCCATCTCTTCCGGCGTAAAACTTCACATAGCGGACCTTATGCTTCGCTGGCGTAACGGCGCGTCTCTGCTTGATTCGCTCGGCGAGCACTGATGATACGGATCTTTTCATGACGTTCGGTAGCACCAGCAACCTGAGTTTTTCCGAGAGGCCGAGAACCACGTCTCGGTATTCTGTCTCTGTCGAATGAACCGTGTCAGGATCGACAATCCGGTGCGGATCGGCCCAAACGGTCATTGCTTCGTCGAATGAAACGCGGTGATTGCGATATTAGAATCCGCTTTCTTCGCGTTCCATTCGAATTCGCTCACGATCACGCCTCTCCAGCCCACCTGATCCGCAACTGCGGACTCTACGTCTTCACATCATGTCCTCATCCTCAGGCTCGCCACCAAGACCTTTCTTCTTCTCAAGCTGGATATTCAATCCCAGCCCGCGAATTTCGTTACACAGCACGTCGAACGATACCGGCGTTCCCGCTTCCAGCGTGTTGGTCCCTTTCACCATCGATTCGTAAATCTTAGTGCGGCCTTCCACGTCGTCGGACTTCACCGTCAGCAGTTCCTGGAGGACATAGGCTGAGCCATAGGCTTCCAGGCCCCACACTTCCATCTCGCCGAAGCGCTGACCGCCGGTGCGGGCCTTGCCGCCGAGGGGTTGCTGCGTGATCAGCGAGTAAGGGCCGGTGGCGCGGGCGTGGATTTTGTCGTCGACCAAGTGGTGAAGCTTCATCATGTAGATGTAGCCGACCGTCGTCTTCTGCTCGAACGGCTCGCCGGTGCGGCCGTCGCGAAGCTGAATCTTTCCGCCCCATGGCATCTCCGCGTCCAACTCACGCGAATCGATCGACGTCTTATTCGCCTTTTTCTCCTTGCGGCGATCGCGAACCGCTTTGTTGGCTTCCTCGACCGCCTTGAAGATTTCATCTTCCGTCGCGCCATCGAAGACCGGAGTAATGGTCTGAAAACCAAGCACCGCGCCGGCCCAACCCAAATGCGTTTCGAGAATCTGGCCAACGTTCATACGACTCGGCACACCCAAAGGATTCAGCAGAATGTCCAGCGGCGTGCCATCTTCCAGGAATGGCATGTCTTCTTCCGGCACAATGCGGGCGATAACGCCCTTGTTGCCGTGACGTCCGGCCATCTTGTCGCCGACGGAGAGTTGCCGTTTGGTGGCGATGTAAATCTTCACCATCTCCAGCACGCCCGACGGCAATTCGTCGCCGCGCTTCATGTGCTCCATCCGGCGCACTTTTTCCTTCAGGACCGCCTGCACGCGCGGCCAGAAGCGGCTGTGCGTATTAAGACCCTGCTCCTTCGATTCCTTGGTTCCCTTGATCCACTCGGGGCTGAAGCCCTCGACTTGTTCAAGAAGAACGTCGGGGTTCTCCGAGAGACCGACCTTCTGCTTGGTTCCCGGATCGACCAGCAGCGTGCCGGTCACTTCGTTGACCTCATTCACCATCTGCTTGAACAGCGAGATGGCCTTGAGATTCATTTCCTTTTCGTAGGTTTCGATGTCTTTTTTCAGCGTCTTTTTCTGCTCTTCGGTCATGTGCATGCGACGGCTGAATCGCGAGGCGCCGATCACGACGCCCTCTTCGCCCGCCGGCATTTCCAGCGAGTCGTTCTTCACGTCTTCGCCGGCCCGGCCGAAGATGGCGTGCAGAAGCTTTTCTTCCGGCGTCAGCTCGCTCTTGCTCTTTGGAGCGATCTTGCCGACCAGAATATCCCCCGGCCCGACGCGGGTGCCGACGCGAACGACGCCATTTTCATCGAGATTGGCCAAGGCACGCTCGCTCACGTTGGGGATGTCGCGCGTGAACTCTTCGCGACCCAGCTTGGTCTCACGAATTTCCACGTCGTATTCCTCGATGTGGATCGAGGTGAAAATGTCTTCCTTCACGAGCCGTTGGCTGATGACGATGGCGTCTTCGAAGTTATAGCCGTCGAAGGTCATGAAGCCGACGAGCACGTTTCGGCCCAGGGCCAACTCACCCTGGTGCGTCGCGGCGCCGTCGGCGATGATCTGACCTTTCTTGACCCGCTGGCCCTTCTTGACGATGGGCTTTTGGTTCAGGCAGGTGCGCTCATTGAGTCCGGTGAATTTGCGCAGGACGTATTCGTCCGCGTTGTCGATTAGAATATGAAGTGCATCGACGGCGGTGACGACTCCCGCCCGCTCGGCTCGAACCAACATGCCGCTGTTCTGCGCGACGGGTCTTTCCATGCCGGTCGAAACCACCGGCGGATCGGTTCGCAACAGCGGAACCGCCTGCCGCTGCATGTTCGATCCCATCAAGGCTCGGTTGGCGTCGTCATGCTCGAGGAACGGAATGAGCGCCGCCGACACCGACACGGTCTGACGCGGACTAATGTCCACGTACTGAATTTCCTTGTGCGGAACGGTCGCCAGATCGCCCTGAACGCGAGCGAGAACGGCGCCCTTTTTAAGATGCCCATCCTTCTCCACCGCGTCGGGCGGCGCCAGGATGGATTTCATCTCTTCGTCGGCACGAAGATACTTATGCTCGCCATTAACTTTGCCGTCCTTTACCACGCGGTACGGCGTAATCAGGAAGCCATATTCGTCCAGGTCTGCGTAGATCGACAATGACGCGATAAGACCGATGTTGGTGCCTTCCGGCGTTTCGATCGGACAGATTCGGCCATAGTGCGAAATATGCACGTCGCGCACTTCAAAGCCGGCGCGTTTGCGATTCAACCCGCCTGGCCCGAGTGCCGACAACCGGCGCTCGTGCGTCAACTGCGACAGCGGATTGGTCTGATCGACCACCTGCGAAAGTTCGCCGCGGCCGAAGAAGAAATCGATCGAGCTGCTGATGCTCTTGGAGTTCACCAACTCGGCGATTCGACCCAATTCGTTGGGGTCCTTCAGCGACATGCGCTCCTGGACCGTGCGCTTGAGCTTCAGGAAACCCTTGCGGAGTTCCTCGGCCGCAAGCTCGTCGATCGTGCGCAGACGACGGTTGCCCAGGTGATCGATGTCGTCGACATATCCTTCGCCGCTGCGCAGCTTGAACATGTATTTCAGCGAGTTGACCAAGTCTTCGCTTCGCAGCGTCATGACGGTTTCGGGCACGTTCTGATCAAACTTGCGGTTGATCCGGAAGCGGCCGACGCGGCCAAGCCGATAGCGATTTTCATCGAAGAATTTTTCCTCGAACAGCGTTTGCGCCTTTTCCAGTTGCGGCGGATTGCCGGGCCGAAGCCGGGCGTAAATCCGCATTAAGGCGTCTTCATGGCTGGTCGAGCTGTCTTCGCCGAGCGTATTGAGGATAAGCGGGTCGGCCACCTTGGTGATGACCTCGATGCTCTTGAGGCTCGACGCCTGAATCTTATTCAGTGATTCGCCGATCTGGGCGCCGGCCTTGACCAGTTCTTCGCCGCTCTCGGCGTCGATAATCGCGGTCGCGGCGTAGTAGGTCGATTGAAGCTGGGTGACCTTGACGTTTTCCGTCGTGTAAAATTCCTTGATGATCGCTTCGTTGGTGCTGTATTTCTTGTCCAGCGCGCGGACGAAAGTGGTGGCGGGGATTTTCGACGATTGGTCGATGCGGACGGCCAGCGCGTCTTTCTTGGTGACCGAGCATTCGATCCATGAGCCGCGTTCGGGAATGACACGGAAGCCGTGGAGGGGGCGATCCCCTTCCTGAACTTCGATGAGGAAGTCCACGCCGGGCGACCGATGGAGCTGGTTTACGATAACGCGCTCGGCGCCGTTGATGATGAATTCGCCGCCGCCGATCATGATGGGGATTTCGCCCAGGTAGATGGAATCTTCCATCACCTCGTCTTTGTCTTTGCGGACAAAGCGCACCTGAATTCGGAACGGCATGCCGAAGGTCAACCGCAGCGCCCGACATTCATCGGTCGTGTACCGCGGCTCGGCAAGCTGGTAATTCATGTACTCCAGGCGGAGGTTGCCATCGTAACTTTCGATGGGGAACACCTCGCGGAGTAAATTTTCCAATCCCTCATTTTTTCGCTTCGAGGGGTCGATATCCTTTTGAAGGAATCGGGTATAGGCATCCGTCTGGACCCGAATCAGATTTGGAATTTGCAGCGCGTCGCCACGCTTGCTGAAGTCGCGGACCTCATGCACTCGCATCAGATTGTCCTTTTCCGTAAAGAAAGGAATAACCGCATCACCGTGATCAAATCTTCGGTGGCGAGGCCAACCTCAACGTAACACGTTTTTCATTCTCAACTTATCGCACAGAGTCCGGCGTCTTGGCCGGCTCAGCCGATAAAATTAGCCGCTTTACTCTTTAAGCGGCTTGTCAAACCAGGCAATGCACTCCGCTGCCCGGAACTCGAACTATACTATCTATATTGGCGGTCCTTGCGTTGACGCCCGGCGCAATAGAAAAAAAGAACAACCCCCGCCCGTCGGACGGGGTCATCCTATTTTATCACAGAGCTTGTGCGGTACGCTTGCCAATAATCCGTGTCATAGCTTATCCATAAATCAGCGTACGTCAAGGGGAGATAAAAATCTTGTGTAATAAAGGTGGCCCCAGAATCAGCAATCCTACCGCAACCGACGCAATGGAGGCGATCAGCACCATCCCCGCCGCCAAATCTTTGGCGGCCTTGGCCAGCGGGTGAATTCCGGGCGAGGCCAGATCAATCGCGCATTCGACGGCGGTGTTAAGGCCTTCAAGAATTAAAACCAGCGCAATGGTGAAAACGATGATCGCCCATTCAACCCGGCTGATGCGCAGCCAGCCACCCAGGGCGCAAGCCAACGCGCCGATCAACACTTCGATCCGCGCGTTCCTCTGTGTCCGCAGCAGATACCACACGCCGGCAAAGGCGAAGTAAAACGAGCGTGCAATTTTGAACATCAGCCTGTTCGGCGGGCGATCCAGCGAGGTGATGGACATAGGACAATAAGGATCATCGGTTTTTGCTCGCCGTCAATGGCAACGCCGAGTTGGGCAAGGGCGCCTGAATCGAAGAACCGGCGATGCACGATCCGCAGTTAGTAAACCCAGCTTGGCGACGGTCCAGCCGAGGCGCTTGGCGAATTCGCGTTACGACACGCCAGCCGGCGCCGGGAACTCCTCACGGAGCATTTTGTCTGGATGAATGGGATTGGGGGCATGCATAAATAAACCTCAGTGATAATCGATTTTCTGCACATCGTACGCGCCATTTCGCCAGCGGAAATAATGCGGCTCGGCGACCCATAACTCCCCCGCCTCACGAATCACCACGCGGTTGCAATCGCGACCCGCCGCCGCCAGCATTCTGCGGATCGGCTCATCCATCGGTTCGTGGCTGAGCCGAAACGTCCCGTGATGGATCGGCAATATCGATGTGGCCTGGCAATGGCCCGCCATCGCCCATGCCTGTTCCGGCGTCGCATGGGCGGCGACATAAGGGTCGTACGCGCCGATGCCGAGGATCGCAAGATCGACTTTCCCGATTTTTCGCAGCTCGTCATGATAAGCGGTATCACCGCCGTAAAGCACGCGACGATCGCCCGCTTCGATCAGGTAGGAATTAAATCCCCGGTGGCGATCATGAAACGTCCTGGCGCCCCAATGGACGGAAGGCAACGCGATCAGGCGCACGTCGGGACGGAACTGAAGTTTGTCGTCCCAATTCAATTCGGTCACTTTGCGGTAGCCGATGTCATATATGAGATCGCTTGTTCCGCGAGCCGTCACCACGGGGATTTTTTTGGGCAGGCGGGCGAGGGTCGGCCGATCCAGATGATCGAAATGGGCGTGGGAGATCAAAATCAGATCGATCTCGGGAAGCTCGGCGATCGAGAGGGCCGGGGCCATCGTTCGTTTGGGACCTGCCGTCATCAGTCCCATACCGACGCCGACCCGGCTGGAAAAGACAGGGTCGGTGAGAATGGTGATGCCGCCGATTCGCAAAAGAACCGTGGCATGGCCGATCCAGGTCGCGGCCAATTCATAACTGGACCAATGGCTCATATCCGGCTTATGCCGGGCCGGCGCCGGGGGATTGATCTGATCGAGCACCGCCAATCGTCCGCGGCTTCGTCCAAGACGATCCGCGACTTTCAAGGTCATGGGCCGATGCTTTGCCCAGTCCGCTATCTGTTTCCAACTCAATTCCGATTCCACCTCTCTGTATAGAAGCGGAACATCATAGGCGACCCACGCGCGAATTGTTCAGGAGGCGAGCGAACACCTGGAGCAATTTCCAGGTTGCTGGCGTTCCGCGTTTAGCGGCCCCCGCTAGCGGGGCGTTTTTCGCCACGCAAGGTCGCTTCACCAACATGAGGAATGTTCTAAGTCGGCATATATTCTTCTGTGATGCGCGCGGAAAACTAAATAAGCTCCTTGACGACGCCTTTCGACACGCCGCCCTGGAAGTTGTCCGGCAATGGCATGCCGACCCGGTCCACGACGGTTTGCCAGACGTTGGCCACGGGCACGTCCTTCTGCGGGAGATGGCCCTGGTGTTTCACGCCCAGCGCCGAGCCGCCGCAGAGAATCAGGGGGAGTTGTTTTTGAGAATGGGCATTGGTGCCGCCGTTGGTGGTGGCCCAGGCGGCGATTGTGTTGTCGAGCAGGGTGCCATGACCTTCTTTTACGCTCTTGAGCTTGCCGAGGAAGTAGGCCCATTCCGACAGATAAAGCACGTCGAGTTGCCGCCACATGGCGAGCTTGGCTTCCTCTTCATCGTGATGGGTGATCGAGTGAAGATCCCACTTGCTTTTCGTGAGGTAGGTATAGCACTTGGCCTCGTCCCCTTCAGAGCGGGGAATATGGCTGACGACGCGCGTGCTGTCGGTTTGGAAAGCCAGCGCGATCATGTCGAACATCAGGCGGGTGTATTCCGAGTAGCCGCGACCGTCGCCGGCGATGCGATCGCGCGGCGAGCCTTGGCCGAAGTCGGGTCGGTCCACTTTCGGCTTGGGCCGATCGATCCATTCGCCTTCGACCTTGATGCGTTCCTCCAGATCGCGGATCGAGGTGAAATACTGGTCGAGCCGTTCGCGATCGGCGGCGCCGACGCGGCGTTGAAGAGCGGCGGCCTGTTGCTTGATCGAATCCAGCAGGCTGGCGCGCCGCGCCATCGCTTGTTTGGCCGTCGCGAGTGTTTTATTGTCTTCGTTGCCGAAGAGTTTCTCGAAGAGCACTTCGGGCCGATTCTCCGGCGTGATGGGCGTATGGTTTTTGCTCCACGAAAGCGTGGACGGAAACGGCCCGCCGAAGCCGGTCTCGCGCACGGTGCCGAGCACGAGCGAGGGGAATCGCGTTTTGGCGCCGTGATAGGCGGCAAGCTGCTGATCGACCGACGTGAGCGTCTTGGCGTTGCGCACGGTGTTGACCCCCGTGAGCAGACAGCTGCACGAGCCATGGCCGCCGGTGAAGGACGTCAGGTCGGTCAGCACGGTGCAATCGTCCTTGAACGGCGCAAGCGGCCGCAGCGATGACGAGAGCGTGTAGTTCTTGCCGGTATCGGTCGGCGTGAAGGAGCGAATTTCCACGCCCAGACCCCAATAGGTGAACATCGTGCGGCGTGGGATTTCGCTGGCCGCCATCGAGCCGGCGGTGGTGATGTCCTTGGCGTTGGCGCTCATCGCTTCGAGCCATGGCAGCGCGAGCGTTACGCCAAGGCCTTTCAGAAATGTTCGCCGCGGAAGACGCCAGCCGTGAGTGTTGATGTTCATGATAGAGAATGTTCCTAAAGTCGTTCCGCGCTACCTCGTTTGAAAATAATCGCTTGCCACGGTGGCCTGAATGATGTCCTGCAAATGAGAGTCATTCCTGGCCGCCTGCGCCACGATGTCATCGACGGTAAGATGATCCCCATAGTTGATGGCGCGGCCCAGCGCGTAACAGAGTAGTTTTTCGGTAAACGCCTTGATGAACGCCTGCTTCTGGGCCAGGAGCGCCGCTTTGAATTCCTGCACGCTTTTGAATTCAGTCCCGTCGGGCAGATTGCCGCTGACGTCCAGCGCCGGCGAATTTTTATCGCCGCGCATTCCTTCGCCGTTCTGGCGATCGCGCCACATGCCGGTCGCGTCATAGTTTTCCAACGCCATTCCGAAGGGATCGACGCGAGCATGGCAACTGGCGCAGCTTGCCGAACTGCGATGCTGCTCGAGCCGGGCGCGAACGCTGAGTTTCTTGTCCTTGATGACAGGCAGATCGCCGACATTGGGCGGCGGCGGAGGCACGGGCTGATTCCACAAAGTGTCGAGCACCCACGCGGCCCGGCGAACCGGAAGCGTTCGCGTGCCGTCGGCCAGGTAGGTCAGAATCCCCGACATTCCCAGCACGCCGCCGCGACGACCGTCGCCGGGAGCGGGCACGCGCCGGAACTGGTCTCCCTGCACGCCGTCAATTCCGTAATGCGTCGCCAGCCGCTCATTCACGACCAGGAAATCGCTGTCGAGGAAACTGGCGACGGGCAGATCCTGTTTCAAAACCTCGTTGAAGAACTCCAACGGCTCGCGCTTTGAGCTGTCGCGCAGCGCATCGTCATAGAACTTGTAAAAATCACGATTCGGCGGATTGCCGTTGTCAAAGTTGCGGACGCCAAGCCACTGTCCGGCAAAATTGCGGACAAACTCCCATCCCTTTGGATCGGCGATCATCCGCTTCACCTGCGCCCGCAGGACCAGCGGATCTTGCAGCTTGTCCTGCGCCGCCAGGCGATACAACTCATCGTCGGGCGCGCTGTTCCACAGGAAGTACGAAAGCCGACTGGCGAATTGCCACCCGTCGAGCCGTTGCGGGCCGGGCTGTTGCTTTGACGAAACCGGCGCGGGATTTCCCTCACTGCCGACGTACAAAAACGTCGGCGAGCAGAGGACGTTTTTCAACCCCTCGCGTACGGCGAGTTTAAAAGATAAGTTGCCGTCGGCCTTGGCCGCCAGCGTCCATTTCACGACCCGGTCCAATTCGTCCGTGGTCACCGGCCGGCGATACGCCTTGGGCAGAAACCTGGCGAATATCTCGCGGAGATACGCGTCGTCTTCGCGATCTTCGCCGGCGAAAAATAATGTCGTGCGGCCCTTTGGCGGCCATTCCACCAATGGCCCTTCCCATTGCATCTTGCCCAACCACAACCGAGGCCGCTTGGCGATGTCGAGTTTCGGATTGTAAATCCAGTACGTCCCATCGAAGCTCTTGCGGTTCTCGTCCGCCGCCGCGATCGCTTCCTTGGATTTGATCCGCAGCTTGGCGATTTCCGCTTCGGATTTTTTCTCGCGGATGGCTCGATCGATATCGCCGGCGACGATCACCTGATGCCACTGCACGTCCCAATATCCCGGATTGGTAATAACTGCTTCTTTTCTCTCGCCGAAGTTCCAGCTGATTGACCACGATCGGCGCATGCCCTGAGGACCCGATTGGAGGTACATAAGAAACTCGTATTCCTTTGGGGAATCGAGCGGCGCGTCGATCACCGCGCTTTTGATGACCTCCACGGGGCTTCCCTCGCCGAACTTGATGGTGAGGCGAACGTCCTTCTGCGTTTCCATGCCCTGGCCGGCAAAGGCGCCGGCCTTGATCCGAAATTTGTACCAGCCGTCCCGCGTGACGCCTTTATTGCCCCAGTCATAGTTGTAAAATCTGCAACCGGCGAGGTATTCGATGCCGCCGTTTTTGATCGTCCAATCAAACGGTCCGTGCGGCACATACCGTCTTTCCTTCGAGTTCCACTGTTGAAAGCCCGAGACCGGAATCATGCTGAGCGGCTCTTTCAGATTTGCGACAAATTCCGGCGTGGGGTTGTCTTCCATCACTTTGCCGGTCGCATCCCTGTAGGCGACGTTGATTCCGTGAACGTATTTTTCCTTTGTGCCGTCCCAGGTGAGCTGTTGCAGTTTCGGCTTTTCGTTGAGAACCGCCTCGTCCAGCACCAGATCGGCCACGGCCATGTACTGATCGAGTTGCCCTTCGTCCATGAACAGGCTTGCCGCTCCGCGGTCAAACCCGCCGACCTTTCCGTCGGCGGGGAGTTCCTTTTCGACGCGCCGCGCGAAGTTTTCGTCGAGGGAAAAGATGTCGCGCACGGTGTTGGCATATTCGGCGCGGTTGAGCCGCCGCATCGGCGAGCGCCCGCCGGCCTTCAGCGCCGCCAATTCCGTCTCGTGCAATTTTCCCGCAACCCACGATGTGACGACAGACGCCTCTTTGGCGTCAGGCCGCGGCTTGGTTTTCGGCGGCATCTGGCCGGAGCTGATCTTGTCCATCACCGCTTTCCACTGATCGGCGGCGTTTCCGGCCGTGAAATCGTCGGTGAGCAGATCGATGCGGAACCCCGCCCGCGCTGAGTCGGCGTCATGGCAGTCATAACAATGTGACTGGATGAATTCCCCTGTATGTTTCGGCAATCCACCGGCATTCGCCGACGCCATTGGAATGAAAACGAGGCTGCTTGCGAAAATGCGAAGTTTTCTGGGGATCACGTTACGTTGTAGTCTCCAACGCCATGGGTGTTTATCCGCGACTCGGCCCCATTTTATATTGTTGGCTTTTCAATAGAATTAAACCACGCTGGCCCGCCCGCGATTTGCGCGACGCCGGCGCGGTGGGTCTGATACAGGTCGCGGGGCGGGCTTTGTAGAGGTCGCGAAATAGTCGACGGGCAGCTTATGGACGATTCCAAAGATGAAACTCAGCCGTCCCCCGGCTCACCGCCTCCCGATGCGATAAGTCCGCCGTCAACCGCGTCAGGGGCGCCTCCCGGACCGTTAGGTTATGAATCTCCGCGCGATCGGATCGAGCCGACGGGCGACAGAACGACTTGCCGGGCAGTCTTCATCATCACATTTATCACAGGATACTTCACCATGTTTTTCGTCGTTGGCGCATTTGCAAACCGATTCGAAAAAGCCCTCACCCTGGGCTGCATCGGCGGCCTTTTGGCCTTGACGTCCCTCCTGCTGGTGAAGATTACCGCGCGGCCGGTGGGTTGGTCGCCGCCGGCGCGGTGGGCCGCGGCCGGCCTATTGACCGGCGTGGGCGTTGCGCTTCTCTTGGGCGGAATTTGTTTTACGTTGCCGTAGCTCCGTGAAATGATTCATTGGACTTATTTCCGTCTTCTCCGCCGATCAATACAATTCGAGTCATGTCAACCCCGCTGATCGAGATCGTGGACCGCCTGCCCGCCAGCACCATCGTTCTGGTCGGTGATTTAATGATGGATCGATACCTTTACGGCAACGCCGAGCGGCTTTCGCCGGAGGCGCCGGTGCCGGTGTTGCACTATCGGCGGGAGGAATTGCGCCTCGGCGGAGCGGGCGGCGTCGCGGCCAACCTCGCGGCGCTGGGCGCCAAGGTGGACGTGGTCGGCGTAATCGGGGCGGACGAAACCGGAAAGTCGCTGGCCAAACATCTCACCGATTGCGGCGCGTCGGCGCATCGCCTGGTCGAAGACGCCGATCGGCCGACCACGTGCAAAGTGCGATTGGTGGGCTTGGCGCAACACCGCCATCCGCAGCAGATGATGCGGCTGGATTTTGAAGAGCAGTCGCCGTTGAAAGCGGAAATCTGCGAGCGAATCGTGGAGCGCGTCGCGCAAGCCCTCGAAGGGGCGGCGATGCTTTGTATCGAAGATTATAATAAAGGATTGCTCGGCGGCGACGTGTGCCGACGGCTGATCGGGTTGGCGCGCGAACGCGGCGTGCCGGTGCTCATCGATCCGGCGAATATCTCGGACTACTCGAAATATGCCGGCGCCACGGCGCTTAAGCTCAATCGCACGGAAACGGAAAAAGCGACCGGATTGCCGGCGATGGAGGAGTCGCAATATTCGGCGGCCGCGGAATGGCTTTTAAATAAGCTCGGGCTCGAGGCGGCGATCGTGACGCTCGACAAAAACGGCGCGTTTCTCGCGACGCGCGACGGCGAAAGAAGATGGCTCAAGACGCGACAACGCCAGGTGTACGACGTCACCGGCGCCGGAGACATGGTGCTGGCGATGTTGGCGGTGGCGCGGACGGCGGGGGCGACGTGGGAACAATCCGTTGCCCTGGCGAACGTGGCGGGCGGGTTGGAGGTCGAGCGGTTTGGCTCGGTCCCGATTAAGCCGCGCGAGATCATCGACGAACTGCTCAGCGAGGCGCACGAACATCAGGGGAAAGAGCGGACACTGGAACAACTCGCCCGCGAATTGCAGTTTCATCGATCGACGGGAAAGAAAATCGTTTTTACCAACGGCTGCTTCGATCTAATTCACCTTGGGCATGTCAAATATTTTCAGTTCGCCAAGCGGCAAGGGGATTTGCTCGTGGTCGGCGTGAACACCGATGCGAGCATCAGCCGCCTCAAGGGACCCAAACGGCCGATCATCGGAGAGCACGATCGGCTTGGCGTTTTGGAGGAGCTCGAGAGCATCGACTATCTCGTGCGCTTCGACGACGACACGCCGCTTCGGCTGATCGAGGCGATCAGGCCCGACGTACTTGTGAAAGGCGCCGACTATAAAAAAGAGCAGGTTGTGGGATGGGACGTGGTGGAGTCGATCGGCGGCAAGGTGGCCCTGGCGCCGCTCATCGACGGCCGGAGCACGTCATCGGTCATCCAGCGCATCATCGAGACCAATTCGTAAACGCGGTCTCGTTGGCGCAGTGGTTCTAATGCGGCGAAGGCGCGTTGTCTTCGACCGTCACCGGCGCCGGAGGCGTTGGAGACCCGTCAGGACAGTGTGGCGTCATCACCTTCTGAAATGCGGCATATTCTTGCGGCGTTCCGTTGAGAACATAAGCCCACTTCTCGTCGGCCGGGCGCTTGATCTTAATCCCCCTGACCTGCAACTGCGCTTCCAGCGGTGGAACTCCCTGGCGGATTTGGCCTTCAATGGCTTCTTTGGTGGAGATGTCAAACATCTCGAGGCGCTGAACGAACGGCTTGCCGTCGGCACATTTATAGAGATAGGCGCGAACAGCCTGTTTCCCGTTGTGATCGTACGGCGGAACATTCTTGGCGTCGTCGATATACCAGGTCTTTCCGTCGTCGTCGGAGTAATAGGAACGACTCGACAACTTCGGCACATGCGAACCTTTGGGCATCAGCAAGAAACCGAGCGCGCATCCGATCACGACGACCGCCACGATCAATGTCGCCACCGGTTTTTCATTAATTGTTTCTCGAATTCCCACAAATTTTTCCTTCTGGTGTGCGGTTCGCTCACGCCAATCTTGATTGATCGTTCAAAAGGTTCGTCGCTGCCGCGTGGATGGTAAGGGGGCCGGAAGGGCGTGACAAGATGCGCGCGTTTGGGTTTTTTGGCGCTGCACGAATCGGCGAACGGCTTTATAAATCAAAGTAGTGAACGGTCGCGACAAACGTTTGTCGCGGCCGATTGAAAGTAGTAATCGAAAGGAGTTCTATCATGTCTCGCATGGACACCGGAAACTCGCAGAACGCGGCGGCGGGAGTGAGCGACACCGCTCAGCAAGTCGGCCAGAATCTTCGTGACCTCGGTTCGCAGGTTCGCGACGCGGCCAAGGAAAAGTACGACCAGTACACCGACCAGGCCCGCGCTTACGTCGATCAAGGGCGCGAAGCCGCCCAGGAATGGGAGCATACGCTCGAATCCTACATGCAGGAAAAACCGCTTCAGGCGCTGGCGATCGCCGCGGGGGTAGGGCTGCTTTTGGGTCTGCTCTGGAAACGAAGCTGAGCCGCCGTTTTGTTCAGCACGCGATTTTGGCCACGGATTCTTCCCGGATCGTCGCGGGATAAAAGCGGATACGGTTTTCGTTTTCATCCCCGACGATGCGGGAGATTTTGTCCGGAGATTCGTTAACGGCGTTGTGGGTGCGCTGCTTCCAAAAGGATACTGCCGTGAAAACTGAAAGCCCGACCGAACCGTCATCGCGCTCGGATTCACAGAAAGCAACGCGAGACGCCGACGCGGATTCTCGCAAATCGCGCACCGATGCGTTTCATGACGCGGCAGTGCGCTTTCGCGAGATTCGCGAATACGTGGCCTATTACATCGCGATTAAGACCGACGAAGTTAAATTAGCCGTCCGCAATGTCGTGTTGTATACGGCGCTAGGAGTGGTCGCTTTGCTGGCGACGGGGGCGGCGGTCGTGGCGGCGGTGGTGCTGCTGCTCGTGGGGTTGGCCGGCGGTATCGGAAATGCGCTGGGCGGGATGCAATGGCTGGGCGATGTCATTGTCGGCGTCGGCGTGGTTGTGGTGATCGTCGTCGTCGCGATGATGGCGATGCGGAGTCTTACGAAGGCTTCGCACAAACTGACGGTTGAAAAGTATGAAGCCCGGAAGCGCGAGCAGAGACACGAGTTCGGCCACAACGTCAGGCAACCCGCGGGAGAATCCAATGAATGATCAGGGTGACACAAAGGCGCCTTCATCGGCGGGCGATCCCTCGGCGATGATGAGCGAATCGGATTACCTGCAACAGCAGGCCCAAGCCGCTAAAGCCGCCATTGCCGAAGCGTTTGGTGAACTCAAGGGCGATCTTGCGCGCGGCGTCGATCCGCGGGAATGGATGCAGACGCATCCCTGGATCACCCTCGCGTCGGCCGCGGTCGCTGGTTTCGCGGCGGCGGCGGCGACTATTCCTTCCAAGGAAGAGCAGGCGCTTAAAAAGTTGGCGGCGATCGAAAAGGCGATTCACGGCCGCCACGGGGATCCGTCCAATGGTCATTCCGGCGACGGCGACAAGAAGAAAGAGCCGGGCGGCATGATGGCGATGGTTCTGCGCGAGGTCATCGGGGCGGTAAAGCCGGCGGTGATCGCGGTGTTGAGCGCTCACCTGAACCCGCAAGGCTCTCCGCCGCCGCAGACCGATCCCGCCCCATCTTCCGAACAGGACGCATGAATCGCCCCACTTCGCGGGAAGTCTTCTCCTAATTTGTCGCTTTCGGATTTTTTCGTTGGCGATATGGACGGGTGGCTGTAATCTAGGGCTAATACCGTGCGGAAAGACGCGATTGTTTGCGGATCGCCGCCCGGCAAGCCATTCCACCCACCCCAACCGCTTCAAACCGGCCGGCGGTGCGTCTGCTAAGAGGGCGAGATTATGCAACTCCCGACGCGTCCCATCGCACGGTCTATTTTCGCGTTTTCCATCGGCGTTATCGCCATGAGCCCGATTGCGGGCCGCCCTGCTCTTTCGCCGCCGCCCGGCGCCAATCCCGCCGACTCACAAGCTACCTATCGGCCAGAAGTGCGCCTTCGTAAACTTCATTTAGTGCGCCCTGACCTGATTCCATACCCGATCGCTTACGAAGTCTATTGCTGATCAAGGTTTGATCGCTCATGCTTTAACATCCAATTCGTTGTTCCCAAAGGCAAGTTCAAAGTATTGCAACGCACTTTTCCTCCCATCGGCGAAAACCCTTCGCGAAACCCATCGCGAGCCACGGCCAAGCCACTGGGTTTGATGGCATGGATTATTGTTTACAAGGCGGTCAAAGTGGTGCTCGCGACGGCGGGCGGGGTGGCCGCGATTCGCCTGGGGCGACATGATCTTGTCGCGATGGCGCAGCGGTGGCTTCCGCACGCCGGGGTCGATCCGGACGGGCTGCTTGGAACGCGAGTGCTGGCTAAAATTGCCGGGATCAACGCGCAGAGCCTCCAGTGGACTGGCTGCGTATTGTTTGTTTATGCCGTTCTGTATGCTATCGAGGCGATCGGCCTTTATCGGGAGAAGCTCTGGGCGGAATGGTTCACGACAATCCAAACGGCGCTGCTTATTCCGCTTGAAATTTATGCCATCGCCCGACGTCCGGGGCCGCTGAAATTCGGGGCTCTACTCTTAAGCGGCCTCACGGTAACCTATCTCTTGTGGCGGATCCATCGCGATCGAAAACAAACCGACTGCGCGCGAAGGTCTCCGTGAACGGCGACGCAACATCAGTGTATGGCACAGTTGGGAACGGGAGCCGTCGCTTGGGCCGATTTGAACGGCTCGCTCAGGGCTGTGATGGAAACCGATGAGATCAGCGCGATTTTGGACGCCGCTCGACATGCCTGCGCCGAAGCGAGAGAAATCGCTCGCGCGGCAACCGTGGAGTCCGGCGACGGCGCGCGCCATGCGGCCGTACTGGCACGCCTCATCGAATTGACTGAATGGCTTCTCGACGAGCGAGAAGCTTTCGCGGGACGATTGCGTCGTTCATCGACGCCGCGACCCGCGTCGCCGGTTGGGCAACGGGTTCTCCCGCCGCAGGACGTATCGGCGTCAGCGCCCGATTCTACGCCCTGATCGCGGCGGCGGTGCGTCGAACGTGGATCGCCGAGTACCCTTTCTCGCTCTGCACCAATTCGTATTCCACGGCTTCTCCATCCTTCAGCGATCGAAAACCATCGCCGGTGATGCTGCTGAAATGAACAAAAACATCCTGGCCTTGCGGACCGAGAATAAAGCCAAACCCCTTCTTCGAGTCAAACCATTTGACTTGACCATTATCCATGGAAATCCTCCTGAGTTGACAGACATGCAGACGGCGGACGCAGGCGATCGCCGAAAAAAATGAGATGCGACACGCTGGTCGTGATCTTGAATTACCCCGTAGCACAGCCGTCTCGGCTGTGTCTTTCACCGCCGAAACAGAGGCAAAAGTCCTGTGCTGCACCTCATTCAGAGGCCTCTTGCTCCCTGAGCCCGCTCCACTATAACGAAAGCTTCCGCAAGATTCCAGAATATTCGAGCAAATTATGAACACTGACGCATGATCCCGTTAATTCTGCATCAGGACCGATTTAACCCTGGCGAGCTGTGCTGTTTGGTCCGGAAATATGAGTTGCCTTTCAAGACAACTTGGGGGATATTAAGTCATGATTCAATTGGGGTTTGACGCGAGGACGACCTGATGCAGGACGTTCAAGACGATGGATTGTTCTCGATTTCCTCGGTCTACCTCGCGGCGAATGTGACGATATATCACTATTAGAGATCGGCGAGGTCAAAGCCGAGGGCAGCGTTTAGATCGTCGGGCAGAATTGGAATGTATGTATTTACGTTATCAGGAACCATCATGGGAGTCCGGCGACGTGGTCGACGCCTCGCCGCGTCGCGGTCGGGGGATACTCGCCGGCGCGTCTTCCAAAGAGCAGGCCGGCGACGCCGCGCGCCCCGTCAACACAATGCCGATCGTGGAATTGCACGGCATCCGACTCCACGCCATCACCGAGCGCACCTGTATTTCCCATCTCTTGGACGAATTGGACGCCGGCCGGGGCGGCGTGCTGGTTACGCCCAATCTCGATCATGTTCGGCGATATGTTTCGGACGTGAATTTCCGGGTGTTGGTGGCTGAGGCCGATTTAATCGTGGCTGACGGGATGCCCCTGGTGTGGGCGAGCCGTCTGCAGGGAACGCCGTTGCCCGAGCGCGTGGCGGGGTCAAATCTAATATCGACGTTGTCGGCCTCCGCCGCCGACCGTGGCCGATCGCTCTATTTTCTGGGCGGCGCTCCAAAAACCGCGCAAGGCGCAGCGGCGGTCCTGCTGGCTCGCCATCCGCATCTCAAAATCGCCGGCTGGTACACGCCGGCGATGGGCTTCGAGAACAACCCGCGGGAAATGGCGGCGATGATCGCCGATCTGTCGGTCGCCAAACCTGACATTGTTTATGTCGCCCTCGGGTCGCCCAAGCAAGAACGGCTGATCGCCCGCCTGAAAAAGATTCTGCCCGGTTCGTGGTGGCTGGGCGTCGGCAACAGTTTTAGTTTTCTGTGCGGCGACGTGAAGCGAGCGCCTCTCTGGATGCAGAGATCCGGGCTGGAATGGGTGCATCGCCTCGGCCAGGAGCCGGGCCGGCTGTTTAAGCGATACATCGCGTCCGGAATCCCGTTCGCCGTGACCATGTTGGGGCGAAGCGCGATGCGCGGCATACCGAATCGTCTCGATGCCCGCCGATCGCGTTGGATGGCGGCGACGCAGGCGCTTGCGCTGGCGTCGGCGCCCGCGCGCGTCATTGCGCCCGCTGCCGAAATAGCCGAGCCGAGCAATCCCGCCAATTCGGCGAGCGCGGCGGCGCTGAACGTCGAGATTCCCCCGCCGCCGCGCGATTCATCGCCGCGGATTGATTGGCCCGCCACCGGTCTTGAGCCGGAAAGACCCGACGACGCAACGCCCTTTTCACGCCTGCGCGCGATTGTTTTGCTCGGCGGATCGGTTCGCGTCAATGCGCTGTCGACCGCGACCGGTCGCTCGGTCCTCGATCTGCCGCTTGACGAAGGCGGATCGATCTTGAATTTCTGGCTCGGTCAGGCGGCGGAAGTTGCCCGAATGGCCGGGCTGGATCAACTGCCTGTCCGCGTCATGGTCGATCAGAGCTCCCCGGAACCGAGGTCGGCCGGCGCCCAGCACATCGGCGCCTATCGCGTCGAACGCGACCTGTCGGAATATCGCGGAACCGGCGGAGTCCTGTGCGACATCTGCAACAGCTACCAGGACGACGACCTGATCCTCGTCGTCAACGGCGCCCAGGTCCTGCTCGATCCCCTCACCCTTGTCCTGACGACGCTGTCGCGCAAACGCGGCGACGTCGCCGTCATCAGCCATGACGACGGCACCCCCAGCGGGATCATGCTCGTCACCTGCAAAACGCTTCGGCTGCTGCCGAGGCAGGGGTTTGTGGATATGAAAGAGCAAGGGTTGCCGCTGATCGCCGGAAAATTCGACGTGCGTGTCGTCAAACGCCGCCGACCGACCGGATTGCCGATCCGTTCGCTCGAGGGGTACATCCAGGCCCTGCATTACTACCATCGAAGGCGCTCCGGCAAGCCCGCCATCACCGATCCCCTGGCCGAGGATTGGACGCCGGTCTTCTCGCTGGTTGAACCGGGCGCGACGGTGGACGCGTCGGCGCGCGTCCATGACTCCATCGTTTTAGCCGGGGGATGCGTAGAACCCGGCGCCGTTCTGGTACGTTCAGTGATATGCTCGGGCGCGGTTGTCCGTCGCGATCGCACCGCGGTGGATCAGCTGATCACGCTGAACGCCGGCTCGCGCGTCGGCGCCAGGGGCGGGCGCCGGGCAGTCGCCGCCGCTCAACTTCGCGATGGCGAAAAGAAAGATGCGCCGGCGAGGACCGGTTAGTCCGTATCGATTATGTCAGTCATCGACCAGCTTCCATTCTCGCCGGCGATTCGTCCCGCACGGTCAGCGACCGCGCGGAAGGTCAACCCGCGAAACTGGTTTTTGCCCCATCGCACCGATCGCTGGACGCTCTGGCACGCCGGGGCGGCGGCCGTCATGGCGTTTCTTGGAGTGCTGGCGACATGGAACCAGTGGAGCGACATCTACGACTGCGCCAAGAGCGACGAGGAATACAGCCATATCTTCCTGGTCCCGATCGTGGTGGCGTCGATGGTGTGGGTTCGCCGGCATCGGTTCCGATACTGCAAGCCAAGCGGTACGGCCCTGGGATTCGTCATCGTCGCCGCGGGGTGGGCCGTGACGATGATCGGATATTACGGAATCCCAAAGCCGTTTATGGTGCTGTGCCCCAATTTCCTTATTCAGTTCATGGAGAAAATGGGGATCGACTTTGGCAGCCCGTTGCAATCGCTATGGCACGGGGGCGCGGTTCTGGTGGTGATCGGCTGCGCGACGGCCGTTCTGGGTAAACACCTGATCTTCCGCTTTTTTCCTGCCGTGGCGGTGTTGATCTTCCTGATTCCGGTGCCCGGGTTGATTCGTCAGAAGATCGCGATGCCCCTGGAAACCTGGACGGCCTATATCTCGCAACTCGCGTTCGGGCTGATCGGCGTCGCCGTCGAACGGCGCGGGAATCTGCTGAGTCTCAATCACCATAAGGTAAATATTGCCGAAGCCTGCAACGGTTTGCGGATGGTTTTCGCCCTGTTGCTTATTGGTTACGCATTTTGTTTTGGACTGCCTCTGCGCAACAGCGTCCGTTTCGTCATTTTGGCGGCGAGCCCGCTGGCGACAATATTTTGCAACGTGGTGCGCATTTTGCCGACGATCTGGATCTATGGGTATTACGAGCCAAGAGTGGGCGAAGTGTTTCACAACTACAGCGGCTGGCTGATGCTGCCGATCTCATTCTTAATGCTTCTGGGCTTAATTAAAGTTCTGCGCTGGGCGATGATTCCGGTCATGCGCTACACGTTGGCCTCTTAAGCGGGGAGCAGACCCCGCGGCCGATAATCCTGAGCCGTCAGCTTTTCGTTCTCATCGTATAGAACTGTTGCAGCATGGCATCGAGAAACGTCATTTTCGCTTCGCCGGTCCTGTGCCTGGGCGTATTGGCGGTGATCGCCGCCGACAACGCGCGCCACGTCAAACCGCGCGACGCGGCGCCCTACCACCTCCGCGCCAAAGCCGCCATCGACGCTTTTCCCTACATCATTGGCTATTGGACCGGCTCCGACCAGATGGTGCCCGAGGCGGCGGTGAAGCTCTTGCGGCCTAACGCCCTGGTCAGCCGCCGATATGAAAACCACACGCCCGGCCGCGCGGGCCGAGGACCCGTGTGGGCGGACCTGCTGATTTCGCAATGTGCCGATTCGCGCGACATGATCGGGCATTATCCGCCGATCTGTTATCCGTCCAGCGGCGAACCCCAGGTCGACGCCAGGCCGTTTCGCATTGACGTGGGCGGTTTATTGGTAGACGGAATAGAATATCAGTTTGCCGCGCTGCCCGGACGAGGCATCGAGCGAAAAAGCGTGTATAATTTTTTTGTCGTTCCGGGTCGAGGGATCGTGCCGGACATTGGCGGCGTTCGTCGGGTTTCCGGCGATTATCAGCGCCGCTGTTTCGGCGCCGCTCAATTCCAGGTCGTCATGGATGCCGACCAATCCCCCGAAATCCGCGACGAGGTGTTCGCGACGTTGATCGGCTGCGACACCGCCGTCATCAAGACGTTGGAAGACGTCCGATGACAACCGAGATTTCAAGCCGAGTTCGTCTCGCTTGAAATCCGTTTACTGAAAGTTGGGAAGAAAACAAATGAGCCAGGAAATTCAACTCTCGTTGACGCCGTCCCCCCAGGGGTCCGGGCAACAGACCAGTTCGTGGGGCACGTCGGTCGCGTCGGCGATGGTCCCGGCCAACCCACAGCAGCAGACCGCGCTGGCAACCGTGCATTCGCAGCTTCGCGGCCGCTACAAACTGACCATCATCTTCGCGGTCATCTTCGCCTGTCTCGGCGGGGCCACCGGCTTCCTGCTCTTCCATCAGGGCTATCAGAGCATCGGCCTGATCGAGATCCAACCCGTGATTTCAACTCCGGAGTTGTACGATCGCATTATGCCCTTATATCAGCAATATATCGCAACCGTTGTTACCACCCTCCACAGCGAAAAAGTGATTACATGGGCGATGAAGTCCCCCGATTGGAAGAAACACCGCCCCAATCCCCCCGACACCTATCTTGCCGAATGGAACAAAAACCTGCTGGTGAAGCTGGTGCCCAATTCCTTCGACATCAACGTGACCTTCACCGACGACCACAAGGACGGCAAGGAAGTGGCGCCGATCGCGGTGGCTTCGGTCATTCAGGCCTATACCGAGTTGTACGGGAATGAGCAGAAAATCGAAACCAGCAGGAAAATCGACGTTTGGCAGGAGCGCGTTCGCAAGTTACACCAGGAAATTAATGAACAGCAAACCCTGATCGCGGAGAAACTCGAAAACGTCGGGGAAGATATTCATAAATATCTTGAAGGAAAGATGACCGATCACCATGACGCCGAACGTCAGATTCAAGACCTGAAAGAGGAGATTCTCCGCCACCAGGACAGTCTCAAACAGGCCGAATCACAGGGCGGAGGCGAGATCACCTATACTGTCGAAGACCTGGCGCGCGTTGATCCGTCGATGCAGGAAATGTATCGAATTCGCACGGTTCTCGAATTGGAAACCCAGGAGCTTGAGACCCGGCTGGGAACGGCCAATCCGGCGGCCCGCGCTTCGCGCGCCAAATTGAACATCCGCAACGAGCAGATGAACAAATATCGCGATGAGCTGCGATCCAAATATTTCATCATGCCCACTCCCACCGGCAGCAAGCTTGAGCCGCGCGATTTAAGCAGCAAAGAGGCCGTCCTCAGCCGACTGGTCGAACTCGCCAGAAAACAGCAGGAGGAAATCGAACAGCTCGGCCAGCGAAGCCACCAGGTTGACATGGCTCGAATCACGATTCAGCGGAGCGACGAAGCGCTGATTCTCGCCAACAAGAAAATCGACGAGATGCAGCATGAGTTGCTGATGGGCCAGACCTTCCGCGTCATCGACCTGAGCAGCCAGGCTTCCGTCGCCAGCCAGAAGAATATCGCGTTCGGCGCGCTCGGTTTCCTGTTCGGCGGCGCGCTGCCCGTCGGGTTCTTCGTGCTGGCGGGATTGATGAATCCCCGGTTCCGCTTCAGCGACGAGGCAACTGGAAAGCCGACCACCGGCCTCACGCTCCTGGGCATTCTCCCCGACCTCCCCGATCGCCTGAGCGATCCGGAGCAGGCTTCGATCGCCGCCCATTGCGTGCATCAGATCCGCACGATGTTGCAGATCAATACCGGCTCGGGCCTCGAAGACCGCCGGGTCTTCGCCATCACCAGCGCCGCTCCCGGCGACGGCAAAACGAGCCTTACGCTCGCCTTGGGCCTCTCCTATGCGGCCTGCGGCACCCGCACCCTGCTGATCGACTGCGATCTCATCGGATCGGGCCTGACCTCGCGGATGAACGTCGCGGCCGCCGAGGGCGTGCTCGAAGCGATTTCACATCGATCGTTGCTGGAATATGTCCGCACCACCGACATCGCCGACGTATCCATCCTGCCGGTCGGCTCCAGCCAGCACCTCCACGCCAGCACATTGTCCCCAGCGGCCCTTCGCCGCCTGATCGAAGAAGCCAAGAAGCACTTCGATACCATTTTGATCGACACCGGCCCGGTGCTCGGAAGCATTGAAGCGTCGCTGGTCGCCGCGGCGGCCGATGCGGTCGTGCTGGCGGTCAGCCGGGGCCAGCAGCGGCCTCTCGTCGAGCGCACGGTGCAACACCTTCAGCACATCAAGGCTAATTTGGCCGGCGTGGTCTTCAACCGCGCCAAGAGCGCCGATTTTGATCGATCGATCAGCGGGGCCTCGCTTCGCTCGGCCTCTTCGTCGGGCCCCGGCCACAACGCCCGCGGAACGCGAATGGGTCCGGTGGCCCGCGCCGTGCAATCGGCCTTCAAACCCGCCGGCGAAGATACCGAGGCCGGTCCCAACTAACTCCGATCCGCCGCGCGATGCATGATTGAGACGTATGACGAGCACCGAAATACCCGTCGCCTCGGCGCCTTTCGCGATGACCGACAGCCGGCCATCGCCGCAGGCCGGCTCGCCCCTTTTTTCGACGGCGTTGCATGCGTCCGGTTCGCCCGCGGCCGATACGCCGCCGCTCCGCACTGTCTGGGGGCTTGATCCGCTCCAGTTGCACAACCGCTATTGGGCCGCGCATGGCGTACAAGTCGTCGCGCAGGGCGAACCGTCCGAAATCGTCCGCCATGCCGAGTTGTATCTTCTGGTCGATCCCGGCACCCTGGCGCTCTTCCAGCTTGCTCCATTGATGGAGGCGCTGAATTGGATAAAGCCGCAGGTGCTGTTCGTACGGCTTCACGACTCGCGCGATCGCGGGTATCGCGAAAACGTGGTGCTTGACGAAGCCGATAAGTTCGTCCGATTTCAACGCATCTACGACGCCGGCAGTCGCCTGACCCGCGTAGCGCTCACCCCCGACCGCGAGATCGCCAAGTTGTGGCAGTCGTCGGCCGATCCCATCAAAGGCTGGCGGCGGCTGCGAAAGTTCATCCCCCGCCACGATCGCGCCACCCACTCGACCAACGGCGCCGTCTACGATCGCACCCGACTGCGTGAGATCGCTTATTTCGTGCAGCATCTCGTGCAGATCTGGAAGCGCCCTGATTCCACCGTGGCCCGGGCCCGAAAAGCTCCCGGGGAAGTTTGGCGCGATTTTCGCGCCAAGATCGATCCCGACGCGAAATTCATCGGCCCAGTCTGGGTTGGCGCCGGCCGCGTCGTCGAGGCGGGCCGGACGGTCATCGGCCCAGCCGTCATCTGGGACGATCCGTTATCCCGCCCCGCTTCCGAGTCGATCGAGTGGCAGAATATCGAGCCCACGACGCCCAATAATCCCGAACCCGATCTTCTTCCCCGACCCGGCGGCCTTTTCGACCGAGCGGCCAAACGCGCCTTCGATATCGTCTTCTCGATCGTCGGCATCCTTATTTCGCTGCCGTTGTATCCGTTCATCGTGCTTGCGATCTGGCTTGAGGATGGCCGGCCCTTCTTCTTCGCCCACACCCGCGAAACCGTCGGCGGCCGGGAGTTTCCCTGCATCAAATTCCGTTCGATGCGCAAAGACGCCGAGCAGATGAAGCATCTGCTCAAGGGAAAAAACCAGGCGGACGGTCCCCAGTTTTTCATCGAAAACGATCCGCGCCTCACCCGTGTCGGCCGACTGCTCCGCAAGTACAACCTTGACGAGCTTCCGCAGTTCTTTAACGTCCTGCTGGGCGACATGTCCATCGTCGGCCCGCGCCCCAGCCCGCGCCGCGAGAACCAATTTTGCCCCCCATGGCGCGAAGCGCGGCTGAGCGTTCGCCCCGGCATCACCGGGCTTTGGCAGGTCAAACGTACACGCCGAACCGGCACCGATTTCCAAGAGTGGATCAAGTACGACATCGAATACGTCGAACGCCATTCGATCTGGTTCGACCTGTACATCATCTACGGCACCATCGCCGCCATCCTCGGCAAAATCACCCGTTCCTGACGCGGGGCGCCTCCCTTTACCTTGCCGGCTTTTATGGGATAATCATGTCCGACGCCGAAGATGGGTTTCCCAAAATTACTCCGGTAGCGACGAACGCCGAGCTCACTCCCGCTATCAAACGTCATTCTGCGAACGGAGGTGGAGCGCGAAAACCGACGCCCCGCTTCGTTATTCGCAGGACGCCCGACATGTAACGCCGCCGACCCGACCGTTCCTCATCGACCTTCGAGGCCCGCATGAATCGACCGCCATTCGCCGCCCTCATCGCGATTTACTGCACCACGGCCCTGCTTGGCGGATGCCATGCCGACCAAGCCCCGTCCCCCGCCGCCGCGGCCATTTCGGCTCAGGACCAACCCGTCCAAAACCTGTCCAGCAACGGCCACGTCGCCACCGACGACAAGGCCGACCTGCACATCCTTCGCGATGACCTTGACATCCTACTGCAACTGGACATCTACGAGTTGACCGTTCCCCTCGGCGCCATCAGCGGCAGCGATCGTTTCTGGAAGCACATCGACGAAGACCACGTCGATCTGACCACCCACGCCCTGCTCCTGAGCAACGGGCTGCGTTTTGGCATCGGGCCCAATGATGAATGGGCATACTACAAATCGCTGATCGATCACTACGGCGCCACCGCCCAAAAAGGAAGCACGTCGCCCGTCAAGCGTGGAACGCTCGAGCTGCCGATGCGATCGAACATCGATTCTCAAGATATCTTTTTTCTGACCGATCACTGGAAAGGCCGAACTTATGAAAAATGCGATAACCTTCTCGCATTGACCTTCGAGCCCACCCCGCGCCGGCCCGGCGACGCCACGATCCAGGTTTGCGCGTTGGTTCGCGGCCTGCGGAAACAATTCGAGGTCACCGTGCTAAACGACACGCGCGAAATCGAACTTCGCCATCCCGAATATCTTTATGATTTACGATTGCGGCAGAATGTTCCGATGGATCATTTCCTGGTTTTGGCGCCGTCGCCGTTATCCACGTTGCCCGATAATCTCGGCCACACGTTCTTCGTGAAAGAAACGGGGCCTCAACCAACGGAAACGGTGCTCATCCTCGTCCCCCGGCCATACCGCATTACCGGCGACGCCCCGCGGATCCCGATGGCGCGCACGGCGCCGGCGCCTCATTGACGTTGAATTATTTCGCCGCCCGAACCGCCTCGACAAACGCCAAAATCCGCTCGACGGATTTAATCCCTTTAGCGATTTCCACACCGCTGCTGACGTCCACCGCCCAGGGGTGCAAATCGCCGATAACCGCCCCCACCGTCTCCGGCGCAAGACCCCCGGCGGCGATGATGGCCGGCATATCTTCGAACATCCCTTGTTCCTGACATTCGCGTAAAAAGGCCCAATCGTTGGCCAGTCCCGTTCCGCCCGGCAGACTGGCGGCGGTTTCCAAAACGATCCCCCGGAGATTGGAAAGTTTTTTCGCCGCGATCGCCGCGCGCCACGCGTTCAATTCCGGACGAAAGGATTCGCGCGCGACCCGAATCGCCTTGATGACGACAAGGTCTCGCAACTGTCCGACGCAATCGGCGTCTTCGTCGCCGTGAAGCTGCACATGCCGCAGGCCCAACGCGGCGGCGGTTTGTTTCACCTCGTAGGCCGGCGCGCCTACAAACAACCCCACCGGCGTCACAAAGGGGGGCAACGCGTCGATAATCGCCCTCGCCCGGCCGGCGTCGACATAACGTGCCGACGCCCGATGCAGAACCAGCCCAATGGCGTCGGCGCCGGCGCGCGCGGCCGCCAGCGCGTCTTCGACGCGACCGACGCCGCAGATTTTAACGCGAGTGGGTTGTGCCATGGCCGTCTTCGCGATCTATCGTTTACTATAATAGTGCATCGCGCTCCGCTGTCTCGACTTCCGCACTTTAGCCGATCCGACGCCGGCCGTCAGGTGATTCAGCGAGACTTTGTTCAACGCGTCGAAAGGCGACACTTTCTTGTTTGACCCCATTGGCTCTCAACCTCCCGTGTCGCACGAAGCGGCGGTTCGCCGTCCGGTCCTTGGCGTGGACATCGGCGGCGCCGGCGTCAAGGTGGCGGCGCTGTGCGATGGCGTCGTCCTCTGGACGACCAAACGCGGCTATCGAAAACCGGCCGTTGACGATCTGATTCACGCCATCCGCGATGCGCTCAAAGGGCGCGAAACGAATTTCGCCGGAGTGGGGCTTTGCGTTCCCGGCTTATTGGACGAGAGACGAACGCGCGTTACGTTTTCGGTCAACGTCCCCGCGCTGCAAGAAATATCGCTGGACGATCTTGCGTATGAATCGCTGGGCCGCAGACCCGATTCGCTCTGCATCGCCAACGACTCGGTAGCCAGCGGCTACGATATTCACGCCACGCGAAATTTGCCTGGCCGTCTGCTGGTTCTCGCCCTGGGGACCGGCGTCGGCGCCGCCGTTCTGGACGACGGCGTTGCGCTGAAAGTCGACGGCGATTCCCCCGGGCACGTCGGGCAGTTCGACGTCGGCGTCGAGGGCGATCCCCTCCGCGGTCCCGACGGCGGCGCCGGCAGTCTGGAAGGCTACATCGGCGCCCCCGCCCTGCGCCATCGCTATGGCTCCGACCCCGCCTCCAAAATCCGCCCCGGCGACTCGCCGATCCGCGCGCTGGCCAAAGCAATCCGCATCTGCCACGCCATTTACCGCCCCCATCACGTGATCCTCGCCGGCGGCCTTGGCATCCGCCTCGGCCGACTCTTGCATCCGCTTCGGCAAATGATCGAAAAAGATCTGTCGAGCATCGCCCGTCCCGGCTGGACACTGAATGTCGGCGACAGCGATTTTCACGCCGCCTGCGGCGCGGCGCGACTGGCGGAAAACTACGACCGTCGGAACGCCAGGACCTTGTATGGCGAATCGTCAGCTTCGCATTCCCACAAAAAGATCAGCTGAAAATCAGCATGATTCTCACCTTAAGCCCACGAGAACTTCGAGGAAAACGAAGAGTGGCGATTCCGACGGCCGATCCGTCGTGTTCGGATTCAGACTCTCCAGCTCCGGACGTTATTGTTAGGCCGCCCGCGATTCCACCGGCGCCAGATCAAACGTCAGCTTCTCGGTTCTTCGGATCACGATCACCGGGAGCGTCACGCCGACCTGGTCGTCGGTCAGCAATTTGTGCAGAGCGTCGATGGTCGCGATCGGCCTGCCGCCGGCTTCGACGATCACGTCTCCCTCGGCCAGATCCGTCTTGGCGGCGGGGCTTGCCGACTCGATGCCGGTGATCATCACGCCGGTCTCCACGGGCAGATTGAAGAAACGAACCACCTTGCGGTGCAGCGGAACATTCTGCCCGCCGATGCCGATGTAGCTGCGTTTGACCCGGCCGTCGCGGATCAATCGGCTGGCGACGAACTGGGCGGTGTTGCCGGGGATGGCAAAGCAGATTCCCTGGGCCCCGGCGATGATCGCGGTGTTCACGCCGATCACTTCGCCGCGCGAGTTGACCAAGGGCCCGCCGGAGTTTCCGGGATTCAACGCCGCGTCGGTCTGGATGATGCCGTCGATCAACCGACCTGTTTCCGATCGAAACGAACGGCCCAGATTGCTTACGACGCCGGCCGTTACGGTATATTGAAAGCCATACGGATTGCCGATCGCGACCACCAGCTGCCCCACCTGAATCGCCGACGAATCGCCGAATCGCACGCTGGCGAGATTCGGGGCGGCAATATCCAGGACGGCCAGATCGGTCTCCGGATCATCCCCCACAAGCTTGGCCGGATAGCTGCGGCCGTCCGAGAGCGTCACGCCGATCATTTCGGCGCCGTGGACAACGTGGCTGTTGGTCAAAATGAGTCCGTCGGGCGTGAAGATAAAGCCCGATCCGCTTCCCTCCCGTTCGCGGCGACGGTTGTGGTCGCGGGGATGATGGACAGTTTGGCGGACTTCGATGTTCACCACCGCCGGGCTTGCAGAACGGGCCGCTCCGACGACCGCCGACGAATAGGCGTCCAGCAGATCGACCTCGGCGGTGGGCGGGGCGGGCGACGGATCGACCACTGCCGCGCCGCTGGTCTCGGGGCTGCCGACGTACTGTAAAATTCGATTCATTTTCTCTTCTTTCCGGCATCTTTGGCTTTGTTCCAAAAAGCTTCCGTCTGCCTTGAGTTTGATAAACGATAGGCGGTACAATTGCAGGAGTGAAGTACGCACCGAAACGTGGCATACTTACCATTTTGATACCATGGAGCCGCCGATGCCCGTCGCCCAAGAGCGAAAAATATGCCCCGCCGAGACGACGTTACGAGTGATCGGCGGACGCTGGAAGGTGCCGATTTTATGGCATCTTTTTCAAGAGACGCTTCGGTTTTCCGAGCTTCGCCGGGCCTTGGGCAAAGTGACGCAGAAGATGCTCACCCAGCAGCTTCGCGAGATGGAGCGTGACGGGATCGTTTCCCGCAAGGTTTACCCTCAAATCCCGCCGAAGGTGGAATATTCGCTGACGGCCGACGGGAAGACGCTGAAGCCGGTGGTGGAAGCGATGTGCCGATGGGGAAAATCGCGGGGATGAAGCCGGTGTGGACATTTCCAGACGGTCGGCAACCTTGTTCTGCCAAAGTGACATCCCTTATAATTGAAAGTGTCGTTGGCTAACCCGTCGCAAAGTCGTCTCGGCGGTGTTTCGAAAGCCGGAATATCCGGGCTATAGGTCATTCGATGGTTCCAAATTGAGGTAACGTACTATGCCAGCGGTGCTGCGACATTCTTATGCCGGTCGTCCTCAACCACTGCGTTGTACAGGCGACGACTTTGATCGCGCCATGGCAACCGGTTGTTCGACGGACGGCGTGTCGAGCTAATCGATGGAGAACTCCTGGAGATGGCTCCGATGAAAGATCCGCACGCCCAGGCGGTGCGCCTTGCGACTTACGCGCTTTTGCAAGTGTTTCGACCCGACCAGGCCACGGTAAGCGTTCAATGCCCAATGCGCCTTGGCGAATCGCGTCCGCTGCCCGATCTGGTCATATTGAACGGAACGCCGCGACAGATCATTACGCACCCCACAACCGGGCTGCTCGTCATCGAAATCAGCGATTCGACCCTCGAATACGATCAGACGGACAACGCGGCGTTGTACGCGGCAAATATGATTCCCGAATATTGGATTATCAACCTGAATGCGCAATGCGTTGACGTACGCCGAAGTCCGTTTCGCGCGAAAGGGGCGGCGCCGCAGGATGAGGATCTGCGCGTGTACGATTTCCAGGCTGCCATTGCGCCGCTTGCCGCTTCGCATGCGTCCATTAAGGTGAGCGATCTATTGCCTTGATCTCCCATTTCGTGCCGCCCGGCGCAGGCGCCAACCCCCTTTACGAATTCCCATTTCGAGCCTGACGGCGCCGGAGTGCAGGATTACCGCGCATTCATCGTATCCAGTGTAGTATGGAGTGGCGGCTTTCCCTTTTACATTGTGAATCGGTTTTTCGCATCGATATCGATAGTGTGCGCGAAAACCTCGCCGCCTTTTTTATCCAGCCTTACATCGCCACGGAGTTTCTATATGTTAATTCGTCGCTCATCCCGCAAATCGATACTGCGAACGTGCATCAATGCGCTCGTCGAATCACTTGAAACCCGGACGCTCTTGAGCGGCGGCACGGTCGATACGACGTTTGGAACACAGGGATCGGTCGCAACTCTGTTTTCCGGCGCGCACAGTTATGCCTATGCGACAGCCGTGCTCGTGCAGCATGATGGCGATTCCATTGTCGTCGGCTCCGCCGGCCCGGCGAACGAATCGGGCAAGCCCAACCAGGACTTCGCCCTTGTTCGCTACACCTCGGCAGGCAAGCTTGATCCGACCTACGGAACAAATGGTGAAGTCTTTACCGATTTTAACGGCGGTGACGACATCGCCGTCGCCGCGGCGCTTCAGTCCGACGGCAAGGTCGTCGTGGCGGGAATCAGCAACTATTCCGGCAACGATAACGACTTCGTCCTTGCACGCTACACCACCACCGGCGCCCTCGATACCACCTTCGGCGCCAATGGCCGAGTTATTACCAATCTCTCAAGCGTCGGCGGCGCAGAGGCTACGGCAATGATCATCGATAGTCAGGGCCGTATCCTGGTTTTGGGAACCCTCGGCGATCCTTCCAACGCCAATCGATTCACCATCGCCCGCTATTTGCCCAGCGGAGCGCTGGATACTACGTTCGGCAAAGGCGGAATAGCGGTCATGAAAGCCGGGCCGGCGATTAACAGCGCCAGCGCGCTGGCGATTCAACCCGACGGCAAAATCGTGGTCGCCGGCGGTAGCGCCGACGACAATTTCTACGCCACCCGCCTCACGTCCACCGGCGCCTTGGACACCACCTTCGGAACCGCCGGATTTACGGAGGTGAACTTCTTCAATGGGTCCTCCGCGGTAGCCGTCGATATTGTCGCCGGCGGCAAAATATTGCTGGGTGGAACCGGCTTCTATGGCGGAAGCTCCGACAGCGGCGCGTTTGACTTTTCCCGACTCAACTCAAACGGCACTCTCGATACAACCTTTATCTCCAATGGAATATATGCCCAAAGCGTGGGGAACGGCGCCATCGCGCATGCCATGACCGTCGAACCCGACGGCAATATCCTCATGGTCGGCGCAGGCGTAGGCGATAACAGTCTCTATTCCATCCTCGTCAGCTCGGCGCAAGGATTCCTCAGCAACGGCGTCGTGCATTTTAATACGGTGAGCAACACCGCAACCACCATCGGCCAAAGCGCCGCGTTCGCCGTCGCCGTTCAAAACGACGGACGGATCTTAGTGGCCGGCGAAGAGGGTGGAGGCACGATTACATCGCCGACCGAGCACTTTATTGTCAATCGCTTTCTCGGCGACGCCCCCGTCTCGATTTCCGGTCAGGTCATCGACGTTGCCGGCGCCGGATCGGGATTGGCCGGAGTGAAGGTCTACCTTGATATCAACAACAACGGCGTCTACGACCCTACAGACTACTACGTCACGACCAGCGCCCACGGCTATTATACGTTCTCCAATCTCGCCGCGGGAACCTATGTCGTTCGCGAAGTCGTTCCGAGCGGTTTCCAGATCACCGCTCCCAGCGGCGGTTCTTATAGTCTCACGCTGGCGCCGGGCCAGTCGGCTGCCAACGAAAACTTCGACGACGGCAGCACCCTCGGCTCGATCTCGGGCGCGGTCGTCAACCTCGCGACTGGAATCAACGGAACCGGATTGTCCGGAATCAAGGTGTATCTCGATTTGAACAACGACGGCAAACTCGATACCGGCGATAAATCAGTGACCACCGGTTCCGACGGCAGCTACACGTTTTCCAACCTCGCTTTTGGAACCTACGAAGTTCGGGAGGTCGTGCCGTCGGGAACACAAGTCAACACTCCGGCCGGCGGCGCCTATACGGTCACGCTGTCAGCCGGGAATACCTCGGCAGGGGAAAATTTCAACAATCTTCCCGGTGTCTCCGTGCTGGATACCAGTTACGGCACGTCAGGCTCAGTCGCCGTTGGTTTCCCGCCGCCGCATGATTACTCGTCGCCGGCGACGGTGCTGTTGCAGTCGGACGGCAAATCGATCGTCGTCGGAACCGCCGGGCCTGTCGATCAGGGTTTCGATGATCCCGAGCCAGGCACATCCGACTTTGTGCTTACCCGCTATACGACTGCCGGAGCGCTCGATCCGACGTACGGCACAAAGGGAGTCGTCTACACCAACTTCGGCGGCGGCGATAGTTCCGCCAAGGCCGCCGTGATACAGCCCAATGGCGACGTCGTCGTCGCGGGAACGGAAGCCAACGGCGATCTTGTGCTCGCGCGCTACACCACCGCCGGCGCCCTCGACGCCACCTTCGGCAATCATGGCAAGGTCACCACCACGCTCACCTTCGGCTCCGGCTCGAGCAATTCCTTTGGGCCCACATTATCCATGGCGCTAGATAGCTCCGGGCGATTGGTCGTGTCGGGAATCAACGGCGACGTCACCGTCGCGCGCTTCTTATCCAATGGATCGTTTGATGCTTCGTTCGGCAAAGCCGGCGTCGCGAAGTTCACCTCCGGCCCTTTGCTCACCGTCGTTACAGTGGTTGATTATTTCCCCAATCTCAGTTCGACCGCGATCGAATCGGACGGCAAAATCGTCATCGCCGGCCAAACCGCGGCCGGCGATATGTTTGCCGCCCGGCTGACCTCCGCCGGCGCCCTGGACACCACGTTCGGGTCCGCCGGCGTGGCCGATATCAATTTCCCCGGCGAAACCAGTGGCGCCACCGCCGTCGATTTCACCACCGGCGGAAAAATCCTGCTCGGCGGCTTCGTGACCAACGCTCAATCGATCAATTCTTTCGCCCTCGTCCGCCTCAATACCAACGGCTCGCTTGACACCACGTTTGGGACCAACGGAAAGACGATTTCCACCTTCCCGTCCCAGAGCGGCGAGGCAAATGCCATGGCCGTCGAATCCAACGGCGATATCATTCTCGCGGGCTCCGGCGTTGACCAAGGCATCTTCCTCAGTTCCGCCCTGCTCGCCCGTTACACCACCGCTGGCGTTCTGGACAAGACATTCAACGGCAACGGCGAAGTGGTCTTCAACTCCATCGTCAGCAGCAGCTTCGCGGCGATGGTTGACGCGAACGCCGTGATCGTCCAATCCAACGGCGATATCCTCGTCGTCGGCGATTCCGGCGGCGGCCACGCCGGCGGCGACTTCGACGAAATCCTCCTCACGCGCTTTCTCGGCTGACGTCGCTCGTCGAATCATCAAAGGTCCGACGGCCTTTCAAAAGCCGTTCGTCCACCCGTTCGCCGCATTTGGCGAACCGGAAAACCGAGCCGCATCGCGTTGCCCGCGATGACCTTTCTGAAGTTAGCAAACCGACGTGGGCGGCGGTGTTCGAACTGCCGGCCATGCCCTTTTCGCCAGCTTCAATCGCGCTATTCGCATCCAAACCCGCGCCGTCCTATACTCGTACGTTTGATTCGGCCCGGTTCCTGGCCGATGGCGCTTATTCGTCTCTCGATTTGAGGAGAACCTGCAATGCCCGGCATGACCATGACCGAACAGATCCTTGCCAAACATAGCGGCAAGACCCACGTTGACCCCGGCGAAAATGTTTGGGTGAACGTGGATGTGCTGATGACCCACGACGTCTGCGGGCCGGGCACGATCGGCATCTTTCATGAAAAATTCGGGCGCAACGCCAAGGTATGGGATCCCAATCGCGTGGTCATCATTCCCGACCATTACATCTTCACTGCCGACGAAAAGTGTCATCGCAACGTGCAGGTACTGCGCGATTTCGTGAAGGAACAGGGGCTGAAATATTATTACGATCCGGAGTTCGTGAAGAACGAGCCGGGGATGCCCAATCCCTATCGCGATCCGAATAAAACCAATTACAAAGGCGTATGCCACAAGGCGCTGCCGGAAGAGGGGCACATCCGTCCCGGGGAAATCCTCATCGGCACCGACAGCCACACCTGCACGGCCGGCGCCTTCGGCCAATTCGCCACCGGGGTCGGCAACTCCGACGCGGCGTTTGTGCTCGGCACCGGAAAGACATGGCTGAAGGTTCCGCCGACGATGAAGTTCACCTTTCACGGGCAAATCCCTCCCTACCTGACGGCCAAGGACTTGATCCTCGCCGTCATCGGCGAGATCGGCGTCGATGGCGCCACCTATCGCGCCATGTATTTCGCGGGCGACGGCATCAAATCCCTCACCCTCGAAGACCGCATGACGCTGACCAACATGGCCATCGAAGCCGGCGGCAAAAACGGCATCTGCGACGTGGACGAAAAAACCCTCGCCTACGTTCGCAACCGCTCCAACGTCCCCACCTGGGAAGTGATCGAAGAAAGCCGCGACGCCAGATATCACTTTGAAGCCGAATGGGATTTAAGCACGCTGGAACCGCTCGTCGCCAAGCCTCATTCCCCGGACAACCGCGATACGGCTCACAATTGCCGCGACGTCAAACTCGATCGCTGCTACATCGGCTCCTGCACCGGCGGAAAAATCACGGACATGATCTTCGCCGCCAATATTCTCAAGGGAAACCGCGTCAAAGTTCAAACCTTCGTCGTGCCCGGCAGCACGGAAGTGCATTCCGATATGAAGCGCCTGAATCTCCGCGGCGTCCCGAGGGACAGTAACGAAAAGAGCATCGAAGACATTCTCATGGACGCCGGATGCACCATGGGCCCCAGCGGCTGCGGCGCCTGTCTGGGCGGCCCGGTGGATACCTTTGGCCGGCTGCAAACGACCGAAGTCTGCATCAGCACGACCAACCGGAATTTCCCCGGCCGCATGGGCAGCACCAAATCGGCCGTCTATCTGGCGTCGCCCCTGACCGTGGCGGCCAGCGCGCTGACGGGACATATCACCGACCCCCGAGAATACGTGAGTTCGCCGATCGAAACGGGAATGGCCGGAGTGCTGTAACGGTTCTGCACTCGCTGCGTGCGCCACAAGCGACGCTTGTCATGGCGTACGTCGCGATGTTGGATGAGGTGGACGAGGGGACCGCGATACTTAAGTTGAGCGATGTTCTTCCCACGCAAGCTCACTTTGCTACCTACCAAGGCCTGCCGTCCGATTGGTAGCTGCGTTATCGGAGATGAATCGAAGCTGATCCGCCGCAAGTTGAACAGGATGCCGGCGCTTTCAGCAAGAAAATGAAAGGTCCGCCTCTGTTGAATGACTCCCGCCTCTTCTCCACCGACTCAGGTATTTCCGCGAGCGTCTGGAATAATATACATTTTTCTCTTGCCTTTTTGATAAACGATGAAATAATCGCCTTTCTGGAACGTCGTGTCGATGGAGATAGTCATGTTCAAGCATTGTAATAAGTCAACAGCCGCCGGTATTGAGTCCCGCCGACTCGATACAGATATGGCGTTTGTGCCGACGCGCCTGGTCGCGTAATCTCCCCGCCTTTTCCGGCCGGGAGTTCTTCCCGGTCGAAAGTAATCTTTTTTACTATACCGGGAATGTTTTAAGCCTGTCGTTATTCGGCTGAAAAGCTTCATAACGAGTGGAATCGCGTCTGATTCCACGCCGGCTTATTTTGCGTTGGAGCGTTGGATGATGAATCAATGCTGGACGGAATGCGCGCCCATGTCTCGGCACGAAGTCTTTTGGAGATATCGCGGCTGACTGTGAAGACGCACTGGTAGCTCAAATGGAAGAGCGCCGGTCTACGAAGCCGGCGGTTGAAGGTTCGAGTCCTTCCCGGTGTATTGGCGCGCGAAATGGTTGTATTCGCAATATTTATGATATTGATGGCCGCACCTGGCTCAACTGCGGAGCCGCCGGTTGTTCGCCGGAGTAGTGCAAACAGCCGCCATAGCTCAGCGGAATGAGCGTCCGTTTGTCAACCGGAAGGTCATGGGTTCGACACCCATTGGCGGCGTGGAAAGTTTTGGGCATAGCCCAGCGGTAGAGCGGAGGCCAGGGAGCCTTATGTCTCTGTTTCGATTCCAGGCAAATTTCCGCAACTGTATAAGCTGGACGCGAACGGGGGCGCGTCTTGCTTCGCTTGCGACGAACATGTCGTCGCCGGTGACTCTTGACTCTGAAGATCGCGTTTTCGGGATGAAGTATGGCGAAGAAGGAAGAATACGGATGACTCACATGCAAACTATCAATGTGCCCCATCGCAGTCGAATGGGGACCGACGCGGCCGTTATTCACGTCCATTATGCCAAGCGTAGTTTCGACATCTCGATGATCGGGCTCGGTCTAACGCCAACCTCGCATGACGACCATGTGAAATATGAGATCGCCCGCTTTTTGGACGTCGCGGATAATTATTTGGATGACTATGTGATCGATCGTCACGTCAGCGGCAATCTTACGATTTGTCCGCGTTCGATCGGCGGTTGACTTCACTCACGAGGCTGAACCAACAAGGAGAAACATGAAACCTTTTCACGTACCTATTCGTTATGCCGGCCATTCCCGAGGGAAGGCCGGCCGGAAAAACAATGGAACCTGTAAATGGGTGTTATATGAACACGCGGAGTTTACAAGAGAAGTTTGAGCGCATGGGAGCTCGGCTGAAAATTGGCCCTGGCGTTCGGCGTCGATGGGAGTTGGCCGTTCGTGAGATTTCGCTCGACATCCTGAAGGACCACAAGGGCGAATATTTCGAGCTGACGACCGACCCGGCGCGGACGTTCCGCGTCGATGCCCTTGACGTAAGACCGAAGGATCGGCATCTGCTTTTGATGGTGGCCGCGGAGCGCGACGCAGCGCATCCGTTCGCCGGCGAAAAGCAGAAGTTTTTGTGCGGCCACGACGAGCGGTCGTGGTTCGTGGCGGCGGTGGCAGTTCGCCCAACTGTACGGCGCGCGGTCGGCTCGAAGAGCCGGCTTCCGCGTCATGCAGCGCAACGCGACGGTCTTCGTGAAAGGACGCGTCTGGCATCCCGATCATAAGACGGTCCTGCTCAATGGCTGGTTCCGTGTCGAGATGACCACCGAAAACCAGGCCCCGGCAATGCGACATGTCGCATTCCTCGACTGATTCGGCGATCACGGGCCGCTACCCTATCGGCGTGGCGGATGGAAACATTCGCCACGCCCTTTGCAAGATCATATCGATGAAGAGAAACGCCGTACGGGCCGGCTCTGGTCCAAGGGGCGCATCGCCTGGAGTCCCACGGTTTGCCGGCCGGGGCAACCCTTGCATCCGTCCGATAATCCCGCTACAAGTTTCATGTGAAGTTCAACTTGGTCGACAAGGTCGAGTCGCTTTCCGCCGAGCGGATTGTCACGGTGAAGTACGTGAGTTTGGCCGAGGAATATCTGGCCGATCACTTTCCGACATTTCCGGTATTGCCCGGCGTCATGATGCTCGAATCGGCGACGCAGGCGGCGGGCTGGCTATTGCATCATCGCGGCGGATTTGCAAAATCCGTCGTCGTGCTCAAAGAGGCCCGCAACGTCAAGTACGGCACGTTTGTGGCGCCGGGAAACGCGCTTCGGATGGAAATCGATTTCTTGAAAACCACCGACGGCGGCGCTATGTTCAAAGCCAACGGCAGCGTCGTGACGGCTGCCGGGGCGAGTTCGCAGGCGGTGCAGATCCGGCTGGAACTGGCGAGCTTTAATCTCGCCGACAAAAATCCGGAGCTTGCCGAGCTGGATAGCCGACTTCAGGAACACAACCGTCGGCGGTGGGAACTGCTTGCCGCACAGATGATCGTAAACAAAATCTGACCTCGGCTCGGATGCCGAGGCTGTCACAAGGGAATGGAAAGAGACATGGCACTTACCGAAGAAGAGATTTATACAAAGGTTCAGGCCGTATTGGTTGACGCATTGGGCGTCGACGAAGACGAGATTACTCCGGACGCCGTCATCAAGGATGATCTCGGCGCAGAGAGCATCGACTTCCTGGATATCAGCTTTCGCCTTGAAAAAGCCTTCGGCATCAAAATCGGCAAGGGCGAGATGATGCCGGAAAACCTCTCGAGCGATCCGACCTTCGCCCAGGACGGCAAAGTCACCCCCGCCGGCGTCGCCGAGCTTAAAAAACGGATGCCTTACTCGAATTTCACGGAGTTTGAAAAAGACCCGACCGTCGACAACATGAGCAAGCTTTTCACCGTCAATACGATCGTGCATTTTGTCGAGGGAAAGGTGAAGTGAGATCCGAAGCTCGAATAGCTCGAACAATTTTCAGGTTGCTGTAGCGTTTTTGCGTCTAATGGGCCCGCTGGCGTGTCTCGCGATCGAAGCTCGCGCCACCAACCCGAAAATGGCGCTAAATCCGACAAAAGCCACGATGCGTGAATGACACGAGTGGATGTCGACGACGGATTCCGGCCGCCCTTCATTTTCGGGATCGAGCATGAACGCTTTGACTGATCCGTAACACCGGCGTCCCGCCAGTGGCCGGCGAAAACAACACAGCCAGGACAGCTGTGCTACGAAGGATTGGGAAGCTCCATTCGGGTTTCAAAGGCGCTCTCATGCGTTGGATCTGGATCGACAAATTCACCGAATTCACCTCCGGCCAGTCGGCGACGGCCATCAAGAACGTCACCCTCGCCGAGGAGCATCTCCACGATCTTTACCCGGCGTTTCCGATCGTGCCGCACAGTTTAATCGTCGAAGGGATGGCCCAGACCGCCGGCATTCTCGTCGGCGAAGCCCGCAATTTTTCGGAGAAGGTCATTCTCGCCAAAATCGGAAGGGCGACCTTTTACCGCCTTGTGCGGCCGGGCGACACCATCACCTACTCAGCTCAAATCGACCAGCTATCCGATCAAGGCGCCTCGATCACGGGAACGGTCAGCGTCGGCGCCGATGCCGTGGCCGACATTGACCTGATGTTCAGTCACATCGATCAAAACCTGGCGGGTCTGGATTTTCCCGAGCATAATTTTGTCTTTACCGAACAGTTCACGGAATTGCTCAAAACCTATCGCGTGAAGGCGACGGTCAAGTTGTAACGATCATGACAAGACGAGTCGTCATCACCGGCATCGGCGTCATCTCCCCAATCGGGATCGGCGCGTCGACATTTTGGAATAATCTGATCGCCGGCAAGGTGGGGGTTACACGAATCGCCCGCTTCGATCCCGCCGGCTTTCCCTCGCGGATCGCCGGGGAAATTCCGCCGTTCAAGATCGGCGATTTCGTGCCCAAGAGCTACCGCAAGGCGACCAAGGTGATGGCTCGCGACATCGAACTGGCGGTGGTCGCCGCCGACGATGCATTTAAGGATGCGGGGCTCCAGTCCAAAGCATATACCGAATCCCCCACCATCGACTCATCGCGGTTTGGCTGCAATATCGGCGCGGGCTTGATCAGTTGCGACCTTGACGAACTGACGTCCGCCATGCATGTCGCGCGGGACGGCGCGAAGCTCAATTTGAACGCCTGGGGAGTGAAGGGCCTGGATCAACTGACGCCGCTGTGGCTTCTCAAATATTTGCCCAACATGCTGGCTTGTCATGTGACGATCATTCACGGGCTGAAGGGGCCGAGCAATACGATTACGTGCGCCGACGCCTCGTCTCACCTGGCGATCGGGGAAGCTTTCCGCACCATCCAGCGCGGCAAGGCCGACCTGGCGATCTGCGGCGGCGCCGAGTCCAAGGTCAACCCGATGGGGTTAATGCGGCATTGCCTGTTGAATCGACTCAACGCCGAAGCCAACGATTCGCCGCAATCGGCGGTCCGCCCGTTTGACGCCGGCGCGAAAGGCGCCGCCGTCGGCGAAGGAGGCGGGCTTTTCATCCTCGAAGAATTTGAACACGCCAAACGACGCGGGGCGAAAATCTATGCCGAACTGGTGGGCTTCGGCGCCAGCCAGGATTCGTACAGCGTGACCGATCCCGACCCGACCGGCCACAGTTACGCCGCCGCGATCAAAAAGGCGATGGCCGAAGCCGGCGCCTCGTCGCAAGATGTCGGGTGCCTGATTCCGCACGGCATCGGCATCGCCTCCCACGACGCCGCTGAATTGGCGGGCCTGCGACTGGCGTTTGGCGAAAATCTTCATCGCATCGGGTTTGCGCCGATCAAGGGGCAGATCAGCAGTCTCGCGGCCGGCAGCGGCGTGGATGCCGCGACCGCTGTACTCGCCTTGCACCACGGAAAAATCCCCGGCGCCGTCAATCTCGACCGCCCCGCCGGCGGCGCTCGCCTAAACGTCCAACCAACTGCACGCGACGCGAATTTGAACGTCTCCGTCAGCAGCGTTTACAGTCTCGGCGGGCAAAACGCGGCGCTGGTTTTCAGGAAGATATAGTGCAGATCCTCCAATACGATACGCCGCGACGGGAACACTCGCGGTGGTGGCTTTTGTCGCTGATGCTGTTAGAAACGGGTTTCATCTAATGAACAGAGTCGTCATCACCGGTATGGGCTGGGTCACGCCAATGGGCCATTCCATCGACGGCGTCTGGAATCGCCTTCTCAACGGCGAATCCGGCATCGCCCCCACCACCCTTTTCGACGCCACCACCTTCCCCACCACTTTTTCCGCCGAGGTGAAAAGCGATTATCGGCTTGAGGATTTCGTGCCGGACCTGACACGGCATAAGAGCGTCGGCCGCAACACGCGGTTTGCGATGGGGTCGTGCGCCCAGGCGTGGAAGGCGGCCGGGCTTTCTTCGACGAGGCTTGATCTGGATCGCGTGGGAATCTATCTCGGCTCGGGAGAAGGCTCGCTCGATTTTGACGCATACAGCGGCGCCGCCCTGGCTTCGTGGGCCGACGGCGCGACCACGATCGATGCCGTGCGATGGGCGGAAGTGGCGACCGAATTCATGAACGCCGCCCGCGAGCTCGAGCAGGAGCCCAACATGCCCCTGTCTCATCTGGCGCTTCTCACCGGCGCCCGTGGACCGGCGCTGAATTGCCTGACCGCATGTGCCGCCAGCACGCAGGCGATCGGCGAGGCGGCGGAAATTCTTCGCCGCGGCGACGCCGACGTAATGATCGGCGGCGGCGCCCACTCCATGATCCACCCCTTCGGCGTCACCGGTTTCAACCGCCTGACCGCCCTCTGCGAAGACGCCAAGCTCCGCGCGTCGATCGGCGTCGGCGATCCCGTCCGCGCCAGCCGGCCTTTCGACGCCCAACGCGGCGGATTCGTGCTCGGCGAAGGAGCGGGCACCGTCATCCTCGAGACCCTCGACCACGCCCAATCCCGCGGCGCCAGGATTCTGGCGGAAGTAGCCGGGTACGGCTCAACCGCCGACGCCTATCGCATCACCGACCAGGACCCCAACGGCATGGGCGCCATCATCGCCATGCGCGAAGCGCTCGCCGACGCGAGACTGACGCCCAACGATATCCACTACATCAACGCCCACGGCACCGGCACCCGCGAAAACGACGGCAACGAAACCATCGCGATCAAATCCATCTTCGGCGAGCACGCCATGAAGGTGCCGGTGAGCAGCATCAAGAGCATGATGGGCCACCTGATCGCCGCCGCCGGCGCGGTGGAGTTGATCACCTGCGTGCTGGCGATCCGCGACAACATGCTTCCGCCGACAATGAACCTGCAAACGCCCGATCCGGAGTGCGACTTGGATTATGTGCCGAACAAGGCCAGGGCCGCGCGGGTGGACGTGGCGATGAGCAATAGCTTCGGGTTTGGGGGGCAGAACGATACGATTATTGTGAAGCGGTTTGAGTAATGTACAAGCGACTTTCGACCGATCGGCCGAAGATCGTTGACCCATCGACCCAACCCACCGTCGTTTCTAGCTCGCCATGTGGTCTCGCTGACCGGAGATGACCGAAATCGCGGGTTTTCGGGAATTTCTGAGCAATTATTTGAAATATGATTCTCTGATCGTGTACAGCGATCGTTCTATGGATGGGCCATTGTTCACGGTCCAAATTCCTCAGGTCGCTTCTTTCGATCGTTCAGAACATGTTTCCAGTGCAGCGTGGCTTCTTTAAAGTTGAACAACATTGCCACCTCAAGCCGGGTAATGTTCAGGTAACTCAGCATTTGTGCAATATAACTTTCATTGAAGCTGCTGACGACTTTCGGGTCCGCAACAACGAGTCCGTCAATAATCAAATCCGCCTGAAGCGTTCCGATAGGTTGGCCGCGGTAAAAGACGGGAAATTCCGTCTGCTGCTCAACGACATGGCCCATGTGGCGCAATTCAATAACCAGCGCACGTTCGTAAAGCTTCTCGTCGAGGCCGGGTTTGAGCGCGTTGAGGATATTCATCGCGGCGCCGATAATGTCTTGCGTCACGTTCTGGTGGAACATGAACGGGAAATATTAACCACGGATTTCACGGATGAAGAATGGATTGGGGTCGATTGGTCGCGATCAGATGGGTGACGAGTCCTCCTGTTCCTTTCTTATCCGTGTTATCCGTGAAATCCGTGGTTAAACGCATTTCAAGCGTTTCCCACGTTGGCGTAGCGACCGGCGATCGCGGAACGCGTCCCCCCGCCAACAGGGGTCGCTCGAGCAGTTCACATGTTGGTGAAGCGACCTTGGAACGCGCAACACGCCCCGCAAGCGGGGCCGCTGTTTCGAAAACAACTAACAAAAACCACCTGCCGTTTTTCATCAATTTCGGGCGAGGCGCAGCCTCATGAACAACTAAACGCAGCAACGACCATGCAACTTGAAAACTACTGCAAACGAAGACACGCGGCCGACCTACTTGAGAATGCTCACTTTAAATTAATCCATCTTCGATAAATTCTCTTGGAATGTAACTGAAATCACGTCGATAAGATTTGCAGTGCTCCTCAAAAACGGAACACAAAAGACCGCTGTTCGGAAACGGCTTCCACTCAGAGGCCTCAGTACGAACGGCTATGTTTGTGTACGAGCGCGGTCAATCGGATTCAAACAGATTGAGCGATAAATATGATATCCGCCATCGCCGACTCTTCCGAAGCCCGGCCCACGATACTCAGTTTGGAAAGGCAGGTTACGCTTGGGTTCGCGGCGGCGGTCGTCATGCTGTTGGTCGTCGGCGTCGTTTCCTACAACAGCATCAGTCGATTCATTGTCGATTCATTTTGGAGTCGCCATACATATGAAGTGCTCGGCGCAATCCATGCGCTGCATGAAACGACGCTGGAAGCCGAGAGTTATACGCGGGCCTATGTAATCTCGGGGAACCGTCACTATCTTGATTCCGATCGAGCGACTGTTCTGATGATTGATTCCCGGCTCTTTGCGCTTCAGTCGCTCACGTCCGATAATTCGTCACAGGCGAGGCGGATCAAGATTCTCCGGCCGCTGCTCGCGAAGAAAATAGACGTTATGCAGCGGCAATGCCAGCTTCGCGAGAGCTCGGCGTTTGACCTCGCGGCGGCGATGGCGATTGCCGAGAGTGGTTTTGACGCGACCTACCAGATGCGCCAGGTTCTTACCGACATGGAGGCCGAAGAAAACCGGCTTCTTGCCAGGCGGCGGCTTGAAAACGAAAACAGCGGGCGGCGCGCCATCTTGTTCATCAAGTCCAGCGCCGGCCTGACGTTGGTGCTGCTGACGATCGCGGGCGTGGTGATCCATCGGACGATCGCCGCCCGAACGCGATCGGAAGCCGCCCTGCGGGCCAGCGATACGATGTTCCGCGGGTTGATCGAGGGGGCGCCGGACGCCATGGTGATCGTCAATGAAAAAAGCGGAATCGAGTTTTTTAACGCCCAGGCGGAGGCATTATTCGGTTACACCGTCCAGGAGCTGCGCGGGCAACCAATCGAATTGATCATCCCCCAGCGATACGAGACGAATCAGATCGATCAGACGAACGGCGGTTTCGCGTCGATGGTCGTCCCTGGAACCAGGGTAGGCCGTGAACTGGTGGGCATTCGCAAGGACGGCGCGGAGATCCCCATCGAGATTAGTCTCAGTCCAATAAAAACGCCTTTGGGATTGCGCGTGTCCAACGCGATTCGGGATGTGACTCGGCGGAAACAGGAAGAGCAGGCGTTGAAAAATCTCAACGCCGCCTTAGAGGTTCGCACCGCGCAACTTGAGGTAGCCAACAAGGAGCTCGAATCGTTCAGCTATTCCGTCTCGCACGATCTTCGAGCGCCGCTACGGAGCATCGACGGGTTCAGTCAGGCAATATTGGAAGACAACGCGGGCAAGTTGGATGACGAAAGCGAGGATAATCTTCGCCGCGTTCGGGCTTCCAGCCAGAAAATGGGGCATTTGATCGATGATCTGTTGAACCTCGCGCGGGTGTCGCGGGCGGACATGAATCGCGAGAGCGTGGATGTGAGCAAGATGGCCCGCGAAGTCATTGACGACTTGCGCGCGACCAACCCAGACTCCAACGCCGAAATATCGATCGCCGACGGGTTAATCGCGGAGGCTGATCCCCGTTTGCTGCGTGTGGTGTTGACGAATCTTTTGTCGAACGCATGGAAATTCACCGCGACGCGCCCCACTCCCCGCATCGAATTTGGCTGCACGAGCGAGGGCGGAGAAACACAATATTTCGTTCGCGATAACGGCGTGGGTTTCGACATGACCTACGTAGGTAAGCTTTTCGGCGCCTTCCAGCGACTGCACGCGATGGCCGAATTTCCGGGAACCGGCGTCGGGCTGGCGACGGTCCAGCGCATCATCCATCGCCACGGCGGGCGCGTCTGGGCCGACGCGGAGCTACAGGTCGGCGCCACTTTTCGTTTTACACTACCGTCCCCCGAACAACACTTTGAACTACTCAAGGCGGCGTGAAAGGGACAAGAGAAGGAAAACCAAGCGATGTCCGAAAAAAAAACGATCCTCCTGGTCGAAGACAATCCCGACGATGAAAAGCTGACGCTTCGCGCGCTGACGCGGAACAGCATGAACCAAGTCATCGTCGCTCGCGACGGCGTGGAGGCGCTGGAGTACCTCTTCTGCACCGGGGCGCATGCCGGTCGCGACGTCAAGGATCAACCGACGGTGGTGTTGTTGGACTTGAAACTCCCGAAGCTGGATGGACTGGAGGTCCTTCGGCAGCTGCGCAGCGACGATCGCACCAAGCGCATTCCGATCGTCATATTGACCAGCTCGAAGGAAGAGCAGGATCTAATGAAAAGCTATAGCCACGGCGTGAATAGCTATATTCGCAAACCCGTTGATTTCAACCAGTTCATGGAAGCGGTTAGGCAACTTGGGCTCTACTGGCTGGTGTTGAACGAAACGTCGCCCGCCTAATGGGGACCAAGGATGGCAGAGTCATTACGAGTATTGATCGTGGAAGATTCGGAAGACGACGCGCTGCTGATCGTGCGCGCGCTCCGGCATGGCGGTTGGAACGTGAACTATGTTCGAGTCGATACGCCCGTCGCGATGGCCGCGGCGCTGGACGCCCATCCGTGGGATTTGATCATCGCCGATTATTCCATGCCGTATTTCAGCGGATCGGCGGCGCTGCTCATGGCGCGCGAGCGCACCGTCGACGTGCCCTTCGTGCTGGTTTCGGGAAAAGTCGGAGAAGAAACCGCCGTGCAGGCGATGAAGGCCGGCGCCGACGACTACATGCTCAAGGGGGACCTGACGCGCCTGGTGCCGATGGTGCAGCGGGAGTTGCGCGACGCCGACGGGCGGCGCCGCGCGCGCAACACCGAACGGCTTTTGCAGAAGCGCGACGCGCAGCTTACCGACGCCCAGCGTCTGGCTCACCTGGGGACCTGGCACATCGACGTTTTGTCGAATCTTGCTGTGTGGTCGGATGAGGCGTGCCAGATTCTTGGGCGCAAGTTCGGTCAGGCGGCGCCGACTTTCGAAGAGTTTTTGGCGTGTCTGCATCCGGCCGATCGGAACCTCTTTACATGGCCGCTGCGCTCACCGGACGAATCGCGAATCGCTCAGGACTTCCGGATCATATTTCCGAGCGGCGCCACCAAGTTCGTTCATATCCGCGGCGACATCATTCGCAACCGCACCGGCGCGGCCGAAGAAGCCATGGGGATGATCCAGGATATCACCGAGCGCAAACTCGCGCAGCAGGAGATCACCCAGGCGAAGGAGGCGGCGGAAGCGGCCAGCCGTGCCAAGAGCGAATTTTTGGCGAACATGAGCCATGAAATTCGCACGCCGATCACCGCGATCATCGGCTTTGCGGATTTGCTGCTGAACGCGGGTCAGACGCCGGTCGACCGCGCGGAGTGTACTCAAATCGTGCGGCGAAACGCCAAGCACCTGCTGGAACTGATCAACGATATCCTCGACCTTTCCAAGATCGAGGCGGGCCAGATGCGGGCTGAAAAAATAGAGTGCGATCTGCCCCAGTTGATGTCCGATATTTTATCGACGACGAAGCCGCGCGCCGCCGAGAAAGCGCTTGACTTCAGCATCCACTTCACGGGAAAGATCCCCCGCTCCATCCGAACCGACAGCCTGAAACTGCGGCAAATTCTCGTGAATCTCGTCGGCAACGCGATCAAGTTCACCGAAAGAGGATCGGTCGCGATGAACGTACGCTGCGAACCGGAAAATTCAGCCGACATGCTGCGCGTCGAGGTCGTCGACACCGGCATCGGACTGACTCGCGAGCAATCCGACCGCCTCTTTCAACCTTTCACCCAAGCCGACGAATCGATGACCCGCCGGTTTGGCGGCACCGGACTGGGATTGACGATCAGCAGACGGCTGGCGCGCCTTCTCGGGGGCGACATCACGCTGCAATCGGTGCAGGGCGTCGGCAGCACGTTCACCGTTTCGGTCGAATGCGGCCCGCTCGGCGGCGTCACGCTGCTCGAGGGGCTCACCGAATCCGAATTGCCCGCCACCGTCAATTCTTTGGCGATTCCCCATATCACGCTGCGCGGCCATATCCTGCTGGCCGAAGACGGCCGCGACAACCAACGGCTGCTGACCACGCACCTGAGAACGGCCGGCGCGCAGGTAACGGTCGCCGACAACGGGCGCATCGCCGTGGATAAGACCGCTACGGAAAGCTTCGATCTGATTCTAATGGACATGCAGATGCCGGAGATGGACGGCTATAGCGCCGCCGCCGAGCTGCGCCGCCGCGGATTCACTTTGCCGATCATCGCGTTGACCGCCCACGCAATGGCCGAAGATCGAACCAAATGTCTTGCCAGCGGCTGTTCGGATTATCTCAGTAAGCCCGTGACCATGGAGATGCTTTTGAAAACCGTCAGCCGGCATCTTGGCCAATACGTCCCTGATTCGATTCCGCCGGCGCCGGCGCCCCCGGCGGTGACGGCAAGCTCGGGAAACGGCCAAAAAATCGTCAGCACGTTGGGGCATGTTCGCGGCATGAAAAAAATCATCGACGAATTTGTCGAAGGCCTTTCCGCGGAAATAACCAAAATTCAGGATTTGCTGCGTCGCGACGATTTGCCGTCGCTCAAGCGCGTCGCTCACCAGCTTCGCGGAACCGGCGGCGGATATGGCTTCGATACGATCACCGAGCTGGCCGGCGGGATCGAAGACGCGATTAAAGCCGCCGATAACCGAGAATCCATCGTCAAACATATAAATTCCCTGATCGATGTAATTCGACGCGTCGAAGGGTTCGACGAAAGTAAGACGGCCGAACCCGCGCTCGGAGAAGCCAGATGAACAGCGTGATATTGATCGTGGACGACTCGCCCGAGCTTCACAAGCTCATTCGTGTCCACCTCGACGGCGAGCCAATCGATATTTATTCCTCGTTCATCGGCGAACAGGCGATCGTGGACGCCGTCAAGCTGCGGCCGAACCTGATCCTTCTCGATTTGGACATGCCGGGAATGAGCGGGTTCGATGTGTGCCGGCGGCTTAAGGCCGACAACAACACCAGCGCGATCCCCATTATCTTTCTGACGGCGGATTCTTCGCAGGGCAATCAGATCAAGGGGCTGGATCTCGGCGCCAACAGTTTTATGTCGAAGGGATTCAAGCCCGAAGAATTACGGGCGCGGATCAGGGCCGCATTGCGCGTCAAAAGCGAAATTGAAAAGCTGGCGATGGTCGATGGCCTCACGGGATTGTGGAACCGGACGTACATGGATCTTCACCTGGCTTCGCATCTCTCCCACGCCCATCGAACCAAACGGCCTCTCGCGTGCGCGGTGGTCGATCTGGACAATCTCAAACACATCAATAGAAATCATGGACGCAAAATCGGCGATGAGGTGGTTCGCACCGTCGGACATATTCTCGCGAGCCAGGGCCGGGCTGAAGACACGGCGGGCTATCTGATCAACGGGAAATTCATGTTGATATTTCCGGGCATCACCTGCTCCGGCGCGGGCGCCGTGGCTGAACGCGCCCGCGCCGAGATCGAAAAACAACTGGCGGAATTCGAAGGCCTGGCGGTGAATGCGACTTGTAGCCTCGGGATTTCCGACACGCAATCCGGAACCGACGCTTCGTTGCTCGATCGCGCCAACCAAGCCCTCATTCGCGCGAAGAGCGCCGGCCGCAATCGAATTTGTGGCGACGATTCCCAGCCGCTGCCGGAGAAGACCCGCGCCGCGGCGTAGTGAACGATAGACGCAGCGAGGTAATGGAGGACACGATAAATGCCGCATTCTGTGTTGTTGATCGACGACTCCCTGCCGTTTCACAAACTGGTGAAAGCCTATCTGGAGCCGGATCGAATAACGATCCATTCCGTCCATGACGGCGAGGCGGGCCTGGCGGCGGCGGCAAGGTATCGGCCCAGCCTCATTCTCCTGGACATCGATATGCCCAGGCTTGACGGCTTTGAAGTATGCCGTCGGCTGAAGGCCGATCCCGTCACCGAGTCGATCCCGCTGATTTTTCTGACGGCCAGCTCAATGTTGAACGATACGGTGAACGGTCTGGAAATGGGCGCGTCGGACTATATCTGCAAGCCGTTCAAGCCCCAGCAATTTAGAGCCCGAATTCGGGCGACGCTCCGCGCCAAAGACCATCTCGACGCCGCCACGCTGATCGACGAATCGACCGGACTCTGGAACCGGGCCTATTTCGACCAGCATATCGGCCAGTATGTTTCGCTCGCCAAACGATGGGGCGATTCGCTGGCCTGCATCGTCGTGGAGCTTGACGACCACTCGGCCCTCATCGCCAGCCACGGCCAAGGCGCCGCCGGCGAAATGGCGCTGGCGGCGGCGCGTTTGATTCAGAGTCAGTGCCGCGCCGAGGATCTGATGTGCCGATTCGCCCCGAACAAGTTCGCCATCCTGGTGACCGGCGCCGGCCGTCGCGGCGCCGACCATCTGGCGACACGCCTGCGCGGCCAGATCGAACGGCGGTTGAACGGCGGTTCGGGCCAAAGCAAGCCATTCAGTTGCAGTTTCGGGATTGCCGATACACAGATAGCCGACGCGGCAAGTTTGGCCGATCGGGCGGAAGCGGTTCTAAGCCACCGCACGCGCACCGGGCCCAATCGCGTGATTATCGCTCGCGCGTCCCGAGAAAAGGCGCTGGCTTGCTAGCGCGGGCACTTTGGTTTTCACGAGACTAATTATGCAACAGCAGATTCTTGTTATTGACGACTCGAAAACCATTCATCCGCTGGTCAAGGTCATTCTCGCGGAAGAGCCAGTGGAAGTGCATTCGGCCATGGACGCGAAATATGGCATGGTTCTGGCGGCATCCGTCCAGCCCGACCTGATTTTGTTGGATGTGGACATGCCAGGCATGGACGGCTTTGAGGCGTGCAAGCAGCTGAAATCCGATCCACAAACCGCCGACGTTCCGATCATCTTCCTGACCTCTCATTCCAGCGTCGCCGAAAAAGTACGCGGCCTGGGACTCGGCGCCATGGATTATGTAACCAAGCCCTTCAATCGAGCCGAGCTGATGGCCCGCGTCCGGGCTTCCCTTCGGACCAAGCAATCGATCCGCGCGCTGGAGGAAAAAGCCACCATCGACTCGCTCACCGGATTAGGCAACCGCGCGATGTTCGACCAGCGGCTCGAGGCCGAGGTATGCCTGCAAGTGAGGACTCGCAATCCGCTCGCTTGCATTCTGATGGACGTGGATCGTTTCAAACGGATCAACGATACGTTCGGCCATCCCGCCGGCGACAAAGTCTTGAAACAGCTCGCGTCGATCATCGCCGACATGTGCCGCACGGAGGACGTGGCCTGCCGCTACGGCGGTGAAGAATTCGCGATCCTCGCGCCCAACACGACGGCGATCGCCGCGTCGACGTTCGCCGAGCGGCTTCGGGCTCAGATTTCCAAGGCGACGTTTGTTCCCAACCCCAGCGCGTTTATCGCTCCGGGAACCACATTCGGCGTCACGGCGAGTTTCGGCGTCGCCGACTCGCGCGAGCAGTTTGATCGGTCGATGGTACAGCGTGCCGACGATGCCCTGTATCAGTCCAAGCGTGCCGGCCGTGACCGCGTATCGATCGCCGATTCCTCGATAACAAATCAGTCAAAGGCGGCGTGATCAATCCGATTTTCCTTAGATTCGATGAGGAATCCGTTATTTCTTGCTGTCCTATTTCGCGGTGCCTCCTTCGCAAAAAGTACAGAAAGCTGCACCGCTCCAAGAGCATGGTTCGGAGCAGGGCTGGCCACAATCATTTACGGATCGCGAGAAAGATGAAAGATCGTAATCAGTTAGCAAAAGGTCACCATTGCGAACTCGCTAGCGATTTCAGTTCTGATTGCGAGAACAGCGACAACGATTCTAACGCTCGATAATTTCACACATTTCCGCACATTGCTTGACACAGCCCGGCGAAAGCATAGGATTCGAGTATAAATCGCGGGGTAGAGCAGCCTGGTAGCTCGTCGGGCTCATAACCCGGAGGTCGGAGGTTCGAATCCTCCCCCCGCTATACCATCGGCCTTGGCGCTAGCGCCAAGGCCGATTTCTTTTGCCGACCCTGTTACGAACCTCCGACTCAATCGAATGCTCCATTGCTCAAAGATCGCATTTGAGGTCTCAGTCCACTTGCGACCGATTGAGGCGTGCGGCTATCCTCTATACGATGTGGCGATCTTCCAAGGAATTTGCGGCGGTAATTGCTTCAGAAATCGGACCTGACGCGGCGTATGTCCGTAATGAAGAAGATCGGCTTTACCTCACTGGGATCGAAATCGGAATTGCCATAGGAACTGGGATTCTGACGAGCTTTTGCATCGGCTTGCTCAGAGGGGTCAAAAAGGCAACTGAACGTCAAGCAGAAGGGCTTGGGGAAGCACTGGTTGATCGATTGATCGACAAGCTAAAGAGAATACTGGGAAAAACTGATCAAGCGATTTCCGCGACGAGCGAAGAGTCAACAACGCAGCTCGCGCAGTCTCAGGATGAACTCGATGAAATCATCAACGACCCTGAAGTATCACATCAGATAACGAGCTCAAATCAGAAGTTGGTTCGGGAGGAGATTATCGAAGTTTCCGCATATCTTTGTCACATCGGATTTCCCCAAACCGATACCGAAGAGCGAGCGGAGATTCTAGTTAAGCGTATTCATCGGGAGTGGCTCGAATAAATTTGCTGGCGTTATTGGATGAATAGCCTTGCCAAAATTGGAGGCGACCAATTACTTGCTCAAACCCGCACTCATCGCACGAGTCCGCGCGATAGCGATGTTGCTTATGGCAGAGCGGCCGCCGATAGCAGAATCAATTGGCCACCGTGCTGAAGCCTTTTTTGCCAAAATTGGCAAAGGTGACGGCATAATGCGTGGTCGAGACGGCACCTACCTTGTAGTAAAGAATGGCGTCACATACACCACATCGACGCGCCCCACTTGGGTTCATGAGGAGGACATCATGGACGATAAGGGACTGGTTCCTGTCACGACTCGGCGGGATAAGCTGATCCGCACCGTTAATGCGTTGACTCGCATTTCTTCTGCGGTGGTGTTGACTCACAATGAGTTCAATATTTCGCAAATTACGCATCGGATTCGGTCACACTACGACTCGCCTGCCGCTGAGTGCGAGATGGAATTCGAAGAGCTTATGGCCCTTATTGGCGGCTTTGGCAGCAAAGAGCTATTTACCGGCGGCGACGACGACGCGATCCGACACATAACAAACGCAATGATGGATGCAGTGTTACAGCACGCTAATCGACTCCACGTTTGCGGAAATGTCGCCGCCCCAATCGTTGCTCTTCTAGCATTCTTTCACGACTATTCACGGCCGGGCGATCTGTGGCAGATTGGTATATTGGCCGAACGCACACCCGCGAACCCAGACGGCGACGTGAACTTCTGGACGCGGAGTCCAAATATATGGCTCTACCTGATGCAATCACAAGTCAACCCCGGCGCTGCAATCACTGCCATTAATACGGCCGCAACTCGATTGCGAAAACTAGCGTGGCATCGCCGGCGTGAGGCGATGCAAGAGTCAGACATGGTCAATTTTCATATGAAGCTTTACTCGTCTTTTTTGACCAGTCAGGCATCTCTTCACCTGTACAACCAATTAAAGTACTGTGGTACTGTTCGTCCCGAACTCCTTGCTCACGCTGGACTCAGCGTGCGTGAAGTTCACCGCCAGTGGGTGGAAGTCGAGGAAGCCCGCGTGGCAATTATGGCATCATTGTCCTTCGTGGCAACACCGAATAAGCTCGGCCCCAATATTGCCGATCCAGAAACTTTCTTACTGACGCTTGCACATTGGCTCGACGTTGATGGCCAAGCCGAACTCGAACGAGTGATTCACGACATGGCTTTTCGTCTTTTATGTCCCGAACTGCTTCGTGATTTTGCATTGGGATGGCTCGATGTTCGTACGGGACGATTTGACGACTTTCGCGTGCGTCGACTACAAAGAGTCGCTGACCGTTTTGAGCAAGACCTTGCTCGCAATGCGCTTGCCGGCAATCTTGATTATTTGTCAGAAACTTATCGTCTTCTTGCGGCATTGCATCGCATGTGCGGAGATCAGGCTAGCGCTGCGGAGTGTGAGTCGCGTTGCGAGGCTAATAATTTTCATCAGCACGTCCAAGTGGCCATTGACAAAGAATCTGACGAGCGGTGCGCTCACAGCAGTTAAGATATATCGTTGTGCATCGCTAAGGGTTTGGAGTCACTCTTTGATAGCTCTTGATTTCAAATACCGCCCAGAACGCCAAGTTCACAATACGACGAGTAACGTAACGAGCCCCCGCTATAGAAACAGCCTTGGCGTTATCGTCAGGGCTGTTTTTTTTGCGAACCGCGTTACGAACCTCCGATTTCGACAACTTTCGGACAAAGAAAGTTAGGGGTCACCATGCCGCCGCAGCGCATCGGGAAATAATCGCCCAGCCAAACAATGGGATGCTGGCGTTGCAAGGTGCCGTCAATATCTCACTTCTGATGTCGTGCCCGGAACTGTCTTGGCGTCATTCCTGTGCGTTTGCGAAACTGCTGAGTGAACGCGCTTTGATCGCAGAAGCCGTGGTCCATTGCAATCCGCTCGATGGGTAGGTTGGTCTTGGCGAGAGTCTCTGGGCGGCCTGAATGCGCATTCGAAGGATCAGTTCATGCGGGGTAGTGCCCAGCGCCTCGCGCACCCTGCGATGCAGGTCGCGATCAGAGAGGCCCACGGCGCTGGCCAGTTCCGCGACGGTCATGTTCTGGTTGCGATGCTCGGCGAAGAAAACTCACGACGGCTGCAACTTCGCGGATGGTGTACGACGCCATACGTTCTTCGTATAGCCGGATCACGCCCATGACGCCGATCTTCAACTTGTCTCTAGCCGATTCGTGCGCATTCTCCAATCAGTCGCCGAAGTGTAGCGATCGATGACATTATCCAACTCATCGAACCAGCAGCTTCCAACTCCAAAGAGACATGTGGACTGAACGCTACAACGCGACTTGCTTCGGGGGCCTTCAAGAGTCTCGCTTCAAGGAAGGTCACCCATTCCTTA